>JBFLZS010000001.1:0-115596 GCA_040756135.1 Nitrospirota bacterium
TTAGGCAGATTTGACACGTGCGCTTAAGGAAAGCAGCCAAAATCATATGCCTGTCACCTAAGTCTAAAAAATAGTAGAGAAAGGCCACCTCCTGATCTGTTTCCCTATCACAGTGTCTGAATCACAAAATAGTAGATAAGTTCCTTGACAATACTTTGAGAATAAATTATTGTTACATAATATAAAATGTTATGCAGGAATCTGATAAATGGAATTTATTTGGTCAAGGTATCTTTTTTTATATTATTTACTTTAATTATATCATTTTATATCACTCCTTCTGCCCTCTCACAAGAGATAGAAAAACCCTCTGAGGTTAAGCAGGCCGAGCCTGAGAAACCAGAACCCCCTGAAACAAAACCCCCCGAAACAAAACCAGAGGAGATTAAGAAGCCCGAAATTGAGCCTCAACGGCCCGAGGTAAGTGGGGCAGAGCCTGTTAAACCCGAAGAGGAAAAGGTTGTTCCACGAAGGGCTCCCAAGCCATATGCAGCACAGGGGACAGTGAGCTTCTTTTTTGATGATGCAGATATGTTTGAGGTTGCCCAGACAGTCTTCGGTGATGTCCTCAGGGTTAATTATATCATTGATCCAAGGGTTAAGGGGAGGGTGAATTTTAGAACTGTTTCACCTATTCCGAGGGAAGAAGTCCTTTCCGTGATGGAGGTTATATTGCGGTTAAACGGCGTGGGTTTCGTTGAAGAGAAAGGGCTTTACAGGATACTTCCCCTTCAAGATGTCTCAAAAGAGCTTGTTTATTCTCAGGTAGGGAAGGAGCCCGAGAAGGTTGCCATAGAACTATTTACATTTAAGAATCTGAATCTGAAGGACTCCATGGCGGACATCGAAAATGCCCTCGGACTGCACTTACAGGGTGGGACGGCCCGGATACTGCCCATATATCGCCTGAATGCACTTATTGTTGTTGCATCCTCAAAGGAGCAACTGGAATATATAAGGAAGTGGATTGAGGTATTTGATAACATGTTTTCAGTGGCAAGACCGAAGATATATGTTTATCCCTTACAGAATAGCAAGGCAAGCCACATTGCCTCACTGCTGCAATCAATATTTTCAGGAAGTGGATCTGTATCGACTTCTACCCCTGCAACAAAGACTGAGACGGTAAAGACCACTACCACTACAACTACGGCTAAGATCGGCGCTGCAGCGGTTGCTGCAGGGACAGGTTTTTTGGTATCTCCAGAAACGAAGGTTTTTGCTGACGAAATAACTAACTCATTAATAATCCTTGCAACCCCTTCAGATTATGATTTTATCGAGGAGACGATAAAGAAGATTGATATTATGCCACGACAGGTGGTGATAGAAGGGCTTATCGCCCGAGTGGACCTGACAGACAATCTGAGTTTTGGGATAAGGTGGGCGATAAAAAACGTTAATTTGAAGATGTGGGGGATAAACGGCGGCACCATAGATATCAACCCCGGATTGGGTGTGAATGAGGAAGGTTCTATTGTGACACCGTCTAAGGGCTTCACATATATCGGGACATCTGGAGATGAGTTGCGTGCGATGATCACGGCGCTCGCAGAAAAGTCAAAGGCAAAGGTTCTGGCAGCGCCTCATATCCTCGTATCCGATAACCGGGAAGCCAGGATTCAGGTCGGCAGTCAGGTTCCAATCGCAACCTCTACCACGACTACCCTAACCTCTACCACCACAACTACCGAAACGACTTCTGTCCCTGTCACCTCTACAATCCAGTATAAGGACATAGGAATCATACTTAAGGTAAAACCGCAGGTGAATGACAGCGGGTTGGTTTCGCTCGAGATAACCCAGGAAATCTCCTCTCTTGGAGACACGATTACAGTTGGCGGACAGGCGGAAATATCCATAAACAAGACGGAGGCTAACACGAATCTTGTTGCACAAAATGGCGAGACGATCGTCATTGGCGGACTCATACAGGAAAATGTTTCGAAGTCAAAGGACGGCATACCCTTTCTGAGTGATATCCCTATTATAGGGAATCTCTTTGGTAATACAACAGACAAGACTACAAGAACAGAGCTCATAATCCTTCTCACGCCCCATGTTATTAGAAACATTGAGGAGGCCGGGAAAGTAACGACAGATTACGTTGATAAGTATAAAGGTGCTACTAAAGATAAAGATATAAACAAGTTTATAAAGGAGAAAAGCCAGAAAGAAAAAAGCGGTAAAGATGCAGGTTCAAAAGATTCTCGATAAAGACAGTTAAGGTGGTGGCGTGCTTAAGGTTCGGGTAAGGGGACTTTCCCACACGGTAGGTTATCGCCTTGAAGACGAATCATATAAAGCCATTCCCGAGCTACTGAAGTATGAGTTTTAAACATTGCTAACCAATGTTATTGGAAACAGACCTTATCCCTTATCACATCTCTCATCCTCCCGGCGAAAAGGTTCTTGTGCTTTCCCCTCATCCTGATGATGAAACCCTTGGATGCGGAGGAACCATCAGGCTTCTTCTGAAATCAAAGAAACATGTCAAGGTTGTTTTTCTTACAAGCGGAGATAAGGCAGATCCTTCTAATAAATTGTCAAGAATTACTTATAATGAAAATCCCCCCATCCCCCCTTTACTAAAGGGGGGTGAGGGGGGATTACTAAATGAATCTCATATTACAGTGTATGCCCTGCTGAGAGAGAAAGAGGCTGTAAAGGCACTCAGGATATTGGGAGTCTCTGATTATGAGTTTCTTAGATTTCCTGACAGGGAGCTTGATGCATATTATGAGAATGCCCTTGAAGGGCTTCTAAAAATCGTCAAATCATATATGTCTGATACAATTTACAGCCCATCAATGATTGAGCTTAATCCTGACCACAGGACAACAGCAGCACTATCAATGGAATTACAGAGGATAATTATGCAGAGGGGGAGGGTTAGGGAAAGGGTGATGCCGATAAGGCTTGTATTTTATGAAATAACAACGCCTTTGCGGCCGAATATACTTATTGACATCACGCCGGTGTATAACAAAAAAAAACGAGCAATAAAGAAATACAAATCACAACTTAAACTCAAGGATTATCTCAAACATATCACTGCATTAAATTCAATCAGGTCATTGACTGTGAATGGACCACGATATGTTGAAGCATTCTGGTGTTTAGATAAACCTTTGAACGAGAAGGATATTGCAAAGTGGCTGAGCTATCAGCAGGCAAACCTCTGAGCATTTATAGTATTTATAGTTTTTGTTGACTGATATACCTCTATCAGGGTATCCTTTGACAATGAGTTTTATAGCTGAACAGATTCCACTTAACTATAATGAGCAGTGTGCCCTCAAGGGCATTATCGATGAACTTGTATCTAAATATCCTTTTATAAAAAGGATTATACTTTATGGCTCAAAGGCAAGGGGCGATTTTATCGAGGATTCTGATGTAGATTTACTCTTTATTGTTGAGGGTGATGTCTCAAGGTCAATAAAGATGCAGATGAATGATATTATATACAATTATGAGCTATCTCACGATGTTGTGATTTCAGCCATTTTTGTTAGCGAAAGGGATTTCAGGGATAAAGTAAACACCTTTCTCATGAAGGTTAGAAAAGAGGGTATTGTTATATGGTCGATAGAATAAGCAGGGAAGAAGGCAGGCTCCTTGCACAGGATGAATTTCAGCGGGCGATGGATGAACTCAAGGCAGCAAAGGTTTTGCATGAGAGCGGTTTTTATTATAAGAGTGTGGCCTCTGCTTATTATTCAGTTTATCATGCTGCAAAGGCCCTCCTGCTTCTTAAAGGCGTGGTTCCAAAAAGCCATGAAGGTGTTGAGAGGATGTTCAGCCTTTATTATGTAAAGACAAAAGAGACGGAAGTTGATATGGGTAAGATTATAGGAAGGCTCATGAAGTTAAGGGAAGAGGCAGATTATTATCCGGAGACTCCCTTTAGTCCTGAGGATTCATCGGATGCCATAAAAAGGGCAGAGGCATTTATTGATGGAACGAAGCGATTTTTTTGAAAGAACCTTAAAGGGATGTTGTAAAAAATACACGATGTGAACAATAAACTCCACAGATACAGTATTACATATCCCTTAAAACCAAGCATTCCGATAGAGAATCTGTCTGGCTCAGTTTTTGCTTATATTTTCTTATTGCTCTTCCAGAAATTACTTGACAGATAAAGGATGACATGATTATACTTCATAACTATAATAATGATAAGAAAAAATTATCTCAAAAAAAGCTTGACAAAGGCAAATCCTTTATTTACAATTTATGCGAGACAGATGTTCATTGTGAGGAGGAGTTAAATCACAGTTATACGCTATCATTGATAGTATCCAAGATTGCAGGGATACTGCAGAAGTGAAGGGGGTGATAAGTAAAGGCATATTTTAAGGTATGTTTTTAAATTTTGTTGGTCTTAGCCCTTGGCTAAGAATGTGAAGTTTCTAATCCTTAATAAGAAGGAGGTTCGAAGGTGAAGAAAAAGAGTTTATTAACTGTTATAGCAATGCTAAGTGTTTTTCTCTTTGGCATCGGGACAGCCTATGCTGTTTTGGGTGTCAATGATGCTGTCCCCGGCGAAGACTTCATGTTCCCCTTTATGTGTGGAAAGGATGCTGGTAATACCATGAATACCCTCTGGGCAGTTGCTGAAAAGAGTGACGGAGATCACTTCCCTGATTCTGAAGATGTGGTTTGTGCTTATCTTGACGTCTACAATAAACATTCTGTATGGGTTTATGATGCTAAGGTATGTTGGACAAAGTATGATGTATATGTAGATGACTGTCAGTCTTTAGTCGCGCTAATGAGTGACTCACAGAAAGCATTAATTACCGAAAGCATCGAGGGAGGTAGCATAACCAGGGATTATTATGCAGGTTATGTTCAATTTACTGGACAGGATGTCCCCGATACTGAATCAGTTGAACAGCGTTTTGTACCCTGGGTATACCTCGTAGATCTTCCTAAAGGTTTCGCATCAGGATTTAATGGTATCACATCCGAATATGGCCTTGGTTGGGAGATGGGAGAAGATTACGATTATGCCCCAGTTACGGCATCTTCTTTCTACCCAAGGTATTTCCTGCTGAATGACAAGACAGAGACATGGAATTGGTGGATAGTATTGGCAGGAAGAAATGAGTATGCATATGTAGACCCTGTTTTCTGGAACTTAAAGAGATATCTTGGTTGTTATTTCTGCAATGAGGAAGAAGATTGCATCTCTATTCCGGTTCCAATTCCTCATGAGCTCAACATAATTAACGTAACTCACTATCTTCCCCCGGCCTTACATACTGATTTTCCAAAGGGTGGTTTTGGCAGGTGCTACGTAGAAGAATACGGAACATATTATGGTGTCCCGACGTGGATATACGGATCGGTCGACATTGATAATTTAATTCCTGACACTGTTAACGGCTTCTATTCCATGTATGCTTGGGCATATCAGAGGGTAGAGAGCGATATAGACGCACCGTCCCTGAGCTGGGATGTGATACACGAGATGCACAGGGAATATTGCGATTTGTTTGATGTACTGCTTTATGATACAAGTCTTGGTCTTGGCCTCTACCTCGACTACGTTACAGGTGATACTGCTGACTATTGTTATTGGTACTCTGACTAAGACATAATTGGGTAAAATAAAGGAAAGAGGGATGGGTGGAAAATCCCATCCCTCTTTTTTGTATAAAATGAAAGATTGCAGAGGAGATTAGTGTTGAAGGGACTGGTTGCATCTGTGATACTTTTTTCTATATTGTTTATTTTGAGTTGTGCGACTGACAAACACAGGACTATCGAGAAAACGAGCATGCTTCCCATTGCCGATGTGTCAGAGGGATTACCTCGGGACGGACTATGGAGGCAAAACATATCACTTATTGATCTGAATAACGATGGGTTTTTAGATATTATTGCACCTCCACCGAGAAAGGCTGGTAAGGGAGAAAAAATCCCTTATATATTCTTATGGGACAATAACGATAGAAAATGGAGAAAAGGTAGCTTTAAATTTCCTGAATTAAAAGATTATGGCTATGGCGGTATAACGACCAGTGATTTGAACAAGGATGGTTTTATTGATATTGTTCTCGCAGTCCATATGGGTAGGGTCATTGTTTTACAGAATGATAAGGGCAATGGCTTTGTTGAAAAGCTTTTTCCGGTGAAGGATTCCTTCCATTCGCGGATTGTGGAGATCTCTGATATCAATAACGATGGATGGCCTGATATTATTGCCTTTTCAGAAGGATTTATTGCAAGGGATTACAAACCAATAGGTATCCTTATAGGTATAAATAAGAATGGTAACAATTGGGATGTGAAAACCGTTAATGAAAGTGCAGACTTGTTTGGTGATTCAATGGCTGTTGGAGACATAAATGGAGATAATAATAAAGACATAATAGTAGCTTCCTTAATAGGAAAAAAAGAGGGGAAAAAACTCATCTGGTTTGGAGACGGAAGAGGCAATTTCAATAAATATGATAATGAGTTCATTGGTGATATGTTACCTTTTTTTACAAAGTTAGGAGATGTAGATGGTGACATGGAAGATGAAGTGTTCTTAAAGCTTTCAGGAATCGGTTCAGATGCAGAAGTTAAATTATCTGTATTTAAATGGACAACCGAAGGTTTTATAGATATATCCAGTGGATTAGAGTTGGCGAAAAACCCTATTGTCTTTGATGTTGCAGATATGGATGGAGACGGGAAAAATGAATTATTTGTACTTTTACAACAACGGATCAGCATATATAAATACAGTGATAAAAGGTGGATTGAACTTGGATATTACCCTTTAACACCTTCGAATACAATAGGTGCCCATGATCTTAGAGTTGCTAAAAACAGGGATGGCTCTTTGCTTATTGTATATAACCTTGGAAGTGAAAAGTCCGAAACAAATAAAGGGATAAAAGCATATATTTTAAAATGAAGCAATTAATGGGTTATAAACTCAAAAAGGGATGAAAATGTCACCCCGAACTTGTTTCAAGGCATAAGAGATGCTGAAATAAATTCAATATGACAGTTTAAGAAAAGGTTTCAGGAGAGAAATATATCAAAGGGAA
Organism: Nitrospirota bacterium; assembly: GCA_040756135.1. Taxonomy (GTDB): domain Bacteria; phylum Nitrospirota; class Thermodesulfovibrionia; order Thermodesulfovibrionales; family SM23-35; genus JBFLZS01. The sequence goes on from JBFLZS010000001.1 coordinate 7,056, forward strand.
AGGTTTAGAAAATGGGTATTCTCTACAAAAAAATTATCATTTCGTTGTGGATTACAATAACTCTTATAGTTTTTTTGCTCCTCCTTCATGGTTGCGCGTCTATTCAAAAGAAGGGAAAAGATCCAAAAGAATCATTGAAAGTTATTGCAGAACAGTACTGGAGTATGAGAATGGAGGATAAATATGAAGAAACATATAAATTAGAAGACAAAGAAAAATTGCTACCATTTGAGACTTACCGCGCTAAGGCTAGAGCAATGAAGAGGATAGATATAAGATCGAGTAAGATTAAGGATATAAATATCAATGGGAATAACGGTATGGTAGATGTAGAGTTTAGTTTTGTTTTACCTAATGTACCTAAGCCACTTCAGCAAGTTATTAAGGATCAATGGGTCTATAAAGATGGAAAATGGTGGCATATCCTTCCTGATAGATAACACTTTTGCTCTTTTATGACTTTTGCAAAAGACTCACTGATAGGAATTGACAGGAGTCCTTTCTTAATATTATTTTCTAAAGTTTTAGATGAGAATCTTAGTGATAACCCCATAAATTTCTGTAAAAAATTTATTGACAAAATAAATTAAAGGTTTATAATAATTTGTAATAAATAAAATATTATGAATATAGATTTAAGGGGGTATCCCTTTTGTTCAGGTAACTACCATATATTGTGTTTTTCATATCTTAATTTCGTGCTCAGATATGCTATATTTTGTGTATACCTGAGTCAAGGAGATACCCCATTTAGATTTAAATAAAGTTGTGATATGAATCACGGTAAAGCTTTATGATGTGTGGTATATATTTAAATATAAATTGAAAGGAGGTTTAGATGAAAAAGTTTTATGTTTTATTTAGCGTTTTTATGGTAGCAATAGTAGGTCTTGCTACCATAGCATTGGCTCAGCAGGACAGCGTTTTTGATAATGCGGAAAACTGGATCATAAGGGCATACGTAGAAGGCGCTACAGTAAAAATAGAGCTGAGGGATACAAGCAATAACCTTATCCCTTTAGCTAATATTACAGGATTAACATCGAATCCTCAAACAGTTGCTAATAATGCCACAAACCAAGATGTAAGCCTATCCTTTGATGATATAAGCGGTACAACTTATATCTTATATACAGATGCCACAGGTTTACAGCTTCGATCATATAACATCAGCTCCGGGCCGAGGATATCAGTAACACCCCTCGCAGTTAATTTTGGAGATAAGAATACTGGCAGTACATATACTCAAACAGTTACAGTTGAAAACCAGGGGTCAGCAAATCTCACACTCGGCACAATAAATGTTACAAATACCTCAGGAACAGCATTTAGCAGGTCGGGTGGGACATGTGCTAATAATGGTCAGGTGTTAGCTCAAGATGCCAGTTGTACTGTTATAGTGGCGTTTTTACCCACTGCTGATTATAATTATGCTGGAACCCTCACAATTCCTTCAAATGATGATAATGTTAATGTAGCTCTCTCAGGCCATGGTGTGGGTGTGGTTGATGGTCAACCAGACCTTGTTATTGTATCGCTTGACGCACCCTCTGCTATTAGTAATAATCTCCCATTTTATATGAACGTGTGCGTCAAGAATCAAGGCACTACACCTGCTGGTTCATTTACTGTAAGAGGTTATTTATCCCCAGATAGAACATTTGGAAATACTGGAGATATATTCTTGTTTGATTGGGAAATTTCCTTATTAGGTGAAGGACAGACTGAATGTAATTCCATTAGAGTTACAGTCGATGGAGCCCCAATCCATTCATATCTTTATTTCCTTGTTAAAGCTGATGTGAATGATCAAGTTATGGAAAGCGACGAGAATAATAACTTGCGCTTTACTCAAACAAGGATACAAAGATAGAAATCCTTTCTTACTTAAAGGGGAACGGTTTTTGTCTCCCCTTTAAGTAAGATAACCATGAGCGAGAATTGTATCCGAATCTTTCTCTTGCCACTCTTACTTATCATATTCTTTTATGACATCCTTTTCCTCGGGAAAACCCTTTCCACTGCTTCATTTCTGCCTGGTACGACTATAGAGGGGCCATATGAGTTTTCAGGATATAAGACCGAAATTCCCTTTTCTTTTGATATAGGAGGAAATGCATGGGTCAATGAGCCAAATCCTTACATTATAAAGAGAATTCTGAATGAAGGGACTGTCCCGATCTGGAACCCTTATGAAGGCATAGGAATACCATTCGTAGGAAATCTCAATAATGAGATTTTTAATCCCCTGAAGCTTTTCCTGAATCTCTTTCCCCATCCATTTTTTCAGGACATCTTTTTCCTCTTAAGGCTCTTTGTAATGGGGATCTTTACCCATCTCTTTTTAAGAGAGATGAAACTATCAAATACAGCTTGCCTTCTTGGATCTTCTTTTTTTATGCTTTCAGGATATTCAATATGGTGGATAAATCTTCATCCCCTGAGCACAATCATGTATTTGCCTGCTGTTTTTTATTTCTATGAGAGGTGGGGCAATAAAAAAGGTTTAGAGAGTCCTTTCTTCATGTCGTTGTTCCTCTGCTTTGCGTTCGTTTCAGGGAAAATACCTGACGTAATCATGGGCCTCGCACTTCTCTTTCTCCATGCCCTGTGGAAGGGCATGGTAATGCCCCCTCTGACTCCTCCTCTTAAGCTAAGAAGGGGAGGGGGGAGTTATGAAGGGGAGGATAAATTCATCGCCCTTGGCAAAAGAGGGTTAAGCAGAGGGGTTATTTTCGCAATGTTCAGGGAGGGAGGGAAGGTAGTCATTGGAACAATCTCTGGCGCATTAATGGCGTCTATAGCCCTTCTCCCCTTTATTGAACTCTACTTACATGCCTCCCCCCTTGCAAAGGCTATAAGAACAGGGGCTTCAAGCCATGCAGTTCCTTTCATCTCATCTGTTTCTCTTTTTCAACCGATGTTTTTAGGATTAAAAAATTATTTCTATACCTCCTGGTTGAAGTGGGAACCGAATATAATCATGCCTCATGCTTCTATTATCATACTATTACTATCCATCTATGCTCTTCTTAACCGAAAAACATTGCTGAAGATCTTTCCATTCTTCCTCTTTTCATTCTTTGTTCTTTCAGTAGTTTACGGAATTTTACCATCATACGCTATTTCTAAATTGCCTGTTCTGAGAAGCATAGAATTTTTGAAATACAATGCCATGGTGTACTTCTCTTTTTCTGTAATATCTGCCTGTGCATTTGATAGCCTTTTATCAAAAGAAACACAGAAGAAAAAGTTTTATCTTTCTACAGTCGCTGTCTCATTAATTATCCTCTGCTATTTTTATTTTCTGTATATAAAATGTCCTTCGCAAATGAAAAGCTATCTGGCAATGGTGCTCTTTTTTTCTGTTTCCGGATTAATTATTGCGGGATTGACCTTTTATTTTTCAAAAAAAGGAAAAACATTCGGTATTGTGCTTTTTTCCTTGCTTCTTATCGAACTCTTTCTGTATATGCCTAAGGGCCATCCTGACAGGTCTGATCCATACAAAGAGCCTCCCTATCTTCGTATGATAAAAAATAAAGAACCATACAGGATCATAGGGAGCGGGAATTCCGTGCCTCCGCTGGTGAGTAATGCTGTGGGATTATATGATATAAGATCAATAAGCGTATTACTTCCCGGAGATTATTATACCTTTTTTGAGAACCTTGTGAGTTTTAGCGTGCCGCAAACCAATAACCCGAATCCGATCTTCTCTGCAACATCACCTTTTATTGACCTTACGGGTGTTAAGTATATCTTAAGTCATGAGCCGTTGAAAAACTGGAAACTTGAAGACGAAATACAATCCCATATAACCTCTTTGAGATGGGTGCGATTATTTGATTCAATGTTCAGTCATACTATTAAAGGAGGTGCGACATACGGTTTCTTTACATCAGGTGATGAGAGAAGATTTTCCATCTTTTTCCCTCCGAGATTTGCCTTCGAAACAAAACTCAGGATAACAGAACCGTTCATATTTGCAGGATTTACCATGAAAGATGCTCCTGAAGGAACAAGCAGCACAATAAGAATTAAAACAGATAATGGCATAGCGGATTTTGCCATAAAAGCTGGCGAGGGCTGGAAAGACCAGTGGCTTGACGTTTCTCGCTACCTGGGGAAGGTTATTAATATTACTATAGAGAGTGATGGAGGGGGTGAAGGAAGAATAGCGCTCGGCGATTTCGGGCCTTCTCCTGGAATTGAAAAAGAAAGGATCCTTTATGATAAACTTCTGGAACTTCATCAAAAAGAGCTTGATTCCCTGAAGTATATGTGGATATTTGAAGGTCTCCATCTATATGAGAACACGAATGTTATGAGTAGGGCATTTGTATTACATAAGGCAGAAGCGGTGAATGATCTCGGTAAAGTAATAAAGAAACTACAGGAAGGAATTGACTTCAGGAAGGTGGGCATTATATCAGATATCACACACGATATGTCAAGCAGGATGCCTGAATTATTTTTAGGAGAAACCCTTATGAGCCAGAGGTTCTCAAAGGAGCATGAAAATTATCACCCTCCCTTAATCTCTCCCGTCAAGGGAGGGAAACACACCCCTCCACCCCTCTCAAGAGGGGAATTACCCTCTCCCACAAGGGGAGAGGATAAGGGTGAGGGGGATATTGTAATAATTAAAGAATACGCCCCTGACAAAATAGCCCTTGAAGTAGAGTCAAACGGCGGTATCCTTGTAATCAGCGACCTCTATTTCCCTGGCTGGAAGGTAATGGTTAACGGAAGGGAGGAAGAAGTTATAGAGGTCTTTGGTCTGCTAAGAGGTGTTATAATCGAAGGTGGAAAGAGTGATGTCCTTTTTTATTATAGACCTATGAGTCTTTATGTGGGTATGGTTGTCTCTATGACAACCTTCATTGCATGGATTTTGTTTTTGTATTTTAAAGGGAGAAGAAAACACTTCAAAAATGAATAAGATAGCCGTATTTATTACCAAAGGGGATAGTTTTAAAGACATAGAAGGAGAAACCGCGCAGAGGGTGAGCAAATATCTATTACGAGATAAAGATGAGAAAACACTGAATATCTTTGAAGTTGAAGAAGGTGATCTATTAAAGATAAAAGATCTACATAAATATGAAGGTTATGAGGTTGTTGTCTTTATCAATGGTATTCTCTTTATTACATATGAGGGCATTAATGTTCTGTCAAGGATGATTTTAAATCAAAAGGAATTTTCCGTCATTGCACCTGTTAGCAATGAGGGTAAGGTATTGCATCAGAGGCATGCACCGCCTTTCTTATACCAGACAATATCTGTATTCAGATGGGCAGCAGGAGAAATCTATAAAGAGTTCAAAAACACTATAATAGAAGTTAATGAGGTAGACGATTTTTGTCTTGTATTTAGAAAAAAACTGCTAAATGTTTTACCAGATGACCTAAATATAATTGATCTGCTCCAGATTATAAAAAATAGAGGATTAAAAATTGGTATTGCCAAAGGTGTTTACGTACACAGATATGGAAATGTTTACGAAAGTGGTAGAGAAGACCTCCTTGCACATGTGCCTTCAGATGCTAAAAATATACTTGATGTAGGTTGTGCGAGAGGTCTCTTTGGTGAATTACTGAAAAAAAGACAAAAATGTGTTGTTACAGGTGTTGATACAGATAATGAATTGATTAATATTGCCAAAAATAGGTTGGACAATGTCATACATGGGGATATTGAGGAAATACTAAATAAAGGGATATTGAGAACATACGACTGCATTGTTTGTGGTGATCTCTTAGAACACCTGTGCAATCCATGGAAGGTGGTAAAAGGGCTTAAATCTCACCTGAGAAAAGAAGGCCTTTTTATAGCGAGTACACCGAACATAAGTAACTGGGCCATTATTTTTGAAATGTTGAAGGGTGAATGGAATTATGTGCCATTTAGTATACTCTCAGGTACGCATATAAGGTTTTTTACACGTAAGACGTTTACCGAACTTTTTAAAGAGGCAGGATATAAGATAAAGGAGATATCTTTTCAGAGTGTCGGAGTGCCTCCTTTGGGCATTGAATTTATAGCATATTTAAAGAATAGAATGACTGAAATTAATGAAGAAGAAATAAAGTCATCCGAGATTGTGATAGTTGCCGAGGTTTAACCTCTTTTTTCTGCAATAATAACCACATAATCATTATCAAGAATATTTTCTTTCGTGAGAATCTCTTCCATAAGGAGGATCATTTTTATTAGTGCTACGTCTTTTTCATCATCATGACTAAAATTCCCTATTATTCCATTGAATAAAATGTTATAGAAGGAACCACCAAAATATCTGATTGTCTTTATGACGAAGAACTTGTTAAGAATGGGGATTATATCTCTTGCCCTTATCGCCTCAGATGGGTCAGTGCTGTTCATATATTCAATTGTTGGCCTTTCAACATGTGTTATTACTTCTCCTGTCTTAGGATTTATCCTCAATCTTTCAGGCAGGATATGTAAAACCTGATTTGCTATTTCGATCTGTTTATCTGTCCACTGAAATTGGTTCGGCCCCACAAACTCCTGAACAACAACAAGTCCTCCATCTTTTAATGCATTCCTGACATTTTCGCAAACACCCTCAAGATTTTCTATATGATGGAGTGCTGCCCAGGAAAAGAATATATCGTAATAGTTATTTTTAAAGATAGCCCTATTTACATCTTCTATATAGAAGTTTATTGCATAATTTTTCTCTTGTGCTACTCTAATTCCTTCCTTGACCCTTTCCTCTGCTATCTCATATGCATCGATAGAGCTGCATATATTGTTATCAAGCACACCCCTTTCGAATTCCCCGGAGCCACTGCATATGCTCAATCCTTTTTCAAGAGGTTTCATTACAAACTCCTTTTTAAGGAACTGATAAATATTCATCTCAGGGTCTCCTGTAACAAGCTTCTGGCAGTGCTCCATGATTACAGATGAATCCCACCAGAACATTTGGGGTTTTGATTTTTGGATGTTATGGTAATCATTCCATGTCTTTTTTATCTTTGAAAGTTTATTTTTATTTAATATAGTTTCAAATGCATTGTTAAGTCTATCCACAACCTTCTCCTTAGTAAATTTATCTGCAACAGTTAACCCCTGTTCAATAAGCTTTTCCCTTAATGATCTGTTTTGGGATATCTCAGATATCTTTTCTGCTAATGACTCATAATCAGATGATTCTACAAATAATGCATAATCCGGAGTTTCATCAAAGGAGGTATAGGACGATATTTTGCTTAAGATTGTGGGTATCCCGCATCCCATTGCTTCCATGGCAGGGAGGCCGAATCCCTCTGCCTCTTTTGACATTGATATAAAGACATCTGCATTTCTGTATATTTCACCCATATTATGATAAGGAACATGAAAATGGTAGACATCGGGCTTCCTTATTATCTCTTCATCGTGTGTAAGGGGAAATTGTGAGACCCTTATGAGCTTAATAGAAAGTTTGAATCTTTTCTCGACAAGTGAAATTCCCTTAAGAGTAGTAGCTATATTTTTAACATCTGCCTCAAAAGGCCCAACAACGAGTATCTTTAAAGGATTAAATTGTTTCTCTTCACGATTAGTCTTAAAAGAATGAATAATCTTTTTCAAAGATTTAAAAGAAAAAGAACCTTTCATATAGTGTTCTGATGGATAAAAAATATCTCTGTTGAGCATATGACCTATATAATAGGTTTCTGCATGAAATCGATCTTTAAGGAAACTATTTAGATGGGGTGATACGGTAAGTTTTGGGATATTATATGAATAAACTTCATCTATCTTGTGCTTTAGATGAAGTAGTTCCTTATTTGCTGCTTCATATCCCTGACAGAGATGAACAAATATGCCTTTTTTTGACTCATGGGCTGCCCTTATCGTTGTCCAGAATGTCCCGACTATTATGTCTGAATCAGGGATTGTGGTTGAATCAAAGTTAGACACCTGTATGACCGGTAAACTGAGTTTATACCATGTTGGGCCGGTATCTTTTGAGAGTATGGTTACATCATGTCCTATCTCAGACAATGCCTCTGCTTGTTCAAATCCTACCTTATTACCACCCCATAAAGTAGTACTCTCAAAAAGATAGGTTATTTTCAGCTTGTTGAGCATTGGACGTGTTGGCTACAGATTATGGTCATTATATCATAATTAGTGTCTGTCCATAAATGCCGATTTTAACTCAAATGCGTCATTGCCGCGAAGTCTGTCCCTGCAGGTCTTAAGCAGGGAGCGGGAATCCATGGTTCGACATCCTTCGACAAGCTCAAGATGACAATTGTCACACTGAGCCTGCCGAAGAGTCATCATGACAATTGTTACCCTGAGCCCTTCGGCTTGTGTCATCCTGAGCTTGTCGAAGGATGACACATTGCTCAGGACAGGCTTGTCGAAGGGTGGATTCCCCGGTCAAGCCGGGGAATGACAGCTAAAAGGATGTCAATATTATTATGAGACCCTTAATAAGTTATAATATATAGCTATGAAAACACTACTAACGAATATCTACAGCGGTAGATATATACTTAAGAATATGGTTATTAAGGATATAAAGGCAAGGTATGCTGCCTCTGTATTCGGTCCGCTCTGGGTTATAGCCACACCTCTTTATCAGATACTTCTCTATACATTCCTTTTTTCTGTGATACTCAAGGTACGTTTTGAAGATAGTTCTGGAACCTCTTCCTTTGTAGTCTATCTGCTTGCTGGACTTATCCCCTGGCTCTTTTTTTCAGAGGCGACATCGAGGGGCATCTCCACATTTATTGAGAACGCACATATAATCAAAAAGGTGAAGTTTCCGATGGAGGTTTGTATTGCATCAGTGATTATCTCATCTGCGGTCACCTTTCTTATATATATGATTTTTTATTTAGTTATGCTCATATTTATGGGCCTCATGAAACTCTACACCCTTCCCTTTTTTATATTGCCATTTATGATTCAGGTGTTGCTGATATCAGGGCTTTCTTTTGGACTGGGAAGTATAGCGGTATTTTTCAGGGATATAACGCAGGCAACAGGTATGGTTTTAAACCTTATATTCTTTTTAACACCCATTGTTTACCCATCAAACGTTATTCCTGAACAGTTGCGATGGCTATTTGATATTAATCCGTTTTGTTTTATAGTGGAGATATACCGAAATTTGTTGGTGCGTGGCGAAATGCCCAGTGCAGTTTCAATTATATATCCATCCATTTTTGCAATAGTATTGTTCCTTCTGGGATATTACATTTTTAACAAGACAAAAGAGGCGTTTAAGGATATTCTGTAATGAAACATTCATGTCTCAAAGAGACTCAAAGGATGATGAAAATTTGTAATCCCCCCTCACCCCCCTTTAGAAAAGGGGGGAGTGGGGGGATTTGAGGTATTTTCTGATGAAGGATTTTGCGGTAAAGACAGAAGGGCTTTTAAAGGAATACCACATATATGATCACCCTTTAGATAGACTGAAGGAATTATTTCTTAAGGGAACAAAACACAGGGTTTTCAGGGCACTCGGACCATTAGATATTGCGGTACGCAGAGGTGAGGCATTAGGTATAGTAGGGGAAAACGGGGCGGGTAAGAGTACATTCCTTAAGCTTGCTGCAGGCGTTATAGAGCCGTCATCAGGGAGAATTACAGTAAATGGAAAGGTCTCATCTATACTCGAACTCGGGACGGGATTTAATCCGGAATTTACCGGAAGAGAAAATGTGCTTCTTAATGCTGCACTGCATGGCCTTTCACCAGGAGAGATAAGTAAGAGAATGGGCAGGATAGAGAAATTTACAGACATAGGCGAGTTTTTTGATATGCCTGTGAAGACATATTCAACAGGGATGTATCTCAGACTGGCATTTTCCCTTGCAGTTCATGTCGATGCAGATATAGTAGTGATAGACGAAGTCCTTGCAGTTGGTGATGGCGCTTACGAAAAGAAGTGTATCGACAAAATATGGGATTTAAGGAGGAATGGAATTACATTGCTTTACTGTTCTCACTCACTTTATACTGTGGCGAACTTCTGTGACAGGGTAATGTGGCTTAAGGAAGGTAAGGTGCAGACCATTGGTGATACAAAGGAGGTTATATCAAGATATGAGGATTACTTAAGGGAAAAGGAACGTATTGAAAAGGCAGAAATATCTGGTTTAAGTAATAACGCAGGGAAAAAAGTAGCAGAGGTGAAAGATATCAGGCTTATGGCGGATGGGCACCCTGTAGAGACTTCAGTGCAGCATTCATCTAATATTGAGGTCGTTCTGGATTTTGAAGTCTTTGAGGATACGGCTGTCCATGTGGGCTTTGCGGTGGACAGGAATGATGGTCTATGTTGTTATGCTGATAGTATGCATAAGCAAGGCATTAAACCTTTTCGCGGACCAGGCCGGGAGAGCCTGACCATCTCTTTTAAGAACATTCCACTCTTAGGCGGCGCATATAAGGTTGTTATTTTCCTGCTGGACGAGACAGGGATATGTATTTATGACAGGAAGGAATCACCTATTTTTAAAGTTGATACGAGGGAAAAGGAGTGGGGGGTATGCTACATGCACCATGAATGGAAAAGGTGATGCTGTCCATCATAACTGTCAATCATAATAGCTCGGCTCTCCTGAAAGAATGTCTCTCCTCAATAGTCTCAACCATTGGAAATGATCCCTTTGAGTTTTTTGTAGTTGATAGTGGCTCAAAGGAGGAAGACGTCAACAATCTGCTGAAGCTTGAAGGGGACAATGTTAAGATAATCTTAAACAGTGAAAATATAGGCTATGCAAGGGCTGTTAATACAGGGATAAGAAATGCAAGGGGTGATTTTGTATTAATCACAAATCCTGATGTGATTTATAAGCCTAACAGCATAAAAATTATGTTAAACGCAGTTTCTAAGCTTCCTCAATGTGGTGCAGTTGGACCAAGAACATGGTGGAACAAGCAAATGACCTTCCTCCTTCCTACAGGCGAACTTGTTAGCCCCTTTTGGATTTTTAAAACAGAGCTTATGATGGGCTATAAGATTATAAGTGAGATAATTCTGAAGGGATGGATAAAAAAAACACTAAGATATTGGTTATCGGATAAACCGACCAAACAAAAGATTCTATCTGGTGCTTGTATAATGACAACTAAAAGAATTCTTAATACTATTGGTGGCTTCGATGAAACATTTCCCCTTTATTTTGAAGACACTGATTGGTGCTTAAGAGTCAGAAAGGCAGGATACTATCTCTATATAGTGCCTGAGGCTAATATAATACATTATTATAGCCAGAGCGCTAAACAGGATATGCGTTCTTCTCAAGAAAAGTACAACTACTCATTAAGCAAATATTTAGAGAAGCATTTTAAAGGCCAACTTTACATAATTAACCAGATGCAAAGGTTTTGTAAAAATAGCAGGAATAAGATGATTAAAATGTACAATGATATAGGCATACTTACCTCACCGGCTGTTTTTACTTTCAAAGATGGCTCGAAGAAATTGCTTTTACTATCTCCTGTGGATTCCTTAATACCATCCGCAGGCTCTTTTTTTGAAGGGAATTCTTTTGAGACCCCGGGGGACTTATGGGATTGCCTTGGCGAAGGTAGATATTTTGTGAAGGCATTTAATCTCGATCGCTTAAAAGATTGTGGGTCGTGGAGCTGGGTTAAGCAGCGTCCTTACTGATTTGTTTTTAATTTTAAAAGAGCAAGCTAAATGGAGATACGAGAATTTAACGAAGAGGACGAGGGTGCTATAAGAAACCTATTTGCTCTATGTTTTGGTAAGGAGTTGTCCCATGAGGAGTGGGCATGGAAGTATAAAGGCTCGCCCTGGGGGAGTAACGCCGTGGTTGCAATAAATAACGGCAGTATTATTGCTCATTATGGTGGTCTAAGAATGAAATTTTATTTCAGAGGCAAAACCTTTGATGTGTTCCAGCCCTGTGATGTGATGACACATCCAAAATACAGGGCAAGGATTTTTTCTAAAAAAGGGGCGATGGTAAGGGCTGGTGAGTATTTTTACGAAACTAATAAAATGGATTTTGCCTTTGGCTTCCCTTCCGAAAGGCATGCTATCCTCGGTACAAAACAACTTGGTTACACGGAACACGGTTATGTTACGGTCTTAAGCAGGAAGGTATCAGGATTCAGTCCTTCCTTGAATCCTTTATTAAAGGTAGAGAAAGGATGGGATTTCATAAACAGAGGTGAGCTTGATGCCCTATGTGAAAAGATAAAGGATAATCAGGGTCTTTCTATCGAGAAGAACAGCAATTATATCTTCTGGCGATATAAAGATAATCCAGTTAAACAATATAACCCATTAATTGTGCGAGGGCGATACAAAAAAACCCTTAAGGCATTTGCTGTGTTTTCTGTTAGTGAATCTGAGCTGTCAATTCTGGACTTCTTCTGCAGTACACTGGATATAAGGATTCTTTTTAGATTATTTGGGAATATAGCGATTAAATACGGCCTTAAGGCAATGAAAGTATGGGTTAATCCGAAAGAAGAAGTCTCTCGTATCTTTATCGCTAACGGATTTACGTCGGAAAAAGGTATCCCCTATATTTTTAAGATAATGAATAATGAGATAGACCCGCTTTTTCTTTTTGAGAACTATTACTACCGGATGGGAGACTATGATGCGAGTTAGTGATATGTAATATTTGTTTTTACAGAAATAATCTTGATAAATTTAAATTTATACTTTAAAATACTCATATGAAATATATCCCCAGAAAAATTGCTTCAGAATTGCAACATGCATCCCGCAATTTTCCTGCATTAATTGTAACGGGCCCAAGGAGGGCAGGAAAAACTACGCTTCTTCAGAAACTATTCCCGAAAGCGGAACATTATTTGCTTGAAGACCCTGACATCATTGCACGTATCAGGTCAGACCCAAGAACATTTATCAACGAAATTCGCACGCCAGCAATACTGGACGAGGTGCAGAATGTGCCGGAAATATTCACATATGTAAGGACTGCTATTGATAAATCCCCTGATCGAAAAGGGAGATGGTTTTTAACAGGGTCGCAGGAAGCACCCCTGATGAAAGGAGTTACAGAGTCTATGGCAGGCAGGGCTGCCATATTTCATCTCCTGCCCTTTTCGCTTCAGGAGACTAAAAAAGTTTCTCTCTTGAAAGGTGGTTTCCCTGAGGTGCTTTTACGTCCATCTGCTGCGTCCATATGGTTTCGTTCATATATACAGACGTATCTTGAGAGGGATGTTCGTGCAATCAGTTCAATACGCAGTCTTGCGACTTTTCGCCGATTTCTTTCTTTGCTTGCAACCCGATGCGGACAGATTCTGAATCGTGCTGATATCGCAGCGCCGCTCGGCGTATCTGTTCCTACCGTATCTGAATGGCTGAATATACTCGAAATCACCTCACAGATCGCCCTCATTCCGCCATTTTATGAAAATTTCGGCAAGAGGCTTATCAAATCCCCTAAGCTGTATTTCATTGACTCAGGTCTCATCTGTTACCTTCTCGGTATAGAATCAGAACAGATGTTAAACAGATCGCCGTTTCTCGGACCTATATTTGAAGGATTTGTAGCCTCAGAGATCATAAAACATCAGATTAATTCAGGGCGGTCGAAAGAGCTTTATTATTTTCGTGATCAGCAGGGGCTTGAAGTTGATTTCATTATTCCCATGAAAGGTCGCCGTTTAATGCTTCTTGAGGCAAAGGCGAGCCGCACTGTGGTACCGGAGATGGCCATTTCGTTGCAACGGCTTTCAAAGGCAGTCTCACGGTATGATGTTAAAAGTTTTGTAATTCACCGCTTATCAGAAGTTGCGTCCATTTCTTCTGCTTTGAAGCCAGGAATACGTGCGCTGTCAGTAGAGAGCCTTCTGACCATGCTTAGTCAAAAACATTGGTAAGACGTCTTCTATCTATTTTGAATTACGCTTTGATTTATCAGCCTTGTTTTTCATCTCGTATGCCTTAGCCAGGTTATTGAGGAAGAGGGAATTATTGGGGTTCAACTTTACAGCCATCTGAAAATGTTCGATAGCTTTATCTATTAAACCTGTCTTTTTATATGCAATCCCTAGGTTGTTATGGGCTTTTGCAGATTCAGGTTTTAATTCTATAGCAGTCTGGAAATGCTCTATAGCTTTATCTACAGAACCTAATGACTCATATGCGATCCCCAGATTAACATAGGCTTCTGCAAAACCAGGATTTAACTTTAAAGCCATCTGGTACTGTTCGATCGCTTTATCTACCAACCCTTTTTTGTCATAAGCAATTCCAAGATTATTACGAGGCCCAGCCTTATTGGGGGATTTCTTTACCACATCTGACCAGAGTGTCATCTCATCCTTCCAGATTGTGTTTCTATGTATCGTCCTGCCTGAAAGGATAATCGCTATTACTATTAACATTGGTATGATTGTCCTTCCTATCACTGGCATTACAGTTTTTAATCTGTTTCTAATCCCGATGATAAAGGTAACAAAGGCGATAAAAAAACCGATGGATGGAAGATATATCCTGTGCTCATAGATTACGTCAGATATGGGTATGATACTTGACTCTACTGACAGGGTTATAAAAAACCAGAAGATTCCAAAGGAAATAATCGCTGTATGTGGGGCAGTCTTTCTATAACGGTAAAATAGATAAATACCGAGAATCAAGATCGATAAAAGAAACAGGAAGGATAAGAAAACCCTTAGGTCGAAGAATGAATGATATATCGGATAATCATAAATAAGGTTCTGGTTTATCGGCAAGAAGATGAGTCGGATATAGGTATTAATAACCCTGAACTGAGTAAAAAGATAATCCCACCGTGAGATGTTCGTGTGGAGCCTTGTTACCTCACTTACATCGCCTATTATATCTCCCAAAGGTTTAGATATACCAATAAGGCTTAGCGGAATAATGAGCATAGTAAGCAAAAGAGTTGAGATGTATAATATCCTTCTTTTAAATTTTGCCTTAAAAAACACGAACTCATAGAGAATAATAACTACCGGAAGGGTGAAAGATATCTCCTTTGTCTTCATGGCAAGCACGGCAGAGCAAAAAGATAATATGAACCAGAGAAGCGATTTTGTCTTTGACTGCACCTCTTGTAGTGACAATCTTGCTTTACTGTAAGAAATGATACTGAATAAATAAAACAGTGTTGCCAGTGATGCTAATCTCTGAACAATGTAAGTAACTGCCTGTGTCTGGACAGGGTGACAGGCAAAAAAGAGTGCCGAAAAGAGGGCTATTAGTTTTGAGGAATCTTTCAGAGATGACTCTTTCAAAACCGGGGTCCTGAAGCTCAAAACAATAAGCCAATACAAAAGGAGGGCATTGGCAATATGAATGGCAAAATTAAATATGTGATAACCAGCAACATTGGTACCGTGTAATGCATAGTTCAGGGCAAAGGTAAAATATCCAATGTACCTCGTGCTATGAGTTGAGAGATTGATAAAATATTTAAGATTTTTGACAATATGATTTCCTAATATCTCTCTGAGATCATCAAACTGAAAAGGCACATGGAAGGTATTGGAATAGGCAATAAGGCTGAAAGTTACAACCAGTAATATATGAATAATCGGGTTATAGAAAAGACGTGGCTTAGTCTTGGTTGTCAGTGATTTTGACTTTCTGTTCTTCATGTACTATATATGCTTTTATTAATGTCTCATAATAATGTGTACATACTTATCATAAAATCCCTCCTAACCTCCCTTTGCCAAAGGGAGGAATAATCCCCCTCTTTGGCAAAGAGGGGCAAGGGGAGATTTTCAAAAGAATGTTCATTCAATTATGAGACTCTTAATAGGTTATTTAGTAGTTTCAGTTTGTTTTGCCTTTTCGGATCTCTCACGAAGTAACTGTTCTCTACGTGCCCTCTTTTCGTCTCTTTCAGTGCTATATGGTGTAAGTGGTCGCTTTGTGGAAGGGGGAGATATGGCTTTTTCAGTCGGCGGTCTTGATTCTTTAGGGGCAACACCTGTCTCTCTACGCTTCGAGCTTGCAGAGTCAATTAAATTTACCTCTATCCTTTCCTCTCCCCTTGCCATCACTATCTTATCTGCATCTATCTCTTTAACTGTAAAACCGCTCATGATATCTCCTATTTTCAGGACAGTTTGTCTTCTCCCTCTTCCCTGTGTGCTGTAAGGTGCTTTCTGATCTTCGATATACGCCAGTTTTATGTCATCTGTTATCAACGTCCCGTATAGCACAAACTCTGGCTTTGGTAAAGGTTGCTCTGCTTTTTTCTCAACGGGAATCTTTCTATCCGGGTGAAACAGGTTCTCGTCTGCTATTATCGTATAGTCCGAAGAGGATAGAACATGGCTTTCAGCAGGTTTTTCGTCTTTATCACTTATAATTTTCTTCCCGGCAGGTAGTGTATATGTAATACTCATGCTAAACATAGGTAAAATAATATAGTTAGCCAGCACGATGATTACCGCTATCAACATTATGTTCAGTAGATTAATGTTTGTTATGATTGTTTTGAATCGCATTTTTATATAATTTGCTCTGGAATAGGTTCTCTACCATTCTTTTGGCTTGAAGCCTTTGGTATTCTTGACTTCCATCAACTGATCCCCTACAGAAAGTACCATAAAACCTGTATTCTCCGCATATCTTATCACGTTTTCGTCCACATACAGGCTTGCCAGTATTCCTATGATTTTATTCTCCTTATATTCAGGAAAGAACTCTCTGAATATCTGGATGTCCTTCACAAAATCCTTCACATCCTCACTTTCCAGTGTGCTTTTAGTCTCATCAACAAACACATATTCACCTGCCACTGCAATGGCATCATACTCTTTTACCCTGCCATCTTTAAGCCTTTTCTTCATCCTTATACCGAGAAACTCTACCTCAAGACCAAATTCCTCTTTTACTATCCTCGGTATGCTCGGTGCCACAAGATCTTCGGTTATCGTTCCGAGTTTCCTCGCCATCTCGCCCCATTTAATATTCATCTCTCTGTTAATCTGCCTCATCTCATCCTTGAATGCCTTCATTTCGTCTTTGAACGCCTTTATCTCAACCTCCGTGTGTATCTGGGATTCTCTCACACTGTTTTTGAACTCCCGGAGCTCTTCCTCAGTACGCATCTGGGACTCCTTTACACTGTTTTTGAACTCCCGGAGCTCTTCTTCGGTGTGTATCCGGGATTCCCTTACACTGCTAATGAATTCAGCAAGAACCTTCTCCAGTCTGTCAACCTTTTCTTCTACTGTGGGCATTTAAGATCTCCTTTCATTTTCCACCTGTTATGGCGGCCACATCCAATTTTACCATAAGCTCCCTCGGGTCCCTATAGTTTCTAACCCGTGTATCAACTTCTTTTACAGTAAGATAAGGAGTCCGTGTCTCTATTGAATAAAGGATATCACTCAGTGCCCTTGAATCGGGCAAGACGGTATCTATACTCACACTTATAATCTTGAATTTGTCAAGGTCTTCGGGTTTCTCTACCCGTTCACTTGATATTGTTCCACCATTGGCTGTTACGATCTCTTTGACCATATCCTGAAGTGTTGCTGCTGCAAGGGAAGGAGTCTGTCCCTCTATGAGTTTTGATTGGTCAGCCTTTCTTGCCTCTTTTAATGAGACAATTTTTTTCTCCAGTTGGGGTTTTTCTGATATGAGGTTGATGTACTTTTCGAGGGTCTTTGTTTTTATCGTCTGTTCCTCCTTAAGCGAGGCTATATCAGTCCGAATCCTTAAATAAACATAATTATACATAATGAGTCCAAGCAGTATGACCATTAAAGGGATGGTGATTATCAATGTCTTATTCGTCTTCATCTGTAGAACCTCTTTAATCCTTCTAAACTGTCATTCCGAGCGTAGCGAGGAATCTCGTCTTTTGAGATTGCTTCGTCGCTTCGCTCCTCGCAATGACATCTTCATTTTCCTTTATCCTTCTTAATACCCTCTATCTCCACCTTTATATTAAATCTATCAGCGTTCATCCTTGCATCCCTGAAGGTTGGAGAGGCAAACTCAGCCTTTTTGAAATAATTTGATGCCTCAAGCTTTGGCAGAAGCCCTGTGGCTGAAGCTGCGTAACCTTCAATATTAACTGCAGACTCTGCGATCCTGACCCTTGTTAGCCATGTATTCTTGGGGAGGATGGCGGTGAGTTCCTTGATTATGTTCAGTGCCATCGGGTTGTTTTCCTTGAAATTGTTTATTGTGGAAATCTCGTCATTTAGTGCTTCTATCTCTTTTTTCAGTGTTTCGACCTTCCTGACGTCTTCTTTTCTTAGCATAATCTGACGGTCAATCTCCCGGAGCCTTTTCTCCTCTACTTTGAGTGGCGCAATTAAATAGAAAACCCACATGACTATGATTGAGAGTATAAGGACTAACGTTAATGCCTTGGGATATTTGTGTATCTCGCGATACCCTTTTTTAAGCAGATTCAACCCATGTCCCCGTGGCCATAATGATTCTAATACCCCTCCAATGGCGGCAAAAGGGACTACTTCCTGTGACCATGAAGGTGTAAACTTTAAATCAGTCTCATTTAGTATCCTGACAGGTAGATTTATCTGTTGTTTAAACTGTTCTTCCAGCGAAGCGTGAATCTTATCCTTTGAAACGACTATGACCTTGGATTTCTTGCCCTGATTTTTAGCAGTAGCTATAAATGGGGCGATTTCCGTCACAAGCGTGTCTACTTTCGATTTCTCGACCCCCTCGAATCCCCCCACACCCCCCTTTGGAAAAGGGGGGCTAAGGGGGGATTTAAGAGGGGGGACAGGGGAGGTGATAAAGCTGCCTGCAAAGGCGTCAGTTATCGAGCCAGCAAGAAATAAGGCACCTTCATATCCATCCCCGTTCATCTCGAAGAAAATAAAATCTGTCACGTTGTCTATATAACGACATAAGGTACCAATGTCCGAGAGATTCACGGTAACCCTGTTGACAGCAATGTCTTTTTCCCTGAGTGCATCAATGTATGGTTTAACCAGATCAGCTTTTGCTACCATGAGTAAAATGGTAAGTTTTTCAGAAGTTTCCCTCAAAATCTTGAAGTCATAGAGTGCATCTTCAGGGCTGAAGGGAGTTAACCTGTCCAGTTCATATGAGACAACGTCTGAGAGATTTTCTTTAACAGTTAAAGGAAACTCTGCAGTCTTAATAATAGCCCATGCCTTTGGAATGCTCAGGCATACCTTTAACCCTGAAGCTTTAAAGTCGTTGATAGCTAAAGACAGGGAAGAAGCGAGACCCTCTGGCTGCGGGTATCTGCCTTCTTCGAAGGAATATTCTCTAAGCCCTTTAATTTTAATTCGTGATAAAAATCTCGATCCATATGCTACAGACACCCTGCCTTTTTCGAGAGAAGCTAATAGTGCCTTTTTGGGTGAGATTGCATCATCTGCAGGGCTGAAGGTGAGAATCTTCCATAGAGGTTTCCATAGGATGCCGTCAAGTTTTGTTAATGAGGCTGATGTAAAGGATGCAAATTTCTTGATGGCTACATTCACTGCTGTTGATTGATGCTTATCGGGCTCTTGTAATAGACATACTTGTATGAATTGTTACCGGTGATGGTGACCGTTGCCCTGATAGCATACCCTCCTTTTTCACCCTGCTCCACATCAGTGGTGCTGGGTTCACTGCCCTTATAACCAGCAGCCTCAATGGTGAATGTGCTGGATCCTGCTGTGCTGATATATGGTATACTTTCCTGAGAAATCCCGACTTCCTGCGTATTCGTTATTTCTTTATCCTGTCTGAAGCTTATTATCCCATCAGCAATTTCAGGGGTAATACCTGGAATTGCTATTAAAACCTCTTTTGGTGCTGCATTTATATTAATTTTATTCGTCCCCGAATTGATCGTGAGAAAATTAATTATGCCTCTTTTCTCTCCGCCTGAGGCGGAACCAAAAAGAATTTCAGACGTCATTCCCTTAACCAACAAAAGTTCTTCTAATGTATCAAAGTTAGCATCCTTTGCCTTATAAGGATTTGGCAGAGACATATAGTAATCACTCTCAGCCCCGTGAAGCCTGTGAAGGTCATCAGGGTCCTTCCAGTCCATTATGGAATCCACAATTATATCAACCTCTTCTTCCTGAACACCTGTGTTTATCAAGAGATTTTTCAATACTACATCAGATACAGTATTTATGTCTACCTTACCTGACTCATCCGTAATCCTGATAGTATAATATCCATCTCCGAGTTGGCTACTATAGACTGTGCCGTCTGTTCTCCATACCTCGGTTCCCTCCATCACAAGGGTCTGGTTTTTATAGACGTTTCTATAGAAGAGTTCAGTTATTCCTCTTTCTATGCCGGCCTCGGCTAAGAATTTCTTTTCCGTTCCCTCTTTAAAGGATAGCGTTGAATGTGTCTCTGTCCTTGCCATGAAGGAAAAAGAAAGTACAATAACCATCAGGAGTGTCAATACCCACAGTACCATCAGGAGGGCAATGCCATCCTGAGATTGTGTACCAACGTATGCCTTTCCGAGTCTCTGTGATAGTGTTGTGTCCCTAACAGTTCTATACATGTCATTCCGCACTTGATGCGGAATCCAGTCCTTGTTTTTCTGGATTCCTGCTTTCGCAGGAATGACAGAATATGGTGTAAACTTATTTATGAGACATAAAACTGGTTTACTTTTATTTGTAATCATATTTTAAATTTTACATTTTGAATTCAACATTATCTGTATTCTATTGCCCCATGGAACTTATAAACCGGTGGGTACTAGAGATGTCTGTGCCAGAGATCCTCTTGTCCTGAATGGAATAATCATGGAAAGGTCTCTTGTTCCTTCAACGAGATGAAGTCTTACCTTTTCAGGAATATTGACATCATCTGTCCATTGCTCTACCCACTCCCCTTCCTCCTCTGTAGGGTCTTTATAGAAATACTCGAAATATATCCCATCAAAGGCATCTAAGAGTTTTGTCTCTCTTCCGTCCTCTATGCCGACGATATTTTCAGATGCATATAATGCCTTTTTGCCGTAATCTCCGGATTCGACTTTATATGTGACAATTACGTACCCCTTCTCTCCGCCCCAGATGGAATAGTTTGTTGGAAACTGCATAAATTCTCTATCGCCTTTAAAATAATACTTCCTCCCGCCCTCTTCATCATAATAGGTTAGCGGAATTTCGGACTGAATCTGGGAATCTATTATATTCAACGACGTCCTTATTCTTTCAAGGGACTCTATCTTTTTTTCTCCTGAGGCTACAGAGCGGGCTCCAAGTCTCATAGCACCAGCGATAATTAGGATGATGATTCCGATTATTGAAATGGAGATGGTTAACTCAAGGAGGGTAAAGCCATAATCCCCCCTTAACCCCCCTTTAGTAAAGGGGGGAACGGGGGGATTTGTCATTGCGAGAGAAACTTGGCAATCTCGTATTTCTGGGATTTGTGTCATTTTATACCTCTTTCTCCACAACCTTCATTGTCCTAATGGTTAGCGCCCTCTCTTTTGTTCCCCTCACCCAGTGGATTGTTAAGTTTATCTCTAAAAGTCTTACCTGAAGATTCTCTGTCCTCTCTTTCAGGGCATCAGTTATAGAGACATCCATCCTGTAGCCGTCATCTGTTACCTCACTAAATGATTTCTCTGAGAGTTCATCATCAGATAGTATCTCCCTCATCTTTGCGCCTGCCTTTGTGGCGGCAGATACGTAATCCCCTGATGCAGATATGGCCCCGAGATTGGCTGAGAAGAGCTGTAGCACAACTGCTACTGCGATGCCTAATATTGCTGTAGCTACAAGGACCTCAAGAAGGGTAAAACCACCCTTGGAATTGTAGATTTCAAAATGCAGAATGCAGATTTTAGATTTTTGTAATTTTGAATTTTGCATTTTAATCAAAGAATTCCTCCAAGCTCAGCTTCAGGGTAAAAAAATAGATCACATATTCTGTCATTCCCCGACCCCCTTGTCATTCCCCGATTTAATCGGGGAATCCAGAGGGCATGCTTGATCGGGGAATCCAGAAGTACAACAAGACAATCTGGATTCCGCATCAAGTGCGGAATGACGTTTGTATACATTTAGTAATCAATACCTCACAACTCTGCTGCTGGGTAGTTCATTCTTTGCATTTACTTTATAACCACTGACCCGACTACCGGATCCATCTGGATGCTCACTGTCTTCTTGTTGTTCCACAGTACAATTGTTCCTCCCTCAATACTGCCGATTGCATGCAAAACAAGCTGGTATTTCCCACTATCTATCTCTCCTGATAATGGATCTATTACCTTGATGTAAATATCAGATGGGATATCTTTAATACCGCGACCTTCTATACCATATTTCTTTGAGTCAAGGTCTATTGTAATAATCTGTGTTTCACCATGAGTCCTGGTAAGCGTTCTGGCGTGTCTGATGGTTGCTGATATATCTCTGATTGTTGCATTGAACCTGTTTGAAGGAAGGATGTTAGCAAAAAATATTGTCGAGAGACCAAGAATGAGCGTAATAAGGAACAGGACAATTATCAATTCAAGAAGTGTGAAACCATTATTTTTAGTTTTAGATTTTAAATTTTTAATTTTAAATTTTACATTTTGCATTTTTACCCACAGTTGCAAAACATTTAATGTTGTACATCTGCAAATGCCTGAAAATAGTGCATTTGAATCCTATTAATACTATATAGATAAAGTTCACTAAAAGTTAATTCCTCTCCGTCATTCTCCGGCTTGACCGGAGAATCCAGTTCTTTATTCTGGATTGCCCGATCAAGTCGGGCAATGACAATTTATGTATAAGGGTTTTATGCAACGTTGGGGTTCAAAATGGCAGTTCTGTTATGCTGAATATGGCTATAAGCATCGAAATGACTATAAATCCTATAATCAGACCCATAATAAGAATCATGGCAGGCTCGAGTAGGCTTACAAATCTTTTTATAGCCACATTCAAGCTTTTCTCGTATGTAGATGCGACCTTTATCAGCATATTATCCAGTTGACCGGTCTCTTCTCCGACCTTGATCATGGACAGGGCAAGGGGTGGAAAGACATTGGCATTTGATAATGAAATGGCAATCCCTTTACCTTCTTTTGCCCCTTCTGGTACAGCATCAATGGCGGATACTATGACCTGATTGCTTATGACGTCCTTTGCATTGTTTAATGCCTGAAGGAGAGGCACACCGCTTTTAAGGAGTGTTCCGAGGGTTCTACAGAATCTTGCCGTCTCAAGCTTTTTTATAACTTCTCCCATCACCTTCAGTTTGAAGGCATCCCATTTGTATCTGCCGATATCGGATTTGACGTAGTTCCTGAAGATAATCCATCCTGCTATTATCACTGATAAAACAATCCACCAGTATGACTTCATTGTGTTACTGAATGTAAGCAGAATTTGTGTGGGCAAAGGAAGCGAGCCTCCTAATTCAGCAAATATTGTAGAAAATTTCGGTAACACAAATGTAAGAAGAATAATAATTGAAATTCCGCCAGTTATAGTCAGAATGATCGGGTATACCATAACTGAGACGATATGGTCCTTTAATGCCTTTGTAGATTCAAGAAATTCATTCAATTTTTCAAGCACAACATCAAGTACTCCGCCTGCTTCACCTGCCCGTATCATATTTACATAGAGTTTTGGGAATATCTTTGGATGTTTTTGTAGTGCCTCAGAAAAAGAGGTGCCCTCCCTGATGGATTTCAGAACGGCTTGAATTACGTTCTTCATCTCCTTGTTCTCAGATATCTCAGAGAGGATGTTGAGGCTTCTATCAAGGGGTAACCCTGCATTTAAAAGTGCTGATAGCTCTGTAGTGAATGTCAGGAGGTCACCCTTTGATGACCTTAAGGTGATTTTCTTTCTTATGCCTTCTTCCGGCGCAGCAATCTTTAGAGGGATAACGCCTGAATTTTTCAGCCTTTCGATGGCTGATTTTTCATCTGTTGCCTCGATGACACCTTCCATAATTGCGCCTTCCATTGTGGTTGCCCTATAAGAAAAGATAGCCACCTACGCCTCCTGTATTACCCTGCGGACTTCGCTCACTACGATAAGTTCTAAGCTCTTCAGGTATAAAATTATAACATATACAGAACCTTTAGATATAGATCATGGCAGACCTCGAAAGTAAGGTGACCTGTAGACTGTCACAGATGAATACCAGAAGACATGAGCAAAAGTATAAGAAGCAACGTTTACCCTGTTGTTGCAATAATATATATGTCTAAATCTCCTTTAAATTTATGCAATAACAGGGTTTATTCTATTATCTTTATTCCACCAAAGGGATGACGGGGCGGGAATGTGTCCTCTTTCTCGCCTGCTGGGAAAAACCACCACTGTTTTCTCGGGTCTCCGGGATTATACTTTTCCTCAGGCAAAACCAATCTCACCCTTACCTTAATCCTGTCTCCGACCTTAAAGGGAGTCTTCTGGTCTGCGAAAGGATTAGTCATTTCTATAGTTTTCCCTTCAATAATAGCAGGGACAGTTGCATCCCTCTTTTTAAATTTTATAACCCGCTTAACTTTTAACCTTATTTTTTGTGCTTCCATTACGTATGTGCTTTCTTCTCGTGATTTTTTGCGCATAAACTCGTCAGTCTTCAGTGTAGGAATCCCGACAATGCATATCTCTTCCACAGATGCCTCAATCTCGGCAACTGCAAAGGTATGGTAGTAGAGGGGTGTAACTGAAAGAACAGAAGCAGGGAAGAACAACACGAAAAATATAAAATAAGAAAGGGTCAAATTCATATTTATTCATACTTCATAGGGAGGGGAAAACCCCCTCCCTATGATTGGTTAGACTTCATTTTTCTATAGGTTCTGTAGAAGGTCCTTCATTAGGAGATGCGGTCTCAGGAGATAGCTCCGTAGATGGCTCCGTAGTATCAGCACCTTCTGCTACATAAAATTTGAAATTATCAGAGATTGATCCTCTCCCTATGTTGGCAAGTTCAAGTTGAACAGATAAAGAACCAGTCCCATATGTAGCCGCGGGAACCGTTCTATTCCACCATGTGACATAGCATGATAGACCGGTAGAAGTAGGGGGGGTTACGGTTCCAGCTGAAGCCCAACCTGTATCGTCAGACACATTTGAGGAGCTGCCGAGAGCACCGCTGAAGTAGTCGGCTCTAAACCTCACTCTAACAGCGTGAGTTGTTGATCCATACCTCGGACCCGCAATACAATAGTATACCTTATACTGAATAGACTCACCCGGGGCAAAGAAATATTTATAGTTTCCACTCGTGTCGTACGTTTTTAATTCCATAGACTGGATATTGCGCCATCCAAGCTGTCCCGGTGTGTATCCGCAGAGGGAAGAGGAATTACTTTTCATCATACAATCAATGGAGTTTGCATTACAGTACTCGCAGTTTCCATTGAGAACATTATTTGTTGCTGCAGCACAGGAGGTGCATCCGCCATATCCAGCCTGATAATATTCGTCGCTAGCTCCATAGAGGTGGCCGGTCTCATGAGCGTTTACAATATCATAGCTGGACGTACCCCATCCATTGTTTCTGAACAGAAGCTGTGAGTATGGCCCTCTTATATATGCATAGGCAAAATATCCGTCAGTGAAGGTAGTTGATGCAGGGGACGGGTTATAACCTATGAAAGAGACTGTAGCCCAGTTTGTGTTATAAGCTGTCCTCTGGGCGGTATTAAAGGCAGTGGTCCTCGCGAACTGATCTCCAGAGCCATATCCAAAATTAGCCATAATCTGGTTTATCCATAAGTAATCGTCACTGCTTGGATGCGAAATAGGCTCGTAGCTTGTTAAACAGTTAGCATTGTATCGAAATAACGTGGCAAAAGAGATCGGTGTATGATATGTGGTATATGTCCATGCTGTATTAGCCCACCACGATAATCCAGCAATAATCTCGTTCTGAATGGTTGTTCTATCTGCTGCTGTCCATGTGTATGTGTTTGGATCAATCCCTCCATTACTTTCAACAAAAATGGCATTAAAGAGGATCCTGCCGACCATATAGTCGCTATTCCCAGGGCTTAGCGAAATAGCTCCTTCAGGTGTTTGTTTAGCATATATCCCTGCCTTTTGGAGGGTATCTTCAGTTATTCCGTTAGCTAATAGATTGTTCATATAATTCCGATAGGATACAGGAGGGGCTTCAAAACTGTCCGGGAGCATATGTGGTTTGACTGCAGCAGCTTTCATTTGAGTCTGCATCTGAGATTTTTTCAGTTTATACTCACCACTCACAACCTCATTGAAAAATTGTATAGCGTTTTCTTTAGCGTTTTCGTCAATTTTGCCAAATTCTATGGACGATGCAGAAAGTCTCTTGACAATGGCCTTTCTTGAGGAGTCTGAGATGGGTTTTTGATAAATATTTCGAATTTTAGACCTGCCGACCAAGGTTTTTACCTTTTCCTGCGGTACCCACCCTAACATCACCTGGTTCGGGATGACAACGCCTATGTGTCCACCGGCACGGGAAATTTCTTCTACAGCATCCCATGCCTCATTGATGGTTTTAGCATCTGTGATAACAAGGGTGTAATTGTCCATCCATGCATCACCAGAAGAAATTGCAAACTCTTCACCATCATGACTGAAGACTACTTGATTAGCGGTGAAGATAAAAAACAAAAAAACTAATAGCATGAAAAGATATTTTCTCATTGTATTTTTCCTCCTTTTAGATTACTTGGAGATTGAATTAAATCTCCTTCCTTACCATTACCTAATCCTCCTACCACCCCCTTTGTTAAAATTATCTAAGTAAAAATTATTTTTGTCAAGAGCTTTTCTCTACTTTATGTTTTTGAAGAGATACTTCATTCTCTGACGGATATTGCCTGCTATGACATCAGGGCAAAAATACTTTTTTATATCTTCTGCGCCTATCTGAGCTACTTTCTCTGTTTCCTCTCTGTTCATTGTAACATATCGCATTAATTCAGCGGCATGAGATATATCCGGGTCAGCCCAGATAGCCCCCTTTTTATAAGGCCCGATGTCTTCTTGAATCTCAATCAGAGAATATTTAACTAAAAAGCTATTGTTGATATTCATAAATTCCATATTGCCAGAGTAGCCTGTAGCGATAACAGGCTTGCCCATGAGCATTGCCTCAGCCAGTGGTAAGCCAAATCCCTCAGAACGATGTAGGGACACATAACAATCACATGCGTTAATGAGAGAGTGTAATTCATCTTTGTCAAGATATCTATCTATAATTTTAACATTCAATCGTTTAACTATCTCATGCAGATTTTTCAACATTGGGTGGTTATAAGAGGAGTTTGAACATTTGATTATGAGGGTTGCATCTTCCTCTTTGGAAAATGCCTTTTTAAAGGCATCAACAACTGCCATCGGGTTCTTTCTCTCAAACAAGCTGAGGAAATCAAACATCATAAGGAAGATAAAGCTACTATGTTTCAAGCCAAAGTAATCCCTGCCAAAGGTACCTTCATTGTTGGTTGCAATTGAAGGTGGAATTTTTACCACGGGTACAGGAGAAACCCTGGATATTGAATCGAGACAAAAATCACTTGCCACCCATATCTCATTAAAATAAGAAAAAGAAGGAAGCCATTCTTCAGGAAACTCTGAAAGTTCCCAGAACCAATATCCGATATTATACCTGTCCTTAAAATAATCATCACCAAAAGACCTTGCAACAAAAGGGACCTGATCTGCATTCACATGAACGATATTTACCGGATAGGGGTTTTTGCTGGAAAATTCAGTATAGGTTTTATCATTTCTTCTGTAAAATTCTTGTTCTATATTATTCAGGACCCAGGGTATACCTGAGTTTTCAAATGCCTTGATTATTCCCCTTGCAGCCTCAGCGACACCACTCTCTGTGTCTAAATATCCTGCAATATTAACACCTTGTCTCTTTCCCTCCAAAACAGGGGTATCTATCATCTTTCTCAGAGCATCATCTGCATTACTTGTAGTTGCAATACAAGACTTTTCAAAAGCCAACCTGTTATAAATCCTGAACGCTATAATGTTCAGTATGGGAATCTTTTTAATAAGCTTTGCATACTTTATTCCATAATTCCACAATAAAACCTTTATATAATTGTTTATATAATTTTTAAAATGAAGACGCCTCAGAGCATATTCACTTCTTGTTTTTTCAACAATACTTTGATAATCGGTTTCTTCAAAATTCAAGGGGATGAGTCTCTCATCAAAATCGTATTCTTTTTTCAAAGAATTCATGGCCCAGTTAACGAATTCTCCAAGATTATTTCCAAAGAGATCAGGAAAGGCTTTCTGTAAATCGGTTCTTAAGTAATAGATATAATGGAGAAGATTTGTTATTGGTTTCCCTGATACTACCGGCATGTTCAACCAGTTGAAGAAGCTCTCGGGCCCATCAGTTATAAAAGGATTGCCATAGTTTTTTCCTTGCTCTATCAACCCCGAGTAAAGCTGTCTTATTACGCTGCTTATCTCTACTCCATTGTCAAAACTACCAAAAGCATAAGGCCATTCCCTAACGGAGAGATAGTCCTTCTGGACTAAAAGGTCTCTGTACTTCTCAAAGAGCAACCTCAGGTCTTTAAAGTCATCCAGCGTATATTTGTCCTGGTATTTTGAGATACAACCTATATTATTAAATATAAAGCCGCTGAAGTGGAAAAAATAGACAGGATGATTATTTACAAGGAATTCTTCGTCAGTGTAAGTGACTTTTCTTTCATGCAGGTTCCAGTAGGCTATGTTATATCCCGGATGTCTGAGAATGTAAACATCTTCTAACATTCCTGGCAGGAGGTCAATCCATTTCTGGTCAACAAAAAGTCCTTTTTCAGGGGCGGAAAAACAATATTTATACAATCTTTTCTTCCACCAGCCAAGAAAATCCTTGACCTTTTCATAGTGTGAAAGGCCAATAAATCCAAGGTTGTAAGTTCCAGCCAAAAGTATGTGAACCTCATTGAAATGCCTTCCTTTACTGTCATCAACGGGAGAGGTTATATGGGGTGTGAGGATCACTGAATGGTTATCGAGAAGCCTGAATAATTCATTAAGGTTGTTCATTATGAGAATATCGGGATCAAAATATATGATTTTTTCATAACCATAGTTTCTGAAAAGATAATCGAGATAGAAGGGTTTTACAGCAGTATTTAGTTCGGTAACATTATATTTAAAACAGAAAGAGTGAATATTTTCTATATCGAGCTCTTCAATAGTTGTAAGCTTGAAATGTTCTTTATCGGGGTCAAAGTATCCATCTACACGATCCACAAGAAGGACATGTGTATCGTATCCCTCGTTATGTTTTAGAAAAGAGTCAATGAGGAGCCTTGCATAACTAAGGTAGTTTTTGGATACTATGGTACAAATCGCATTCCCCATAAAAAACTTTAAATTTGTGAACTAAAACCCAAGAATATTAACATCAATAATAGAAGTTTTATCCATGTTAGGCTGTTGAGAAATAGCATCTTTAAAGTCTCTCAAAAATCTTGCATTTTCTATTTACAATTCATTTATAATGTAAATAGAGTCTGTCGATAAAGTTGTATTTTGTCATTGTCCGGCTTGACCGGACAATCCATGGTTCGACATCCTTCGACAAGCTCAGAATGACAATTGTCACTCTGAGCCTGCCGAAGAGTCACCATGACAATTGTCACCCTGAGCCTGCCGAAGGGTGGATTCCCCGATCAAGTCGGGGAATGACAGATTATATAGATTATATAAGTCACAATTTATGGACAGACACTAAATATGCCGATTCTCAACATTTCGTGCTTTTTATTATAGTGGCAAAGTATATTTAACGCAAGAAGTATAGATATTTAAATATTGCTGTGGAGAGGAGAATTAAATTCAGTTACATGAAATTGGATGCACACAAATTAATTGAAGAACTTAATGTAAGAGGTGGAAGATATCATAAAATTACTTTCCCAGACGGAACAGTACTGAATGGAATATATGATATGAAAAAGTATCTTAAATCATACTTGTCCAAAATAGATGTTTAAGCCCTTGATATTACTTGTTTTCAAAAACGAGATTCCTCGCTTCGCTCGGAATGACAAACCCGCGTCTGTCATTGCGAGGCAAAGCCGAAGCAATCTCTATTTTGGACACTAATGATCTTAAATATTATAAAATACCAGGCAATTTACAGGGAAAGACAATTCTGGATGTGGGAACGTCTGATGGTTATTTTGCTTCGGAATTATACAAGAGGGGAGCAGAAAAGGTTGTTGCAATTGACTTCAACACAGGTCCATTTCATCAGGCAGTAAATGAGTTAATGGGGACTAACGTAGAGTTTATTCCAAAAGACCTTTTCGATCTCAATGAAAGTTTTGGAAAATTTGATATTGTCCTCTGTAGCCATGTTTTACAGCACGTGAGTGATCTTTTTACAGCAATCAGGAAATTAAAGAGTGTCACAAGAGAAATGGCAATAATAACTACTGCATACCTTGATAACTTTCCTCAATTTGAAGATTTTCCAATTCTGTATTTCATTGGTGACGAAAAACGTGGTAGTTACGGTGGCACTTACTGGACTTTCCACAGGGCAAATCGAAAATGCCTCAGAAAAATGATGGAAGTAGCCAAATTTAAGAAAGTTGAAGAAAATATCAACCTATCTTCTTGTAAGTGAAGACGGACAATATAAAATACCATCGGTAGTATTTCATTGTTGGGTTTAATTTTTGCATTACTCTTTTTTAATTGTAATGCAATGACATCCGTTATTTCTTAGCCATATGTCTATTTTAAAACTGGAAATGAATTGTAAAGAAATAAAAGAACAATGATAGATATTCAGATCCCTAAAGATAAAAGTATAGCGACAAACTCAGCAGCAATTCGAGTATCAGGAGGCAAAAAATATAAGGCAACCACCGAGGCAATGGTATTTCCAGGGGCGAAGTATTCTGCTTATTTCTCAATTATTTTTCTTGACACTAATGGGAAAGAAATCATAAGAAGAATAAGGTGGTTGGGTGATTCTGCAAATAAACCTATAAAATACACTTTAATAGCCGAGGCGCCTAAAGATGCAAAAACCGCCGTATTGGCTTATCGTGTAAATACTGAAGGAACTCTCAGATTTGACAATGTTCTTAAACTGAGAGATGTAAATTCACTTATACTGTCTGATGCAGAATCAGAAGGTGAAACCTATGATGAGCTGGATGATTATCTCAAGACGGATGAAAAAGGTATCAGAATAGAAGAATTTGTTCCTCTAACAAAAAAAGGAGAAGATAGACTTGAAGAAAGATTGGTCTGGATCCTTTGTTTTCCAAGGTCTGGCAGTTCATGGCTTGCCAGGCAGTTACTGTCACATCCGGAACATATTATCTGGGATGAACCTTATCTGGGACTACACCTGGGTGCTTTTATAGGAAATCAGGATGCAGGAAATTTCTCAAGAATTTTCGAAGATGCCTCAAATTCAACACAATATTTTTTCCTTCCCCTGTATGAAAAAGTGTGGTTACCTTTTCTGCGCTCTATGACATTGAATAGATGTTATGCACAATTCCCGGATTCTTTAAACAAAGCTGCAGTAATAATAAAAGAACCGGGCGGGAGTCGTGGATCTGATATCATTATGAAGTCTTTGCCGCATTCCAGGATGATTTTTCTTTTAAGAGATCCAAGGGATCTTATAGACTCACATTTCGACTTGCATAGAGAGGACTCGTGGATTGCTGAGACCTGGAGGAAATTTTATAGACCTATAAATACTGAAAGACGAAAAGATTTGGTGAAATTATATTCCTATAACTGGTTGTTTCTCATTGGAATAATTTTTAAAGCCTATCAAAATCATGACCCAAACCGGCGTTTGTTAATAAAATATGAACATTTAAGATTTCATACTTTTAATGAGCTCAAGAAGATTTATGAATTTATTAAGACGCCTATTTCTGATATAGAACTAAATCATCTTATAGAAATGTTCAGTTTTGAGAATATTCCTAAAGAACATAAAGGTCCTGGAAAATTTGCAAGAAAGGCAAAACCCGGCGGATGGATGGAGACTTTTACTGAGCAAGAAAAAGAGATAATGAATTCCATTATGGGTGACAAATTAAGGGAATTTGGATATGAGGTATGATGGGTTTTGCGTATGGTTTACTGGTCTCCCTTGCTCAGGAAAAACAACTCTTTCAAAGATTTTAACAAAAAAATTAACTGAATTAAACTATAAGGTTACGCTGCTTGACGGTGATGTAGTTCGCACCCATATCTCTAAGGGGCTGGGCTTTACCAAAGAAGATCGTATTACCAATATTCTCCGCGTAGGTTCCATTGCCTCAGAACTTGTTAAACAGAATGACGTAGCTGTTTGCGCCCTTGCAAGCCCTTATGAGTCTGCTCGTAGTCATGTAAGAGAGATGATAGGAAATGATCGTTTTATACTGGTTTATCTTAATACCTCACTCGAAGTCTGTGAAAAGAGGGATACAAAGGGAATGTACGAAAAAGTTAGGAAGGGTGAAATCAAGGGGTTTACAGGGGTAGATGACCCTTACGAGCCCCCGCGATGCCCTGATTTAATTATAGACACTTCTAACATCTCTCCAAAAGAAGCATTGCATAGAATACTTGATTTCCTGAGATTAAAAGGCTTTATCCTTAATTCATTAGAAATCCATGAGGTTATCTTTTAAGGGAGAGTTTTTTGCTCAGTTTCTTTATCGCATCTTCTTTCTGTTCCAGGACTACCTGAAGATTGTTTATATTCCTCTCTTTTTCTTCAAGGACAGAATATAGTTTCTGTAAAATATCTATCTTTTCTACCACTGTCTCCTCGAGACTCTTGATATAGGAATGTTTTTCTTTGAGCATCTCATCCAGGCTTTTCTGACTGTCCTCAATGAGCCTATCTTTGCTTTCAAGTGCTTGCTTCAGACTTTCTATATATTTATCCTTTTCTCTCGTTGCTTCCTCGAGACTCTTGATATAGGAATGTTTTTCTTTGAGCATCTCATCCAGGCTTTTCTGACTGTCCTCAATGAGCCTATCTTTGCTTTCAAGTGCTTGCTTCAGGCTCTCTATATATTTATCCTTTTCTCCTTCGTCGAGAATAAACTGTTCATATTGTTTTTGAATGCTGGTGACATAGGTATTCATTACCTGTTCCCTACCCTGATGGAGCAAATTTTCTAAAAAGGGCTGTTCAATCCCATCGGAAGCTAAAGCAATTAACGAATTTCCAAGATATTCTAAGTTTAAATATGAAAATATTTCATTCAATCTCACCTCAATAGATGATATGAGTCTCATCTTTTTGATATCGGTGAAGTAATCTTTAAACTTGAATGTTTCATCTCCCAGGCCATGGTGAAATAAATCCCAGACATTGACGAGGGCGTATCCTATTGCGACATTTCTGAAACCGCTTTTTTGCAAAGCAATTTTCACGGTTTTGGCCCGAAAACGGGTGAGATGATGAGGAGGAAAATCACCGGCAACTCCATCCCACTCTATCTGATCTTCTATCTCTTTGCCCCTTTCTCCAAATCTATAGTATACCCTGTCAAGATTTGGAACAACAACAATGAGAATACCTTGTGGTGAAAGGATTGAATGAAGATTACTTAAAACATCAATGGGGTGAGCGATATGTTCTATAATATGCATTGCATTTATAACCTTGAACTTCTTATCTGGTGCTATTAGTTCATCTAAAGATGTATAAACGGCTGCAGTTGGTATCATTTTTTGAATAAACTTCCTGAAGCTGTCACTGATCTCAAGGGCGTTTACCTTATAACCTAATCTCCGGGCTAATTCTGTCATATAACCACTTCCGGCGGCAAAATCCAGAAAATCACTTCTGAAGTTCAGTAGAGACAGAATATGATAAACGATAGGAGAATCTTTCCAATGAGATGTACAATTCAAAACATGATGAATTCGACCCTCAAACTCTTCCTTACTGACAAAGCTTTTATAAACTTTAAAATCTTCGCTAACATTTTCATAATTCATTGAGTAACGAGGCCAGGCAAATTCGGAGAGACAATCTGGACATGAAAAAATAGAAAATCCTTTAAAGTTTTCGAAACGGAAGTCCGAAGGGATCTTTTTGTTTTCTTTTATAAAGACCTTTCTATTCAAACATATTGGACATTGTACATCTTCCATTTTTCTTATAGCACCCGGGCCTTTAAAATAATCCACCTGAATTTATTTGGTTCATTCGTAAAAAGTTGAAAATAATAAGTGACTGGATTCCCGCCTGCGCGGGAATGACAAAACTGCTTATAAAAAGTGTCATTCCCCGACCCCCGATTACAACCTTCGAGGGCAGGCTTGATCGGGGAATCCAGAAGCCTTTTTAACTAAAATACGAAAGACACATATATTTTAATCTCAACAGGTAAAAAATGAAATCTTAAAATGTATTCCTATAATTTTCCTATCTGTCAACGTCCTCCCGGGTTTTTCTTTTTTATAAATTATGTTTTAATAATGTGGTCTCATTAATAGTCTTAAAAGATTTTGGGATAACGGAGGTTAATTTGAAAAAGGCACTTATTACAGGGATCAGAGGACAAGATGGAGCTTATCTATCAAAGTTTCTACTGGAGAAAGGCTATGAGGTCTATGGTGCTGACAGGAGGAGCGGAGATTCAAGTTTCTGGAGACTGAAGGAATTAGGGATCGAAAAAGATATAAAGATTAAATATATGGATCTTCTCGAGCTGACCAATATAATGCGTGAAATCGAGAGAATAAAGCCTGATGAAGTTTATAATCTTGCGGCACAGAGTTTTGTCCATGCATCATTTGAACAGCCACTGCTCACAGCGGATATAGATGCCATGGGCGTTCTCCGGATACTTGAAGCATTAAGAGCCAAAAAGCCTGATACAAAATTCTACCAAGCATCTACCTCAGAGATGTTCGGGAAG
Organism: Nitrospirota bacterium; assembly: GCA_040756135.1. Taxonomy (GTDB): domain Bacteria; phylum Nitrospirota; class Thermodesulfovibrionia; order Thermodesulfovibrionales; family SM23-35; genus JBFLZS01. Next base: position 41,934 of record JBFLZS010000001.1, read on the forward strand.
ATACAGACAATACCACAGGATGAAAAATCGCCTTTCCATCCAAGAAGTCCTTATGGTGTTTCAAAGTTGTTTGGACACTGGATAACGGTGAACTACAGGGAATCCTATAATATGTTTACCTGTTCTGGAATCGTTTTTAACCACGAATCCCCCTTAAGGGGACTTGAATTTGTTACAAGGAAAGTTACTTGCGGCATAGCGAAGATAAAATATGGCTTTCAGGATAAAATAGTGTTGGGTAACCTCGATTCCGGAAGAGATTGGGGCTATGCCCCTGAGTATGTGGAGGCAATGTGGCTTATGCTTCAGCAGCCAGAGCCTGATGATTATGTCATTGCAACTGGAGAAACTCACTCTATTAGGGAGTTCATTGAATTTGCCTTTAAATATGCAGGGTTCGATATAATATGGGAAGGTAAAGTCATTGATGAAAAGGGTATAGATAAGAAAACAGGCAGAATCCTTGTGGAGGTATCCAGAGAATTTTTCAGACCTGCTGAGGTGGATATTCTGAAGGGTGATTACTCAAAGGCAAAAGAAAAGCTTGGCTGGGAGCCTAAGATAAAGTTTGAGGAACTGGTGAGGATAATGGTTGAGGCAGATATTAGAAAATTTAGGAATAAGATATAAAGGCTTACTGAACAAATCTTGATCACTTAATCATGCGAGTCCTTCTAAATACCAAACCATTTGTCTTATCTCATAAAACAGGCGTTGGTTATTATGTCTTTAATCTTTACAGGGAGCTTCTGAAGTCTGGAATAGATGTTGTTCCAACCCTTGATACTACATCCCGGACACTGGTGAGTTCTCTCAGTAAGGTATCTTCTCGTCTAAGGAATCTTATGGGGAAATGGTATCCCTCCTTCGTGAGATACATCGGGGATGCCCTTATCAGCGGTCTTTCTGAGAAAGATGGGAATACATCTTCTTTTGATATATACCATGAAACCAGCCTCGATCCGCTGCCCGAGATCAAGACCAAAAGTGTTTGCAACCTTTACGACCTCTCGTTCATGAATTGCACTGAGTTTTTACCAGAAGATTTCGTAAAAAATGCGAGGACAAATGTAACAAAGAATGTCTTAACCGCAAAAAGCATAATAGTCAATTCACAGTTTGTAAAGGATGAGACGATAGATCTTATGAAAATACCAGAAGAAAAGATAGAGATTATCCCTTTAGCACCATCGTCTGTTTATCACAGATTGGATGAGCCTGTATCCAGGCCTGAGAATGTGAAAAGATTTACAAAAAAAGATTATATCTTATATGTTGGAACCATAGAGCCAAGGAAAAATCTGAGAACACTGATGAAGGCATTCAGGCTAATAAAGGAGAAGTATGATATCTCATTAATAATTACTGGAAATCTTGGCTGGCTCTACGATGATATAATATCATTTCCAGAAAAGGTGGGAATTAAAGGAGATGTTGTATTCACAGGCTATATTGATGAAGGGACACTTCTTTATCTTTACAATCATGCCCTAGTCTTTGTCTATCCCTCCCTCTATGAAGGGTTTGGCTTGCCGCCGCTTGAGGCAATGGCATGCGAGGTTCCTGTTATTATCTCTAATATCCCACCTCTTACCGAGGTAGCAGGAGACGCAGCACTGCGATTTAATCCCAGCGATCATGAAGAGCTTGCTGATGTACTGGATAATGTGATTTCTTCTGAATCGTTACGACGTGAGCTGGTACAGAAAGGTATTCGAAAAGTAAAAGAATACTCGTGGGAGAAAGCTGCATTGTCAACCATTCAGACTTATAAAAAGGCATTGGAGACATGAAGATCGGTATAAATGCCACCTTTCTCAATGAAAAACCAACTGGTGCAAGTGTATTAACAAAAGAGGTATCACGAATCATATCAAAACTCAATAAAGAAATGCTCTTCTTTTCTCCCATGGCATATAATGATATACCATCGGAATGTATCTATAAGGTATCTAAGGCGATGAGGGGTTCACCAGGATTATCAAACAGTCTTTATAGATTCTTTTATATAAATATAATCCTCCCTGTAGTGTGCAAGCTCAAACGTGTAGATGTCCTTTACTGTCCAATTTTAGAGTTTCCATTCATTCCACTGGTTCCCCTTGTAGTACATGTCCATGATTTGCATTATATATACTTCTCATCAGAATTTGGGCTGGCAGCACCCAGGCTGAAGCTATCTTTAAAGGTTATAGGGCATATTGCAAAACGGGTGGTGGTATCCTCTAAATTCGTCAAAAAGGAACTGATAGGATCGACGGCGGTCAAAGAGACCATGGTCGACATCGTTCCACTCGCTTTTAACAACAGTATGTTCAGGCCTATGCCCATAGAATTAAAAGAGGATTTTTTAAGAAAATACGATCTAAAGGGAAATTACATCCTATTCGTTGGCAGCCTTTTCCCTTACAAAAACTTGAAGGCCCTTATAGAAGCTTTTTTGAAGATCAAGGATCAAATACCACATTCTCTTGTTGTAGTTGGCAGAAAAGAGTTCTCAGCAGAACCCATAGTGAGTAATGGTAGAATTTTCTATATGGATTATGTCCCGGTTGAAGATCTTCCGTTGTTTTATTCCTATGCTGATGTATTTGTTTATCCATCATTGAGAGAGGGCTTTGGTATTCCACCTTTAGAGGCTATGGCATGTGGTACGCCTGTAGTTTGTTCCTCCGGTGGGTCGATCCCTGAGGTAGTTGGAGACGCAGGTGTATATTTTGATCCGTTAGACAGCGGGGTCCTGCCCCAGTTAATTCTCAAAATTATAAATAACAACGGACTTCGCAATGAATTGAAAGAAAAAGGATTCAAGCAAGTAAAAAAATTTTCATGGGACAGGACAGCAGAGGATATTCTTAAGTCATGTGAAAAGGTGGTAAAGGAAAAGGGATGAGGATTCTCCATTTACTCTATGAAAGCAAAGGTGATTATTTTGGAATTGGCGGTGTTGCGGAAAGGGCTTATAAGATATATGAGTATTTAAAGGGCAGGCATGACATCACCCTCTTGTGTAAAAAATATCCAGGGGCTCAGAATGGAATGATAGAGGGGCTGAAGCATATATTTGTTGGAACCGAGAGCAAAAGCCTGATCAAAACCCTGCTGTCATATGCATATCAATCTATCAACTTTGTGAGAAAACATGAAGAGGAATTTGATATCATAATTGAAGAGTTCTCGCCTGCTATTCCTGCATTTTTACATGCTTTTACAAAAAAGCCTATTATCCTTCAAGTACAGGGATATACGGGCACTCTATATTTCAAAAAATACAATCCTGTTTATGCTCTAATGCTTTATACCATGGAACACTTAAGACCCCGGTTTTATAAAAAATTTATCTTTATAAGCGCGGCGACTGTTAAAAAACTTTTACCCGAAGATATCTCTTTGGACAGGCGGGACGCCTGTCCTACCGGTAATGTGTATCCCTGCATTAGTAGGTCAGGCGTCTCACCTGACTTGCCTTCATTAAAGAGAAAAAAGAATATCGAGGTCATCCCTAATGGCGTATCACCAGAATTACTGGATACACAACCTTCTGAAGGTGATTATATTCTTTATATAGGCAGGATAGACATCTATGGAAAGGGCCTTGATATTCTTATAAGCGCCTATAAGGAGTTTTATAAATCTTTTCCGGATATCGGATTGGTTATAGCAGGTGATGGAAGGGACAGAGAGGCATTTAAAGCTGAGCTTATGACGTTGCCTGTTGATGTGAGAAAAAACATAGAGCTTTTGGGCTGGCTTTCTGGCGATAAAAAAACAGAGGTCATAAGCAAGGCATTATATGCTGTTTTTCCCTCAAGACATGATGTTCAATCTATTTCTACGCTTGAGGCAATTGCATATGGAAAGGCAGTTATTGTTAGTGATATCCCCGAATTTAATTACGTAATCCAGAATGAAGCAGGAATGTCTTTTAAGACAGGAAATGCTCCCTTGCTTGCTCAGTCTATGAAAGAACTTATGATGAGCAATGAACGTAAAGATATGGGACAGAGAGGAAGGGATTTCGTCAAGGACTACACATGGGATAAGGTAGCTCTGAAATATGAAGAATTTCTCCAGAATGTTCTGGCTGATGAATAATAAATTGATAGAGAAATCATTCTTGTTGATAATATCTATATAAAACGACTTAAATACTTGCGTTTTATTGATTACACAGATTTTGAGAAATGATTACACCGATTAAAGATCAGTCTATCAGCGCGATCTGAGTTTTTAATCTGTGTAATCATATGAATGCGTAATTATTTATGACGCTTCATATATAAATATCTGCAGAGGAGAAGAATTTTGGTGCAGAATCGTACAATGGATTAAATAGAATCTGTGTATAAACTGCAAATTGAATATTCCGTCATTTCCCGACCCCCTTGTCATTCCCCGATTTAATCGGGGAATCCAGAGGGCATGCTTGATCGGGGAATCCAGTGTTTTCAATAGGTTCTGGATTGTCCGGTCAAGCCGGACAATGACAAAATACGACTTTATGGACAGACACTAAATAGCATGAAGTATTATTCTGTTTCTGTAATTATTCCAACATATAATAATGGACGTTTTATTAAGGACGCCTTAGAAAGTCTTTTCAATCAAACCTATCCTCAAGAACTTATGGAAATAATTGTAGTTGATGACGGCTCTACAGATAACACCCGCGAAATCCTCAAGGAATACATGGATAAAATTATTTATGTTTATCAGGAAAATAAAGGGATAGCAGGTGCAAGAAATATTGGCATATCACGGGCAAAAAATGAAATTATTACTTTTCTTGACTCTGACGATATATGGCATGAAGAACGACTTTTAAGAGTCATAAAGAAATTCAATGAACGGCAAGATAACGGAATAGTCTATCATCCTTTTGAAGTTATTGACAGTCTGGGCTCAGTTATACACAGGAATTTCTATAAAAACTTTGGCTATACAGAAGGTTTGAGCGGTTGGATTACAAATGATATATTTTCCGGCCGTATATTCTGCGGAGGGAGTTCTTTTGCTTTCAGAAGAAGTGTCATAGAGAGAATCTATCCTATCCCCGAGGGTATAAAGAGAGGCATAGATTATTATATAACGGCAATGTCATCATATTATGCACCCGCCGAATATACCCCTGATATACTTGGTAAATACAGATTGCATAGTAGAAATACCACTATGTTAGCAGGTCACAATGGCTATAAGGAATTGGCTATGGTGAATAAGGATTTTGCCTATATGAGACAAAAGGTAATACAAAGGGTATCGAACCTGGATGATTATAACAACGGAGAAATAGATTTGAGCATAATCAGAAGGATGAAGGCAAAAGAGGAGATTTTTTATAATGTTCTTGCGGGCGAAAGATTTCAGGGTATAAAGCGGATACCGGCACTCTTTAAAGGAAAGCTTTCTGTGAAGGATTTACTTAGAGGTATTGTTGTGAGTTTTATGTCGTTGTTCATTCCAACATTTCTTTATCCTAAATTGGTAAAGGTTTACGGGCTTTTTAAAAGATTAAAAATTATCTATTTCTAAATAGAAACATAGATTTTAGAAGCAAAGGCTTCTGGATTGATAAATGAGCCAAAAGAAAATAGCTATCCTTATCCATGAAAATGATAAAAGTTTTTATATTTATCCGCCTTTCATCACGCTACTGATAAGGGAATGGGAACGGTATGGATTTATCGTCGAGGTGATACGCGGCATTGAACGTTTTATTAATGCTGATGTAATAATTCCTCATATTGACCTTACTGTAATACCAGATAAATATCTTAGTTTCCTCAATAACTACCCGGTTGTTGTAAATCGGCATGTCGTAAATATTTCAAAATCAAAGTTCAGTTCAAGCATTATTGGACCTAACGACTCTTATAGAGGGCCTGTCATTATAAAGACTGACCGTAATTATGGAGGGCTTCCCGAGAGACGCCTTCTCTCAAAACCGAAGAATCGTTATCTCATGCTGGCAAAGGTCTATGCTGACTACCTCTATCTAAAATTATTTGCATGTAAAGGTGCCAGCTATTTAGATCCAACCAGATATCCTGTCTACGAATCCTTGAAAGAAGTACCCCCGAAGATATTCAAAAATAAAAATTTTATTGTAGAGAAGTTTCTTACGGAAAGGGACGGTGAATATTACTGTTTGAGGAGATGGATCTTTTTGGGTGACAGAAGTGTAAATGTATTTTCGAGATCAAAAGACAGGATTGTAAAACCTTCGAACACTATCTCTATAGAACACATCCCTGTTCCGGAAGAACTTTACTCTATCAGGCAATATCTAAAATTTGATTATGGTAAATTTGATTATGTCCTTCAGGATGGGAAAGTGGTACTATTTGATGTCAATCGAACAATGGCTTACAACAGGCATGCTAAAACTGCTTTTGCTCAAGAAACTGCTCAGTTCTTAGCCGAGGGTATCCGGTCATTTTTATGAAATTTGCAGACCTATATCAAGAAGCCATTCTCTGGACCTGTTATCTCGAGAACTTCCCGGAGCCAGAACGTTTTCTGAGCATTTACGGGCTTGGCGTGAAGGATGTTTCACTATTCGACTGCCTCGGAAGGTTTTTCCCTTTTGATGAGTTCTATGTACGCATAGATTGTCCTGATGCATGGGCAATAAATGATTTAAATAAATCTAAGAAATCATTGATACTACCGTGGATATACAGGCCAAAGGAGTTCGTTGATACGCTCTCGGGGCAACGTCTTATTTGCCCCTCTGCTGAAATGTTTGCTCTCCTGGACAACAAACTCAAGGCAAAAGAAATCCTCAAGTCTTTAGAGATACCAACTCCTGACTGGGGCTTTGTCAATAGAGGCATACAGATGGTAGAAAAACCCATACAGAACTCCGCAGGCGGTCTTGGTATCAGTCTTACCAATAGTAATCCCCGAGACGGCTATTACCTTGAGGATTATCTGATAGGGTATCGCAGTATCGGGCTTCAGTTTTTTGTTTATAACGAAGTAGAATTCCTGTGCGCAAACGAAATGCTCTACCACGAGCAAGGACAGGGGAATTTTACCTTTCATTCCCAGATCAACGTGTGTGAAAATGAACTTTCGCCGGCGCTCATGGGAGACTGTTTTGATCTTATCCGGCATTTGCAGGGCAGAGGATATAGAGGACTTATAAACATCGATGCCCTTGTGGGGGATAACGGGCACTGCCTGCTCGAAGTCAATCCGAGAGGAAGCGCATTTTTACCTGCATTCTTTGCAGCCTCTGCGCATGGCTGGATACGTTTTATTACCCATGTGAAAGAAGAAACCGCAGAGAAAGGAGAAATTCTTCTTCTATCCTTCGGGAGGTTAAAAAAGGTTGTCAGGAAACTTCCATAAACCGATATGTAAGTTTTTAAAAGTTAATTTTAACCTGAATCCTGCATGATATTTTAAGATATGATAACACAAACATCGAAGAAATCTAAAAAACAAAAGATTCTTTGCTATAACAGATCTCAAATTACGATTTACATAAAAATCTACCTTTTAGTTAGGTTTCTGAAACAGACGGAAATAGGTCAAGCATCCTGCCTGACTTTAATCCGATGCAAGATGTCTCGGCTATTTTCACGCATGATTCAGGTTTAATTAAATGACCATGGAAAATATATGATGAGTATAGAAATAATAAGAAAGTTTATAAAATCTCATTTTCTTCTGGAAAAGGTTACAAGAGAAGTTATCGAGAGATTGCCTTTAAAATTGCTACACAGGCTGTATTTTGGAAAAACATTTCTGTACTGGACGGCTTTTTTAAAGGAATCCGAGTATTGGGATAAAGAGAGACTTGAGGCATTTCAATTAGAACAATTAAAAGTATTGCTGAAACATGTTCAACAACATGTTCCCTATTATAGAGAGATCTTTTCTTCTTACGGATTTAATCCTAGGAAGGTGCAATGCTTAGATGACATCAAAACCTTGCCCTATCTGACAAAAGAGACGGTGAGTGAAAGAGTAAATGATTTCATTGCAGAAAATATCCCCCAAAAAGCTTTAATTAAGACTACCACGAGTGGTTCTACCGGTATCCCTTTAACTATCTACAAGACAAGAGAAAGCGATGAGATATATGCATCATTCCTATTCAATATAATGAGTAGAGTTGGTTTTACCCTTAAAAAAAGAGCAGTTTTTTTACATGGCGTGATATAAAAATGGGTAAGAAAATCTTTCCACACTCTCTGCGTATTGGCAATAAGCTTTATTTATCAGCGTCCAATATAAGTACTGAGTGGATGCAAAAATATTATGAATTGATTGAGAGATTCAAACCTGAATTTATCTCAGGCTATAAGACGATTTTGCTTTCTCTTGCTTTGTTTATAAAGGAACGAAGATTGAGTCCCTTTACAAGTTTGGAGGCTGCTTTCACGTATGCAGAAACGGTTTATCCCTGGCAGGGAAGGGTTATAGAAGAAGCTTTGGGTGCGAGGATTTTTTCATATTATGGTATGTACGAAGGTGTTGTTTTCGGAGGTGGATGTGAATATTCTAATCAATGTCATATCTATCCCCAGTATGGGATAACAGAACTCATTGATATAAATAAAGATAATTGCGAGATAATAGGTACAGGTTTTCGAAATTATGCAATGCCCTTTATACGTTATAAGACTATGGATATTGGCGTAGAAGGCTCACAAAGGTGTAACATGTGCGGCCGTAATCACCTACTTATTGAAAGGGTACTTGGCCGGATGAATGAATTTCTCATCAGCAAAGATGGTCAGATATTTTATACAGCCGTAGCAGGTAACGATACAGATATTTTCTTTAATGTAAAGCAGTTTCAATTCCTTCAAGATGAGCCCGGAATTGCATATTTAAAAATAGTAAAAAGGAATACTTATTCTGATTCAGATACTGTGATGATTCAAAAAGAGATAAATAAAAGATTTAATATCCCAGAAAGTGGCGTAGAGATTAAGATCGTATTTGTTGACACTATAGAGCGGACGTCATCTGGCAAGGTTTTGATGACGGATCAAAGGTTGAACATTAAAGATTTTATAAACATATAATGCTTAAAATTGGTTTTGGGTTTTATAAAGGCCTTCCTTAGAGGAATACATACAAAAAATGAGCTATAGGCAGAAAGAGTACATTATTGCTGGAGCAGGTGTTTTAATATTTTTTGTGCTGGTCTGGGCTTGGTTGTGCATCTTTTTATTCTTGCCCTTTAATCATGATGCTGGATATTACCTGTCATGTGCTGAGATGATTCATGAAGGCTTGAAACCTTACCTGGATTTTAAGTTCCTTTATCCTTCGTTACTGTCTCAGAGAGTCATGTCAAAGTATCCTCTCTATCTTTTTCTGATAAAAGTCGGGTGAGATATGGAAGAGGAAATAGTGAAGAGAAAAAATTGATGCTCAAGAAAGTTGTGTGGCGGGTACAGGATATTGCATTACAGTGGCTATGGTTTATGTCGAATGTTAAAAAAGAACATATTGGTTTCGATAAAGGGCCGTTGACGTGGTTCAGGGCAAAGAGGCATAAAAAACTCAGAAGACCAATACACATTTGCCTCATTGAAGTTTATCCAAAGAGTGGAAAATTCGGCCATTTTACCGCATTCTGGATAAATGAGTGAAGCCGTGTATGTTCAGCTTCAGTCAATGAAAGGATTGAGGATGCAGACATTTTATGGGTATATTCACAAGACCCTCTGCCCGATAACATCAAAAAAGAATTGCTGCATACATTGAGAAAAGCTAAGCCCGAAACTCCTGTGATAAATCATCCTGATGTTTACAATATATACCACGAAGAGTATACTTTCAGGGCCCTGAAAGAAGCTGGTGTAAACGTACCGAGAGAAGAATTTTCCGGGGAAGATATCGGGAAAACGCTCGTCGTATATAAACCAAATGGAAAACACGGATCTCCTAAATTAATGAAGATTCTTCAACTTATTTATGAAAATTTTGACAGCCTGAAAATGATTTGGCATGACGAGTAGAGGAGGGTTTCAGGTGAAAAGAGTTCCATTGGCTGTAGTTCTTGGCTGCGGAATCAACGGGTTAGGTATGATTAGAAGTCTTGGAAGAGAGAATATCCCTATATTTGCATTAGATCCAGACCCAAATGCTATAGGAATGTATTCGAGATTTATCTCAAAGGGCATAGTTTGCCCCGATCCACTACATTCAGAATCCGACCTAATAGACTTTTTGATGGATTTAGGTAAGACTTCTAATAACACAAAATTTTTATTTCCTGCGAACGATTCCTATGTAGCTGCAATTGCAAAAGCGAAAGATAAACTTGAAACATATTATAAAGTGCCTTTTCCCGGATGGGATGTGATAAAGGATATTGTGGATAAGGAGAACCAGTATAAAAGGGCTGCCGAATATGATATCCTATTGCCAGAGACATTTTATCCAAAAGAGAAGAAGGATATTGAAGAAATATCAAGAAATGTTAACTTTCCTGTAATTCTAAAGCCAGCTCATTCATATGCATTCCTTATTAAATATGGAATCAAAGCTGTTAAATGTACCTCTAAGGATAAATTGATTGAAGAGTTTGAAAAATATTCTATTACGGGCTTTAAAATGATAATTCAAGAGGTTATAGAAGGTGATGCGTCTAACCTGTATGAATTTCAATCTTATACAAACCAAAAAAGGGACACTCTGGCAATGTTTATGGGTAGGAAATTAGAACAGCATCCATCTGATTTTGGTACCGGAACTGCATTTGAAAGTGTAGAAGAACCACGGATAGTCGAACTCGGTCTTCGGGTATTAGAGGTCTTTAATTGTCATGGTATTTCTTTTAGTGAATTCAAGTTAGATCCAAAAGATAGGAAGTTTAAATTAATAGAGTTTAATCCGAGGGCAACACATTGTAATAGTTTATCCACCGAATGCGGTGTGAACATTCCATATGCTGTTTATAAGGATGTTACAGAGGAATATAAAGGGAAGGCAATACTATCATATAGGGTGGGGAAAGAATGGGTCTGGCCAGAGAATGGTTTTTTGGAGCGAAAACGTTTCATGATATATATTAAGAATATATTTACTCGCAAAAAATGTATCTATGCTATTTTTTCTTTAAATGACCCGATGCCTGAAATTTCTCTTTTTTATAATGTCTTGCGCCAATACATCAAGGGCTTCTTAAGTATGATCAAAAAAGTTTTTCTGAAATTATAAACATGAATAGTATAGAAGTAATAAAGAAGTTTATAGAATCCAATTGGATTATAGAAAAAGCTGTAAGAGAGATTTTAGAAAGGCTACCAATGAACTTAAGGTACGGTATTTCTTATGGCCCAACCTTCAGGTACTGGCTTGGATTTTTAAGAGAATCTGAGAAATGGGACAGGGACAGGCTTGAGGCTTACCAGGTGGAGCAGTTGAGGGACTTGTTGATACATGCATGGAAGAATGTCCCTTACTACAGAAGAATTTTTAACGAATATGGATTTAATCCTAATAGTCTTCAGACCCCTAATGATATAAAGGTGTTACCATACCTTAACAAATCCGAAGTGAAGAAAAAAGGAAAAGATTTCATTGCAACCAATATCTCGAAAAGGACCATATTTAAAACATACACAAGTGGTTCAACAGGTAATCCACTTTTAATTTTTAGTAACAAAGAGACAGAAGAAATGCACTGGGCTACTATAGTTAATTTATGGAGTAGGGTTGGATACTCTCCCAAATCAAGGAATGTTTTCTTTGAAGCAAACATTAGAAGAGGAAATAAAGATAACTTCCCATGGAATAGACACGGTAATACGCTGGTTCTTTCAAGCGACTACTTTGTAGATGAGTGGCTGGATAGGTATATAGAGATGATAAACAATTTTAAGCCTGAATACCTGATAGGCTTTCCACATACGATTGCTACATTTTCTTCTTATGTCAAGAATAGAAAGAAATCTATCTTCAATTGTTTGAAGGGTATTATTGTTTATGCAGAGAATGTCTATGAATGGCAGAAAGAGATCATTAAAGACGTCTTTGGAGTAAGGGTATTTTCTGATTATGGGATGGTGGAGAAGGTAATACATGGTGGTGGATGTGAACATTCAGACGCTTATCATCTCTATCCGCAGTATGGATATGCCGAGTATCGCTGTGCCGAAGGTTCTTTTCATGAATTAATCGGAACCGGCTTTATTAATTATGCGATGCCTCTAATTCGGTACGAGACAGGTGATCTCTGTAATGGCATCACAGAGAGATGCAGAGAGTGCGGAAGAGAGTATGCTCTGCTCTCTCAACTCGAAGGGCGCGTCAGTGATTTTTTGATAAATAGGGATGGACAGATTGTTTCGGTCTATCTGAATGTAGACTTTAGAGTTTTTGAAAATGTCGAACGGTTTCAATTATATCAGGAGCGTCCGGGTATAGTAGAGCTACGGATATGTCCTAATGATTCATACAAAGATGAGGATGCAAATAGAATATTAAGTGAGATAAAACGGAGTTTGGGATTACATGGTTATAAAATCAAATTTAATGTAGCATTGATGGATAACGGACAAGTACAACATTCCGGAAAATACAGGATGATAGAGCAGAGGCTGGATATAAGGAGATTTTTGAAATAGATTATTAGGTGGTTAACAAGGGATTTATGAATATGGTTAAAAAATATTTTGTTATATATATTTTCTTGATTTCTTTTGGCATGCCGAGGATAGCGAGCACTATTGTTGACGGACCGAAGTCAGTATCCTATAATAGTAGGTAAATTAGTTACACCGTATAAGGGGGTATAAAAAATTGGCACATTCAGCAAAAAAGGTTAATTTTATGATTAGTGACGATGTAAGGAGTGAATTCGAGCAATTAGTTCCTCCTGGTGAGCGCAGCAGGGTGGTTAATGATGCATTGCGAAAGGAATTGGTTTCGATAAAGAGAAAAAGACTTACTGAAAAGCTTCTGTCCCTTAGGGCTAAAGGCCCCGCGGTTTCAACAAGGGACATAGTTGAAGCAATAAAGAAAAACAGATTAAGGAATAGCTGATAATGGCCGAAATCGTAATTCCTGATGCCTCTGTTCTCTTAAAATGGGCTTTTAAATCCGATGAGGGCCATAGAGATAATGCTATCGCATTTCTTAACGCATGGATGGACGGCAGCGTAGAAATAATCCTTCCGAAACTCTGGAGCTTTGAGGTCGGAAATGTTCTCATGCTAAAAAATCCTGAAACGTCCTACGAGTTGATGGATATCTTTATCGGATATAGGTTTACCGAACTTGAGATGACGCTGGAATTATGTAAAGAGACATTTAGCCTGATGAAAAGATACGATGTTACCTTTTATGATGCTGTATATCATGCAGTTGCCATACTTAAGAAAGGAATTTTACTTACAGCAGATGAATCCTACTGTAAAAAGGTAAAAGGGATGACAAATGTATTAAGTTTGAGGGAGTGGAAGTATAAAAAAGTATAAAATTGAAGATTCTTCAACTCATTTATGAAAGTTTTGGAAGCCCATTTGGGTTTGGCGGTGCTGGTGTCAGGGCTTATGAGATATATAAAAGATTGAAAGCCCAACACGATATTACCTTCCTCTGTATGAAATATCCGGGAGCAATTGATGGAGAAATATTCGGGTTAAAACACATATTTGTTGGTGCCGGAAGTAAGAGACTTACGAGGAACGTTTTCTCATATACAGTAAAGGCTGCTGAATATGTTAAGAAATTTGGAGATAATTTTGATGTTATCATTGAAAATTTCCTTCCCGCAACCCCCTTTTTCAGTAAATTTCTTACCAGAACACCCGTGATACTTCAGATTCAGGGTCTCTGGGGTCTTCACTACGTGAAAAAGTTCAATGTTTTCTATGGCTTGCCCATGTATGTTATGGAAAAGATCTATCTGAAGCTTTATAACACTTTCATTCTGGTCACTGATGTCAACATGAATAAGGTGATTAGAAGATCTGAAAAATGTGCCATTATCCCAAATGGGATAGACAGGGAGTTTCTTCGGGTAAACAATGAAGAAGATGACTATATCCTATTCCTCAGCAGAATTGATATCTATCAAAAGGGTCTGGACATTCTTGTAGATGCGTTCAGATTAATTGCCGAGAAGTTTAAGGATTTGAGACTGGTGCTTGCAGGCTACGCATTTAGCAATGTAGACGACCTTATGAAGAGAATTCCGGTAGGGCTAAGAGATAGGATAAATTACGTAGGTTTTGTATCAGGCGAAGAGAAGCTGAGACTACTCTCAAAGGCAAAGGCATTTGTCCTCCCATCAAGGCTTGAGGCGCATCCTGTGAGCGTTCTTGAGGCACTCGCATGTGGCAAAGCGGTTCTTGTAAGTGATATACCAGAACTCAGATACATTATTGAAAATGATGTCGGGCTTACATTTAAAAATAATTCTTCACGAGATCTTGCTGATAAACTCTCTGTTCTTTTAAAGGATAAGGGGTTAAGACATACTATTGGAGAAAAGGGACGAAGATTCGCCTTCAATTACCTCTGGGATGATATGGCATTGGTATTCGAACTGTTTCTTAAAGAGGTTGTTAGCGGACAAGCTTGATGTACCGCACCAATTATAGAAGTGTATACTAAACAATAGAATGCCCTGAGATTTTCATGAATTTATTTACAGAAATTCACGAACTGTATAAATATAGAGAACTATTACGGAATCTCGTTTCACGGGATATCAAAAAAAGATATAAAAGATCTGCACTCGGCTTCCTCTGGGTTATGTTAGATCCTCTTCTGATAATGCTTATTTTCTATATCATTTTTTCCGGGATCTTTGGAAAAACCATAGCGAACTATACAGCATACGTTATATCTGGAATCACCATGTGGCAGTTATTTGCTCAGGGTACGAAGGTTGCTTCACTGGCATTTCTTCATAATAGGAACCTTATTAATAAATTATATCTCCCGAAGTCAATTTTTCCTATCTCTGTTGTTGCATCTTCACTGGTCCATTTTCTTTTTTCTCTGATTCCCCTATTTCTCATTATTATCTTCTCAGGCACGAATCTCAGCTCCTATATCGTATTACTGCCAATTATCGTTGGTTTTATTTTTATCTTTGCTCTTGGTATAGCCCTGATAATCTCGACCCTTGCAGTGTTTTTCCATGATGTTGTATACATATATGAGGTTATATTAATGGGGTGGATGTATCTCTCGGCGATATTTTATCCTGTTTCTATCCTTCCCAAAAAATTCCAAATCCTTATGCCTTTGAATCCTTTGTATCACTATATAAGCCTTTTCAGAGGGTGTCTTTACGATAAAACCATGTTAACTGTAGATCATGTTCTTTTAGGATTCATTTTCGCCTTCCTTTCTTTTGCGACAGGATGGAGTATCTACCATAAAAATAAGGAGAGGATAATATTTTATCTTTGATATGATACAGATCCAGAACGTATCGGTTACGTACAGAATTATTAAAGAACGGAGGAGATCATTTCAGTCATATATTATTAATTATTTAAAGGGTAAAAGGATCAGGGCTGAGACACTCTGGGCGTTACGGAACATATCATTAGATGTCAGGAGAGGAGAATCATTGGGTATCATCGGCCACAACGGTGCCGGGAAAAGCACCCTGTTGAAAGTTATATCCGGGGTTATTAAGCCTGTCGAAGGCAAGATCCGTGTAAATGGGAGTATAGCCCCTCTTATCGAGCTTAGTGCAGGCTTTGACAACGAACTAACGGGAAGAGAAAATATTTTCTTGAGCGCCTCAATTCTCGGCTTTTCGAGAAGGGAGATAGAGGAAAAATACGATAATATTATAGATTTTTCTGAATTGAAAGATTTTATTAATACCCCCCTTAGAAGCTATTCCTCGGGAATGATTGCCCGTCTGGGATTTTCTATAGCGACTGAGGTTGACCCGGATATCTTGATCATCGATGAAATCCTTGCTGTTGGAGATGCTCACTTCAAACAAAAAAGCAAAGAGAGGATTTCGGAGTTTAGGAAGAAGGGAATTACAATACTGTTCGTCTCACACAGTATGGAAGAGATTCCCAATCTCTGTGACAGGGTTTTATGGCTGGATCATGGGGATATCAGGATGATGGGAGATCCTGTAAGAATTATTAATGAATATAAATCACAGAGGTAAAAGGTGGGTATTAGAGCAGGAAAGATGGCTACCTATGCCTCCTGTATTACCCTGAGTACTTCGCTAAAGGTAGTTATACCTGCCTTTATCTTTTCAGCACCATCCTCAAGCAGGGTCCTCATGCCATGCTGTTTTGCCATTTCCCTTATCTCGTTTGAATCGGCATTTTTTAATATTAATCTGCGTATATCGTCATCAATAGTAAGCAATTCGAATATCCCTGTCCTTCCATAATAGCCGGTAAATGCACATTTTTCACATCCCTTCCCTGTGTAAAGGGGCATATCACTCCTAATGCCAAGGAGCTTTAGTTCTTCCTTATCAACGACTATGGATAGGGCTATTTCTTTGCACGAAGGACAGATGACCCTTACAAGCCTCTGAGCAAGGATTCCTCTAATAGTGGAAGACAGGAGGAAATTCTCAACTCCCATATCTATGATTCTCGTTATCGCACTGGGTGCATCATTGGTATGTAATGTCGAAAATACAAGGTGTCCTGTAAGGGCCGATTGTATGGCTATCTCTGCTGTTTCGATGTCCCTGATCTCGCCTATCAAGATAATATCAGGGTCCTGTCTGACAATATGCCTCAGGGTGTTTGCAAAATTCAATCCTATCTGTGGTTTTACCTGTATCTGATTTACCCCTTTAAGCTGATACTCCACAGGGTCTTCAACAGTGATTATTTTTTTGTCAGGGGAATTTATTTTGTCAAGTGCGCCGTATAGTGTTGTAGTCTTTCCGCTTCCGGTGGGACCTGTAACAAGTACAATACCGTTTGGTTTCTTGATAAGGTGGTTAAAGGCATTAAGAGTTTGCGATGGAAATCCCAGCTGGTCAAGGTCTATCACTATGCCTTCTTTATGGAGGATTCTCATCACAACGCTTTCACCATAAAGCACAGGGATTGTAGATATCCTCATGTCTATTGCCCTTTCACCGACTTTAAGCCTTATACGACCATCCTGCGGTAATCTTCTTTCGGCTATATTAAGTCTTGCCATGATTTTTATCCTGGACACGATTGCGGCCTGAAGTCTTTTAGGTGTGGATTCTATATCATGTAATACGCCATCTATGCGGTATCTGACCTTCAATTCATCCTCGAATGGTTCTATGTGAATATCGCTTGCCCGACTTTCGACAGCTCTTGTTATGAGCAGATTAACAAGCTTTATTATAGGGGCCTCTGAGGCAAGGTCTTTAAGGTGCCCTATATCCTCTTCCTCCTCTTTAAGGAATTCAAAGCCCCTTTCACCGATATCCTCGATTATCCTGTTTATATTCTGTGATTCCTGACCATAGAATCTGGATATGTATTCCTCCAGCGCTTTGCTATCACCGGTATATACCGTGACATCGGCTGAAGTTGCTACCTTGAGTGCATCAATAGTCGCTGTATCCTCAGGGTTTACCATCACAACCTTCAAGATGTTGTTTTTAAGCTCTAATGGGATAATCTTATTTTCACGGATAAAACGGGACGATATTCCATTAAGGACAAAAGGCACCTTTGGCAGATCCTCTGCTTGTAGGTAAGGTATAGTTTTAATCATATTTAAATTATATCATACTCCAGAGTAACGTATTAATATTCCGTCTCATAATAATACATACAATGATTGAAAAATCCCTCCTAACCTCCCTTTGCCAAAGGGAGGTATTACCCCTCTTTGGGAAAGAGGGGTTAGGGGAGATTTTTTGATTAATAATCATAATTTAATATGCTCCTTCTGTCTTTACAACTACCCTTATTGTCTTAAAGATTATGGCTATGTCAAGCCACAAAGACCAGTTCATGATATACCATGAATCAAGCTTTACCCTGTATTTGTAACCTGTATCGCTCCTCCCGGAGACTTGCCAAAGACCCGTTATCCCTGGTTTTGCACCACAGATTACGTGAAGATTTTCACCAATAGCAGCCTTCTCCCTTAGTAGATATGGTCTTGGACCTACAAGGCTCATCTCTCCCTTGATGACATTGAATATTTGTGGAAGCTCATCCAGTGAGGTTTTCCTGAGAAATCGCCCCACCTTTGTTATCCTTGGATCATCCTTTAGTTTCCAGTTTTCCAACCACTCGTTACGGGTTTCTTCATTTGTATCTAATATCTCCTTCAGTTTTTCTTCAGCATCTCTGTACATCGTTCTGAATTTGTAGCACCTGAAGGTTTTTCCATTCTTCCCAATTCGGTCATGGACATAGATGGCCGGTCCAGGTGTCTCTGCCCTTATTATTATCCCGATAATTCCGATAACAGGCAGAAGCAGAGGCATTGAAATTATGCTAACTGTAATATCAAAGAGCATTTTTACAAACCTGTTTGTTACAGATTTCAGGTTATTTCTTATGTTCATCAGAAATAATTCCTCGCGGAAAAGATGTAAAAGGTCGGTATTTATTAGTGCAATACCTTTCAGATTGGGTATAACCATTGTGTTAATAGCATGATTCTGAATATCGGCTGTCAGTACAGATAGCCTTTCAGGCGGGAGCGAAGGTATCGCAATAATAGCTGTTTTAATGGCCGTCTCTTTTATAAACTCAGGAAAGTAGTTTACCCTGCCAAGCACCTTTTTCCCATTAATAGTATTCCCTTTTTTTTGTTCGTCATCATCCAGGAATCCGATAACATCATATCCCATGTGCTTTTCTCTCTGGAGGCCTTCCATTACAAGTTTTCCTGCATTTCCAGCTCCGATTATCAGTACCTTTTCTCTCCATATCCCCAAGTTATAAAGGAATTTCTTACCCCAGAGCCTGAATATGGGAAATGCGAATAGGGAAGTTAACCATGTTCCCAGTAACACAAACCGTGACACCCTGTCCCCTATCTTACCTAATGTTACAATAGCCAATAACGTGATGCTCGCAAGTGAAATAGATTTTACTATGCCTTTTGTTTCATCCCAGAAAGGAAGATTTTTTTCATAAAGGCCCCCATAAAAAATAAAAAGTATATATGTAGCAGGTATCCACCAAAACGATATAAAATGGGCATAAGAAAAAGGGGGAAGATCCGGGTAGATAGTATCTATGAATTTAGCCCTTATTGCCCATGCCATAAAGAGGGAAATGTAAAAAGCAAAAAGATCGATGCTGATGAGACAAAAAACCTGAAATATCCTTTTTGTCAACTCGTTACCTCAATCATCCAGCAATTAATCCAATTCTGTATCCTGCGTATTTTGTCAATGACTCCAACAGAATGTATGGTATCCAGAGGTATTTACGACGTTTGAGAATAAAACTTACCTGTCCTTTTATAAACCTCATCCCTTCTCCTTCTGCCCGAACATGTTTCAGAATCCAGCTATTATTTTTGAGAGATGAGCCAATATTATAGTAACGCCTGAATTGTTGAAATAGCGAATAGTTATGGGAATGGATAACCATTGCCTGAGGGACATATGCTACTTTATAACCATTTAAGATTAATTTTGCCGCCATCAACATGTCTTCATTTGCCCTGATGCCCTCAGGGAACATTCCGGCCTTCAGGAAAAGCTCTTTTTTAATAGCTGAGCAAACATTGGTAAAGCGAAATGTCTTTATCCCGTATCGTTTTATGTCATCTATAGCTTTGATTGACGCTGTATCAGGATAACTAAACTGCCTTGCAAATACCTCCGGCGGTGACGCATCAGGCTTCGGGATATGTCTCCCGAATGTTGCTGCAATATCAGATACCTGTAAGGGTGCGGTTAACTTGCTCAGCAGGGTATTATCTTGAGGTAGAGCATCCTGTGTCATGAAAACAAGAATATCACCCCTTGCTTCCGCTGCAGCCAAATTTCTTGTTTTTCCGTGATTGAAAGTGTGTTCTGGAATCACTATTGTCTTTGCGTCAAACCTTTTAGCACTATCTATAGTATTGTCTCTTGATGAAGAATCTATTATTATTATCTCTGATGGTTTAGTATCCTGTGCCCGGAGCAAGGAAAGAAGTTTCTCCATGTATACACCGGCGTTAAGTGTAGGTATTATGATAGAAATCTCCATCAGATTCTATTGTATCACAGGATTAGAAAACAATTAATTATATTCCAAATGCATGATTCTAAGCTATGCGATTAGGATCAACCAGCGAGCCATTAAGAATTCAGATTACAAATTAACATCAAAATGTGTAATATAGTATATACATCCGTGTTGTATTAAAGTTGAAGAAGATCGAGAAACCATTTGTGGAAATTTTTGCGGATGGCGCCTGCAGTGGCAACCCCGGCGTAGGGGGTTACGGTGTTATTTTGAGGTCCGGCACCCGTGAGAAGGAACTCACTGGCTGTAATCCAATGACCACAAACAACCGTATGGAGCTAACAGCAGTTATTAAGGCACTTGAAGCCCTGAAAAGACCATGCAGTGTTAGAGTGGTTACTGATTCAAATTATGTTGTTCAGGGTATAACATCATGGATCTTCAGATGGATTAAAAACAACTGGAAGAATAGCCAGAAACAGAATGTTATCAATCAGGACCTCTGGAAGAGACTCCTTGATCTCTCAAATCTTCATGATGTTAAGTGGGAGTGGGTAAGAGGACATGATAGTCATACCGAGAATAAAAGGTGTGATAAGCTTGCAAGACTTGCGATTAAGAGATGCAGGAAAATAAATAATCCCCCCACCCCCCCCTTTAGCAAAGGGGGGTAAGGGGGGATTTAAAAAAGGGTAAGGGGAGTTTTGAGGTTTTCAGATGAAAAATATTGATATCAGGAATCTTACGGGTATGTTTCTGATAGCGGTTCCAAGTTTAAAAGATCCGAATTTTGAACGTACTGTTGTGCTCATCTGTGACCACACAAAAGATGGTGCTTTTGGACTTGTTATAAACCGCATTTTGTTGAGTAGTTTTGTACCCCTGATTGGTGGGCTGGATATAAAGGAATATATAATAGACCTGCCGGTCTTCTACGGCGGTCCTGTTAAGCCTGAACAGGGATATATCCTTTATTCACCTTTAGGCAGTTACCATCCCTCAATAAAGATTAATGAAGACCTTTGCCTTACTACAGCAAAGGAGATACTGATTGATATTGCAGCGGGTAAGGGGCCGAAACAGTTCCTTTTTACTCTGGGGTTTGCAGGATGGGCTCCGGGGCAGCTTGAATATGAGCTTATGATAGACGGCTGGTTGATTGCTCCTGTAAATAACAAAATTATCTTTGATATACCAGTAAATGAACGCTGGAGGGCTGCAGCAGACTCGATCGGAATCGATTTAACAAGGCTTGTTTGCAGGCAAGGAAGGGTATAGAATAATGCGGCACCAGAGGAGATGTTCTACAGGGTAGCAGCAGATTTTGTTGTCCTTATCCATTTTCTGTGGATTGTTTTCTTAATATTCGGTGCATTCATAGGAAAAAAATATCGGGCTGTAAAGATATTCCACATAGCTGGTCTTGGTTTTGCAGTTATTATGCAGATATTTGGATGGTACTGTCCTTTGACCTATCTTGAAATATGGCTGAGGCAGAGGCATGCCCCTTTGCTTACGTATAGCGGGTCGTTTATAGTTTACTATGTGGAAAAGCTTATCTATATCGAATTGGCTCCTTGGATAATCTTTATTTTGACGTTATTTCTTGTTTCAATATCAGCGTATATCTATGCTTCGAGAAAGGAGAAATGATTTACTCAGATTAAGCGATTCTATGTTTAAACAGGCAGAAATCGACATGAGCCTTTGGCTCACAAAAGAGCATGAAAATACTATTTGTTCCCCCTTTGGAAAAGGGGGATGAAGGGGGATTTTAAGAAAAAATTTATTCATAAAATCTCCCCTAACCCCTCTTTGCCAAAGAGGGGTATTTTCAGGTCAATGACAAGAATACTATAAGGCATAGGACATTAATATTACATGCATCAATAATCAAGAAGGCAATAAAAAACCCAATGGACTTTCAGAAACTTTTAAATATCATGGAGGCACTCAGGAAGGGTTGCCCCTGGGATAAAGGGCAGACAAGGGAATCGCTTAAGCCATTCATTGTTGAAGAGGCATACGAGCTTATTGAGGCGATTGAGGAGAATGATCCTGAGAAGATAAAGGAGGAGCTTGGCGACCTCCTGTTTCAGATAGTCTTTCAATGTCAGATAGCGAAAGAGAATAATGAGTTTAAGATTTCCGATGTTATTGAGAAGATTAGTGAAAAGATGATTGCAAGGCATCCGCATGTCTTCGGAAAAACGGATAATAAAACAACAGATGAAGTCTTTGCACACCCCGCTCCACAGGAAGCCACGGTTATGAAGCCGTGGAGCGGGGCACGCTGGGAAGAACAGAAAAGGCGTGAGGGTAAACTGCAAGAATCTATACTTGATGGAGTCCCTAAAACATTACCTTCCTTACTAAGGGCGCATAGGCTTCAGGACAGGGCGGCAAGGGTTGGTTTTGATTGGGAAAAGGTTGAGGATGTCTTAAAGAAGCTTGATGAGGAATTGAAGGAGTTTAAAAGGGCACTCGAAACTAAGAGGCAGGATGAGATAGAAGATGAACTTGGTGATATATTATTTATGCTTGTGAATATTTCGAGGTTTATTGATGTTAACCCCGAGGATGCCTTAAGGAAGACGATAAGTAAGTTTATTTCGAGGTTCCGTTATATAGAGATGAAGGCTGCTGAATCAGGTAAAAAGCTTATGGAAATGACCCTCGATGAAATGGATAGACTGTGGGACGATGCAAAGGTACAAGGGAGGAAATAATTAACAGTCTCATAATTGAATGCACATTTATTAGGAAATCTCCCCTGACCCCTCTTTGACAAAGAGGGGAATTATTCCTCCCTTTGGTAAAGGGAGGTTAGGAGGGATTTTATAAAACTAATGTCGTTATTATTATGAGACCCTTAATAACTATGGGAGCTACTGTTTACAAAAGTATCTGCAGGGTATGTCATGGCGGTTGCGGCGCCCTCGTCTTTGTTCAGGATAACAGGGTTGTCAAGGTCAAGGGCGACCCCTCGTCTCCTGTAAGCAAGGGATGGATGTGCGTAAAAGGGCTGAGGTCACCTGACATTGCAAATCATCCTGACAGGCTGAAAGTCCCTTTAAAAAGAAAAGGTGAACGAGGAGCTAATCAGTGGGAGGAGATCTCATGGGAGAGCGCCCTTACTGAGATCGCAGATGAAATTGATAGAATCAGAAGTAAGTTCGGGTCAGAAACTATTGCAGTTGGACAGGGAACAGGCAGGCATCACTATCTTCATATTGTGAGATTTGCTAATGCACTTGGGACTCCAAACTGGTTTGAACCTGGATTTGCCCAGTGCTTCCTTCCGAGGATTACCGTGAGCAATCTCACATACGGTGGTTTTGTTGTTGCTGATTACTATGGTGAGACCAGGCCTTCCTGCATCCTTTTCTGGGGGCATAATCCACTCATAACAAGCGCTGACGGTGAGCTTGCGATTGCAGTAAAAAGGGCCATGGGTAAGCATTGTAGAACTATAGCAGTTGACCCCCGAAAGTCAGAAACTGCAGAGAGGTGTGAAATATGGTTACCAATAAGACCCGGAACAGATGCCGCTCTTGCCCTTGCAATGATTAATGTAATTATTACTGAAGGGTTCTATGATAAGGAGTTTGTGGAAAAATGGACGGTTGGTTTTGACGAATTAAAGAAATATATATTGCCCTTTACCCCTTATTGGGCTGAAAAAGTTACATGGATACGGGCTGAAGATATTATTAAAGCATCTGCCATTTATGCAACCAACAAACCCGGGGTTATTGAATGGGGGGTATCAATAGAACAAAATACAAATTCGCTACAGACTGTAAGGGCAATAGCTATTTTGCGGGCCCTTACAGGCAATATTGACGTGCCGGGTGGGGATATAGTGGGTATGCATATCCTTAAAAGTTATCCTACCTTAAGGGAAAAAATTACCCCTGAATTGTCAAAGAAAAGGATTGGATCTGAAGATTTTAAACTCCTTGGGGGATGGCGTGCGTATCTGCCATCAGCTCATGTCCCTACTCTTTTCAGGGCAATGCGTGAGGGAATACCTTATAAAATCAGGGGGCTACTGGTCTTTGGCAGTAACCCTCTATTGTCAGTTGCAAACCCGCGAGGTGTATACGAGGGATTTAAAAAGCTTGACCTTTTAGTTGTAGCAGACCTATTTATGACACCAACAGCATCACTTGCTGACTATATTTTACCGGCTGCATTCTGGACCGAAATAGAACATCTATTGGGGTTCCCTTTAGTGGCTGAGAACCTTGTTTTTGCACAGCCAAAGATTGTTCAGACAGGACAATGTCGCCAGGATGAATGGATGATTGATGAACTATCAAAAAGACTCAATCTCGCGGGCTCAGATATAACCTACAGGGAGATATTTGACTATCAACTATCTCCTCTCGGTCTTACTTTTGATGATTTATTGAAGAAAGGTTATTACTATCCTCCTCATATGTACAGAAAATATGAACAGGGAGGATTCAGGACACCTTCCGGCAAGGTAGAGCTTTACAGTTCTGTTCTGAAGAGAATGGGCTATGATCCACTCCCGACTTATACCGAGCCACCAGAAAGCCCGATAAGCGCTCCGGAATTATATAAAGACTTTCCTTTTATCTTGATAACAGGTCGCAGGAGAAGAGAATTTTTTCATAGCGAACATAGACAGATTCAATCCCTCAGAAGGTTTAACCCCGATCCATGTGTAGAGATACACCCATCGGTTGCTCTGGAAATAGGGATAGAAGATAGCAACTGGGTAATTGTTTCATCTCTCAGGGGTGAAATAAAGATGAAGGCTAAGGTGACAGAAAAAATTCACCCTTCCGTTATAAGTATAGAACATGGTTGGTGGTTTCCGGAAAGAGTGAATGAACAGTTTGCGGTATGGGACTCTAATGCAAATGTACTGACAGATGACTCTCCACCTTTCGATCCTGCCTTTGGTTCCTGTCAATTAAGGGGCCTTCTATGCAATATAAGAAAGGCTTGATCATGTGTAATTCCACATCCTTGCCCTGTATAATTTATCTTGAACAGGAATTGCAATATAAGTACAATAAAGAAAGTAATAAGGTAATAAACTCGAAGGAAGGCTTTTTAAGCCATGACCGAGACGGTTTAATAAGGCTTTTCCGGATCCTGATCTAATCTCTATAGATCATAACTATTTCTGCTATCTCTGTGAATATAGTGTCAAAAGAGTGTCACGATAATTTTACAAGATACAGCAGGATACTTTAGAAAGAAGAATAGTTAAGAGGCGTTGCTTGAGACAGAAAAAGACGAATGTTAAAAAGGCTGTAATCCTGGCAGGCGGAGAGGAAAACAGATTGCCTCCGTTGACCAATTATCACCCTGCGTGGATGCTTCCTGTTATTAACAGATCTCTCATTGAGTTCACTATTGATTTTTTGAGGAAAAGCGGGATAGAGGAAGTAATGGTAATCATGTCAGGAAACGATGAAATCCCTTACAAATTAAAAGAGCATAAAACTCCTGATATACATTTCCACATAGAGGAAAAACCACGAGGCACAGCAGGCTCTATTAAGGATGTTGAAAAATTTATTGATGAGGAGACCTTTATTGTAATTAATAGCAATGTCTTTATAGAAGATATTAGTTTAAGCAAGGCTATTGAATTTCATCATAGAATGAAGACCGCTGCGGTAGTAGGTGTACACAAAGATATTACAAACAAGAAAGTAAGAGAGAGTGTTGACATTGCTCCAGATGGTAAAATAAAAACCTTCCATATAACATATTCCTCAACAGACAGAGGGTCACCGTGGAGGTCCAGTGGTATATACATCTTTGATCCCGTAGTCCTTAAATTTATTGATAAAAATACTTATATGGACATAAAGGAACAGCTTATTCCTGCGTTGCAAAGTGAATCATTGGATGTATTTGCATATGAAATAGAGGGGTCCTATCAATGTATAGACAATGTGAATGATTACATCAGAGTTCAACGAAAGATTCTCCTGGGGAGCAGTAATAAAAGCCCGTATCTTGAAGATAAGGAGGAGCTGATAGAAAGGGTATGGACGGGTAAGGATGTGAAAATATCTCCCAAGGCATATTTTTTAGGCCCTATTGTTATAGGCGATGGTTGCACCGTAGAAGATGGGGCACAGATAATTGGCCCAGCAGTTATAGGCAGCAGATGCCGGATATCACAGGAGGTTCTTATTCGCGAGAGTATACTGTTGAACGGCATATATTTATCAAGTGGCTCGAAGATTGAGTACTCCATAATAGGTGAAAACACTAATGTTCCAGACAATTCTTATATCAAAAATATGATTGCATTAAACGGGCTGAAGATTGGAGATGCTAACCTTATCCCTTCAGATTATGGTGTAAAGGGCACCGTTGACTTATCCGGGATTACACCTGTAACACACAACATATATAAAATAACAAAGAGAATAATGGATGTTGCTTTTTCTGCTGTCGGAATTGTTTTGCTGCTACCTTTGTTTTTACTGATTGCTGTAATATTAAAAATAGATTCTCCGGGTCCTTTATTTTATACTCAGATGAGATGTGGTACAAGGGGTAAATTGTTCGGCATGGTAAAGTTCAGGACCATGGTCGCCAATGCTGAAAACCTCCACAAAGAATTGGTTTCAAAGAATGACATCGATGGCCCTATGTTCAAGCTAATTAATGATCCAAGGGTCACAAGGTTTGGAAAAATCCTGCGAAAAACCAGCCTCGATGAACTCCCACAGTTATTCAATGTTCTTAGGGGAGAAATGAGCCTTGTCGGTCCAAGGCCTTTGATAATGGATGAGATGAAATTCAGCCCCAGCTGGAGAGATATCAGGTTAAGTGTAAGGCCTGGGATAACAGGTTTGTGGCAGGTACAAGGCAGGAGTGAGGCACCGTTTCATGATTGGATAAGATACGATGTATATTATGTCAAAAATCAATCCCTTCTGCTGGATGTAGAAATATTATTTAAGACAATAAAGGTTGTTCTCAAGAAGGTTGGAGCATACTGAATTAACTAAATAGACGTTGATATATCAAAGTTATCCATGAATACAAGGCAACCAGGAGCGGTAGCATGTGTATTGATGAATTAGAAACTTTTGAAGGGAAAAAGGCATGAAGGTCAAAATACCATTTTTTTTGATCGTAATGATTTCTTTAGCTTTTTGTTTCATCATAATAAGTGGATGTGCAACAACAAATATAAATCCAGAGATTTCGAAAGAGAGTGCCTCTCCTGTATCAGGAGAGGCAATTAGGGAGATAAAGATTACTGAATTCATACTTGGACCTGGAGATAAAGTTGAAATTTCAGTATATCGACACGATGATTTAAAAAGGACAATTCAGATAGATACTTCAGGGAAAATAACCTATCCATTAGTTGGGGATATTCAGGCTTCGGGTTTAAGTATTTTTCAATTAAGGGACAGGGTTCGAGAGAAACTTTCAAAGTACATTGTAGACCCCGATGTATCCGTTGGCGTTATGGCTGTCCAGAGTCAGAAAGTTGTAGTACTTGGTGAGGTCAAAAATCCTGGATTATTTAGCCTCGAAGCTCCTATGAATGCTCTCGAGGCAATCTCTCGTGCTGGGGGGCCCACATCAGATGCAAAACAAGGGAATGTTTTACTTATCAGGGGGGGGGTGAAAAATCCCGAGTTGATAACCCTTGATATCGGCAGTATTCTTAGCGGGCATGACATGGCCCAAAATGTTTACCTTCAAAATGGGGACATTATCTATGTGCCTGCAACATTTATCGCTAATGTCTCCAGATTCTTTGAACATTTATCAAAAATAATCTCGCCTATTGTCTCAATGGAAGCAGGCTACTACATAGGTCAACAGATTGAAAAGGGTGGGGCAACTACGGCCATCTCACCGAAGTGATAAAATGGGGCAATTCAAATCATGACACTTGTTGAAATGCTGGACAGGAATGCCATGGAGATTCCCGGGAAGAAGGCTATTATTTTCCATAACATAGAGATAACGTACAGAGAACTTTATGAAACAGTAAATAGATTGGCAAATGCCCTATCTGAACTAGATCTGAAGAAAGGGGATCGAGTGGGTTTAATGCTCCCAAGGATCCCGGAGTTGGTTGTTAGTTTCCTCTCTGTTGCTAAGGATCAGGGGGTAGTTGTACCAATCAGCTTTGAACTTCCGTTTGAAGTAGTTCGAAACATCTTGAATTCCATATCACCACGAATTCTGATTGTCTACAGTCCATTTTTAGACCTTGTAAAGAGGTCTATCCCTGTACATTTGGAAACACTTATTATAGTGGTTGGCAATGGTAACAGAGAATCTTTGTCGTGGAATGAAATAATAAGAAAAGGAAAAGTTGATATCCTTCATACTGACATTAAAGATGATGATGTTGTTTATCTAAACTATACCTCGGGTTCTACAGGAAATCCAAAAGGGGCTGTAACAACCCATTCTAATATATACTGGAATACCGCTGCTTCAGTGGATGCCCTCAGACTGACCTCTGATGATGTACATATCTGTATGTTCGCTCCTTTTGCACACCCTCATGAAATATTTGCCCGGCCACTCTATCTGGGTGGAACGATGGTGCTGATTGATAAAATCTATCCGAAGTCCCTTGCTGAAGCTATATCCAAACACAGGGTAACATGTATGATGGGGCTTGCACCCATGTATGAAAATTTGCTAAATGTACTTGAACACAGGACCTACGATTTAAGCTCTTTACGGGTTCCTGAAAGTGGGGGAATGTATACAAGGACAGGCATTATAAAAAGATTCGAACAAAAGGTAGGTGTGCCGATTATACCGGTATGGGGCAGTACGGAGACAACCGGGATTGCCATTGCCAACCGCCCGGGAGAAGATATACTACCCGGTTCTATTGGAAAACCCCTCAATTCATATGAGGTCAGGATAGTGAACGAAGATGATAGGGATATTCCACCCGGAGAAATAGGTGAGATGATATTTAAAGGGCCCGCAGTTGTAAAACATTATTATGAAGAATTATCAAACAATCAGACATGTTTCAGAGGTGGCTGGTACTATAGTGGTGATCTGGGTAAAAAGGATGGGAAAGGTAATTTTTATTTCGTTGAAAGGAAGACAGGCATGATGAAGGTTGCAGGACTGAAGGTTTATCCTCTTGAGATTGAACTGGTATTGATGGACCATCCCGGCATAAAAGAAGTAGCAGTTATCTCAGTTAGAGACAAATTAAGAGGTGAGGTTCCAAAGGCAATTATCGTTTCCAATGATGGCATTAAATTGACAGAAAAAGAGGTTGTAGGATTCTGCAAAGAGCGGTTACCACATTATAAAATACCTCGCTTATTGGAGATAAGAGAATCACTCCCGAAGACTGGAAGTGGAAAAATTGATAAAAAACTTTTACAGATGGAGTATGCATGAAGGCATTGGTTGTTGATGGAGAATGGAAACCTAAGCAAAGCTACCCTTTGAGTGAAGACGAGAAGATACGAAAAAGGGCACTTATCGGAAGCCAAGTATGGAAGAATACAACGTTTGAGATTAGAAATGTCCCTGTACCAACTCTACGCGATGATGAAGTACTGATAAGGGTGAAGGCCTGCGGCATCTGTGGTTCTGATACTCACATTTATGAGACTGATGAGGAAGGATATATAATCTATTCGGGTTTAACTAAATTACCCTGTATTTTAGGTCATGAATTCTCAGGGGTTATTGAGAAAGCCGGGAGCAAGGTTATTAGCTTTAAAAAAGGAGATAAAGTGGCTGTAGAAAGCATAATGTGGTGCGGTATGTGCCAGCCCTGTAGGAGCGGGGCTCCTAACCAATGTAGAAATGTAGAGCTAATGGGATTAAGCATTGATGGTGCATTTGCAGAATATGTTGCCGTAAATGAAAGGTACTGCTGGAAGATTAATAATCTAACCGAGGTATTTTCAGAGGAAAATGTCTTTGATATCGGAGCAATTATTGAACCTGTAGGCTGTGCTTATAATGGTATTTTTATTGCTGGTGGTGGTTTTAATCCTGGTGCTACCGTAGTAGTATATGGCACAGGTCCGATAGGTCTTAGTGCTATCGCCCTGTCCAAAATCGCTGGTGCAAGTCTGATTATAGCCTTTGATGTAATAGATGAGAGGGTAAAAATAGCGGGTGATATGGGTGCCGATTATACCTTTAATATAAATAAGATGAATGGCTGTAGCCCGAGAGATAAAGTTGTTGAGCTTACCAGAGGATGGGGGGCTGATATTCAGATTGAGGCTGCAGGTGCTGCGCCCGTGACCATTCCCGAGATGGAAAGATCCATGGCTGTAAATAGCAAGATAATCTACCTCGGAAGGGCAGCCACAACAACACCCGTGTATCTTGATGCCCTTGTCTCAGGCGCCAACAAGATTATTGGATCAAGGGGTCATGCAGGGTATGGTATTTTTCCATACATAATCAAACTCTTTGCTTCGGGAAGACTCAAGCTTGAAAAGATGATAACAGCAAGATATCCATTTGAAAAGGTTTTAGATGCTATTAAGGCTTCTACTAAGAGGATAGATGGTAAGATTTTGATTAGAATTGGTTGAGAATGAGAATGAAAAGGGTTTAAGGGTGACAGGAGGCAATAAAGGTAAATGGAATTTTTAAAAATCTGGGAAATACTGCTCAGGAGAAAATGGGTCTTCCTTATTGTTTTTTTGATTTTTTTTATTACTGTTGTTATAGGAACGCACTTTTCAAAACCCGTTTATAAAGCAACTGCTAAAATTCTAATTGAATCTAGTTCAGACCCTCAGACAGCACTTTTAGAAGCTTTGGGATTAAAGACAGGTGGGGGGCTCAATACAAAATCTTCAACAAGCTCCGATAGCAATGAATATGATACTGAGATTGAGTTAGCTAAGATTAAACCATTATTGGTTCAATTAGTCTCATCACTACATTTAAAAGCAAGGGATGGTTCGTTAATTAAACCTGAAACACTCCTCAAGTTAGGTCTCCTGCGAAAAACAGTCCTCCCTCAACCTTATATCAATGTGGATCAGTATAAAGATGCAGGCATGATTAAAATAGAGTCATACTCTACTAATCCTGCTGAAGCCGTCAAAATGAGCAATCAACTCGCTCAATATTATAAAAGGAATAGGATCGAAAGAACAAAAAAAGAATATGAAGAAGCCAGGATCCTTGTTGAAAGCCGTATACAGCAGGTGAAAGAGCAATATTTGAAGGATTTGTCCATGACACAGGATTATAAGATAAAAGAAGAAATCGTTGATCTCGATAAAGAGACAACAGTTTTAATAAATAAGCTATCCTCTTTACAGACTACCTATGAGGACAATGAAAAAGGCATCGTGGAATTCGACAAAAGAATAGCATTAGTTAGGAAGAAGCTACAGGGGATGGAGAAACTCAGAAAAGATTCAGAAGAGTTTTCTCTGAATGATCTTGTAAAAACCTTACAATCAAGGCGTGATGATCTTTTAATTAATATGGCCTCAAAAACGGTTGATATCACAAAAGAGCATCCTGACTACAAGTCTTTGGAAAAACAGGTGGAAACCATTAAGGAACTTTTAACTAATGAGGCAATGAAGGTTTTTAATAGTGAAAAATATACGGTAGATCCTTTATACGATGAGCTTGCCAGAAAAGTAGTTTTTGATTACATTGATAAAGAGACGGCGATTGCAAGAAGAAGTTTGATACAAAGATATATTGATGTATATCAGAAGAAATTGTTACTGATACCTATAAAGAGCTCTGTTCTTAACAGGTTTGATACAGATACTGTGGTATCCAAAAATACTTATCAGAAATTATTAGGATACCTGACCGAGATCAATGTAGCAGAATCTATAGCAATGACAAATATTAATGTAGTAGAAGAGGCCACATTACCCGATGAAGCTTATTTTCCTAAAAAATCTTTTAATTACTTGTTAGGCTTTTTTCTTGGTCTATTTTGGGGGTTGGTGATGGCTTTATTTATTGAGTATATAGACAATACTATAAAAGGTCCGGAAGACCTTAGGAATTACGAATTAACATTATTAGGGTCTATTCCTAAAATTAAGGGGAAACCGTTGATTTCAAAGCTGGACCCCAATGACCCAGCATATGAAGCATATCGAAAAGTTTTTTCCGGTATCCATTTCGCACGGCTCGATAATCCACCTAAAAAATTATTAATTAGCAGCATAAATCCTAAAGAAGGGAGTTCTACGATGGTGGCCAATATTGGAATCATGTATGCTGAGGAAGGGAAAAAAGTTCTTCTGGTAGATACTGACCTCAGAAGACCCAACATCCACCGCATATTCGATCTTCCTAATACAGAGGGTTTTACTGATTTATTATCACAAAATGCAGAAATAGAAAAAGTGATTCGTGAATCAGGGATTGAGGGTTTAAGCATCCTTCCTAGTGGGCCAACACCTCCAGATGCAGGCTTGCTACTTAAATCCGACAGAATGCAAGATATAATTAAAGAGTTAGAGGAAAGATATGATATCCTTATATTTGATACGGCCCCCCTTATAATAAAAAATGATGCAATGTTATTAATGAACTATTTAGACGCTTTGATAATCGTTTTAAAGAATAAAATGACCACCCATCGTGATATTTCCGGAGTAGCTGAAGTTTTAAAGAACGCAAAAATTATTCCCTTAGGGGTCATTTTAAATTATCTGTGAGGATAAAAAGTTTCAAATCATCATAATTTCAAAATATATAATGTTTAAGTTAATTGCTAAACTAATAAGGGGTCATAGATGGGTAAAATATATGATAGTAAAAATTTTCCTAATCGTGTTATATTTGCTTCTTCTTTTAACAACCACCTGTTATACTAATAATGAGGAAACCGTTGTAACTGTAGACTTTTTATCTAAGTCAGGTAATATAAGTAATTATATAGCAGGAACTACAGCAGGGCCTTTCTATGATGAAGGATCTTACAAACTTTTGAAGGATGGAAATTTTAAGCTGATACAGGTTATGATATGGCTATCCCGCCCTCAATCCTCACCTCATGGAGAGAAGGGATTCCGTCCTCAATTTCCATTTTTTGAACAAAGGAGTAAACAATCATTCCCTGATAACTTTAAAGAAGAATTGTTCCCACAAATCCAGCTTGCCAAAAGACAAATTCATTCGATATTCGACATAGGCGCCGAACCTCTTATCTTTATGATTACAAGCAGGAAGCCTTTTGATATGGAAGAATACCAAAAACAGGTTAGAAATATTATTGATGAGTTGAGAAGTTCTGCCAAAGAAATGGGCAAAGATCTTTTGCTTTTTAGGTTTGGAAATGAGCCTGAGGCGAGGATTTACTGGGAAGGCAGCAGGAAGGAATTCTTCGAGACCTATAGGGTCTGGGCCGACGCTGTTAAATCTGTGGATCCCAATTTTATAGTAGAAGCCCCGGGTTTTGCGTCAGCTACAGCCAGATTTTTCAAGGATAATTACTATGATAAAGTAAATGAATTCACTAAAGAGTTCTTAGATTACTGTAAGGAGAATCAGGTGCCTCTTGATGTTTTCTCTTTCCATTATTATGGTACTAATATAAACAATCTTGCTAACGAGCTTGAAGCAGTAAGAAGGGAATTAGCTAAATATCCTAATTTAAGTCCTGTTTTTGGTATACCAAGAATAGGCATTGATGAATGGAATATCCACGTCTTTGGCTTCCCAGATAAGAGATATATAAAGATATTTGATACAGCTCATACGGCTGCACAAAATGTGGCAGCATTAATTATTATGGTGAAGAACAGTGCTTGGCTTTCAATAAGATTTGGAGGTGTTTCAACAAGCTCTTCGTTTAAAGATAAAATTGATAAAGAAAATATAAAGATAGGAAAAGATTTTTTAATGTCAAGGTCAGATGGTAGGCCAAAACCAGTTTATTATGCATTTAGTGCCTTTAATAGAATGTTTTCAACTCCTATTCTTTTAGGTGAATATAATAAAGAGGGATTTTATTTGATCGCTGGCAAATCTTCTGATGAACATCAAATAAATATAGTTACATCTTTTTATGATGAGATTTTTGCTGAAAATATATTAAGAGAAGAAGATTCAAGTAAATATCAAAGAAAGATTAAAATTACTCACCCAGAGATTAGAATAAAAAATTTTCCGTGGCATAAGGTTACAAACGAGGTAGAAATCACGAGATATGTTGTAGATGATATGAATGATTTGAAGATAGTCGATAAAACCATTTTTAAAAAAGATGGTTCGAAAGAACTCTCGATAAAATTTGAGGCAACTACACCATCTGTTGTTTTTATCCAGATCAAGTGGAAATAATGTAAATGCATAAGATCTTAAGGATTGATCTTAGCAAGGTTGCTGGTTTACATGTCATCCCCTATTCTTTTCATAAACATTTTTACTTTTTTATTATTATTTCTACTATTTTCATAATATTTATTGGGATAGGATCTGTATATTATCCTGTAGGCGCGCTTGTATTATCTTTGTTTCTGATATTTCTTGTCATCCTGTATTTTAAGCCTATTATCGGATTATATCTGTTAATACTTATTATGACTATAAGAACTATCAACATAATTATGGACTCTCCGATCAGGCATTTAAACGAGGTAATTAACCTGTTTTTCATACCAGCTACCATTTTATTCTCTATTTTCGTATTTCGCCGCATTATAGTTAAAGAGAAATTATCTAAAAATGAACTCAATACCCTCATGATATTACTTGGCGGATGGGTCTTCATTTCGTTATTCTGGACCATCGACATATACCATGGTGTATATGTATCTGTGTCCTTCTTGAGTTGTATATTCACTTTATATTTATTCCAGTCTTTACTAACGAGTAAAACACAAATAAAAAATATCTTAAATTTTTCTCTATTTGTAGGTCTAATAGTGGCTGCATTAACAACAGTTTCGTACTGGTATCATGGTTCAAAAGAGATAAAATTATTTGATGACGCTGTATTATCTATAGTTTTAAATTATGAATCGAATAGGCCTGGGGGACTTTCTCCTGCAAATCATACATCAAATATTTTAAATAATTTTATATTTATGGGTATAGCATTGCTATACAGAGCTAATTTAAAGAGGAGAGCGCTGATTTCTTTAATTATTCTTTTTCTACTGTTCAATGTTTTTTTCACAGGTTCAAAGGGAGGAGTGGGCAGCTTGATTATTGGTTTGTTCTTTCTAATATTCCTTGCTACTCCCTTACGCAAAAAAGCGTTCTCTTTGATGGTTCTCACTTCCTTTATCCTATTCATTACATTGATTATTGTATCGTTTATTTCAGGAAAAGGCTTCCTCCAGGCTAGAGCCACAGCCGTAGGTGGGGCTTTTTCTCTAAAGACGCGGCTGGAATGGTGGGGAAAAGGCTTTGAACATCTCTGGGGGTCAGGTGGTTTAGGACTTGGGGTAGGTGGTTTCCCAAAAATTATTGATCCTGAAGCACCAGGGGCCCACAGTTTCTTTT
The DNA here is from genome assembly GCA_040756135.1 of Nitrospirota bacterium. Taxonomy (GTDB): domain Bacteria; phylum Nitrospirota; class Thermodesulfovibrionia; order Thermodesulfovibrionales; family SM23-35; genus JBFLZS01. The sequence continues at coordinate 77,528 of JBFLZS010000001.1, forward strand.
TTTCTTTACTTTTTGATTTAGGTGTTATTGGAGCGGCTATCTTTGGCTGTATATTCTTAAAGATATTACTTTTGGCTAAAAGCACTGTACTGAAGTCTAAAGACAGGGAGTTGTCATTTATAGCAATGTGTTTGATAAGTGCGCTCGTAGTCTGTTTTATTCATGGTTTAGTTGATATGGATTATATATACCAGCCATTCTGGGTTGTCCTGGGCCTTTTGCTTAGTATCTCAAATATAAGTAAATCCGAGTCCTCAACGAGCCATATAGATTTAAAAACGGGTTTATAAAAATGAAACATTCATGTCTCAAAGAGACTCAAAGGATGATGAAAATTTGTAATCCCCACTCTCCCCTCCCCCCTTTAGAAAAGGGGGGTTAGGGGGGATTTGAGTATTTTCAGGTGAAAAGATAGTAATGGAAATACATAAAAAATATGAAATAGTAAATAGAGTTGCAAAAAATTCAGCTTTTGTTTTTTTTGCGAGGGTAACAGACATAGGGATAGCTCTTGTTTCGACAGCACTTATTGCAAGATATTTAGGGGTGACAGATTTTGGTAGTTTTGCCTTTGTAATGGCAATCACTATTTTCTTAGGGCCTTTTACTGATTTTGGTTTTGAGCGTATAACTACAAGAGAAATTGCAGGTAATAAGAAATTAGCGAATAGATATCTGGGTTCTGCGGTTATTGCACGAATATTTCTATCTATCATAATTATCATTATTATTTATTTCATTACAATGTTTTTTGATTGGGATAAAAAAATTATACAAGCTATCTATATTTCGACCTTTGCTCAACTCTTTATGTCTACAGGAATGCTTGCAATCGGGACTTTTAGGGCATTTGAGAGGATGGAATTTGAACTCCTGCTGAATTTTATCTTTAACATTATCTATATTGTTTTGCTTATTGGTGTAATATTATTCAATTTTGGATTTCTGTTTATATTCGGTGCAAGGCTTTTTGCAAGTCTATTATATATGATAATTTTGATGGTAGTTGCTATTCGTAGATTTGTTAAACCCATTTTAAACGTTGATATTAAATTGCTTAGATACTTATTTAAAGAGGCAATGCCCTTAGGTATATTTGCACTACTATTGACAGCTTCCTTTAAGGTTGATATTTTTGTCTTGAATTATTTTAAAGGGCCTGAGGAAGTATCATTGTTTGAAGCAGCCCACAGGATTATAATGCAGCTTCAAATTCTCCCCACATCCATAGTTATTTCCTTATTCCCTTATTTTAGCAGGCTTGCGGTGGAATCCAACGATTCTTTAAAAATTTCCTTCTATAGGTCCTTTAAATTTCTGCTGATTATAAGCTTGCCTCTGCCAATACTAATAATCTTTGCATCCGATTTTATTATCTCAGTTTTGTATGGCAATTCCTTTATCGGTGCTTCATTATCTTTAAGCATACTATCATGGACTGTCGCATTCTTATTTTTAATATCCCTTCAAACATTTGTATTAACTGCTAAAGGCAGACAGGTATTGAATACAATAAGCGCCGGTGTTTGTTTCATGATAAACCTTTTATTGGATATCACCCTCGTCCCAAGATATGGTTATCTTGGGGCGAGTTGCGCTACACTTATATCTTATATATTACTTTTTGCAGTATCATTTTATTTTGTATGTAGAAATGTGGGTATACCCCCTTTAGGTGAGATATTGCCCAAACCATTCATGAGTGGGGCTGGTATGGGTATTGGGTGTCTCTTTTTGTATGGTAGAGGAGGACATGCTTTAGTAACGGCAGAGATTGTTATTACTTTGATTGTTTATGTTGCAATGATATATATTTTGAAAACTTTTACCCCCGATGAACTTTCCATTATTAAAAGCATTTTTTTAAAACAAAAATTTATTGAGAAGAGAGAATGTAATGAAGTTAAATAAGGGTAAGGTTGTGGTAATTGGAATTGATGGGGCAACATTTAATATCATCAATCCCCTTGTGAAAGATGGAAAACTTCCTAATATAGCCATGATGATGGATAATGGTATTCATGGAATTTTAGATTCTACTATACCGTATGTAAGTCCTGTGGCATGGACATCCTTTATGACGGGTAAAAATCCACAGAAACATCAGATATTTGACTTTTCTGGTAAAATTCAAGGAACGTATGAATTCAGGATAAACACTGCGGAAAACAGGAAGGCAAAGCCCTTCTGGATGAATCTTAGCAAGAAAAATAAAAGAGTTCTTGTAGTAGGAGTGACTATGACGTATCCCCCTGATCCTGTAAATGGATATATGGTTTCTGGTCTTGGTGTTCCGTCAAGCGTTGATATGCAGTCCTGTGTTTATCCACCTGATTTTGCCATGGAAATAGTTAATAATTTCGGGAAATACAATACTGTGCCAGAAGCAGATATGAGGAAATTAAATAATTCCGATAAGGAAAAAGAGAAATATTTGAGAGGCGTTTTTGATCAGATAGAATACAGGATAAATCTTTTTAAACGCATGTGGCAAAAAGAAAGTTTTGACTTCTCCATGATATTTTTCCTTGATACAGATGGGGTATCACATTATTTCTGGAAATATATGGATAGCACTCATAAACAATATCAACCAGGTGCTTATAGTAATGCTATACATAAAGTGTATGAAAAGGTTGATAATGCAATCGGAGAGTTATTAACTATTATAAACGATGAAACGGATGTGGTGCTGGTTTCTGACCATGGTTTTGGACCTTTAAACAGAGTTGTATTTTTGAATAACTGGCTGGAATCAAAAGGTTATCTCAAATTTAAGGATACATCTTGGTTTAATACAGTGTTATCAAAGTTGCTACTAATCAAAAGGCGGGAAAGGACTATCAAAAAAGAAATTGATTGGCATAAAACGAAGGCATATTTTAATGGAACTACAGGGAATATATTCTTAAATTTAAGAGAGAGAGAGCCTAATGGAATAGTTGATGTCTCAGAATATAATAACCTGTGCAACAAACTGCAAAGAGAATTGGTAAATCTTAAAGATCCTGAGACAAATGAAAAGATTGTTGCCCATGTATACAGGAAAGAGGAGCTATTTAATGTTAAAAACGTTTCGATAGCACCTGACTTAATTTTAACATTTAAGAGGGGGTATAGTGTTGTCGGAGAGGAAATAAGCCTTCACAACCTTAGAGATACAGGAGAAATAATAGTTGATTCAAACAACTGGTCGGGTACACATGAACCAGAAGGAATATTTATAGCTCGTGGGAGAAGCTTTAAGAAAGGACATAAAGTTCAAGGTACAGACATTATTGATATCGCTCCCACTTTATTATACTTACTTGGTGTTCCCATCCCTAAGTGTATGGATGGAAAACTATTGAAAGATATCTTTGTTGATGAATTTCTGAAATCACATCCTGTTTCATATACTGAAGATAATGAAGAGATAAAATCAGAGACTAAAGGATATGAAAAAAGTGATAATAAAAAAGTTCTTGAGCAACTTCATGATTTAGGTTATATCGAGTAACTGTTTGCAAAAAGATATTTATAGAGCATTTTACTTTCATTCTTTATGAGTAATGAATAGACTGAAAACCTTACTAATGGTTCCTGTTACTTCATTGGTTAGACATACCCCCCTTTTCCCTGATCTTGGATTAGGCTATCTTGCTGCTGCCGTCAAAAAATCAGGACATGATGTCTTTCTCCGAAGCTGGAATATGGAGCCATCTACAGAAAACTTCAAAAGGTATATTAAAGAAAATAAGTTTGATTTTATTGGGATCAAGGTATTCACAAAGGATGTGGCTGCTGCAAATAAAACGATACAGCTAATCAGAGCTACATTGCCCGAGACAGTGGTTGTAGTTGGAGGCCCACATCCATCTACGAGTGAACCCGAAGACGTGATGACAGATTTTCCTTACTGTGACTTTGCTTTCAGGGGAGAAGCTGAGATAGGATTACCCCTTTTATTAGAGGAGATAGCTAAAAATGGCAAAAATCCTTCTTTAAAGAATCTAAAAAATATACCAGGACTTATATGGAAATTCATAGACACAGTTCATGCAAATATACCATTTCTAAATCCTGATATCGATAGTTTTGGGATGCCCCTGTGGGAGATAATGCATCCGAAAGATTACAGAGCACCTAAAATACCCGGAGGGCCAAAGGATGGATACTCTGCACCGATTATAGTCACAAGGGGCTGTCCTTCTATATGTACTTACTGCGCTGCTTATAAGATAAACGGTAAATCAGTAAGGTCGAGGAGTTCAGCATCTATGCTGAAAGAAATAGAAATGCTCTACAATAAGTATGATGTTAGGCATCTATTCTTTTTAGACACCCGCTTTACACACAATGTAGATGTTGTTACTGAAATTTGTGAAGGTATTTTGAGAAATAGAATGGATCTTGCATGGGACTGTGTTGGCTATGAAAATCTGAATACCTTAACAGAAAAAATGTTAAAGCTTATGAAAAGGGCGGGGTGTAAATTTATAAATATGGGGATAGAATCAGGCTCTGATAGTATTCGTAAGAGTATTAAAAAACAGGGAACGGCTAAAGAGATTTTTCAAAAGGTCCAGATGGTAAAGGATATCGGTATTGGTATCAGGGCATTTTTTATGATAGGATTTCCTGGTGAAACAAAAAAAAATATTGAAGATACTGTAAATTATGCCTTTTCTCTCCCCGCAGATTCTATTCAATTTGAAATTCCCTGTCCTCACCCCGGAACAGAGTTGTTAGGGTATTTGAAAGAAAAATATAATGTTAAGAAAATAGACTGGGAGAATTTTGATGTATATAAATCACCCTATCCTTTATCTGAAATAGATTCTTCAGAATTATACAGAATACTTAAAAAAATAAGGCGGCGTTATAAATTTGTATCTTTGAAACAAAAGTTTTTATCGTTGTAAAGTTAATCCCCATCATTATATGAAACAAATAGTGAATTTATTTATTGATCTTATTATCCAGGTAGGTGGGATGGTAGTATATATAATATTTTATCTGTTGGGATGGCGATTTATAAGCATAGTAGGTAAGCTTGTAGGAGATGTTGTTTATATTTTAAATAGTAGAAAGATGGAAATACTTGAAGAAGAACTTTCACTGTTGTTTGGCAACAGGTTTGATGAGAGGAGAATAAAGGATATTACAAAAAGGAGTTTTGAGAACTATTATAAACGCCAGATAGAGTCAGTCTTTTTTGGTAGCCTTAATAAGCATACACTTAATAAGATAATACACGTTGAAGGGATAGAAAACCTTGATAGTGCTATTTCAAAGGGTAAGGGGGTTATATTATTATTATCCCATTTTGGTTCCTTTCTTTTACCTCTTCCCTCCCTTGGATATATGGGATATAAGGTCAATCAGATTACCGGCAGACAAATACACTCCTCTCTGCTTGCAGAAAGGATATGGATATGGAGGAAAAGGAAGGCAGAGAGGTTACCTGTGAAGTTCATACAGGGAGGGAAGTTCCTAAGGCCTGTATATAAAGCACTCAAGAACAATGAAGTAGTGGCGATAGCCTTTGATGGAAGAGATGGGTCAAAATGGGTTGCAGTGGATTTTTTTGAAAGAAAGGCATTGCTTTCTTCAGGACCTTTTGAATTGGCAAGAAAGACTGGTGCAACAATAATTCCTGCATTTATTATTAGAGAAAAGAATGACACTCATAAACTTGTCCTGGAATCACCCTTTAAATTATCAGAGGATAGGGACATTGGGAAGGCACTTGCTAATGATACTAGAAATTTTGCTGAATTATTTGCTAATTACATTGTCAAGTATCCTTGCCATTTTGGGATGGTTTTATACAAATTAAAAAAAATAAAGGCAGCGGCTATAGATAATCCCTTTTTTGTAGAGACCTAAATGAATGTTGTCCTGATAACACCAACACCGCCAGATATTAATGCTTTTGGTATCAGAATTATCTCATCAGTTCTAAAAAAGGCAGGGTTCAGTACGAAAGTCATATTTTTGCCAGGGGGCATCGAACATCTACGTTTTGATAGCAGTTATATATACCATTATTCCCAAAAGATCCTGGAACATATCTCCGAGTTATGTAGAGATGCAGACCTTATAGGGTTTTCATTCATGAGTCAATATTTCGATAGGGCAGCTCAGATTACAGAGCATCTCAAGAAACACTCCAACACTCCGATAGTCTGGGGTGGCATACACCCAACCTATCGTCCTGAACAGTGTTTAAACTACTGTGACATTGTCTGCATTGGGGAAGGTGAATACGCTATTGTTGAACTTACTGAAAAGATGTCAAAGGGGATAGATTATATTGACATAAAAAACTTCTGGTTTAAATCTAATGGTGGGATTAAGAAAAATGAACAAGGGCAGATCGTACAGAATCTTGATGAATTGCCTTTCGTCGATTATGAGATAGAAAATCACTATATATATGACTGGCGAAGCAAAAAAATAATCCCTATCGATAAAAAGATAATGACAGAGCAATTTCCAAAGCTCGCCTATTTTAACGATAAGCATTTAGTTACATACAGGACGATGACCTCCAGGGGATGTCCTCATAGATGTTCTTATTGTGCAAGTAGTGCCATGATGAAGCTCAGAAGAAGAAGTGTTGACAATGTAATAGAAGAACTGCAGATGATCTTGAACCAATTTAGCAGTATAGAAATTATTAGCTTTTTTGATGATACCTTTTTCGCAGCATCAGTTGAATACTTTGAAGAATTCAGCGATAAGTATAAAAAAAATATAGGGCTTCCTTTTCATGCACAGTGCAGCCCTACAACAATAAGTGAAGAAAAAATGGCTCTTTTAGTTAATGCGGGTCTTTTTTATACAGAAATGGGGATTCAGACAGGAAGTGAACGAATAAAAAAAATGTACAGACGAGTTGTCTCTAATCAGAGGATGATAGACGCTGCAGCATTAATTAACAGATACAGTACAAAGATGCTCATCCCGGATTATCATATTATACTTGACAATCCATGGGAAACGAATGATGATGTTATGGATACATTAAGGCTTCTGTTGAGTTTACCGGGCAAGTTTAAACTTCAGCTTTCTTCTTTAGTTCTATTCCCCGGGACAGATCTTAATAAAAAAGCCCGGGAAGAAGGGATTTTGGAAGATGAATTAAACGAGGTATGCAGAAAACCATTCACCTTTCCTAAGGGAACCTATCTTAACTACCTGGTTTACCTGTCTGGTTTTCCTATAATCCCACGCTGGCTTTTAAAAGTATTAGCTAATGGTATATTTGTAAAGGTATTCCATACGCAGAAGCCTAAAAAGTTCTATGAGTTTTTATTTGCTATAACAGAGAAACTGCGTCTCATAAGTAAAGGCATTATTGCGTTACTAAAAGGAGACTTTGGAAGAATAATTAACTACTTCAGGTTAGCGCGTTAAATGAAGATAACCCTGATATCTCCATATCCAGATATAACCGCTTTCGGGATAAGAACCATGTCTGCGTATCTAAAACAGTACGGTCATAAAACTCAGATGATATTTCTCCCAGACCCTTACGGTGACAACCTTATGTACGGGGTAAGGAGATATGAAGATCCTATCCTTGATGAGCTTGTTTCCCTGTGCAGGGGATCTGATCTTATTGGTATTACTTTAATGACAAATTTCTTTGACGGCGCTGTGCAGATGACTCAGAAAATAAAGAGTAAGCTTAATACCCCTGTAATCTGGGGTGGGGTGCATCCAACAATACGCCCCGAAGAATCTCTGGGATATGCCGATATGGTCTGTATCGGAGACGGCGAAGATGCAATACTTGAACTTGTCAACAGGATGGCGGCTGGCGATGATTATTCGGACACTGCAAACTTGTGGTTTAAATCCAATGGCAATATAATCAAAAACCCTGTCAGACCTCTTCCACGAGACCTGGATATCTATCCACTCCCTGATTACAGCCTCGAAGACCATCATATCTTTTTTGATGGTCATATCAGACGTTTGACGTCTGAAATAACAAAGATATGCCTGGAAAGAGGTACAGTTTCGCATTATCTGAAAAAGATAGGTTACCAGACTATGACAGGCAGGGGGTGCCCTCATAAATGTACGTACTGCATTAATGATGCCATCAAAAACCTGTATGGAAATAGCAGCTACTTGAGATGGAGGTCTACATCCCATGTGATGAAAGAGCTTCTATGGGTTAAGGAACAAATGCCGTATATCGGATTTATATGGATATCTGATGATGCCTTTTTTGCCCGCAGCCCGAAGACTATCGAAGAATTTTGCAGGGAGTACAGAGAAAAGATAGGCTTGCCCTTCAGTTGTCTTGCAAGTCCCCTGACAGTCACAGAGGAGAAGATGGCAGCGCTTATTGACGCAGGTTTGATCTACGTACAGATGGGCATTCAGACAGGCAGCAGCAGGATACAGGAGTTATTCAACAGGAAGAGCATGTCTAATGAGAGGGTTATGAAGGCGATAAAGATAATTAACAAATATAAGGATAAGATGTTTCCACCGAGCTATGATTTTATACTCGATGTCCCTTATGAAACAGACAGGGATGTGATTGAAAGCCTTAAACTTATAGCAGAGATTCCCAAGCCATTCCGGCTGCAGCCTTTTGCACTTGTTCTTTACCCCGGTACAAAACTGCACGAAATGGCAAAAAGAGACGGACTGATAGAGGATGAAAGAAGACAGGTATATGCAAAGAGTTATACAATGCGGGAACCAAACTATCTCAATCTTCTGATAACACTATCCAGGGGAGGAAGATTCCCAGGCCTGTTATTGAAATTCCTTATCAGTTCCCCTGTAGTTGACATCCTCAACAGCAGGCATTTAAAACCATTTTTTAAATTGCTGTTTATATCCCTTAAGACCGTTTATAAATTTCTGAAGAGATTAGCAGGCAGGTTGTGAAGGTACTTCTTGTTCAGTCTTATCTTGGTGACAATGAGCCATTGGTTTATCCAATTGGCATTGCATGTATAAAATCTGCGCTCAATAGTCATGATGTCATGATATTTGACACAAATACCTCATTAAAGCCTTTTGATGAGCTCAAAGAGATTATAACCAGCTTTAAGCCAGATGTTATAGGTATCTCCCTCAGGAATATTGATTCAACGAATAAAAGGAAGGTTGTATTTTACTATAGCTATTTAAGGGATACTGTTGATGCGATTAAGACTTCTACAGATGCAAAGATAATTATAGGTGGGTCAGGCTTTTCAATGTTTGCAAGAGAAATAATGGAGGACGAGCCAAGAATAGATTATGGCGTAGCTCTGGAAGGTGAAAAAACACTCCCAGACCTTCTGCTGAATCTTGATAGACCTGAAAATGTAAAATCTGTTTTTTATAGGAGAAATGGGAAAATAATTTTTTCAGGGCACGGAGAACAGATTGATCTGAATAATGCAGAATTTCCTGATAGAGAATCAATATCACTTAATGCTTATAAAAAGGTACCCGAGGCAATTGGAATAGAAACAAAACGGGGCTGCATACTGGACTGCATCTATTGCATTTATGGTTTTTTAAACGGCAAAAGGCTGAGGCCGAGAGATCCCGTAAAGGTAGTTGATGAGATAGAATTCATGGTTAAAAAATACGGACTCGAAAGGTTCACATTTGTGGATTCTGTATTCAATATTCCATTGAGCCATGCAGAAGAGATATGCAGTGAGATAATACGCAGGGGACTGAAGGCTAGCTGGTCTGCATGGTTTAATGAGAAAGGGCTGACAAAAGAGTTCGTTGAACTGGTTAGAGATGCAGGATGCAGGAGTATAATACTTTCTCCTGATGGTTTCTCTGACAACGTTTTAAAGAGACTTGGGAAAAATATAAGAAAAGATGACATAAAAAAGTCATATGGAATTCTTAGGGATATCGCCGGATTTGAGGTGAGTTATAATTTTTTTAAAAATCCTCCCGGACAAAGCCTGATGTCATTTCTATCTCTTATAGCTTTTTATTTTAAGGCCAAGAAGGAGATGGGGCAGAGAGTTCATTTTGAATTTAACTCTATAAGAATCGAGCCGCATACAAGACTTTATGGTGTTGCACTCTCCGAAGGCATTATATCAAGAGAAGAAAATCTTCTATATCCAAAATATTACTCAAATAAGGGAACACGTTATATCGAGAGGATATTTAATTTGATGCTCATGATGAAAGGCAAATAGATTTTATGAAACTTGTTATAAAAGAATTGATGATACTGCTTATGTGGTATCCATTGAGAATAATTGTAAGGTTTTTGCCCTTGAGAGTGACCTATTTGTTGGGTATAGTAGGCGGATACATTTTATATCTAATTTCAAGGGATAAACATAAAATTATGGCGAGGGAATTCGGTCTTATTATGCCGAATAGGAGTAAGGCTGAGATAAATAAGATTATAAAGGGAAGTTTTATAAATTATTGCATCTCTGAGATTGAGGTTTTGCTTTATCCGGTGATGAACAAAAAATTTATAGAAAAAATTGTAAAGATCGAAGGGAAGGAATATCTTGATGATGCCCTGTCAAAAGGAAAAGGTATTTTGTTATTTCAGGCACATTTTGGTGCCTTTCAGATGACTATGCCCGCAATAGGCTATAGCGGATACACGATGAACCAGGTGAGCGCTTCATCCTCGATATGGAAAGAAGGCAGTGATTCAGTGGCTCATAAAAAGATGTTTGACGTAAAGGCAAGATATGAATATACACTTCCTGTCAAACACATATCTGTTACATCTTCCTTAAAGCCGTTATTTAATGCACTGAAGATGAATGAAATAGTTGGCATAACTGTAGATGGTGGTGGAGGCAAAAAAATTGTTCGAATAAAATTTCTCGGCAGGGATGCATATTTTCAGACCGGAGCTGCAGACATAACCATAAAGACAGGCGCTGAGATTGTACCTGCATTTATTATTACCGAGAACGGAATTAGGCACAGGTTAATAATCCACAGGCCATTAAAGGTTAATCCTGCTTTAAGCAAGGATGAGAACAGGAAAAATATATTGCAGGGATTTGCTGCATTGCTTGAAGGATATGTTTATCAATATCCAACTCATTATGGTTATACACTCTGTCTTAGAAGGCTAAGGGCATCATTGGACGCTTATCCCCTTTTTGCAGACTGCGATGTATCTAATGTGAACAAAAAGACAAAGACTGAATGGAAGGTGGCAGATTATGCGCAGAAGAAATAAATCGTTGAAATGGGCATTCAACCAGTTGATTAACAGGAGCCTGCAGGGGTTGTCTTATAAAACCGACAGGGGTTTGTCCAAACCTACAAGGATAATCTTCTGTGTGACGCTCAGGTGCAATATCAAGTGCCAGCAGTGCGCTATATGGAGGATGCCAAGCAAAGACGAAATCACAACCGATGAATGGAAAAAGGTTATATTCGACCTGAGAAAATGGATTGGCCCCTACAGGGTTCAGCTTGCAGGCGGTGAGACCTTTGTAAGAAAGGACATTACTGAAATTATAAGTTTTGCGACTAAAAATGATGTCCTTACAGGCGTAGTCAGCAATGGCACAATGATAACGAGAGAGCTTGCAAGAAAGATTGTTGATTCAGGTCTTGGTTATATCCACATATCAGTTGATGGCATTAATACAGATACACATGACCATATTAGAGGCATACCCGGCATTCATGCCAAGACAATGGCAGCGCTGGATTATCTTGTGGAGGAATCCAGAGGCAGCGGCATGGCAATCTGTATGGCAACAGTAATAAACAGGAAGAATATGCGCGAGCTTGTTGACCTCGTTAAACTTGTAGATAGAAAGGGCCTTGACGGTATAATATTTAATCCGCTTGGGCCAACGATAGACAGCGACTCCGAATGGTATAAAAAAACCGATTTATGGTTTGATGACCTGGACGAGATAAACAGGATACTTGATGGGTTAATCAAACTGAAAAAGGGCGGTGCAAAAATACTTAATCCGCCAGAACAGTTCGAAGAGATGAAGACTTATTTTGAGAAGCCTTATCTTCTCATGAGAGATAAATGCATGGTCGGTATAACAAATCTGAGCATAACCTGTGACGGTTATATACATACCTGTTTTAAGATGCCGCCGCTGGGCAATGTCCGCGAAATAACTCCGCAGGAGGTCTGGGATTCTGAAACAGCAAGAGGAATCAGGCAGAAGATAAAGAACTGTGATATACACTGCAGCCCCGGAAACTTTGTCTACCGCAGAAGCCTCGTGAGCGAGATAATCAGATATATGAGATATGGATAAATCCTTTTCGATATGAAAGTAAATGAAAGTATCTCGCGGGATATTCTGAGGTTATTAATCTGGTTTCCATTCAGATGGCTTACATCTGTTATTCCCTTAAATTGGCTATTCTATCTGTTTAAATCAATGGGTGATATGCATTTTTATTTAAGTAAGGGAAAGAAAAACAATATTTCCAAAAATCTGAAAAGGCTTTTGGGGGTTGATAATAATGCTGCCATGCATATCGTGAAAAAAAATTTCGAAAACCACTATACCGACAGACTTCATATATTTTTATATCCGAGATTAACCAGTAGAGAGAGAATTGAGAAGTACGTATATTTTGAAAATCTCGAAGTACTTGATGTAGAACTGAAGAAAGGCAAAGGCGTACTTTTGGTCCAGCCGCATTTCGGCCCTGTGCAGATTACACTTTTAGCACTTGCGCTTTACGGATACAAGCCTGTTCAGATAGGCTATCCCTCTGACCGAGGACTCAGCCGTATAGGAAAATCAGTCGCGTATAAATACAGGATAAAATATGAAGCAATGCTGCCAGCACCTATACTCCCTGCTGACGGATATCTTGGAAAGGTTTATAAATATCTTGTGAATGGTGGTGTTGTATTAACTACAGGCGATGGGGCAGGCGGAGGAGTTTTTCTCGGCAAACACAGAAGGTTTAATTTCCTAGGTGCTGAAAGGTTGTTTCCGCTTGGTCCTGCAGCATGGGCTATTAAAACAAAATCTGCTTTTATTCCGACCTTTATAATATACGAAATACACAATAGGTTCAGAATTGTCTTTGAAAGACCCATAGAGGGGGTTTGCAGCGATATTGAAAAGGATGAAGCTCATATAACTGAGCAGTTTATCTCTATTACAGAGGAATATATTAAAAAGTATCCGTATTGCTGGCATTTCTGGGATGAGGTTGGTAAAATTTAGAAGTAAATTTTAAGAGTATAGGAGGTAGTTATGAAGAAGTATGCAGTGATCATTTCAGTATTTTTTGTAGTATGGGGGGCGTCACTTTTATATGCGCAAATGGGAGGAGAGACGATGGGTTCTGGCAGGCAGGGTCCTATTATGGGCCCACCGGAAAATGGCATTGCTGCGTTAAGTCCTGATTCAAAATTTGTATACGCTGTATTCAAAGATAAACTATACCAGTATACAGCTTCAGATCTGAAATTAAAGAAATCTACATATATCGGTAGTTCTTCAGAAGGAAGAATGCCGGTTATAGGTGGCACTATCTTTTTCAGCAATGACAGCAAACGCATTTACATTATGCGTGGAAAAACACTGCTTCTTTTCGATTCTATTGAATTAAATTATATAAATAAGGCGACATTCGAATAGAGTGACAAATAAATAGATTACATTTGCAAAGAGTTAGTTATTGTACAAAATAATAAACAAAAAGAAATTATTTGTCACAGTACTGGCAGACATTATAGGTAATATTATATTTTTTCCAAGGAGGTTGCTCCGGAGGCAAGAAAAAATAAGCCTAAATATTAGAGAAATACTTATAATTAGAACTGCGTATATCGGCGATGTTGTTATGACCCTCCCGATGTTGAAGCCTTTGAAGACGCAGTTTCCTGAGGCGCGTATCTCTTTCCTTACCTCTGAAAAGGCAAAGGCTGTTCTCGTTAACAATCCGTATATAGATGAAATTATCACCTTTAACCCATTCTGGTTCTACGGGTCAAGCAAGAAGGAGTATTTTGGTTTTATCAGAAGCCTGAAGAGAAGAAATTTTGATATGGTAATTGAGGCGAGGGGTGATATAAGAGAGCTTCTATTTATTGTCTTTCCTTTAAAGGCAAGATTCAAGGTGAGCTATGACGTTGGCGGCGGCGGCTATTTTCTCACCCATGTTGTCCCGTACGAAAAATTCAAACACAAGGTTGAATACCATTTAGACATGGTCCGGTATTTGGGATGCAAGGTTGATGACATTGAGGGGGGCATTTATCTGACAGAAAATGAAGAACGAAGAGTGGATAAAATACTTGATGAAGCAGGAATAAAGAATGACAAACCTTTGGTTGCTATTCATCCAGGAGCAAGAAAGGAGCTCAAATGCTGGTCCGCTGACAGGTATGCAGCTTTAGCAGATGCATTGATAGAGAAATATAATGCCTATTTAGTCATTACAGGTTCCCCTGATGAGGTTGAGCTTGTACACAGGATATCAGGGGTGATGAAACACAAGCCTTTAATATTAGCAGGAAATATCACCTTGAGAGAGTTAGCAGGTATACTTAAAAGGTGTAATCTTTTTATCTGTAATGACAGTGCTCCTTTGCATATTGCTTCTACTATGAAGACACCAACAGTTGCTATATTTGGACCATCCAAAAGCAAAGAAACAGAACCATATGGGAATATACACAGGGTAGTTGAGAAGGACTTCCCCTGCCGATATAGTTGCGATGAAAATATTTGTAAGTACAAGGTATATAATGAATGCATGGCGGCTATAACTATTGATGATGTTTGCGATGCAGTTGAGGATATTGTGAATACAAAGATTACTATAAGAAAAAATCTATTATCATCTGAAGATCGTGTGCCGCTCTCGTAATCCCTTTTCTATAGACATTATAAAAGCGACCTCTGCAAAAGAAATCAGAGAGAAGCTCTTTTTAGTCTTAGAGGGTTATGAGGAGATATTGCCTGCATCAAAGATAGCCAACATACTCATAAAACCTAACCTGAACGCCAATATGAACGCATTAACGGGGAACACTACCGATCTCAGACTTTTAGCTGCAGTAATTGAATACCTCAGGGCTAAAGGATATAAAAACATTACTATCGGCGAAGGTACTAACAGTGGTTATTACAGAAACAATATCAGCGTTATTTCACGTCTTAAAGTGGATGATCTGGCTGAATATTATGGTGTTAAGGTGATAGACCTTAACTATTCAGAACCTCTTTATATTGATTTTGAGGATGGTATAAAAGCGGGTATAGCAAAAGAGGTTACAGAAGCTGATTTCTTAATAAATATGCCAAAATTAAAAACACATTTTGAAGCAGGAATGAGTGTATGTCTTAAAAATCTGATGGGTTGTCTTGTGGGACAGGAAAATAAAAAAAAGACCCATTATGCCCTGTCAGCAAATATTCTAAATATTAACAAAGTAGTTAAACCACATCTCCATATTGTTGATGCAATAATATCAATGGAAGGGTTAGGGCCGACACGTGGCACACCGGTGAAAACAGACACTATTTTTATAGGAACAGATCCATATCTCATTGATTTAGTATGTGCAAAGTCTTCTTCTTTCGATTATAGAAAGGTCATAACTCTTGTGGAGGCAGAGAAGAGAGGGATAATTAACAGCCGATATCATAATTTTGTGAACAATTTTCAGCTTGGGGATACCTTTCGCTTCAAACCACCAAGACCTGGTTCACTTGCCAGTTTTATACACAGTCCGAAAAGGCAGAAATACTTTCTTGCTATAAGGAATACCCCGTTATTTAACTACATCTGTTCAACCCGGATAGGTGGCAAATTGCTTTACATGACAGGATTAAGACAGGATGTCTTTATTAATGATGAGGCAGAGTGCGAAGGTTTATCTTTGAATACTGATCGCTGTTCGCGCTGTGGTAAATGTGCTGATTACTGTCCGGTAGGATTAAACCTGCCAGATGCCTTATCGGGAGGCGATGAAAAGTGTATTTACTGCTTATACTGCTTCTGTGTCTGTCCTGATTATGCTATCGAATATCATGGAAAACTGGGTTTTATGGAAGAACAATTGCGGCAGTATGATAACATAATAAAAAGGATAGCATAATGAGGATATCGTTTTTAAATCCGCCTTTCCTTAAAAAGTTTTCCCGTTCACAGCGCAGTCCGGCTGTTACCAAGAGCGGGACACTTTATTATCCTATGTGGCTTGCTTATGCAGCTTCTTTAGCCGACAAGGAAAAATATGATATTGACTTCATTGATGCGCCTGCCGATGGTTTTGACCTAAATTATGTAATCAATAGAATCAGGGATTTTTCACCAAGATTAATAGTTATGGATACCAGTACTCCCAGTATTTACAACGATATAAAAGTCTGCGAAGGTCTTAAAAAAGTATTACCTGAAGTCTTTATTCTTCTTGTAGGTACACATGTATCTGCCCTGCCAGTGGATTCTCTAAGGCTTAGCAAATCTGTTGATGCTGTCGCGGTAGGTGAATATGACTATACAGTAAAGGAGATCGCAGAGGTTTTTTCCGGCAAAAGGGATATTAGTTCAGTAAAAGGCATATTCTACAGGAACTCAGGAGAAATTGTATGTAATAAAAATAGACCATTAATCGGGGATATCGATGAACTACCTTTTGTGAGTACTATATATAAAAGGTTTCTAAAGATAAAAAATTATTTCAATCCAAATGCCCTTTATCCAATGGTTACGATAACTACAAGCAGGGGATGTCCTTTTCAATGTATATTCTGCGTATATCCACAGACCATGATGGGTCATAAACTGAGACTACGGAGCGTTGAAAATGTTGTTGAAGAGATAGAATATATAATCAGGTCTTTTAACGGTGTAAAATCAATCTTTTTTGAAGACGACACATTTACTGCGATAAAGAAGAGGTGTATAGAGATATCCAATGAAATATTGAAGAGGGGTATCAAAATTTCATGGACTGCCAATGCAAGGGCAGACCTGGATTATGAAACGATGAAGGTAATGAAAGAGGCAGGCTGCAGATGTCTGTGCGTGGGTTTTGAGAGCGGGAGTCAACAATTACTTGATAATATTAGGAAGAAAACCAGTGTTGAAAAAATGAGATGTTTCATGGCTGATGCAAAAAGAGCTAACATCCTTATTCATGGTTGCTTTATGGTAGGCCTTCCTGGTGAGACAGAGGATACAGTGAAACAAACCCTCGAACTTGCTAAGGAACTGAACCCTGATACCGTCCAGTTCTATCCTGTAATGGTTTATCCCGGGACAGAGGCGTATGATTGGTATAATGAAAGGGGGTTGATATCAACCAACGATTTTTCAAAATGGATCACACCGGGAGGTCTTCACAATACCGTAATAAGAACAAAAGGGCTTTCCTCTGAGGAGTTGGTAAGGTTTTGTGATTATGCAAGGAGAAAATTTTATTTGAGACCAAGATATTTCCTCTATAAGGCTGGTCAGATGATAACAAGTCCAGAAGAGATAAAGAGGAACCTTAAAGCCGCAAAGACCTTTATTAAGTATCTTTTCAGGGGATCTGATGTCTCATAGGGTTTGGTTTTTTAAGATTTATTAAGGTTCTCATAATTGAATAGACATTATTCAGAAAATCTCCCCTCTCCCCTCTTTGCCAAAGAGGGGCATTATTCCTCCCTTTGGAAAAGGGAGGGTAGGAGGGATTTCTTAAATCAATGTATACATTATTTTGAGACTGTTAATAGTTTAAAAAAGATGGGGTTCTGTTAAATTTGTTTGCTTTGTTAATAAGATTTGCCATAAGATATAGATTGAGCAGGGGTAAGAATGAAGACAGAGGTCATTAAGAAAAATACGATCATTAGTAAAGCCATATGCAGACCTTAACTTTGTCATTCCGGCTTGTCCGGAATCTTTCTTCTCAAAAGGATTCCCGACGCACTTCGCTTGCGGGAATGACAACAATGAGGTTTTACTTATGACCTCCTTAGTAAAGGAAGAAGGGAGGAACAAAAGTAAGATGTCTATAGCCCGAATAGTCTTTATAGCAGTCATAACAATTTTCCTTTATTTTAATCCTCTTCCGAAAACGGCCTATGCCCTTAATGGCGCTGATGTTGCACTTTATAATGATTCAATAGCACCTGTTGGATACTCTGGTGCCTGGCAGGACGGAATAATTGCTATCAAAAATATGCTTACCACCATCGGACTAACATATGAGGAAATAAATTATAAGGATCTAAATTATTCGACCCAGGACTTCTCAAGTCTATATAAGGTTATACTTATTCCTGGAGGATATGCCCAATGGTATAACTACTGGATAAGTAAGGCGGGGAAAGAGCGTATTCGTAATTTTGTTAGAAACGGTGGGGGCTATTTCGGGATATGTGCAGGGTCTTTTTTTGCTGTGGACAGAGCAGTATGGGAAGGGACAACATACGATGATAATGCTGGCTATAATGCATATGGAGAGCTAACAGGCTATGACCTCGACTTATTCCCAGGCGCTGGCACAGGGCCAATAAATGAAATCGCTGACTGGGATGGTGAAGGATACAACATGACCACCATAAATTTCCAAAATGAAAACACAGTATTGATGAATTATAAACCTGTCCCTTATACAGAAGATATACTTTACTATGGCGGCCCATATTTTTCTCCGGATAGCGGGTCAGGAGTTGAGGTATTAGCCACATATAACTATAACGGACAACCTGCCATTGTTGCCTTTAACTATGGTTCTGGTAGAGTAGTGCTTTCCGGTCCACATCCTGAAATCGAAGAAGATTCTAACAGGGATGGAGTTACCATAGATAGAGAAGACGTAATGAATGATAATGGCTCTGATTGGGAACTCGTAAGACACATCCTTAATTGGTTAATGAATAGCGTAATGCCCAGTTGTCCCAGTTTATACCTCTGGAATGGCAATGATTTTGAAAGAAGGGGCTTTATCTTCCCTGGCGCCATGCCTCGTGAAAATGAGTATAGAGACCATATTCCTTTGAATCAATTAGTGCTTAAAGATGGTAAGTATTTATTGCAAATCAGGGAAACCGAGCCGGAGCACTCCTTTATTGATATTGCCAATCTGATAATAGTTGACCATAGTTCTAACATTGGTTCAGATGCTATCTCTATATTCAGAAATCCCTTAGCTGTTTCTCATGCTGGTACGTCTGAAATTTTGTATAAGAATAGGAGTTATGTTGCTTCAGGGTCAAAAGTGAGGGTATTGTCTCCTATCTCTGCTACACACTCTGCAAATGGAAATGTTCTGCCTCAGCTACGCTACTCCGATGACTGGTATGTCAGTATGAATCCCGGAGATATAATAACACTCACATTCCCATATCTTCCTTTACAAAATGAAATAAGAGAGTTCATCTTTGCTGGAGAAGGGTTTTATCTTCCGCTGAACTCGCCATAAGGCATTAATCCTTCTCTTGTTTATTATGACGACGAGAAGGGGCAAGATGCCTCTTCCTGATTTTTGTTTTAAATCTATATAATATTATTATCTCAAAGGAATAATGTATTGAAAGAGTGATTTTATATTCTGTAATAGTTCCTGTCTATAATGCCGCAGGCACTATTGAGAGGTGCCTCAGCGCCCTTGAAGACCAATCTGTTCCCAAAGAATGGTATGAGATCATTGTGGTTGATGATGGTTCGACTGACGGGACGGATAGTATGGTAAAAAAGTTTCCTGTGAAGTACATATGGCAACCAAATCGGGGACCCGCAACTGCGAGAAATCATGGAGCGAGGGAGGCTACCGGCAAAATAATACTCTTTACAGACTCGGATTGCGTACCTGCTTACAAATGGATGGAAGAGATGACAAAACCCTTTGAGAAGATAGATGTAGTAGCAGTAAAAGGTGCGTACAAGACTAATCAGAAGTCTTTGATTGCAAGGCTTGTACAAACAGAGTTTGAAGAAAGGTTTGAAATGTTGAAAAGATCCGAATCTATTGATATGGTTGATACATATTCAGCAGCCTTCAGGCGGGATATATTCTGGCAAGCAGGAGGGTTTGATGAATCCTTTCCTGTTGCAAACAATGAAGATACAGACCTCTCATACAAGCTTTCTTCGGCAGGATATAAGATGGTCTTTAATCCGGAGGCAATTGTTTATCATTTGCGCCATCCAGATACACTGTTACGATATGCGCGACAGAAGTTCTGGCGTGGTTACTGGAGGATGGTGGTTTATAAAAGATTCCCCCAAAAAATGGTCAAAGATGCTTATACACCTCAGAGCCTTAAATTTCAAATATTATTTCTTTTTGGCATCGTACCCTTCCTCATACTCTCAACTTTATTAGAGATTGGGTTGTATCTTGCGGCACTGTTGTTTATTGCTTTTGTGATCTCAACATTGCCCTTTTCGTTATCTGCAATGAAGAAAGATTTTCTTGCTGGTTTAATATCACCCTTTTTTCTTGCGACAAGGGCATTTTCTATCGGGCTTGGTATATTATATTTTTTCTATAAACAAGCAGGAGATGTTATAAAAAAGTAAGATTTATATTTATGAAACGATCATGTCATAAAAGACACAGAGGATAGTGAAAATTAGTAATCCCCCTCTCTCCCCCTTTAGAAAGGGGGGGTAGGGGGGATTTGAGGTATTTTTAGGTGAAATCTTAGGAGGGTTTGATGAGGAAAAAGGTTCTTGTTACTGGCGGCGGAGGTTTCATAGGAAGCCATTTGTGTGAAAGGTTACTTAACGAAGGGAACGAGGTTTTATGTGTGGACAATTTTTTCACAGGGGAAAAGGATAATATTGTGCATTTGATGGGCAATCCATTTTTTGAGGTTTTAAGACACGATATAACCTTTCCTTTGTATGTAGAGGTTGATGAGATATACAATCTTGCATGTCCTGCTTCTCCTATTCATTATCAGTTTGACCCGGTTCAGACCGTCAAGACAGCAGTCCACGGCGCAATAAATATGCTCGGTCTTGCTAAGAGGCTCAAGGTAAAGATTCTTCAAGCATCAACCTCAGAGGTATATGGTAATCCTGCTGTTCATCCACAACCTGAAAGCTACTGGGGTAGTGTGAATCCCATAGGGTTAAGGTCGTGCTATGATGAAGGTAAACGGTGTGCAGAGACCTTGTTTTTTGACTATCACCGCCAGCATAAATTAAAGATAAAGGTAGCAAGGATATTTAACACATATGGTCCGAGAATGCATCTGAACGATGGAAGGGTTGTAAGTAATTTTATTATCCACGCACTAAAAGGAGAGGATATTACTGTATATGGCGACGGAAGCCAGACGAGGAGTTTTTGTTATATTGATGATATGATTGGAGGGTTGATAAAGCTTATGGATACCCCCGATGATTTCACAGGACCTGTTAATCTTGGCAACCCTTTTGAAATCAGTATCCTTGAATTAGCCGAAGAGGTTTTAAGGATAACAGGCTCAAGATCAAAGATAACTTTTAAACCTCTGCCTCAAGACGACCCTGTTCGCAGGTGCCCGGATATTACATTAGCGGAGGAAAGGTTAGAATGGAGGCCTTGTGTGAGTTTAGAGGAAGGATTAGAGAAGACCATAGAATATTTTAAGAAAGTTTTGTCATGAATAAAGAAGAGCTTTTGAGGCTCCATATTGACCAGAAGTTAGATATGTCCAAATCTGTTATAAGGGAGGCTATTAATAGGTTTGGTATTGAGAATATGGCAATAGCCATAACAGGCGGTAAAGACAGCACAACAAATCTCTGGATTTTCAAGCAGGTATGCGACGGGATGGGAGTTAAACTCCCTATTTGTATGTTTATAGATGAGGGGGATATTTTTGATGAGATAATAGAGTTTATTGACTATCTCAGACAATTATGGTCGATCGAGATAGCCTTTCTAAGAAACGAAGATGTGAGTTCTAAAGCTAAACAGATAGGAGATACTATAAGGGTTTCTTCCCTTAACGATGCCAATAAAAATGCCCTTAAAGAGATGGGCTTTAATGAAGAAGGATTTCCATTTATCCCTGATTCTACAGTATGCAATCACTTGATGAAAACTATCCCTATGAGGGAATTCATTGTTAAGAATAATATCAGGGCGCTCTCCACTGCAATAAGGTGGGACGAACAGGAGGCAAGGAAGGATGAGAAGTATTTCAGTCCGAGAACCGACCCTGCTCATACAAGGGTACACCCTATTTTACACTTCAGGGAACGGGATATCTGGATAGCGATATTTAAGTATGACATCCCCTTTAATAAACTTTACAAACTCGGCTATCGTTCCCTTGGGGCCAGGTGTTCAACCGGGAAGGCGTCAGATATACCAGCATGGATGCAAGATCTCGAAAATACACCTGAAAGGGTCGGAAGAGGTCAGGACAAAGAGCAGGTTATGGATCAGTTAAGGGCACTCGGGTATATGTAGGGTCTATGTATAAACTGAGAATTAAGTTATCCGTCATTCCCCGACTTGATCGGGGAATCCATGGTTCGACAAGCTCACCATGACAATTGTCACCCTGAGCCTGTCGAAGGGTGGATTGTCCGGTCAAGCCGTACAATGACAAAACAGGAATAGACTCTATGTAGGGAGAAACAGCATGTTTAACATATTCAGGAAAGGTAAAAGAGATAGAAAGGTAGTAGTTATTGGATTAGACGGCGTTCCCTATACCCTTCTTGTTGATTATATGGAAAGAGGCATAATGCCGGAATTTGCTGAACTTTGCAAGAATGGAAGGCTTTATAAGATGAAATCCACCCTTCCAGAGGTATCGTCAGTAGCATGGACCAGTTTTATAACGGGTAAGAATCCTGGACAACATGGCATATTTGGCTTTATGGAGATAGACGGGCAAAGCTATGAATATATATTCCCCAATTTCAATTCCCTTAAAGAAATGCCTTTTTGGGAGAGAGAGGATATAAAGACTATTGCCTTTAACATACCTCAGACATATCCTGCAAGACCAATGAATGGTGTATTGGTCAGTGGATTTGTGGCCATTGACCTTAAGAAAGCAACATATCCTGAAAGGGTTTTTGAGTATCTTAGAGGGATTGGTTACAGGATTGATGTGAATGCCAGACTTGCATCGGAAAATCCTGATAAATTTTTTGGAGACCTTTTTGACACATTTGATAAAAGGAAAAAAGCAATCGAGCATGTTTATGATAGTGAAGACTGGCAATTATTTATTGGTACAATTACAGAGACTGACCGTCTCCATCACTTCTTTTTTGAATCTTCAAGAGATGGAAAGTATTTTTATGTGTTTGAAAATTTTTATAAAGAACTCGACCAATTTATAGGTTTAATGGCAAATAAAGCGATAAAAGATGGTGCACTTTTTCTTACCTGTTCAGACCATGGTTTTGCTCCTATAAAGTCAGAGGTTTATTTAAGTAGATGGTTAATCGAAAATGGGTATCTAAATCTTAGTATTATGGAAGGTCTTAAAGGGATAACCCCTGATACAAAGGCATTCTGTCTTGACCCCTCAAGGATTTATATACACCTTGAAGGAAGGTATAGTAGAGGGAAGATAAAGGGGTCAGATTACAGTAAATTAGTGGAAGAATTAAAAGAGAAACTCAGTGGAGTCACATTTGAAGGACAGAAGGTTATAAAAGAGATTTATCTTAAGCAAGAGATATTTCATGGTGACCATGTAGATGGCGGCCCCGATATTTATCTTTTACCAAATTATGGATTTGATTTAAAAGGTGCTGTAAACAGGGACAGTCTATTCGGTACTACACATTTCAAGGGTATGCACACTTATGATGATGCACATTTATTTGTATCAATTCCTATTGAATGCAGT
Source organism: Nitrospirota bacterium (assembly GCA_040756135.1). GTDB lineage: Bacteria > Nitrospirota > Thermodesulfovibrionia > Thermodesulfovibrionales > SM23-35 > JBFLZS01. Next base: position 101,296 of record JBFLZS010000001.1, read on the forward strand.
GATATAAAAATAGAAGATATAGCAAGCATCATTCTGAAACATGTAAAATAATCAATTTGATATACTAAGTAGTGTCTGTGTATAAATGCTGGTATAATGCCTGAATGTCATGGTGAGCCTGTCGAACCATGACATAAAATCAACAGGTTATTCACCCTTCGACAAGCTCAGGGTGACATGAATCTGACTTTATGGACAGACACCAAGTAGTTTTGGAAGGGGAAATTATGTGAAAATTAAGAATTTTATAACATTTCTCATCTGTATTTTAATCTTTTCCATTACATCTGCTAATGTTGCTTATGCTGATGTTTTAACGCTGTCTGATGGGTTGAGGCTTGTTACAGAAGAAAGCAGGCTTATAAAGATAAGTCAGCGTGAAGAGGCTGTCTCGGAGGCTGATACACTACTTGCAAAGTCAAAGATGCTACCGAGTATAAATGCCTCACTGACACAGACATTTCTTGCCTACCAGCCTGAAGCAATATTTGGAACACAGTCTGTTCCGATGTCAGAAAAGAGTTACCATTCATACAGCCTCGGCATTCAACAGACTCTTTATGATTTTAAGGGAAATTCTTCACGGTATGAGTCAAGCAAGTTGATTTTTGAGACAAAGAAATTTGACACAAAAAGGATTAGAAACCTTGTTTCCCTTGATTTTGCCCTTATCTATTTTGACCTCCTTGAATCAGAGAAGATGATATTAGTTTCCGAAAAAGAGGTTCAGCGGCTTGAGTATCACCTTCGCGATGCAAAAAATCTATACGATGAAGGTGTTATAACAAAAAATGACCTGCTTCAGGCAGAGGTGAGGCTTTCAGATGCAAGGCAGAGACTGGTGGCTGCTAAGAATCTCAGGGCAATAAATGCATCCCGGCTTAACAGTGCCATCGCAAGACCATTAAAAACAGACGTTCAGGTTATGGATGTAGAGGAAACCCCCTTTGATGCTTTAAAACTTGCCGTCGAAAAGGCATGGGAACTCGCTGAAGGTCAAAGGCCTGAGATACAGATTGTTAATGCGACATTAAAGTCGTTAGATATGGAAGAGGTAGCGAAGAGGTCTGAATATTATCCGAAGTTTTATCTGCAGGGTGCATATGATTATACAGAAAACCGTTATCAGGTCCATGAAGGAAACTGGTCACTGATTGCGGGAATGAGCCTGAATCTATTCAGTGGTGGAAGCACAAAGGCAGAGGTTTTAAAGATCAGACAACAAGGGCAGAAGTTACTTGAGCAAAGAAACAAACTTATTGATGAGATAAAACTCGAGGTTGAAAAATATATGCTGGACTTAAAAACTGCAAATGAGAGGATAACAGTAACAAGGGATGCTGTTGGGCAGGCGGAGGAAAATCTAAGGATAAACAGGGTTAGATACAGTGAAGGAGTTGGCACTGCAACAGAGGTGCTCGATGCAGTGACGCTTCTTACTGTTGCAGAGACCAATTTTTATAAATCCATTTATGATTTCAAAAGGGCAGAGGCAGGATTTATATATTCAATCGGAAAGGATTTATTAGAGGTATATAAATAGGGTCTGTGTATAATTATCTTTTCGTCATCCCTAAAACTCCCCCTTTGGAAAAGGGGGATGAAGGGGGATTTTAAGAACAAATGATTCGAGTTATTAATCATAAAATCTCCCCTGCCCCCTCTTTGCTAAAGAGGGGTATTTTCGGGTAAATGACAGACAAACTAAATTTGTGGACAAACACTAAATAAATGGAAGAAAAAACCATACAACCTGTAAATAAGCGCAGGAGAAAGATTATTGCTTTAATCGTATTTGCTGCTGTTGCAGTTATAGGAATAATTACTGTTTATTTTTACCTGCAGTATAAAAGTACCCACATTACAACAGATGATGCCTTTGTTGACGGCAATATCCATACGATTGCATCAAAAGTCGCGGGAACTGTCAAGAATGTTTATGTGAAATCGAACCAATTCGTTAAGGAAGGAGACATCCTTGTTGAGTTAGACCCGGCTGACTATGAAGTAAAATTGAATGAAGCATTATCAGGTGTGGGTGCTGAAAAAGCAAAGCTTATAGAGGTTGAAACACGAATCGAGGTTTCAAAAAGTAAGCTGACAGAGTTAAGTGCGGCTTTAGGGGCTGCAAAGGCGAACCTTGAACTTCAGGAGGCTAATCTTAAGCAGGCTGAAAATGACAGCAGGCGGGCAGAAAATCTCTATAAAAAAGAAAGTATTTCAAAAGATAAATACGAAAAGATGATGACTGCTTATGCAGTATCCCTCGCCCAGGTAAAGGCAGCAAAAGAGCAGATTAAACAGGTGGAGAAGGAACTTGAGACTCAAAAGACTGTTGTAAAACAAGCAGAAGCATCAAGAACAGCACAAGTATCTGTCATAAAGGAGAAAGAGGCTAAACATAATGCTGCAAAACTTAATTATGATTATACACGAATTTATGCACCTGTAGATGGTTATGTAACAAGGAAGTCTGTTGAAATCGGTAATCAGTTAGAGACAGGCCAGCCTTTTATGGCAATTGTTTCTCTTGAAGATTTGTCAGTAGTTGCAAATTACAAAGAAACCCAGCTTGGAAGAGTCAAACCAGGGCAGAAAGTGAAGATAAAAATTGATACGTATCCGGGAAAAACATTCTGGGGCAAAGTTGACAGCATAATGGCAGGGACAGGGGCAGTTTTTTCATTGTTTCCGCCAGAGAATGCAACAGGGAATTATGTTAAAGTTGTTCAGAGAATACCCGTGAAAATAGTGCTTGATAAAGATACCGATAAAGAGCATATCCTCCGAATCGGAATGTCCGTAGTGCCTACGATTTTGATTGAATAAGTTTAGATTCCCCTCTTTTTTAAAGAGGGGTTAAGGGAGATTACATATTATTATACGGAACTGCAGTAAACCGGCCATATTGCTTGAAATGCTCATCAAAGGCAAATATTATTTTCATCCCAAGCCGCTCCATCACAGCAAATGTAGTTGCGTCAGTATATGAAAAATCTTTATCATCGCAATCCTTTAAGATATTAAGAGCCTTATCCTCGTCTTCAACACCAATCCTGTGAAGGGTTATTAGTGGATTGTTTATGATAAGCTCTGCCATTTCGATTGCGATTTCATGAACCTTGGAAAAGTAGGTATAGACTTCATCCAGTATAAAATTTGTCGTGTGCAACCTGAGTTTTCTATCTTTTATAATATTTAGAAAATCGTAGGCGCTTTTATGGTTTACATCGTCTTTTACCCGCATGGCTATAAAAGCACTCGTATCAACGAATATATCCCTCTCGGTTCTATTCATCCGAAATCTCCCCCTTTTCAAAAGGGGGAAAAAGGGGGATTACTCATTTTCTTTTTCCATAAATGTATTCATCATGTTTCATTGACCCCCTTGGCTTTCCCATTGAAAACCCATCTTTAGCTATGGAAAAAAGCGGGTTATCCTCATAATCTTTATCCTTCGGAAGCCGCTCATTTATAAGCTCCCTTACGATTTCGGCAATACTTGCCTTCTTCTTTTCGGCTTGCCGCTGTAAATATTGATACTGTTCTTTGGTAAGATAAATCTGTGTTCTATGTACATTTGTTTCCATAACAAACCTCCTGTCTTAGAGTCCGTCCATAAACCAACTTTTGCTCTCTGTCATTCCGGCAGTCCTTAGGCCGGAATCCATGGTTCGACAAGCTCACCATGACAATTGTCACCCTGAGCATGTCGAAGGGTGGATTCCTGCCTCCGCAGGAATGACAAAAAACCTGACTTTATGTACAAACATTATTTATTATGCTTAATATACAGCATAATGTCAAGAATCCGAATCAGAAATCCAAGGAGTTAGAGATATCGCAAATTTGTTACACGGTAAAATGATTGTCTTAAAAAGATAAAAAATGTCATACTTGTCTAAAATAGATGTTTAAACCCTTGATATTGCTTGTTTTCAAAAACGAGATTCCTCGCTTCGCTCGGAATGACAAACCCCCGTCTGTCATTGCGAGTCCGCCTGAAGCGGGCGAAGCAATCTTTATCTTGGACACTGATGAAAAATACTATGTTTAAAACATTCCGTACCGAAGAGAGTATCATTTTAGGCAAATGGACGCAGGGGGAATTAGATCGTTTCTTACGGGAGTCCTCCCAAATTAAGGATGTGGGCAAAAGGATAGAATTTCTTTCCAGACAATTTATGAATTTAGATTATGAGGAATCAACATTAATTGGAGATATAAACACACCGGAGGTTTTCGTGATAAATCTAAAAGGAGTTGATTGTTTTACGTACATTGATTACATTGAGGCAATGCGTTTATCGCACTCTTTTTCTAAATTTAAGGTGAATTTAAGAAAGGTGAGGTATAAATCAGGAAAGGTTACCTTCGAAAATAGGAATCACTTCTTTACGGACTGGCAAGAATTTAATTCGGATTTTATTCAGGACATTACCAAAAAAATTGGTAAAAAGACGATAAGAGTTCAGAAAAGGCTCAATGAAAAGGAAGATGGAACATATTTTCTGATAGGGATTAATCCTGTACAGCGAGAAATCAAATATATCCCTTCAGATGCAATTGACGATTCGATTATAAACAAAATGAGAACAGGAGATTATGTGGGGATATATTCTAAGATAAAAGGTTTAGATGTTTCTCATGTAGGGATCGTTATCAAAAACGGAGATAAAATCTGTTTAAGACATGCCTCATCACAAAAGAAACAGAGAAAAGTTGTTGATCAGGATTTTAAAGACTATATTTTTAAAAAACCAGGTATAATTATATTCAGACCTAAGGCACAAAATAAAAATTCCATGCTGTAAAATAGTGTTGTGTATCTAACAGTTCTTTACACTTTTTGTATTGTCATTCCGCACTTGATGCGGAATCCAGTCCTTGATTTCTCTGGATTCCTGCTTTCGCAGGAATGACAGAAAGTGTAAACCTATTTACGAGACAATACGATAGTTGAATACGATAATAGAAATAATATCTTGAAATGCCACTGTATGCATCTATAGATGTAGGTTCTAACACACTCAGGCTTCTGATTGGAAACGTTAAAGATAGCCGAATAGACGATATACTCTATGAACGAAGGATAACACGTCTCGGCGAAGGTGTTGATCAAACAGGAAGACTTCAGGAGCAAAATATTGAAGCCTCATTATCAGCGCTCAGGGAATTCTCTTCTCTTATTTCAAAACATGGGGTCAAGGATGTCAGGGCGGTTGCTACAAGCGCCCTGCGCGAGGGATCCAACTCACATATTTTTGTAGAAAAGGTATTTACTGATACGGGTATCTCAATAGAGGTTATATCAGGCGAAAAAGAGGCAGAGCTAACACTTAAGGGTGTTCTTTCTTCTCTTCCTGACCCCTTATTCCGCATTCAGCATTCCGCATTCATTGTTGATATAGGAGGAGGGAGCACAGAATGGATCTTTTATAAGGATAAAAACTTCGTTGATAAGGGAAGTATCCCTGTCGGGGTCGTAAAACTTGCCGGAAGTTTCATTAAGACAGACCCTGTCTCGGATGCCGATATTAAAAGATTAAACAATGAAATTGTTTCATTTTTAAATGACCTAAAAATCAGGATCGGACAATATATAGATATAGAGAAAGATATAAAATTTATAGGAACTGCTGGTACCTTTTCAACTATTGCCTCTATTGATATAGGACTCAATACCTATTCAAGAGAAAAAATACACCTGCATAGATTACCTCTGAACAGATTGCAGGATATGAACAAAAAACTGTTAGCCCTACCACTAAAAGAAAGAAAAAACATCATAGGTCTGGAACCCGGGAGGGCAGACTTGATTATACCGGGCTTACAATTTACAATTAAGGTGATGGAAATCTTTGGATTTGATGAATTAATTGTGAGCGATTATGGACTTCTTGAAGGAATTTTATTGGAGACAAATGAAAAAAATATTCCAGAGGCCGGCAAGTCTTAAACAGGTACCATTCAGATTCTGCCCGGGCTGCGGACATAGTCTTGTTCACAGGCTTATCGCAGAGTGTATTGACAATTTAAATATCAGGGAGAAGGTAGTAGGAATCGCTCCGGTTGGATGTGCTGTATTTGCATACGATTATTTCAATTTCGACATACTTGAAGTCGCACACGGCAGACCTCCCGCAGCAGCAACCGGCCTCAAACGTGCCATGCCTGACAGGATAATCTTTTCATATCAGGGAGACGGTGACCTTGCCGCAATTGGAACTGCCGAGATAATTCATGCTGCTAATAGAGGAGAAAATATTTCGGTATTTTTTGTCAACAATGCAACATATGGTATGACCGGCGGTCAGATGGCACCCACTACACTACTCGGCCAGAAGACGACTACAACACCCTCCGGGAAAAATATTAAAACAGCGGGGTATCCCCTTCATGTATCAGAGCTTCTGTCCACAATCGAGGGTGTTTCCTATATTGTAAGGACTTCAGTAGATTCTTATAAAAATCTAATGAATACAAAAAAGGTGATAGAGAAGTCATTTAAATATCAGATGGAAGGTAAGGGTTTCAGTCTTGTCGAGATACTTTCACCATGTCCTGTAGACTGGGGACTTTCACCTAAGGATTCAATAACCTGGCTCAGGAAAGAGATGATACCTGTATACCCCCTCAGGACATTTAAAGATAAATTCAGGAGACGGAATAACTGGAAAACAGGATCATAATAGGAGGCTTCGGCGGTCAAGGCATCCTGTTTTTGGGAAGGATCCTTGCATATGCAGGCATGCTCGAAAATAAAGAGGTAACAAGTTTTCCATCCTATGGGGCAGAGGTAAGGGGGGGAACTGCAAACTGCACAGTGATTATTTCGGATGAATTGATAGGTTCTCCTGCGGTTAAAAATCCGGACATACTTATTGTAATGAGTGATGCATCGCTTAATAAATTCCAGCCAAGGCTCAAGCAGAACGGCCTTCTTATATTCGACTCGTCTCTCATCAGCAAACCTGTTATGCGAGACGACATTGAAATCAGAGGAGTTCCCGCAACAGAGATATCAAGTAAAATTGGTAACACAAAATCTGCCAACATGGTATTGCTTGGCGCATTTATTGCGGGAACCGGCCTGTTGAAGGAGAAGTCTGTATTTGAGGCCATTGAGAGTTCGATGCCGGATAGAAAAAAGAAGAGTATCGAAGTCAATAAAAAGGCTGTTGTTGAAGGGATGAGATACATTGAAGATAAGAAAGGCTAAGATATCCGATCTGAAGCAGGTTCATAAGCTTATAAATGATTTTGCAAAGAAGGAGGAAATGATCCCCAGATCCCTTAACGATCTCTATGAAACCCTTAGAGATTTTGTTGTTTGCGAAGATAATGGAAACGTATGCGGTGTGTGTGCACTGCATATCATGTGGGAAGACCTTGCCGAGATACGTTCACTCGCAGTGGACAGGAAATATCAGAAAAAGGGCATAGGCAGAAACCTCGTTAAGCAATGCCTTAGAGAGGCAAAGGCATTAGGCATAAAGAGGGTCTTTGCCCTGACATACCATCCTGAATTCTTCAAGAAAATAAGATTTGTTGATATTGACAAATCAAGCCTCCCTCAGAAGATATGGGGAGATTGTTTAAGATGTCCTCGCTTTCCGGAATGTGACGAACAGGCGGTTATCATAAATCTGTAAGGACTCTTATTAACTTTAAAATTTTAAATCCTAATATCTAAATACTAAACAAATCCTAAATTCAAATGGTCAAAATCCAAAAGTTTTGAATATTTGAATTCGGACTTTGAAATTGTTTAGAATTTCGGATTTTGAATTTAGGATTTTTTCATTAACCCGAATTGCATTTTTCGGGTTATTGGTTATTTCATCTCAATGCTTCTGTAAAAACATGTCCTGTGTCCTGTATGGCAAGCGCCTGAACCGTGCTGGATTACTTTAATAAGCAGGGTATCTTCATCACAGTCGTATAGAATTTCCTTGACCTCCTGAACATTGCCCGATGTCTCTCCCTTCTTCCAGTATTTCTGCCTCGATCGTGACCAGAAATGTGTGAAACCTGTCTCAAGAGTTATTTCAAGGGACCTTTTGTTCATATAGGCTAACATCAGAACATCACCATTTTCTATATCCTGTATAATAGCCGGTATCAACCCTTTCTCGTCATATTTTAATTCCGGTATCATAGTTTCTCCTTATATTTTTGAAATAACTTTTGCCTTTTTCCAAAACTATCAAAATTCTATCGATAAATATCCTTACGGTGTCTCACCCGAAAGAGGGTGATAACTTTTCGTTCTTCATCAACTGAATAAACAACTCTGTAATCCCCTGTACGAAGCCTGCATTTACCCTGTTATGATTACCTGTTTTTCATTGCATGCCGCTGATAAACCTCGTCGTCAGATATTCCAGAAAGTCCTGCATCTCGTATGCTTATCACATTGTTACCAATCACCTTCAGATAATCAAATGTTAATGAAGGTTTAGTTTAAGACAATATTTACTCTGATAATTTCTTTCTCAAAAGTTCATTCACTATTTGAGGGTTTGCTTTCCCTTTAGTTAATTTCATCACCTGGCCTACGAAAAATCCAATAAGCTTTTCCTCACCTGCCCTGAACCTTTCTATCTCTTTTGGATATTTAAAAATGACATCTTCGACAGCCTTCTCTATTACATCCGCATCACTTATCTGTACAAGTCCCTTTTCTTTTACGATAAGCTCTGCGTCCCTGCCGGTCTTATACATTTCTTCGAAGACCGTCTTTGCTATCTTTCCGCTGATTATGCCTTTGTCTATAAGTTTGAGCATGTCAACAAGTTGTTTTGGTTTCAGTGGACATTGCTCTATAGATTTATTCTCTTCATTTAATAATCTCATCAAGTCGCCCATCATCCAGTTCGAGACAGCTTTTGGTTGTCCTCCGAGTTTCACCGCCTCTTCAAACCAATCGGCAAGGGCTTTTTCAGATACAAGCAAAACGGCATCATATTCAGGAAGCCCATATTCTGAGACAAAACGTTCTCTCTTTATATCGGGCAATTCCGGCAGAGATGACCTGATCTCATCAATCCATTTTTGTTCTACCATGATAGGCACAAGATCAGGCTCGGGAAAATACCTGTAATCATGTGCTTCTTCCTTTCCGCGCATGGATTCTGTTACACCTCGTACCGAATCCCAGAGCCTCGTCTCCTGTATGACTTTCCCTCCGTCTTCAACTACTTTTATCTGACGCTTTATCTCATATTCAAGTGCCTTTTCAACAAACTTGAATGAATTAATGTTTTTTACCTCTGTCCTTATCCCGAATTCTTTTTGCCCCACTGGTCTTATAGAAACATTTGCATCACACCGCAGAGAGCCCTGCTCCATATTGCCGTCACAGACACCGAGATACCTGAGAATAGTTCTGAGTTTTTTCATATACTCTACTGCTTCTACAGGACTTCTGATATCTGGCTCTGAGACGATTTCCATAAGCGGGACCCCCGCCCTGTTTAGATCCACGAAACTATAATTACCGGCTCCTTCATGTATATTCTTCCCTGCATCTTCTTCCATGTGAATTCTTGTGATACCGATTTTCTTAAGGACGTTGATATTATCTACGTCCTTAATATTGCCCTCAACTCCGCCTAATGCGGATATTTCTATATATCCATGCTTACATATCGGAAGCTCGTACTGACTTATCTGATAACCCTTTGGAAGATCGGGATAAAAATAATTTTTTCTTGCAAACCTGCTATACGGAGAAATCCTGCACTTCATTGCAAGCCCGGTTTTTATGGCAAATTCAAGTACCTTTTTGTTTAAAACAGGAAGTACTCCAGGCATCCCGATACATACAGGGCACGTCTGTGTATTCGGTTCAGAGCCGAACTTTGTTGAACATCTGCAGAATATCTTTGTCTCTGTCAGCATCTGTGCATGAACCTCAAGACCGATTACAGCTTCGTATTTCATATTTATCCTCTATCTCCTCTATTTTATTATTTTAGCATTTTAGTTAAGCATATTAGACCAATCCTTCAAGACAAATTAACCCACGGACCAGTCCTTGCAGAGTAGCTCAGCCTGGCTTAAAACAATCTGTGTTGCTCGCCATCTTTTTTGTAATGTCTGCGCCATCAACCTCAAAAACGATGAAGTATCTCAAAAGATCAAGAAATCTCTGCTTCTCGAATATCCCTTTGATTAATACTTCAAGTTCAGGCATTCCTTTAGGTGCAATATCCTTACCCTCAATTGTCCTCCATGGTAAAAACCATTCCCAATCTGCAGTTAATGTTCCTGCTCTTGCCTCTATGCCATCTGAGGCAATAAGGATTCCATTGTAAGGAAATAGAGAAGGGATTTCCTTTTTATATGTCTGAAACTGATTAAAGGCGTCCTTTATTGTTGCATTTTCGTCAGCAGGGTTTTTAAGTTCAATAACACCCAATGGCAAGCCATTCAAGAAAAAAACTATATCTGGTCGTCTATTGCATTGGCCTTCAACAACAGTAAATTGATTAACCACAAGCCAGTCATTATTATCAGGATTATTGAAGTCTGCAAGCCAAACCTTGTCTCCAACAATTCTTCCTGTATCATCATTATATTCAACATCCACTCCATCGGTAACCATTTTATGGAAACGATGATTGTTTTCATGAAGTAATGGTGATTCATGAATAGCCTTTGTAAGCTTACGATAGGCATCATCAATGGCTTCAGAAGGGATAGAGGGATTTATATTTGCAAATGCAGATCGAAGCCTGCCCTCCAAAATTACATCGCTATAACTTGCCCTCTCAGCAAGTAATTCACCGGGTGCGATATTGGGGCCGTAAAGAATTGAATATTCTAATTCCCTAAACCAGTCAAGGGTTGCTTGTTCGATAATGGATTCGGCTATCATAAAATATCTTTTTTTTCAATGCCCGCCCGTAGTATAATAAACCATGCCTAAGAAGTCGTTGAAAGAAACAAATCCATATCTTAAAAACCCCAAGAAATACGAGGCTGCACTAATCACTAATGTGGTAACCTCCTCTGCGGTTGAGAGTATTCGTGTAACACCTGCAAAACTTTTGAAAAAAAGTATTAAATCCTTTCATCAGACCTATCTTTTAAAGATTTTTCTGTTATCCGTCTGAATATTCTTTCCCTGGGTTTATAATCTCTCCCCAGTCCAATACTAATTGCTGAAAAATATTCTTTTCTTTTTCGCCCTGTGATATCAGTGAAATCAAGAATCGGTAATCCCGCTTGAGACGCCATAATTGTTGAAAGCATTCTGGCTACCCTGCCATTACCCTCTCGGAAAGGGTGAATCAAGACAAGTTCAACATGGACCTCTGCCAAAGCCTGAATTACCCTCTCCAATGACTTAAAGTGACAGGGAGTATGGTTATACAAAGGGCCTCTCTCAAATTCGGCCATAAGTGAGGGAATCTGTTTAGCAGCTGCAAAGGGAAAATCTCCCTTGCTTACATTAACTTGTCTATATTTCCCAGCCCATTCGTAAATTCCACCCAACCACACTTTATGTATCTTTCTTATATCCGCTTCTTTAAATCGGTGATTTTTGCTATAAGTGCCAAGAAGTTTGTCTAAAGCAATTTTTAATGCCTTTGATTCAGCTTCATCCATATCTATTTTCCGCTTTATTCCCAATAAATTCTTGAGGACCCGTCCACGAGAGCCCGGTTCGAACTGGGCTTCGGGTAAAGCTGAGATATCATAGCGACCAGATTTTTTCATTGTTGTTCGCAAAGACTCATTTCAAATAATCTTCCAAGAAGTTTTTAACCCCTTTAATCATTTGCTCAACATCTTTACGTGTAAATTGATCAAACTCGCCATGTGCAGCGTGATTCCGTATGCCTGCCCAAGCGCGTAACTGTTTTGCTTTTGCCTCATTGAATACACCAGCTTTCTTTAAGTCGGTTATCAGCGGATCAAGAGTCTTTTTTCTCCATTAGATTTTGTTGTAGAAATTGGAGGCTGTTGATTATTGCAAAGAGTTCGCAAAACCTTCTCAAGTACAGCACCAGATAGAACTACGGCTGGCACGTGATCGAATTTTCCTGATTGTCCCTCTTCAAGCAATTTTTCAGCTTGCCCCATATAATCACCAGCTATTTCAGACTCAACTTGTAGCAATAAATCACCGAGAAAATCTTTCTCGAAATCTTCTTTAATCCCTTTAAGCGTTGCAATGCCCCATCGAAGATGATCTGCTAAATTTTTAATTTTGTTAAAATTCTCGATCAATTTCTGATGTGGATGTTTCAAAGGAACAATCTGCGATAAAAGAGACACGCAATTAGTCTTCCATTTCGAAAATTCTGACCAATCAACAACATGTTTATTGGGTTCCTGACGAACTCGGCCAGGTTGTACAAAGCTACTAAAACGGCGCCCATGAATTGTCTTCATATTTTCCTCTATGTTTTCCCCTACACGAATCAATTCATCAAAGCGATCAAGATATTTTCTCTTTAGTATTGCTGGCAAAGTCATTATCGATTCTCCTCCACGCCCTCCACAAACCTCCCCGCATCCTTCACCCTTATCTCTCCCGACAACAGCTTAGGAAGTAAAGCATCACGAATGGAGGCGAGGGTGCGGGATTGGTCTTTATTGACCTGTATATTTTTAAACAAGGGGGCAACTTTTTGTGTGAATTTCTGATATGTCTTGTCTATATTATTATCGCGTGGGATAACTCGAAAAATATGTTGGTTAAGTAAAGCCTTTCCGCCTCTCCATCGGAAAGCATCAAGAGATGTTTCTGGATTGCCTGACCATGCAAAAAGTAAGTCACCCGTTTTTAAAAGATACTTTTCATCGTATTCACCTGAGTATAAGTTTGTCGATGGAGATAGTCCATATTTCAATGCAGTAATCTTTATAACAGGAAGACCTACTGGAGAAAAGTCGGTTGGTTTAAAAGCCCTTCCATTTATATATTCAGCCAAATCCCATAGTTTATATTCTTGCCAGTCAGAAGGATAATGCTCCCACAGGCCAAGTGGATCGCCTGTAATTATAATATTATTTGAGTTGTAATCTCCCATTCCCAAACCTTCAAATAGGTATTTCCCTACCATTGCGAAATAGGTCTAATTCATAAGGGCCATTAACCACATTAATTAACAGAAAGAAACCGAATTTATAGTTATAAGGATCTGTAGTGAATGCTTTGAGCTTATTTTCATCAAACGCCCTACTTATTGAATTAGTTGATTTCTTAACCTCGATAATTACTATGTTTTTATTAGTATTTCTTTTATGTACTATGATATCAGGGAAAACCGTTCTTTGTTCAATATCATCCCAATTAATTCCATCTTTAGGTATATCAATTTTCTTTATTTCTTCTCCGTGTCGATTATATTCACAATCAACATTCCATTCACTAAATTCCTGTTGCAGATATTCAGCCAGCTTGTGTGTTATCGTTCTTTCGTTTGTATCATTAGTTATTAAAAACTTATCATTTCTTAGCAAACAATCCATTGCATTTTTGATTTTCTGAATAATTTCTAAAGCTTCATTGTCCATATCCCCCCAACCCCTTCAATTCTAAATCATTTTTCTGCTTCCCTCCGAAACCCTATCTTCTTGCGCTTCGGCTCTGGAGGTGTCATAAGTTCACGGATAGCATCAAATACGACCCTGAATTGTTCATCATATTTCTTTTCCAGTTCATCAAGCCTCTTGGCAAGATCTTTGTGAGAGGCTATCATTTCTCTGAGCTTTACGAACGCACGCATGATTGCAATATTTACCTGAACTGCTCTTTCGCTGTTAAGAACGCTGGATAGCATTGCTACACCCTGTTCGGTAAAAACATAGGGAAGATATCTGCGACCACCGTGGCCTGAACTTGAGGTCGCAAATTGCGATCTCAAGTTTTCACTCTCTTCAGATGTTAGTTGAAACATGAAGTCATCAGGAAACCGAGATATATTACGTCTTACCTGTTCATTCAGCCTTCTCGTTGGCACTCCATAAAGCTCAGTCGCTATCAAGCATTACCTTTTTGCCTCGAATCATCAGAATTTTTCTTTCAATCATTTCAACAGGTATCAGTGCTTTCATTTCCCCTCCAACTTGAGGTGCCAATTTGTGACCTCAAAATTTCAAACAAGGTATCAGGTATCACAATTTGTGATACCTTCAATTCCCCAAATCCAAACCGGGTGTTGGTCTGATATTACTTATCTAAACCCCTATAAACAATAACTTTCTAATAAGCACTATTGAAATATGTGACAATATAATATATCATTGTCATATATGAAAACTACTAATGTTTCAAATGTA
>JBFLZS010000002.1:0-104909 GCA_040756135.1 Nitrospirota bacterium
AATAATTCTGAAAATAAAAAGTGCAATAATTACTTTCGGATAAATTACAGGGTGGGCAAATTATTCAAAAGTTGTAATGCCTTTTGAAGAAATCCTAACTGGCCTAAATTTAGTGTCTGGATTGCAGTCTACTATTCTTCTCTGCAACAAATACTACCTGCTCTCCGCCTAAATATCCCAATTCTTTTGACCAGTATAAATAAGCACTTACATTTGTAAACCCGTTTCTTTTAACTGACTGAACATCTCCCATCCGAAATGATAAAAAGCAAGGCAGCCTTCGGAACTGAGTGGATCTCCATGATATTCTGGCGGTAGAAGATATTCTATTTCATCATTATTCTTCATAACAGCTCTGACAATATTTTTCCCCGAATCTAATTCAAAAGGAACCGTAAAAAAGCCTTCCGGAAGGCTTTTTGAAAATCCGGGATATGCTCAAAAACATCAAAGGAAAAGACAAAATCAAATTGATTATCCGAAAAAGATAATTCGGTAATATCCTCATTTCTTATCCCCTTTATATTCTTTTTCCCAAAAGGAATTTCTTCCCCCAGATATTCACTCCCGGTAACATTTAAATAATTATAAATAAACCATTTATATAAAGGAGTGACCTGCTCAGAAATGTAGATCCTGGCTGGAGCAATAGTCTCTTGGCCGTTTCCGGAGTGGTGACTTCTAAACAGTACGCAGGCGTTCCCTGATATACGAAACCATAATCACTGCAAAATTGTTCCCACAACAATTGATCCTCGTGTATTATTTTATTTACGTCACTTCTTAACTTCGAGACATGTGTTGAATCAATAAAAAGAATGTCGTTTGCCTCCAACGCTTTAAAGATATTTATGTCTGCTTCCTGCACTTTAACAGGTAATATTTTATGTTTCCTGTCGGATTCTTTGACTAATGAATAGAGTAGTTCCGGATATGGCTCAATAAACGTAAAATCAATCTGATCGTCAAAATAAAGTTCACTCGTATCGAGCATAAGACAGGATGAATAGCCGGACCCGACTTCAATAATCCTTTTTGGTTTGAATTCACGAATCATGCAGTACAAAATCAATCCATCCGTATAAGAATATGAGGGATTTTGAAAGTAATATCTTAGGTTCCCGCTTTTTTCGTCCTGGAAAGGGCATTGATCGTAATATTCCTTGAACTTCTTCAGCAGTTCAAATTGCTTTTGGCCATTCAGTTTAATTCCTAGGAGATCGTTCTCAGTCGGTTTGGAAGCAAGGAATTCCTTCCGGTCTTCCAAAGAAGGGAGCGCCGAATAGAAATGCCCCGGCGGAAAGCATTCAAGATTTTCAAATTCTGGATTATTCATCACTTTGACTCTTGCAGACATAGTTTTACTTCTCAACTTTTTTAACAAAGAGCCTGCTAAACGCTGAACGATTAGGATATATTGGTGAATATAAGATCCCTCTCCTTCTGTAGTATTTTCTCTCTCATTTCGTCCACAGGATAGTACTTCTGCAGCTCCTCAAACGGCCTGCCGGGATAGAAGTCGTTCCACTGCTTTCGCAGGTAGCTTTCCCACTTATGGCAGAAATGATCATCCAGCCGATAATTATCGAAAATGAACTTCTGCACCATGCAAAATTCGCGGAAAAAGTCTTCCATCTTCCTTTCTGTTACAGTCTTGCCGATAACGCTTTCCGCATGCCTTCTATGATAATTAAGTTTAGCGGCATCATAATGCACCTTTCCGTCCTTTATCGCATTTACTATGAAGTACCAGTCTCCCGCAATGCGCATACCCTCGAGAGTTTTCCGGAACTCCCCGTCGAACTCGAACCTTCTGAAAAGAACGGCGCTGACGTTCAAGATGGTATCCTTTACGCCAAGACCATCATTGATCTCCTCGGTCGCAGATGTCAAATAGCTCTTCTTCCATTTGGTATGCGAAAGAGACGTAAGGTACTCGCCATTTTCATAATCCGAGGTGACCTTGTCATGCTCATCTATGACATGGGAATTGGCGTAGGCCAGTTTCACCTCAGGGTTTACAAATGCGGGGAGCAGGGTTTCCAGAAACTCGGATTCGCACATATCATCTGACTCTGCTATCCAGATAATATCTGCCCTCGCCAGATCAAGTCCCTTGAGCCACTGTCTGAAAGGAGAGCCCGAGTTTTTCTCATTTCTCAAGATGCGGACGTCCGCACGATCTGCATATTTATTCAACACCTCCATGCTGTTATCGGTAGAAGCGTCGTCGAGAAGGATAACTTCAAAGTCTTTGAAGGTCTGATTGAAGACACTTTCAAGCCGCTTCTGCAGGTATCGTGCGTGGTTATAATTAGGGATGATTACCGAAACTGCCGGGTTTTTTTGAGCTGCCTTGCGACACACGGACAGGACATGCGGCGTTGTATGCCCGATTGTGAAGCGGGAGAGTACTTTCTCCCGGGCCCGGATTCCAAACTGCCGCCGCAATTCCTCATTTTTTATGAAAAATGCGACTTTCTCCGCCATGGCTTCCACATCCTCATAAGGGACAACAAAACCAATATCATCCTCGACAAAATCAGGCATACCGCCGGCATCGGCAAAACAGATAACCGGTAGGCCGCATTCAGCCGCCTCCAGGCCGACAAGGCCGACAGGCTCCTCCCGTGACGATAAAAGAAAAACATCACCGGCCTGCATGTATTCCCTTGGCTTGTCTTTAAGCCCCAGGAAGGTTACATATTTGTCCAAGCCCTTTTTTTTCAATGCGGCAATATAATCAGCCCAAACACCATAACGGTTGTCGTTTTCCTTTTTGTCAAAATCACCTATCCAGTAAAAATGAAAATTATCGAAACCCTTCCTCCATAGAATATGGGCTACCTCAATGAATAGATCCGCGCCTTTGCGAAAAACCATACCTAAGCCACAGCCGAAAATAAGGAATTTGTTCCTCTCTAATCCGAGCCTGCTCCTTATTTTCTGCTTTTCGCGGTCGTTAGCAACTACTATGGCGCTGTCGGGAGTAATACCGGAGTAAACAGTGCTGATCTTTGTTTTATCAACACCGTAGTTTTTTATTAGGTTGTCGCTGACGGCCTCAGAGATAGCAATAAAGTGCGCTGAATGCGCAACGACATCGCCAACACAATCGGCGGCGTACCTTTCGATGCTCATTTCCAGTTCATGAAAATGCATGATTATTGGGGTATCCAGCGACAGAAGCAGGCGGTATTCCCGACCCGAAGCTACAGAGTTGCAATAAATAAGGTCGGGGACACCTCCGCAAAACTCTATGATATTCTGGACCAATTCTTCTTCAGTGATTTTCTTGTTCCTCATTTCGCTCAAGACAAGCGTATCTCCTAACTCCCTGAACCGGGGCAACAACTCCCCTCCTTCCAGACACAGTATTTCGATGTCTGCAAAGGTGTGCCTCTTAACCCAGGAAATTATGTTGAGTAGTACAGCTTGGGCGCCGCCTTTGCATGCATCATGGGAAACGAACAGAATCTTCCATCCGCCCGGCAAAGATAAATATCTTTTGGGGAAAGAAGCAAGGGCTTCCGCTGTGGCGTGCAAATATGCATAACCATAACTCCGGTCAGGCTCCAGATAGGCGCTTTCAGCCCACTCATTCCAGGCATTAATAAATATTAACCTTTCTTCCGGGTCGAAATTATTGATTGTATAATCACAAAGCGCCCTGAGCCATTCCTTATATGCATTAGGACTTGAATTTATGATCACTGTACCTCTGCCCGGCTTCCTTGCCTCATTGTCCCATGACGGAAATATTCCCCTGAATTTTTTGTATGGCGGTTTTATACATTTTTTACTTAACTCTATTGCATTCTTATAATCATATATTGTCCCTTTAAAGTTTGGATTAACGATATAAAGCCGGCTTGCCACATCTTTCAGCGGGAATGTATTCGGTGGGAATTCTATGGCCGCGTCAAAACCAATATCTCTGGGGTCATGATGTTCGAAAGAATGAGTTGCTGCCAAGTAAATTTCACCAACTCCATTTTTAAGACACCATTCTCTCCATCGTTCCGCACTAGCTTTCGGATTAGGGAAAAGAGCGGGCCTATAAATGATTAATAAGGGTCTCGATTTAATTTTGATATAATTCTTATTTTCTAAATATTTGGAAACATGTTTTATAAATTTGATATCATCTTCAGGTGAGTGATCCTGAGCCATCAAAATTTCGTTCTCTTTGCCATCCCATCTTCTGGTCCAGTTCTCGTTGGCCCAGTTCAAACAAAATGGAAAGTCACAGTTCTCCATAAATTCCCTTAGGGGTCTTTCAAGCAAGGTTTTACCATTAAACCAATAAAAATGAAAACAGAAACCATAGATACCATATTGTTTCGCTAACTCTATCTGCCTTTTCTGAACTTCGTGAACCCTTAAATCATAAAAACCTAACTCTCCGGGCAAACGAGGTTGATAGTGTCCGATAAATTGCGGCACTGCCCTCGCAACATTGGCCCACTCGGTGAATCCTTTACCCCACCATTCATCATTTTCTCGGATTGGATGAAACTGCGGGAGATAAAAAGCAATAAGCTTAATACAGGTCTCAGGGACATCCGGATATGTGAGAGGAACATAGTCTTCAAATTTATCGGTGTTCATTTCAAACAAAAAGTTGAAATAATCGTTACTCACCACCTGGGTTGCATGGCTACCAGGCTCGGGGTTTCTCCTTACAGGGGCTTTCCTGTAAACGACCTCATCTGAGAGTTTTTGCTCGATCTTTTTCTCCAAGGTCAGAGGGTCGCTTGTCTTCAAATAATAGAGAAATTTATTAAAATTTGTTTTTGTAAAGTTTGCGAAAACCTCTTTCGGACTTGTTGCCACTATAAAAAGTAATTTTATAAAAAGCCTTCTCTTTGTCCCAACAGGCAACAATCTATCCTTTACATTTAAGCACCAATTTAGAAATCTCCATCTATGCCCTGATTGCATAACTTGAATAGACGTCTCTTTTTCTCTTAAAACATTTTCAACAATTGCTGTGTGCTGGTCTTTTTCCCTCGTCAAGGGCTTGACGTTGCTGTTATCATTATTCAGATTTTTCAGGAATGCGTAAGAGTTTACAACAGTAAGTAATAACCGCCTCACCAACTGCCTTCTTAAGGAATCGGTAGGAAGCAGTTTATCCCTTACTCTGTAATAGACCAATAATGCCTTCCATCCATAAGAATTATAAATATCTTTTAATGCTGTTTCCTTTTCCGCTAATGCTGTTTCCTTTTCCGCTAATGCTGTTTCCTTTTCCGCAAGAAGAGCTTCAATGGCTTTTATATACGGTCCCTTGTATTTACCGGCAAGATGAGAATTATAATTGAGGATCCGTTTTGGGGAAACCTTATTGATATGCTTAGACAGCACCTTCAAATAGGATTGCTCCATTAAATTATAATCCTTATTGCGTTGTGCTATCTGAAGTTCAGTGTCCCACTGATTATAATCAGCAGTTGTTTGCTTTATATGATGGAAGGCGTGTTTCTCCCCTATACGTATAAGCAGGTCCCAGTCTTCATAAATGTCAAGATTACCGTCAAATCCGCCGGAATTAATCAAAACATCTCTCTCGAATAATAAACACATAAAAGGAATGTAATTTTCAAAAATCAGATAGTCATAGTTAAAATCCTGAGAAAATACCATTTCTTTTCTTATGTCAACCAATTCCGATGTCCTCGGGTCATATTCCTTATATGCCATGAGAGAATCGGTGTAAGCTACCTTACAATTGCACTGCTTTAGGTGTGAAATAAGAATAGAGACATGGTCCGGATAGAACTCATCATCGTCATCCAAGAAGCCGATATATTCGCCCCTTGCTTTCTCTAAGCCAATGTTTCCGGCATGAGCCCTGCCGGTATTTTTCTCGAGTCTTATGTAATTAAGCGAAATATCAACCAGAATCTCTATCAGTCTTTGAATATCAATGTCGCAGCCGCCGTCGTTCACAAGGATAACTTCTATGGGCCTGTAAGTCTGGGCGGCAATGCTCCTTAAGGCATTCCCCAACAGTTTAGGCCTATCTTTTGTCCTGACGATTATGGAAACTAAGGGATTGTCTGTTATTTCAGCCATCTTGCAAGATTTGATACAGTTATCGTCGAATTCCCCAGCAATTCTAAAATCTCAGAGTTCTTCCCGGAAAGTATTGGAACGATATCAGCTTGTCTTTCTTAATAATTAAGCCGATCCTGTATTCTCCTTTCTCAATTTTGGCTTTTGGAATAAAAACATTAAACCCCGAATCGTCACGATTAATCTTAAATGCCTGAGTTACGTCAGGCCTCTTCCATAAAGAAAAAGTGTCAAATACATATGTCTTATTCTGTGATTGCAAAACAAGATACTTAGTAGTGTCAATGCTGTCACGGCTCTTGATCGCAGCCCATCCGCTGATCTCAAAAATCTCGCCTTTGTCTTGAACCCCTTCCACGGCAACGTCAAGATCATTTGTCTCCTGAGGCAAAGCAAAACTCTGCAGTTGCGAAATTTTTTGTTCAGCAGATTTTTCTGTCTTGCCTTTGTCGCACCCAGCAACAACAAAAAAAAGAAATACCGATGTTAAAGCCAGTGATACAAAGCTAAACAATTTGTCCCTCATAATTTATCCTCCCGGTTTTTCTGTTTTTTATAAAAAAGACGTATAGAAACAAAAAAATCATTCAACTTTCTCAATGCTCGATATATTCTTTGACCATTTAAAACCTCCCGCGATGCTTTCATTTTTCAGGAATGTCATTCCTTTTATGATGACCTCCACCAAACAGAGGCGAAAAGACGCCGTCTCTTATCCTTCGATACTTCTCCAACATTCGCCAACCCCGGGTATTCCTCATAGTTGTAATTAAAGATTCCCGCTCGCGGACCGTATTCTTCAAGCCCACGACCTCTGCTTCCTTACCGCTTATTACAGAAGAAAGGGTACTCAATCGCGAGTCTTTTCCTCTCACCTCGGCACTAAGGGTTTCTATTCGGGAGTCCCTCTCACTCAGTTCAGTAGAAAGGGTATTTATCTGAGATTCCCTTCCCTGCAGTTCAACAGTAAGGATATTGATCTGTGAATCCCTCTCACCCAATTCACCAGAAAGGGTATTTATCTGAGCTTTTCTCTCTCTCACCTCAGCAGTTAGGGCATCTATTCGGGAATTCTTCTCACTCAGTTCACCATTGAGGGTATCTATCTGTGAATCCCTTCCCTGCAGTTCAACAGTAAGGGTTTCTATCTGCGAATCCCTTCCCTGTAGTTTAACAGTAAGGGTTTCTATCTGCGAATCCTTCGCCTGCAATTCAGTAGTGAGAGTACTTATCTGAGCTTCTCTTTCTCTCACCTCGGCACTAAGGGTTTCTATTCGGGAGTCCCTCTCACTTATGAGATTCTTGTGTAACTCAGACTCGGTTCTCAGGTTTTTCAGGATTTGCCTGGAATGAGCATAATCCGATATAATGCCATGAATACTCTTTGGCGTGATCTCTTTGATATGCCTTGACAAAACCTTTAAATAGGCCTGTCGTAAAAGGTCAGGGTCTCTGTGTACCTGCGATATCTGGAAATCTATACTCCATTGATTGTAATTGGCCGTCACCTGTCTGATATGATAAAAAGGATATTGTTTGCCTATTCTTATCAGAAGATCCCAATCTTCGTAGAGATCAAAACTGTTATCAAATCCACCTGATGTAACGAGCGGCTTCCTTTTGAATAGCAAACACATAAAAGGTATATAATTTTCGAAAACCAGCTTATCATAATTGAAGTCTTGTGAGAATACAACCTCTCTTTTCACATCATTATTCAACCCGTGTGTCTCGGGATTGTATTCCTTATAAATCATGAGTGAGTCAGTATATGCAACTTCATAATCGCTTTGTTCTAAGAATAAGACAAGCGTTACAATATGTTTAGGATAAAACTCATCATCATCATCCAAGAACCCGATATATTCACCTTTAGCATTCTCAATCCCAACATTCCCAGCATGTGGCCTGCCTGTGTTCTTTTCAAGCCTTATATATTTCAATGCCATATCACCGAGGATACCCTTAAGTTCTTCAACATTAAGGTCGCAACCGCCGTCATTTACAAGAATAACTTCTATCGACCTGTAGGTCTGAGCAGAAATACTCTGCAATGCCCTTTTTAACAGTTTTGGCCTATCTTTTGTCCTGACGATTATAGAGACTAACGGATTTTCACTCATATTGGTCAACTCATTAACATCTCTTACGAGTAAATTTGCTATATTAACAACCCACGAAGCGTTCGTCATAGCCTTTATCTTTTTAATTATACCTAAACTGAACGATTCTTTTATACTACAGGGAATACAATTTCAAAAATGTATGTATAATACATTATAATAATAGCATCAAAAGGCCCTTTCAAGGAAGGAAAACACTGATCCCAAATCCCGATATAGAAATTGCAGATAGTGCAATGTACGAGATTTAGAGGTAATTTTTTAACCATGGATTGTTCGGTCAAGCCGGACAATACAAAATAAGACCTTATGTACAGATAGTAAACCGCAATTGAAATTTTCTTACTAATATAGTATAATTCTTACTATAAAATTATAAGTAGGAGATATATGTTAATAACAACAAAGGTAAGCAAGAAAAGTCAGATTGTCATTCCGAAAGAAATAAGGGAAATGGTTGGTATATCAGAAGGAGACGAGCTGATTGTCGATGTGGAAGGGGATAGAGTTATCCTCAAGGTAAAACCAAAGAGCTACACTAAAAGACTCCGGGGATTACATAAAAATGTCTGGAAAGGTATAGACCCTAAGAAATATGTCAGGGGTGAGAGAGAATCATGGTGATGAAGGCCATCAGAGATAAGATTATCGGCATTGATACCATGGTTTTTATCTATCACTTAGAGGATCATCCTGATTATTCTCACGTAACAGAGAGAATTTTTGAAGCTGTTGAGCATGGGAAATATAATGCGGTTACCTCAGTTATAACATTGATAGAAATCCTTGTTAAACCCAAGAGAGACGGCAACCTAATAGCAGTAAAAGACTATAAGGACCTTTTGCAGACCTTTCCTAATTTTAAGATTTTTGATTTAGATATGGAGATATCTGATATAGCTTCAGACCTGAGGGCAAAGTATGTTATAAAGACTCCAGATGCTATTCAGATAGCAACAACTATCTATGGAGGAAGCAAGAGTTTTATAACAAACAATGATTCATTGAAAAAAATTGAAGAGGTTAGAGTACTTCTCCTTGATGACTTAGTTAAGACCCTATGATACTATATTACTACTTGTTATTATGAACACGGAAATAGTAGATTTTGGCAATATTAAAACCGGAATGGAAGATAAGATATTACTTGAAAAAGTAAAAAATATCTTCAGGAAAATAGCGTCTGCTGCCATCAGGTCAGATAGAAGCCCTTTCGATGTTAAACTTATTGCTGTTACCAAAACGATTCCTTTTGACAGAATTAAGGTTGCAATAGACCTTGGACTGAGAATATTCGGAGAAAACAGGGTGCAGGAGGCACAAGATAAAATTTCTGAATGCAGATTGCAATGTGCAGATTGTGATATAGAATGGCATTTGATCGGACATCTTCAGAAAAACAAGGCAAAGACTGCTGTACAGCTTTTTGACCTGATCCATTCGCTCGATTCGGCTGAGCTTGCAGCACTTTTAAACAAACATGCTGAAAAAACAGGTAAGATACAAAGGGTTTTAATAGAGGTAAAACTTTCAGAAGAAGCGACAAAACATGGGGTTGCAAAAGAACATCTCATGGATTTCATAAGAGCAGTTTCGGCAATGAAACATTTGAAACTTGATGGGTTAATGACCATGCCTCCCTTTTTTGATATGCCGGAAAGAGCGCGTCCCTTTTTCAGAGAACTAAGAGAATTAAGGGATAAGGCGGAAAAAGAAGGGTATAGACTGCCTGAACTCTCTATGGGGATGACCAATGATTACGAAATGGCTATTCTGGAAGGTGCAACCATGGTAAGAATAGGGACAGGAATATTTGGAGAGAGGGGATGAGTTGATGATAGGTTTTATCGGTGGCGGGAATATGGCAGAGGCTATTATCAAAGGAATATTCGTTAAACACGGCAGGGATATAATGGTTTCTGAACCGAGGGATGAGAGGCGCGCATATCTTGAGAAGACATACAATATAAAGACTACTCCTGATAATAAAGAGGTTGTCAGGAATTGCAACATTATAATACTTGCGGTTAAACCTCAAAATATGGACGATGTCACTGCTGAGATTTCTGATGTAATTTCGAATGATAAGTTAATAGTTTCAATTGCTGCTGGTATAACATTATCATATCTTACATCGAGGCTTAAAATCTCAAAGATAATCCGTGTAATGCCTAATACCCCTGCGCTTATTCAGGAGGGGATGTCTGTTATGTCAATGTGCGGATGTATGCATGATAAAGAAATAGGGTTAATAAAGGATATCTTTATGTCAATTGGAATACTTCTAATGCTGCCAGAAAAATATATGGATGCTGTTACTGCCCTCTCAGGAAGTGGGCCTGCATTTATTGCATATTTTGTTGAGGCAATGATAGAAGGCGGCGTAAAAACAGGTCTCAGCAAGGACAATGCTACGGAACTTGCAGTCCAGACCCTGCTCGGCACCGCAAGATTACTCGACACAGGTATATCACCTTCAAAACTAAGGGAAATGGTCACATCACCTAAAGGCACCACAGCAGCAGGTCTGAAGGTTTTTGAAGAAAAAGGGCTTAGGGATATTGTTATTGCTACAATTGAGGCAGCAACGAATAGGGCAAGGGAATTGGGAGGTAAAGGATAGATGTTTATATTTGCAAATTTATTACTCGCTATAGCTAATATTCTTGACATATTACTCACTATCTATATGTGGATAGTAATTATTTCAGCAATAATAAGCTGGGTTAATCCTGACCCTTATAATCCAATTGTAAGATTCTTAAGAGGTATCACTGACCCCGTATACAGACCGATCAGAAGGATTATTGGATTTAGGTTCGGGATTATTGATATATCACCAATGGTTGTAATACTTGCCATATTATTTGTTAAGTATTTCCTTATACGGTCTTTAATAGAACTTGCCTATAAATTGAAAGGGGGTAACTTGATATGAGAATAACTCCTCTTGATATTCAGCAAAAACAATTTCCCATGAAGTTCAGAGGTTTTGATGTTGAAGAGGTATATGCATTTCTTGAGTTAGTCAGGGAAGAGATGGAGGATCTGCTCAGGGAGAATGCATCTCTCAAAGAGAGCGTGCAAAGGGCAGAGAATCAGATTAAAGAATACAAAGACATGGAGACAACGCTAAGGGAAACATTATTAACAGCCCAGCAGATGGTAGAAGACTACAAGACGAATGCAAGGAAAGAGGCAGAACTCCTTGTGAAAGAGGCAGAACTCAAGGCTGACGCTTTAATTAAAGAGGCACAGGAGAAGGTTATAAAGATTCACGAGGATATAGTTGACCTGAAAGGAATAAGGCGCCATTTTAAGGAAGAGATGAAGAGGCTGGTTGAAGGCCATTTAAGGATGATCGAGTTTGATAAAGAAAGGGAGGAAGAAGAGGGGGGTGTTAAGAGAGAATGACGAGGCATATTGCCCTGAAGGGCATGCAGGATATCCTCCCACCCGATATATATATATGGCAGAAGGTTGAGGAAGTTGCAAAGGATGTGTTCTCTTTTTATGGTTTTCAAGAATTGAGGGCACCTATAATTGAGTCAACAGATATATTTGTAAGAAGTATAGGTGAAACTACCGATATTGTCGAAAAAGAGATGTATACATTCTCTGACAAAGCCGGTAGAAGTATTACACTCCGTCCAGAGGGAACAGCCCCTGTTGTCAGGTGTTATGTAGAGAATCACCTTTATACCCTCCCTGTGCCACAGAAATTTTTTTATTCAGGACCTATGTTCAGATATGAGAGGCCCCAGGCAGGCCGTTTCAGGCAGTTCTTTCAAATAGGTGCTGAGGCATTAGGAGTGGGAGAGCCAAAGATTGATGCAGAGATAATCTCGATGCTCAGACTCTTTTTTGAAAGACTTGGACTAAAAGGGCTTAAATTCGAGGTAAATTCAATCGGCTGCGAAAAGTGCAGGCCTGATTATAGAAAGGCCCTCCAGGATTTCTTTTCAGACAAGATAGAGAGGTTGTGCCCTGACTGTAAAAGGAGATATGATCAAAACCCTCTCAGGATACTCGATTGCAAGGTGAATGAATGCATAAAGCTTAGAGAGAGTGCACCTCATGTTACAGATTTCCTGTGCAGTGAGTGCAAGGAACATTTTAATATACTTCTATCCTTGCTTGAATCACTTAATATCTCTTATGTAATAAATCCTGATATGGTCAGGGGACTTGATTATTACACAAGAACGACCTTCGAGGTTACGAGTGAACAACTGGGTGCTCAAAATGCAGTAGCTGCTGGTGGCCGCTATGACAGACTGGTTGAAGACTTTGGAGGTCCTCCTACACCTGCGATTGGTTTTGCAATTGGGATGGAAAGGATTACAGCACTTCTCAAGTCAACAGGTGTCCAAAATGTCCCTGTCCCAAAGGTTTTTATTGCTACAATCGGAGTGCCTGCGGAGAAAGAAGGTTTTGTTATCGCAGACTGGCTCAGGCAGAAAGGGATATGGGTTGAAATTGGTTATGCAGGTAATTCTTTAAGGAGTCAATTGAGAAGGGCAGACAGGTTATCTGCTAATTATGTATTAATAATTGGTGATGATGAGATTAATTCCGGCAAATTGAAATGGAAACGCCTTTCAGACGGAAGCCAGGGTGAGATACCATTTCATGAGGTATATGATTTCTTTTTAACTAAAATCTGACATTTTTTCATCCCACCACATCAAGCTTTCTTACTCTAAACCCTACCCCTAAATCCTCTGCAATCTTTCTGCATTTCTCCACGTCAACGCCTTCAAGTGTAACAACAGTAATACGTACTTCCGGAATAAATTTTTTAGCCTCTTTTATAAAAGCTATGACTTCTCTGTAAGCATTTTTAAAGGCCGGCCTGCAGATTCGATTATAAGTATCTTCATCGTGCGCATCAAGGCTTATCGAGATACTGTCAACAATGCCTTTTAACTCGGGGAGGATATTCCTGCCGTGTATCATGTTTCCATGTCCGTTTGTATTTATCCTGACCTTACCATTATTCTGTTTTATCCATGTTGCAACGGCCTTGACAAGATCAAGCCTCAGAAGCGGCTCTCCGTAACCGCAGAATACAACCTCTTTGTGTTGTGAGGGATCACCTATTGCGGTTTTAAGTTCTTCTTCTGTAGGTTCATCAGAAAGTCTTAAATTATGCCCTTTCACATAGTCTGTATGGAATCTTATACAGAAGGAGCATTTATTTGTACATCGGTTTGTAATGTTAAGATAAAGGTTATTTCTTATCTTATAAGTTATAACCCCTTTTTCAGGCATCTGACCTATCTTGAAAAGACGTTTTGCATTTAGGGTTGTAATCCTTGCGAGGTCTTCTATTGTAACGCCTCGTAATTCTGCAATTGCCCTGGCTGTATGCACAAGATAAGAAGGTTCATTTCTCCTTCCCCTGAAAGGCTCGGGTGTGAGATATGGTGCATCTGTTTCAATAAGCAGATAATCATCAGGTATTGCCTTTGCAATCTCCCTGGGACGCCTGGCATTTTTGAATGTTACAGGTCCTGCTATTGATATATAAAATCCCATTGCCATGGCCTTCTCCGCCATTTCCATGTCGCCGGAAAAACAATGCAAAACTCCTTTATTTATTCCGGATTCCTTGATAATTTCAAGTGTATCTTTTTTTGCCTCCCTGCTGTGTATAATTGCTGGAAGATTAGTTTCTTTTGCATATTGAAGTTGTTTGATAAATACATCCTGTTGAATCTCCCGCGGAGAATTGTCATAATGGTAATCAAGTCCGATCTCGCCAATAGCAACAACCTTCGGTTTTGGTTCCCCCTCTTCAAATCCCCCCTCGCCCCCCTTTTCTAAAGGGGGGATGGGGGGATTACCAATAATTCTGTAATCAGTCGCCCATTGTTTTATCTTCTCAAAGATATCCTCTGTAAAATCCTTTGCATCATGTGGATGGAACCCTACTGAGCAATAGATGAAATCATATTGTTTTGAAAGTTCAAGCCCCCCGATATTGCCTTTCAGATCAGAGCCAATCGTGACTATTGCCTCTATCCCTGCTTCTTTCGCCCTTTTGATAACATCTTCTCTATCTTTATCAAAGTCATCCATTTCAAGATGACAGTGGGTATCAATCATATGTGCTCCCTATTCTGATAAAATTTATTTAAATGGCTAAAACAAACCCTTAAATATTCTTATTAAACAATAAGTTAAAAAATGGATTTAGCTAAATTTGTGGCTTTTATTGCGAATTCTCAAATACCTTAAGCTAATCCAAGATTATAATTTTTTTCTTGTTCATAAATATCCCTTCTTGAAGCCACACTATAAAAATAATGGATAAAAATGGATAATAATGGATAATAATGGCCTAAGGCAAAACATATTTAGCCCCAAAAAGAAGTTCTTTTATCCTGCAACCGAGGTGGCTCAAGATTTGCCCTTCGCATGGCCTCAATCATGGTCCTAATCCCGCTACCACGATTTTCTACAATGTGTAGGTCTTCCATCAGTCTCATAAGTACACGGTTACGTGTGGACTGTTCCTCTTCTATGTTTTCCTCTGTAACATTGCCATACAAGCCGCCAGGACTTTGTATTTCAAGTCTATCAGCAAAAAGCCGTATCTGAACATAGCTACCGCGCACAAAATTACTATAGTCGCGGTGTGCAACAGCATTGACTACGGCTTCCCGTATCGCTTCCTCTGGATATTCAGGTACATCACGTCTGTATAGCCCCTCTATCAGGCTGCTTTTGCGAATGCTCACCATCACATAGTTGACTGCATTTTCAACCATTTCAGGGATTGTACCCTCAAATTTCTTATTATCCAGAAATCGTTCACCTCGAGGGGTTTTCTCTGTTTCAGTTGTGCCATAGTATTGCAGGAAATTAATAACCAGCTGAGGTTCAAAAGTCTGAGGATAATTACCAAACATAAGCAGTCCAGCCAGTGTCGGAGTCGGCCTTCCGTTTATATCCTTAGCAATATGTAACTGCATCAGAACTTGCTCAAAGGATTTATCCAAATAGTATGCCTGAGGACGTGCCTTCTTTAGTTTGATAATGTACTCGTGCAGTTTCTCAGTATTCAGGTCATCAAGGGAAGCTTCTTTAACTGGTTCTTCATCAAAAGTAGGTTGTGTGCGTGCGCTGACATATCCAAAGATTTCATAATCAGTCATAAGGCGATTTGTATTGCCTACCCGAATATAAGAGCCCTTCT
Organism: Nitrospirota bacterium; assembly: GCA_040756135.1. Taxonomy (GTDB): domain Bacteria; phylum Nitrospirota; class Thermodesulfovibrionia; order Thermodesulfovibrionales; family SM23-35; genus JBFLZS01. Next base: position 15,409 of record JBFLZS010000002.1, read on the forward strand.
GTAAACCAGCGGGTTTGTAAAAGCATGGCTTCAACTCTGCAGGAAGTCCTAAAATTTCTACCGCAACTATTGTATTACCTTCAGATTCCATTACAGTAAATATAGGGCGTAACGAAGGCTCCATCTCTGATGAAGCCATGTTACTTATTTCCTCTTGTAATCGCTGTGCATCACCAACACCAACGGTTTCGAAGTTGTGTTCCTCATCCAATCCAAACAGTATTACCCCGCCACCGGTGCTATTGGCAAAAGCAGAGAGTGGTTCATAGAGCTTCTGAGGAGTGCCTTTGTTAGCTGACTTTACCTCTATATCGTCCAACTCGCTTTGGTGTTGCTGGACTTCAGAAATCAGTTCAAGGAGTTCTTCCTGAGTCAATTTTCCTCCTCACTCTCCCGCCCAGCCAAATTCCTCTGACACGAGTTGCTGATATGTTATGAGGTCTTGCTGTAAAGATACGTCTAAGGGGGACAGAGAAAGAAAAATAGAGAGGATCTCCCTGAGTTTGACAAAGGCACGCATAATAGCGATATTAACGTGTACAGCCTGCTTGCTTCGAAGAACACTCGATAGCATGGCTACTCCTTGTTCTGTAAAGGCATATGGATTAGCACGACGGATACCACCCCAACTTGAAGTCACAAATTGTGACTTCAAGTTTATAAACTCTTGATTTGTAAGTTGAAACATGAAATCTTCTGGGAATCTTTCGATGTTTCTTTTAACCGCCTGTATTAAAACCTTTGGCTCAACGCCATAAAGTTGAGCGATATCTGAACTCAGCATTACCTTCTCTCCACGAATCAAATAGATTTTCCTTTCAATCACTTCCACCGGTACAAGAGTCTTCATATATGACTCCGATCTGGAATTACAATTTGTGATGTCAAACTCATCTCAATAATCCTTTATCCTTAAAACTAAAATATCCGTTTTTGGTGATAATGATATGGTCTAAAACTTCAATTCCTAAAATTTTACCAGCTTCTATAAGCCTTTTCGTCATCGTTAAATCGTCTTCTGAAGGTTCTGAGTCTCCTGAAGGGTGATTGTGAGCCAGTTTCTTTACGCTCCAAATTTTTTGAGTCTGCCGGCATTTGCAAGGGCTAAGGACATGAGATTGACTGTAGGGAAGATTCCCAGTTCACCTTTCAAACATTCCCTTTCAGTAAATGCTTTACAGGTATCGCCGAACACATATGGGGAATTTAAAAGAACAGGCACAGGGTGCCAGCTATGGCTTTTAAGAAGAGAAGGGGTTGAATGGTCTCCTGTTATTATAATCACATCAGGGTTTAAAGTAAGCATCTCCGGCAGTGTATTATCAAACTCTTCGATCTTCGACACCTTGCCTTTAAAGTTTCCATCCTCACCATAAGAGTCTATTTTCTTTACATGCAAGAAGAAAAAGTCGTAGTCATTATAATTATTCTTAAGGAAATCAATTTCTTCAGTGATATCCCCTGTAAGGGCAGGGGCTTCCATTCCAATGAGCCGTGCAAGCCCACGGTACATTGGATAGACGGCGATACAGAGTGATTTCAGTCCGTATACTTCTTCAAAATGAGGGATATCGGGAACCTGCGAGAATCCCCGCATAAGGACGGAGTTGGCCATCGGCTCATTTTTTATTATCTCGCAGATTCTTGAGATTAATTTTTCAACAGTTTTTGCTGTTTTCTTTGCCTGTTGTGTTTCAGGAGTAACAGGTACGACTTTCTTCCCTTCTTTCTGCGGATCTGTATCTTTTATCGATGCAGATCCTTTTGGGAGGGGTTCGGGAAATCTTAGCACAGCAGCAAATCTGTGTTCCATTCCGGGACCGAAGATTACATCGACATTATCAATCTTTTTTATCTTTTCCTGAAGTCTCTCGGTAATCTTCCTGCTGGTATCCGTAGGGATCCTTCCTGCACGTCTGTCCTTTACAATGCCGTTCTCTACAGTTGCATAATTCACACGTATGGCTATGTCGGTTTTTTTTATCTCTATGCCAAGTCCGAGAGCCTCGAGCACCCCTCTCCCTATCTGCCATTCAATGGGGTCATAACCAAAGAGCGATAGGTGTCCCGGTCCGCTGCCTGGTGTAATACCCATGCCAACAGGAATGTGGAGGCCGCATGCAGACTTTGCTGCAAGTGCATCAAGATTCGGTTTATGTGCAGCATCAAGTTCTGTTTTCCCGTTCAAAGGAAGGCCTCCGAGCCCGTCAAGGACGATAAGGAGTATCTTAGTGTTGTTTTTTTGTATAATGTCCTTAATTAAATTTTGCATGTGAAAATATTACTTCAAAAGTATTAAGGGTTTCAAGCAACTATTAACGGTCTCATAAAAGAATTCATATTTTTCAGAAAATCTCCCCTCGCCCCTCTTTACCAAAGAGGGGTAATCCCCCTTATCAAAGGGGGATAAAGGGGGTTATTCCTCCCTTTGGCAAAGGGAGGTTAGGAGGGATTTTATGATAATCATGTGCATACTATTTCGAGAATGTTGATATCATTCTGAAAAACCTTCTTTATTTTTTAGTCCAGTTTCCATTGGCATCTTGAATCCACCATCCCTTTTTGGCAGAATCTCGCCTTAATGCTGCAAATTGCTCCACTGCCTGGGGCATTACCCGTTTTAGATTTTCCTCATTTTCCGGCACCCTGTTTATCCTTATAATTGCCCTTGCCATTCCCTTCATAACAGTCTTTCTATTTTCATTCTCTTGGTCAACAAGCTTTTTATCATTGTCATTTAATGTTCCTTCTCTGACGACAAGTAATCCGTCTTTTGCCTCTCCTACTATTCTGCTGTCTCTCAGCCTGTCTATATCAGCAATCCGGGCTCCCATTTCCTTGTACGCATTGACTACATCCGGCATCTTTTTTATGATTTCTGAAATCTTGTCTGCAAGTCCTGCTTCCTGAGCGTATGCAGATGAAATAAACTCGAATCTTATTGAACTCTCCGGTTTGCCTTCAGGTTTTTCTTCGCCAGGTTTCATCAGCTCCTTTTCAAGATTTTTATATGCCTCTTTTACATCTTTTTCTGGAAAATAGATATTCACAGTAATAACAGCACATGATACAACAACGAAAAGCAATGCTACAACAATAAGCTTAAACTTTTTTTTCATCTCCTTACCCTCCCTTTATTTTTTTTCTTTTGCCCTCTGGGCGGCCTCTGTTAGTGTCCACATAAGGTGATCTATTGCAATCTTGTTGTTAAAAGGCGCAACCTTTACAGAAAGGTCTTTTATGCCAATAAGGTTTCTATTCGATATCTCAAGTTCTTTAAAGATGACAAAACCATCCTGTAGATAAAGACTCATTATCCCTTTGTCAAAACTTCTGTCCCCCAGGTATGTTTTTAAAGAAGGGCCTCCAACCTTCTGTAAAAATTCTTTACTTATCTTTGTTTTTTCATCTTTAGTACTATATGTCCAGAAATCTGCCTTGCCAATAAGTTTGGAAATACCAACTCCGGTTCCCTTTATATTTGCAACACCGTCTACTTTACCCGAAATATATCCTTTAATAGGCTCAATTCCTTCGCACAGTTTTGCGAGACTTAGTCCCTTCAAAAGAATACCGACCCTGTATTTAAGCCCATCGGAAATGTTGATGATGCCAGAGCCATTGAGTCTTCCTCCGAATATGTTAGCACTAAAATGATTTATATTCAAAACACGGCCTTTCTGATTAAGCCAGATAACTATATTTTCTAAAAGCTCGAAACCATAACTGAAAGAACCGATTGTTATCCTGCTGAATCCGCTATCTGAAGTCTTTTGCGAATAATATTTAGTCATGTTATCGAATTCAGAATGTTCGAAAGAAGGTATTTTAATTATTTCCTGCTTATAATCGGATTCAGCGTATGCAACAGGGATTATGCCGTTAACCGGTCCTGCAAAATACTCATTGTTTTCTCCGGAAAGACTAAAGTTTTTTAACCTTAGCTCCCCATTTACACTCAATTTACTGTTACTATAATCAATTGAAAAATCTGAGGATAAATAGCCATCAAGGCCTGCATAAAGGAGGCTGTCAGGGAATATATTCCAGAAGGAATCTCTGATGTCAGTCGCTTTAACTTCCGGGAGCTTTGCGTTTAATTTTATAGACCTATCTTTATTCATAAATCCTTTCACTGTTCCTGAAATAATTGCGGATATGCTGCCGGCACCTGCGTCCGACTTAAGCTCAAGGACATCCCCTGCAAATTTAATTTCTGAATCTAAAAAAATATTCTTTAGGATATTCCTTTTACTTTTTATCTCCAAAACAGAAATACCTTTTGCTTTTAACAATGCCTTTCCATCCAGTGAGTTTAAAGAATTCAAAGTGCCATTAAAAGCAGCACTCTTAATATTTCCTGATATGCTGTAAGGGATTTCTGAAATTTTTGATGATAGAACATATAAATGACTTGCATCTATATTCTGTGCCGTTAGACTGATTTTTACGGGAAAAGGCCCTTCCGAGGTTTTACCATCTAAATTGAGTTTTATTATGCCGCCAAAAACATCAGCCTGAGGTATCTCCGCATAAAAATCTTTTCCGTTGAATTTCCCTTTTCCTGCTATTGATGCAGGACTGATGCCATGGAATTGAATCTTTCCTGTTGAAAAAGCAAAGTCGCCTGATAAAGATCCTATACCTTTATTTAAATCCATAAGGGTATTTATCGATAGATTGATCTCAACGGGCTTATCGAGAAGATATTTCTCAGTCTTCAGGATTTTTAAAACAGCTTCTGCCCTGACAGATATCTCCCCGCTGGATGGAAGTTTTATATTTACATTTGCTTTTTCAATCCCGGCGTTTATTTTGTGTTTGTTTAAAAGATATTTAAATGCAGGAAAAGGGTAATCATCTGATGAAACAGAGATGTTCAGTTTTTTTGGTTCATCCTTCAGATATGCCCATCCATTAATCTTTATTTTGTTTTCACCTGCATATGAAGTATGACCATTAATTAAAGTTTTTGTCCCGGGCTCGGAAGAAAGGTTTTTCAGATGCAGATTGATATTATCATTTCCGTATCTTTTGTCTTTATTAAAATCAAAGATACCCGAGTCAATATCAAATTCATCTATCTGGTATTTGATTGTTGGTTTTCTTTTAAAAAGTTGCAAAAGTTTATCAGAAACATTCAATCTGCCGTTTCTATCTTTTATCAAGATAAACTCGGGTGAAAAAACGGTTATGTTTCTAAAATAAAATCTTCCTTTGAAAAAATCACTGAACTTCATTTTAAGGTAAAGCCTTTTTATACGAAGAAGCTGTCCTGAATCAAACCCTTGAGGGTTCATGATACAAATATCGTAAATGTTTATTCCTGCTGATGGACTGAATGACAAATCCCCGATATCAACCTTCTGTCCGATCATCAAAGTTGACTCAGCAGAGATCTTTGTAATCAATGTTTTTTTAAAATCAAGGTAACCAAAATATGCGAGAGAAATAAAAAAAAGAATAAAGATTATCAGTATTACAGAGGTTATTTTTAAGATTCTTTTGATATTTATTGGCATAATTTATATTACCTGAAGTAATACGAGAGAGCCTAATCAAACAGAGCGGGAAAGACATAGTATTTTATTTTATATCATCAATACCAATAATATTTGCTTCAAGGAGATTTCCTAACAACGTAAAACCACCGCACGGTAGTGATTTTTCTTTTTGCTGAATAAAATCACAATCACTTTTGTAAAAAGGACAGGAAATGCACATATTTTGTCTGAGTTTTTCTTCGGTCACAGGATTGAGCTTCTTCTCAGACGTATCAAAAGTGATTTTCTTTCCCCTTTCTATTAATGTTTCTACTACAAGAAAGCCCATACAGGCAAGTTCATCATTTTTTGCTGGTTTGTAGAAAGGGCAGAAATTTAGGCACAGCCTTTCATCTAAATTTATCTCATTCATAAAAATACTCCCAACCTGTTATTCCGAACCCCTTCTCTTATTCTGAAGAGGCGTAATCCCTACAGAATCTTCAGGTAAAGATCAGAAAGGGTTCTCGTTATAATGATAACAAAAATCAGGTGTGTTGTATAATTAAAAATGAGATATTTTCTTGATAGAGACGCTGTCCTTAAATTGATTGAGAAGCCTTCTGTTTATCATATTGCAAAGGATGACCTTTATGAACTTGACAGCGATTCCTTTGAATTTCTTAATAATTGTGCATCTGAGAGCGGGTGTAACGTTAAAGAAAATGATTTTATTGATTATTGTCTGAAAGAAGGAATATTAACTGTGGATAAGGTCTCGGTAAAACGCCCCCCTCTGATAAAGTCTCCTCATCCCTCCCTTAGGTATCTTGAGCTGCAAATAACGAACAAGTGCAATCTGAAATGTAAACACTGTTATATTAATCCCCCCTCACCCCCCTTTAGTAAAGGGGGGAAGGGGGGATTTGAAAAGTTATCCTCCAAACAATCCTTTAGCGAGCTTTCAATAAACCAGATAAGAGATATTTTGAAAGAATTCGAGGAAATGCAGGGATTAAGAGTTCTTATCACAGGGGGTGAGCCGCTAATTCACAAAGGATTTAAAGAGATAAATAAAATGCTTCCCGAATTCTTTGTAAGGAAGGTCTTGTTTACAAACGGATTGTTATTAAATAAAAAGGTGCTTAAAAAACTTAATGTTAACGAGATCCAGATTAGCGTAGACGGGCTTGAAAATGCACATGACTCACTGAGAGGCAAGGGAACCTTTAAGAGGGCAATAGAGGCTGTTAAACTTGCTATTGACTCTAATTTTGAGGTCTCTATCTCAACAATGGTTCATTCTAAAAATCTTGGGGAATTTGACGAGATGGAAAGATTATTTAAGGACATGGGAATAAAGAACTGGACTGTTGACATCCCATGTATAACCGGGAGGCTACAAGAGAATCCTGAATTTCAGATAAGCCCTGAACAGGGAGGAAAATATCTCAGGTATGGTTATGGTAACGGGCTTCATGCAGGCGCATCTGGTTATGCATGCGGGTTATATCTAATGGCTGTGATGGCTGATGGCAGGGTTTCAAAATGTACTTTTTATTCAGATAGCTCTGTTGGTAGGATTGAAGACGGACTTAGAGAATGCTGGCAGAGGATAAAACCTATAAGGCTTGACGAATTAAAATGTGATTGTAAATATATCGAATCATGTAGAGGAGGCTGCAGATACAGGGCACAATTGCTTGGTGACCCTTTTGGCAAAGATCTTTACAAATGCAATTTTTATGGTATAATTAAAAATACGAATTATTGAGCACGAAGCTCAGATTCCTCTATGAAAGGGGGTAATAATAATGATAATCAGAAAGGTGTCAAAGAGGCCCTCACTTACCTGTAAATGTAAAAGCTCCTGCTAATTAATATTCAACTATTTTGCATTCACAATAAGGGTTCTAAAAGCAATGTGAAGGCAAAGCAATCACCTATAAAGGGATTGCTTTGCCTTCAACTAATGTTACAAGTGGTGAAGATTCTTCAATAACCTTAGGTAATTCATGCCTGAATAACAGAAGACATTATTACTCCAAGGTTATTGCCTGAGTCGGACATAACTCAATAGCTTCCTGAACGTTGCAGGTATCAAGTTTGTCAGGCCCAATAACATGTGCTTTTTCATCGTCTCCTACCTGGAATACCTCGGGGCAGGTCTCCTGACATGTGGCACATCCTTCACACAACTCTTCATTAACTACTGGCTTTGGCATAATCCTCACCTCCTTACAATTAATTTTATGAAATATCTTCCCCAAATTCCCTTTAAAGGGAGGGGAGGAAGGCATAATTCAAAATGCGTTATATTATATAGAAAATCGCTGAAATTTGCTATTACTATTTTATTATGCCCATGGAGTTCCTCCGTCAACAATGCTATGTTCTTCCCACATAAACCAGCTTCCGGTATCTGAAAGGAAAAAATATGTATTTGCAAAGATATCATAATGCTGTTGCTCTTCCTTGATAAGTCGCTTAAATAGGGAAAGCTCCTTTTCCGTTTGTGCCTCTGATTCAGCCTTTTTATAAAATTCGACCCCTTCTTTTTCCATCTGCATTGCTATCTTAAATGCATCAAGCTCGTCTGAGGTTGCTTCAACCCTCTTCATCATATCATCCTTCATTGATTCAAAGATTGTCCTGATATTTTTCATCGGACTAAGTTCCTCAATCTGTATGTTAACATCTTTGAATATTTGAGAGAGCATCTCTAAGTGCCTTTTTTCATCTTCTGTTATACTCAGGAACATCTTTTTGCCAACAGGATGTTTTGTTTTCTCAGCTGCCTCTCTATAGAAATTTATTGCATCTGTTTCCATTCTGATGGCTAATTCTATAGCGTTCATTTACTTCTCCTTCTTAGGAATTCTTTAACCGGGGTTTACTTATAGTGAATATAATAAAAACATGTTAAGAAATAATGTCAAGTTTAATTATAATAAGGTTATCTGTATTTTAGCAAATTTCATTTAAAATTCAGATAAAAATGATGAATTATCCGTCTTATATACAGCTTTATCCTACCTTAAGATGTAATCAAGGGTGTAGCTTTTGTTTTAACCAGGGTATATCGAGCTCATTTTTAAACAAGGATATGAATCTTAAGGATACGTATTTGCTGAGAGATATGCTTGTAGAAAAGGGCATTTCAGAGATAGATATACTTGGCGGAGAACCCTTGCTTGTCCCGTGGATGAAAGATTTTGTAATACATGCAACAGAAGATGGTATCTCTTTAAATATAAGCACAAATGGCAGTCTACCTGAAGTTGTAGGTCAGTTTGCAGAAGGCCACACAAATTCTATAAATTTCGGGTTTTCCTTTGAGGGCTTCTCAGAAACTCATAATGCCTTGACTAAATCAAAAAATTTTTCTAAAGCTATCACAGGACTTAAGATGATGATTGCAGCAGAGAAAAATCCTATTGTGAAAAGTACATTGATGAAAGAGAATATTGACGAAATTTACGATCTCATTTCTTATTTCGCAGGACTTGGCGTAAAAAGGTATTACATTTTGCATGAGGATATTATAGGGAGGCAAAAAAACTCGACCTGTTTTTCTTTCCCGGAATTCTGGAAATTTTATTCAAAAATAAAGACAGAAATGGCAGAAGTGTTAGATGTAGGTTTTGTAGCGGCATCAGGCTTTTACTCATCTGGACTTCAGCTTCAAGGAAGATGTGATGCAGGTATAAAAAAGATTGCGGTATTTCCTGATGGTTCTGCCTTTCCATGCAACCTTTTTGCAGGCTTTGAGGAATTCCGTCTTGGCAATATACTTGAGGATGGAATGGAAAAGATATGGGGAAATCCATTATTGGAAAAATTCAGAAAATATGATGGCAACAATAGATGTAAAAGGGATGACTGTAACCATTATCTTAACTGTAGAGGTGGATGCCCGGCACATAGCTATTACTTTTATGGCACCCTTGATAGGGTGGATCCTCGATGTGGGATTAAATAAAGATGTATAATTATTCTTATAATGAAGAAAGGAAGTATTAATAGAAACACATTATATAAGATGTCATGCTGAACTTGTTTCAGCATCCAAACCCAATGCATATGAGACCCTGAAACGAGTTCAAGGGTGACAAAATGTAACAACAATAAATGCGTTTGTATTAGATAGTAGGTTTTGTAGCATAAAAACATGGGAAATGGATAAATCAATAAAACAGCAGGTAAAGGATCTTCTGGAAAAGAGAGATTATGATCGCCTGCTCGATTTGTGTGATAAAGACAGGCACTTCTGGAAAGAACTTCGTTTTTGCCTTTACGATATCAATGAAAGTATACGCTGGCCGGCCATTGAAGCTGTGGCCAAGTTGATGCAACGCTGGTGGAAGTCAGGGCAAAAAGACAGGGTGCGAGAGTATATTAGAAATCTTTTCTGGTCAATAACCGACGAATCTGGCGGGATTGGCTGGAGTTCTCCCCAGACTATTGCCGAAATTATCGCGAAAATTCCCGAATTGCTTGATCCCTATAGAAGTGTGATGATTGCCCATGCCTTCGAGGAATTACCCTTAATAAGGTCTGGACTCTGGGGGATTGGGAGATTGGGCAAAGAAATAACCGATGCAGTGGATTTTTTCCAAGGCAAGGTATTGGCAGCCTTCCAGAGTGAAGATGCTGAAACCCTTGGCGTTGCAGCATGGGCAATGGGTGAGGTAGGATTTAGACCTGCCCTTCCTCTTCTAAAAAAATTGTTAGAACGTAATGAACATGTGCGGATTTATATTGAGGGCGTCTTCTGTGAGAAACCTTTAGGACAGTGGGTAAAGGAAGCTATTAATAAAATAAATCTAAACCATAAATAAGGAGGAAAATAGGATGAAAGAAACAATCGAGAATCTAACAAAGGCATTTATTGGTGAGAGTCAGGCAAGAAACCGGTACACTTTTTATTCGAAGATTGCCCAGAAAGAAGGTTTTGAGCAGATTGCAGAGGTCTTTCTTATAACGGCAGATAATGAAAGGGAACATGCAAAGTGGCTGTTCAGGTTAATCAATGATTTGAAGAGCAAAGGCAGTGAAAATCTTGATGAAATAACTGTTGAAGCATTAGCGCCGACAACGCTCGGGGATACTGCTGAAAATCTAAGGGCAGCGATTGCAGGGGAGCACTATGAAAATACCAAGATGTATCCGGAATTTGCAGATGTTGCTGAAAATGAGGGGTTCCCGGAGATTGCCAGACGATTGAGGGCGATTGCCAAAGCAGAAGAACATCATGAAGAAAGATACAAGAAATTGTTAAAGGAGGTCGAAGTCAATACCGTATTCAGGAAAAGCAGAAAGATCCATTGGGTATGCAGAAAATGCGGATACATACATGAAGATGAGGAACCACCAAAGAAATGTCCCTCGTGCGACCACGAATCAAACTATTTTGAGATTAAATGTGAAGAATTTTGAGCAATGACTATTGAAATAGTTCTTCTTATATTAGAATCCGTACTACTTGTTGCGACTATCATACTTCTCCTTTATAGTCTTAAAGAAGGAAGAGGCAGAAAGGATCTTTTGATGGAAGTAGGGAAGGCAACAAAAATACTTACACGCCAGGAGTATTTTCTGATAGTTAACGATTCTATGACAGATGCAAAAGCTGAAATTTTAGGGTTTATTACAGGCAGATTTCCAGCAGGAGATGATAATAGGAGGGTAAAGGATATTACAAATAATATCGAGAAAATAAATAAGAGCGGTGTAAAGGTAAAATATCTTATACCAAAGTTTCACGATAGACTACATATAGGGTATCTTTATACAAAGGCCGGGGCCGAGGTGCGATATAGCAGATGTGCTATTGCGAATAATATTCGCTTTATAATAGTGGATGACAAATTAGTTGTCATGGGCATTCCTGAAAGCATTGGTGAAAAAGAGGCTACACGAAAAGGATACAGGATCCCTTCTGAAGGTCTTGCTTCAATACTTAAGGATTATTTTTATGAATGCTGGGAGGGAAGTACAATTTACGAAGAATACATAAGGGAGGTTGTCAAGCAAACCGGAGTAAAACCAAAATTACTTGAGGAAGAGCTACAAATAGATGAAAAGGAACTGGAAAGGATTGCCAAGAATAAATGATCTCTAATCAAAAAAGGAGGGAAATATGTCAAAAACTGAAAAGAATCTTCAGGATGCATTTTCAGGCGAATCACAGGCAAATAGAAGGTACATTGCCTTTGCAAAAAAGGCTGAGTCAGAAGGATATAAACAGGTTGCAAAACTCTTCAGGGCCGCTGCAGAGGCTGAAACCGTTCATGCATTAAATCACTTGAAAGAGCTTGGTGGAATTAAGAGCACAAAAGAAAACCTCGAAGCAGCAATTAACGGAGAGACATACGAGTTCATGAAAATGTATCCTCAGATGATTGAAGATGCTAAGGCTGAAGGTAAAAAGGCTGCTTTAAAAAGTTTTTCCTTTGCTAATGAGGTAGAAAAGATTCACGCAGGCCTTTATAAGAAGGCCCTTGAAAATTTAGGTAAAAATCCCGAGGTAGATTATTATGTATGCCAGGTCTGTGGAAATACAGTAGAAGGAGAGCCACCAGATAAATGCCCCATATGTGGCGCTCTGAAAAAGATGTTCAAAAAGATTGGGTAATATGAAAATCATTGCGTTTCTTGGAAGCCCAAGAAAGGATGGGAACACAGAACTTCTTCTTAAGGAAACAATTAAATGCATTGAGGAGTCAGGATTAAACGTTCTCCTTTTTAATCTGAATCTCATGAACATCTCGCCTTGCCAGAATTGCGGAGGTTGTGATGATACAGGTATATGTATAAATGAAGATGATATGACTCAAATATATGATGCAATAAGGACTGCTGACAGGGTTATTCTTGCATCACCAATCTTTTTCTTTGGCATCAGTGCTCAGGCAAAAATAATGATAGACAGATGCCAGTGCTTCTGGTGTGAGAAATATTTATTAAAAAAACCGATATTAGAAGGCCATTACGGGAGAAAAGGGCTTTTATTAGTAGTTGGTGGACAAAAAAAGGAAATCGGGATTCAATGTGCAGAGGCAACAGCAAAGGCATTCTTCAGAACAATCAGCATCCCTGAACATAAGACATTGGGCTATCTGGGAATAGACGCAAAAGGTACAATTCTACAACACCCAACAGCACTCAGAGAGGCATATGAGGCAGGGAAGGAATTGGTTAAGATATAAATCGGTCAGACCCTCTTCCATCTTCTATGGATCCAGAGCCATTCAGAGGGATGGGCACGTATGTATTCTTCAATGAAATGTGAGAATTTTTTTGTATCCGCCAGTACAGCACTTTCTATATCGCCATTTTTTGATAATTCTACCTCTGGATAAATTTTTATCCTGTGGCCTCCATCAGTCCTGTGTATGAATACAGGCAGGACTGCGGCACCTGTCTTTCTTGCTATAAGGGCAGGCATTTTTGTTGTCCATGCACCCCTGCCTAAAAAATCTATCACATAGCCTTCATCAGGGATAACAGACTGGTCTATCAATATGCCTACAGAGCCATTATTCTTAAGTATTTGAATTATGGGTTTTAATGCCTTTTGCTTGTAAATTACTCTGTTACCATATTTCTGTCTTACATTTTCAATAAATTTATTAACATAAGGATTATTAATCGGTCTTGCAACAATAGCAGCATCTCCAAGCTTTACAGATGTAGCGATTGCCATTAACTCCCAGTTTCCACAGTGGCCTGTTAAGAATAAAATTCCTTTACCTTTAGATTTGGCCTGATCGAAGTTTTCAATGCCCTCGATATCAACGGAACTTATTATTTTTTCACCATACCCGTAATAGATTTTTATGATCTCTACAAGAGACCTGCCAAGATTCTTAAAGGTTTCCCTTGCAATACCCTCCGCTGAATAATTAATCCCCCCATGCCCCCCTTTAAAATCCCCCTCTAATCCCCCTTTAATAAAGGGGGACTGAGGGGGATTATCCCTTTTCCAAAGGGGGGTGTGGGGGGATTCAGGGGGATTTGACTCCTGACTCTTGAGTAATGACTCTTTGATATTCTCAATAGCAATCCTTCTCCTGCTTCCCCATAGATAAAAAACCAAAAGGCCGAGTAACTCCCCGGCCTTCATTGACCACTTAAATGGCAGGATTGCTAACGGTATGGACAGAATTATAAATAGACAAACCTCAAACAGCCATACCGCTTTTTTCATTTATTCTTTTGTTTTTCCTCTTTTTCTTCCTCTTTTTCCTCTTCCTTTTCCTTCTTCTTTTCCAGCGCCTCTGATATTTCTGTAAGACGTTTTACTACAAGATAGTTAATAGTGCCTTCAGGATATGTTCCGTCATCCCTGAGTTCTCCCGTCTGCATCCCTGTAAAAATCTCTAAACCCTCTTCTACCCTCTCGATCGGATGGATAAAGAACTTTCCCTCCTTTACAGCATCTACCACATCCCTCTTTAGCATCAGGTTCTTAATATTTCTCGCAGGTATTATCACGCCATTAGTCCCGTCAAGACCTGTAAACCTGCAAAGGTCAAAAAAGCCTTCTATCTTTTCGTTTATTCCACCAACAGGTTGAACCTCGCCGTTCTGGTCCATCGAGCCTGTAACTGCTATACTCTGTTTTAATGGAACCCCTGAGATACTACTAATAAGTGCATAAAGTTCAGCACATGAAGCACTATCACCTTCGACCATTTCGTACAATTGCTCAAATGTAATAGATGCTGACAGACTCATTGGTTTTTTTGTTGCATATCTGCTCCCAAGGTAGTTTGTGATTGTCAGGATGGCCTTTTCATGTATCCTGCCACTCATCTTCGTCTCTCTCTCTATATTCACAACACCTGCCTTGCCTGTATACGTCTTCGCTGTTATCCTCGAGGGTCTTCCAAAACTGTAGTCGCCTAAGTCAATCACAGCAAGACCATTAATCTGCCCTATCTTCTCTCCTGCTGTATCAACAATTATAGTCCCTTCTAAGATCATCTCCCTTAAGCGTTCCTCAATCCTGTTTGTTCTGAAGATTCTCTCATCTATAGCCTTCTGGACATGCTTATCGCTAACAATATTGCTATCAGCCCTTGATGCCCAGTAGCTTGCCTCTCTCAAGATGTCAGCAATATCGCTGAATCTCGAAGATAACTTGTTTTGATGATCTGCAAGCCTCGAACTAAACTCGACAACCTTTGCTACGCCAGTCCTGTCAAAAGGAAGGAGTTTTTCTTCTCTACACATATTAGCAACAAAAGAAGCGTACCTATGAATATTCTCATCTGTCCTATCCATCCTGCTGTCAAAATCAGCCTTAACCTTAAAAAGCTCTCTGTACTCTTCATCGAGGTTGTAAAGCAGATAGTAGAGATATGGGTTTCCTACGAGTATAACCTTGACATCGAGTGGGATAGCCTCAGGCTTAAGGGTCGTTGTTGATATCAGCCTGTATTGCTCCCAGACGTCCTCTATCTTTACCTCCTTATTCCTGATAGCGCGTTTCAATGCATCATAGGCAAAGATATTCCTCAAAAGGTCAAGGGCGTTGATTACAATGTAACCGCCGTTGGCCTTGTGCAAGGAGCCAGCCTTTATCATTGAAAAATCCGTTATTGCGATCCCAAATTGTATTTTATGCTCAATCCTTCCGAAGAGGTTATAATAAGTTGGATTGCTTTCAAATATACACGGCGCCCCCTTGCAATCTTTGTTGTTAACGAGGACATTTGCGGTAAACCTCGTGAATGTAGGTTCTGTCTTGGGGAGCTTCATAAACGGCAATTGAGGTGGCTGTTCTTCCTGAGGTTTGAAATCGTCGAGGTGTTCAAGGACGTCTTCCTTTACATCCTCTAAATATGTTGTAATCTTCTCGTGACCCCTGTACTTGTTCTTTAGTTCATCAATGGGATGGCCTACAGAAGCAAGGGCTGCTTCCTTCTCGAGCCTTCCCATTGCTTCCTTGACCATCTTTTCACTTTCCCGCGCCAAGCGTACTACGTCATTAAGCTTCTCTTGAAGAGTCCTTCCTATCTCGTCTATCTTCTTCCTTGTCTTCTCATCAAGTAACTCGTACTCCTCCTCTGTTAGTGGTTCCCCTGTCTTTTTTACCGGTACTATTATCAGGCCGCTGACTGTTTTACGGACCGAAAAACCTTTTCCCTGAGCCTCTTCCTCGAGGCTGGAAAAAATCTCTTTCTGTTGTTTCTGAGACTCCTCTATTATCTTATTTTTCTGTTTCTCATACTCCTTTGATTCGAAGACCTTCGGGATTTCTGCTCTTAATATTTTTATAAGTTCTTCCATATCTTTCTGAAATACTACAGCCTTCCCGGGTTCGAGGGAGATGGTTACAGGCACATCGGGGTCTTTGAAATTGTAAACATAGCACCAGTCCATGGGCACGGGTTCTTTCATAGCCTTTTGTGATAAAAATGATCTTACAGTGGTCATCTTGCCTGTGCCGTGCTCGCCTAAAAGAAATATATTAAACCCTGTGCTCTCAAGGCTCAGGCCAAAGTCGAGGGCATGCAGAGCCCTCTCCTGACCTATGGTCTCTTTAAGATCTGGCAGATCATCGGTTGTATTGAAGGTAAAGATTTCAGGGTCACAAAATTTATAAAGCTTGTCAAAACTTAACCTATCTGGCATTTGTTACCTCCACAAGAGTTTATTTAGTGTCTGTCCATAAATTGCTATTCAAATAGTCCGTCATTCCCCGACTCGATGGGGGGAATCCATGGTTCGACATCCTTCGACAAACTCAGGATGACATTGTCACTCTGAGCCTGCCGAAGAGTCACCATGACAATGTCACCCTGAGCCTGTCGAAGGGTGGATTGTCCGGTCAAGCGTTCGACTGAGCTCACGCCGAAGGCCGGACAATGACAAAACATTACTTATAGAAAGACACTATTTAGTTTATAGGGTTTGCTCAGTCCACACAGTTTACACTGTTTTTTTGTTAGTTTCAACTCGGCCAAGCCCACTTGAATCACGAAACAAAATCAATGGTAATCAGTTTAAGCAGTTCGGGGCTATAGGGCGGGAGTTTTTCTTTTTCCATATGTAATTTACCTTCCAGAAATTCTGATATGTCCTTCAGAAGCCTTTTCCAGCTTTTATGATTATTCTTATAATTCCTCCAAACTTCCCTCAGCTTCTGAAGTCTCTTTTTTGTAAGGCTGACCGATAAGAGCCCTTCTTTTATCCCTTCCCATCTTTTCTCAACTTCTTTATCTTCCGGAAAGTCAAGAAGATACTCATCCATCCGAAGATCCATCTCCCTGATAATGCTGGACACAAACTTTTTACTCTTATCACTGGTGAACTCTCCGAGTGTCGGGTCAACTGTTTCTCGTTGCTCCACTTCTTTATATGTTACCTCTATGTCACGGACTATTTCTGCATTTACTTCATAGACCTTTTCGAAGAAATCAGGTATAACTCCTGTCTCCTCAGGAAGGCATGCAATGTAATCGAGTATCTTTGTCTTGTTCCTGATCATTTCACCTGTTATAAGGTCATAAAGATACCAGAAGTGAAAATCGTCACCATATTTATAGTAGAAAAATATCCCCTTTATTCCTCTCTTGAGTCCGCTATGAATTCCGAGGGAATGGATTCCAGTTCTTTTGCGGTCTTTGCCCTTAGATAATCCATTAATGGCTGGTAAAATCTTTCACCACCTCCGAAGACCTCCTTCTCTAACTCATCAAAGATTGTCTCGTCCCTTTCTCGAATTCTTCTTATAATTCCGAATACCTTTGGATTTACTTCTTCTCCTAAAACAGAGGGTCTTCAGACACATTCTGAAAAATATAATCCAGCGTATCAGCATAGTATGTGAAGATAACAACCTGTCCTTTTTTACTCAATTCTATAAGTCTTTTCTTCAATTCTTTAAGTTTTGCATCAGCCTCCGGATCTATTGCATCAACCTTTGTGCCCATCTCATTAAAGATTTCTATGTCTTTCTCAATATCACCGAGGAGTTCTTCTTTTTTGTAATCTTCGATATTTATATCTTCAAGCTCTTCAAAATACTCCTCGGCAGTTTCTTCATCCAGATTAGAAACATATTTATAGTAGGTCTGTTTTGTGAGCAGTTTGCCTTTTTCAAGATAATCCTTTAATCTCTCAAGGAACCTCACATGGTTTGACACGCTCTTTCTGAATGCCTCTACACTGCTCTCAAGTCTCTTTAGAAGAATGGTCCTGAAGATACCCTCCAAAGCTATCATCCGTCCCAGAGCCATCTCTTCAGCCTTGGAAAGTCTTTCTGCTTTCTTGTATTCAAGAATTCGATAATAGGCCATTGTTAACTTTTCACTTATTGTTCGGGAGATATTACTGTAAAGCCCCTGATATGCTTCATCGAGATGATAATTTATGTTTTCGAGAATCCTTTCCGGGAAGATAATCTTTTCACCGTTTATTTCTGCATCAGGATAATTCTGTTTGATATAGTCTCTTGTTCTTCTTATAGATATCTCATTCATAAGATCATTCAAGAGGGTGGGGTCTCCTACCTTATCAATATCCTTAAAAAATCTTAAGATGTCAGAGATTCCTTCTTTAAGAAAGACCTTCTGGTCTGTACGAGTAAGGAGCATAACCTGCCAGTATAGATCCCATAAGGTATTGTTGATTGGCGTTGCAGTGAGGAATAGTATATATGGTCTCTCTTTTCCTTCAGTTACATGATCCATGATAAGGGTGAAAAAGTTTTCCCACCGATTGGAGAGAGGATTCCTGAAATTATGGCTTTCATCAACAACAATTAAAGAGACCTCTTGAAGTCTTCCGCCAACAGCCTGTCTTGCTTTTTTGAGAAAGTCAGTCGAAGCAAGCTCTTCCTGTGATAAAATGCTTTCAGCAAGAATCAGGTCTTTTACAGCATCTCTCCACATGCCTCTCAACTGGGCAGGACAGACCACGAGAAACCTCCTTCTCTTGTAAAAGCCGAATTCTTCTATTACTCTTTTAGCTATCCAGGTTTTGCCCAATCCCACAGAGTCTGCTACCTTTCTCCTTAGAAAGGTCAAATCCCTCAACCTCTTCCCTTATCATCTTCAGGAGAACACTTCCAAGTGTTGTTTCACTCCTTATCTCAGGAGCCCTTCCCAGCAGAAGCCGAAAACCTTTTACCCCCTGGATGCTATCCTTTATTAAGGCATAGGCCTGGATTTTAAAGAAGGCCGTGGCTATATCAAACTGGGTATTGGGGATTTCCTGAAGAACGCTGTTGAGGAAAGCAGAGAGTTTTACATCACTGTTGTCTATGATTTTCTTTGGTATCACCTTATTAATTCACCTTCAAGTATTACTTTGATATCTTTGACATCTTGATTGCACTTGACATCTTGATATCATTATGTCATATTATAAATAGCTAATCAGGCGGCGACTGAGTCATTCGGGCGCCGCTTTTCATTTTTGTTTATCCTTAGGAAGAATCACAAGACCAAATCCCATATAACGCCCCTTCGTATTTCTTCTAAACTTCTTTTCGATAACGTTCCAGTCCTGTTTTGGATTTTTACCAAGGATGCGGCGGCCTATGGGAGACACAATGAGATCCGCGATCTGGAGTCCAGCCACATCTTTTCTCTTATTACGGACATGCAAGTCGGAAATATGCCTTCTAACATCAGAAGCTGATATGAAACCTGTACCACTTGTTCTTAGCTCCATCCAGGCAAGGCGAAGCTGGTTGTCAAGAGTCTCATCCCGTGTTTCAGCTATTATATGACCTTGAGAACCACCTCCCCTTTGCTGAATCTCAAACACAAATCGTTCTATCAATACTCGTAGCGAAAGCATATAAGGGTCTAAGGCTGCCAGACCATATTGAGCCAAATGCTCATTTTTTTTAATAACACATGCAATAACCATATAATCAAGCTCGTCCATTAATTGATTTGTCTCAGTGTAAAAACGTTCTCTGAACGCTTTATCAGTCAGCTTCCGAAATACCCCTCTTCGTCTTACTATGTCAGCAGTATGCAAAATAAAATCGTCTCTGCCGAACAAATCCATTTTATATTTCCTTAGCCTCGGCGTCAAAATGTTTTCATGATAATCCATATCTATTATGCAGCCGCCGAGAACAAATAAAGGATACTGCGGGTCTATCACATCCAGGCTGTGGTCTCCAGATTCATCCAAAAACATTGCAAGCATTTACACACTCCTGACCTTTTCAATGCTAAAGTTCAAACTCATATTTCCGCTTTCATCGAGGTATAGATAGAGCATTATTCTTTTTTTCTCTCGCAACTACAACCCTCTCACTGTAGATAAGTGCGGAGTTCATTCGCCGCCTACTACACTTTGTATGATGATTTAATTGCCTCCACTATTCATAATTACTGCGGATACATATTTGCAACCTCAACGATCTTCCATTTTCCTCTAATACGGACTATAGCACAACTGATGTCCCATCCTTCCTGGACAAGTGCAGTGGCCTCTTTTGGCACAGTTATGGGGCCAACAGTGCTCTTGCCGCTATCATTATAAACTTCAAGCCATAATTTCCCGGGCTCAACTTTCTCGATAGTGTAATGGTCAAAGTCATGGTAATCAGCATCGTCCAATTCATCCGGGTCAAAGTCCACGTGATCTGCAGACTCATAAAGAATATTCCCTGCCTTTTCAGCCTTGGGAAGGTCTCTGGCTGCAGACACCCCCTCTTCTTCACCCATCGCAGCATCTTCTTCTGAGATATATGCTTTTTCAGCAAGCCATTTTGAGAGCTTCTTGATTACACTGCCGGCAAGACGCTTGAAATCGCCGCCCGCCATGACTTTGCGTATAAGAAAGTGACTAAGAAACTCTTCGGTGTTTTCAGCAATTTTATCCGGACCAAAAAGTTGGCAGAATTCTTTATGTTCTTGACCCTCTGCGTTATAATGCTTTTCAAAAAGGGCAGACTCTGCCTTCGACAGGCTTTGATAGGCATAGCCGTTCATACAATCCTTAAACAATTGGATTACGTCTCTATAACCAGATACGGTCTTAGGCTTCAGCTTTAACATCTGCTCAGCCAGAAACTCCTCAAGCACCTGCTCAATAGTCGGATCGGCAATCTTAGGTAAGTTGATAATCTTTTTCATTTATATTTACCTCCGCTTTTCCACGTCTTTTATTGAGAGTAAGGGCATAAAGCTCGAATGGTACAGACTCAATGCGCCTGTAAAAATATCTTTTGATATCTATAGATTGTTTTGATCCTTTTAATTCAGTTCTTTTTTGTTTCGGGAATTTATATTGCAAAGTTCGTTTTACAGCCCTGGCTATTTTCTTTCTATTTTCCATGCCCTGCACCAGCATTACAGTAACAGTAAAATACCTCGATGGCTTCTTTGCAAAGAAATCGAACCCCAAATCTTCGCTTTCATCGAGGTAAAGATAAAGCATTTATCTCCTATGTTTTATTTAGAATGCTTCTCATAAATATCTCTCAAAAACTCATATCCCTTTGAGCCATAGATATTGCATATCCTGTTATTCCATAAAAAAAGATTAAGGTTTTATCTTCCACGCTTTAACCGCTAATTGAGCATGCTCCTTCTGCCGATTTTCTATTGTTTCTTTTGTCCACTCAGTATGCTTAGATACACTTTGTGTTAACAAAAGATCGGATTTTTTATAGTTCTTTTTCTCTAACTAACCCATGCTTAGAACTCCGGAAATGCCTTAGAAACACTGTAAAAGATTTTCGCCTCCATATGTACTTAAAGAAGCCATTGCCATAGTCCAAAGATTTAGCACTGTCTGAAGGTCTTCTCCTGCTCGACCCAGTAAATAATTTTTTAGAAGATCTGCGATTGAAAGGTCAAGGCCACGATCATTCATAGTTTCAAAAATAAGAAACGCATTCGCATCATCAGCAACAGTAAAGTAGATTATATAGACAGATTCACTTAAATATTTTGTGAATTCCGCAAGCCAGTTAATTTGATCCTTTATTCCCTCCAATTTTTTAGATAGCCAGTTAGATATGGACTGTCGTGCATTCCAAAGGCGAAAGTGGGATTCAGGAGCTCCGCTCTCCGGTTTCTTTGCTTCTTCTGTCAAGATGGATCGGAAATAAGGATCATCGTTTTGGTTCAGCTTGAGTTGTGGCCGCTCTATACCCTCCGAGATGTCGAATATTGATAGGTATTGACTACGTATGGCTTGAGCTCTTTTTCTGTCTGCAATATTGTCAAATTTATCTGCAATTCCTGCAAGCAATAACGAAACTACTGCAAGGCGTTGTTGGCCATCTAAGACTTTAGGCCGTACCCTATCGGATGCCGCAATTATTACCAGACTGCCTAAGAAGTAGTCCTCCTTATTCCTATTAAAAGCATCTCCAAGATCATCCAAGAGTTCTACGACCTCTTCAGTCCACTCGAACGGTCTTTGGTGTACAGGAACCTCTAATCTTGTGCTACTTAGAACTGATGCTATCCCCTTTATTTCAATTGACGTGTTGGGTTTTGGCATATGTAACCCCCCTTTTTGTAAATTGCATCCCTCATATTTACACACTCCTTGCCTTCTCAAGGCGGTTCTTGACGAGCTCGCAGACGGTCCAATAGACCTCGTTCCTTTCGTCTTCTGTCAGGCCGAGGATGTCGAAGACAATATCATGAGGGCCTTGCGGTCAGCGAGAGGATTAGGTTTCTGCTCACGGATTGGACGGGCGGGATTGATGCCACATTCCTCGAAAATAGATTTAAGGTCGCGTTTTTCTAAGAGCAAGTGATTGGTCTTTACTAAGGAAGGATCGAGCGTCAAAAGATTATTTACCTCATAAACCATTAAACTTTTCGCTCCCTCTCCTAAGCCCCCTCTTGATAATATTTCAGATATAAGGCCAAACAATGTGGAATTTAACAGAGTTCTGTAATCTTACATCGCCATTTGCATAATATAGTCTGCAGTCACATAGCATATGATTATCAGACAAGAAGGTACCGAGCCTGTCGTTAGTTTCTTTTACCCAAAACATATTGCCCTTTAAATCAGGACAATCCCACCACCTTTGTCGTCCTATGCAGGTCGGTCTCTTATGAAATCCCTGTTTTTCTCCCCATTCAATATACCTCAGTGCATTTGTTCCTTTAATATCCTTCTTTTCGTCATGACACATAAAGATTTTGAATTTCAGATCTTTTGGTCTTATCCGAATCCCCTTACATTCTCTCGGGCTTTTTATTACAGGTTTTAGAAATTCATCTTCTATTTTCCATTCCTTGATACCTTTGTTATCAAGGTAAAAAAAATTCATTTGCGCCTGAAGTAATACCACGCCTTACCTCTGCAATATCCCCAAGTCTGACGAGCTTGCCTTTTCCCTTCTCAAGGATCGTAAAGAATATATCCGGCGCTCTAAGGTATTTCCCGCCCCACTTTTGAACATGACAAAGCGGGCTGAGTCTTGAAGGGCAGGCCAAATCCCCCCTTACCCCCTTTGCTAAAGGGGGGATTTTTGAGATATCTCCAAACATCTCAGTCTGTTCTTGCCTTTTTAGCGTTTCAAGAGACTGAATTTCTTTTTGAAGGGTTACAATCCTGTCATCCAATATCTCGCCGAATATCCTGATCTCTTCCTGAAGAAGGGACTTGTCGCTTTTGAATTTGGCAGTAGGGTCATTGTTATAGTATTTCTCTTTCTCTGTCTTAAGGGCTAAAAGTTTTCTTTTAAGAGAAGGAGAAAGCCGACTATCTCTTATATGGAGACTCACTCCGCCAACCTCCTGTACGAGGGAATCACCTACACGTAACCTTAGGTTAAGGTTGGGAAGGAGGGGAAAGAGTTTTCTTTGTTCGTAAGGGATATCTTCTTCAATGATGAGCTGTAACCAGAGCCTTAACTCTGCCGAGTGTGTTGCCCAGGGCATGACATCCACACCATAAAGGGAATTTCCTATGATTTTTTTCTTTAGTTCGAACTCTGTCATTTCCCTCTGGATATGGCGATAGGTGAGCCTATAAAGTTCCACCAGCACACGAAGCATCCCCACAAGGAAAGCACCGCTACCACAAGCTGGATCCACCACTGTAAGGTTATCAAGAACCTCTTCCAGACGATACCAAAGGTTCTTTTTTGTAATGTAATCCTCAACGTCTTTTTTATCTTCATCAAATAGCAGTCTATATATCCATTCCTTTGAAAGCTCAAATCCCCCCTCGCCCCCCTTTGCTAAAGGGGGGATATCGGGAGGAGACTTTTCTAAAGGGGGAAACACACCCCTATCCCCTCTTGATAGAGGGGAACTTAAATGGTTGCTGAGGTACTCCGCCAGAGACCTCCTGCACATAAAGTCAACCTCGATTGTCGGAGTATAGAAGATGCCGAGATCCTGCCTCTCGTATATCTCCTCTGCTACATTGGAGAGGGATTCATAAACATAACCTATCATCTGTGGGTCTACCGCAACCTCAACATCCAAAGGAAGGTCTTCACGAATGGTAAAGTTATATTTCTCAAAGAAGTTAAGAACCTTTTCGAAGAGGCTATCGTTTATATGAAACGGTAGTTCGTCCAGTTCGTTTCTCTGAAACAGGCCGCCGTTAAGGTAGGGGGTTACGGCAAGGATCTTCTTAATATCCTGAGAGTGATAAGGAGGATGACTGTATTTATTATTGAACGCCTCAAGAAAGAGTATTCTCAACCAATTTTCATAAAAGGTATTATCTTTGGCATCGCCCTTTCTTTTTTCTTCTTTATATCGTTCCCAGTACCACTTGATAAACTTCGGGGCATCATTAAGCCATCTCTTCCTTGCAATAAAGTAAAGGAACATAAGCCTGTTAAGGAATTGCTGGGACAGTTCATGGGCATTCTTGACTGGGATCTTCTGTTTCTCAAAGGTTCTCCTTAGCTCAAAAAATGCATCTGTATAATCCTCAAAGAACTCATCTGTAACCTTCTCTACACTAAAGGCATCCTTCCACCTCTTCCAGATGTCCCGCCAGTTCTCTTCATCTCCAGTAAGGGCAATGTTTGTGATAGTAAGAAGGTCTGTATGATAGGGATGTTCCCTGTCGAAGATAAGCTTTGTCAGCTTAAGTTTATGCTTGCCCTCTTCAACACGTTCGAATTCAGGGAAGACAAAGGTATATTCCTTGTAATCAGAGGTAAGGAGGAGAAGAAATCGGAGATATTTGTCTGAGAAGCGCTTCGTGAGATAGCGGACAAAGGGGATTGAAAGGTTCTTGACTACTATGAGGAATATCTGTAGCTTACCGTCATAATTAAAGACTGTGTAGATATCTTTAACTTTCTCCTTTTCCTCTTTTGCAAACTCGAATTCTTCAATCTTTCTCTTATAGGACGGATCGAGGATCTTGTCTTTTTGATATCCAAGCCCACGAAAAAGCTCATAAATCTTTTCAGGAGAATCTGCCTCTGGGATGAAATTTTGAACATATTTTGTTATGTCCATGTCTTACCTTTATCATTTATCCAAAAGAAGAAGAATATATCAATATATTTTGATTTAGAACAGATACATTTAAGCAATATTTTGCACGACGGAATTAGTTTACCATCTCAACTGCAGAATATCAAAATGAAATAAGTTGAGCAACGCTGGAGGGGGCCCATTAAAATGCCCTTTGTATCAACTTAGTAAATTGTGTAAACTTTTTAAGCCCTTGGATGGTGTTTTGTATAAACCTTTTTTATCCTATCGGTTGTTACCTTTGTATAGATCTGGGTTGTTGAAATATCAGAGTGGCCGAGCATTTTCTGTAATGATCTGAGATCAGCCCCGCCCTCGAGTAGATGTGTTGCAAAGGAGTGTCTCATTATGTGTGGTGAAAGCTTTATCCCGAGCCTCCTGCTTATGGTCTTTGTCGTCTGCCAGAAACGCTGCCTTGTCATTGGCCTTCCTCTCCTTGTAACAAAAAGATAAGAAGAACGCCTATTTTTCAGGATCTCCGGCCTTTGCTGGTTTATATATCTCTTTATTCTTTCCATCGCTCTCATATTGACAGGTACAACACGTTCCTTTGAACCCTTTCCTAAAACTCTTAAAAAGCCCGACTCTAAATTAATATCATCAAGTTTAAGGGATACCATCTCACTGACACGGAGGCCTGAAGAATACAACAGTTCAAACATTACATGGTCTCTTACCATGGTGGGTGTATTCTGGTTAGAAGATAGGTTTGTTTCGAGTAAAGATCTAACCTCAGAAATGCTGAGTGATTTTGGAAGCCTTTCCCATCTCTTTGGTGCCTGCAGGTTTTCTGAAGGGTCCTCCTTTATAACATTCTCGACAATAAGATATTTGCATAACCCTTTGATCGAAGATATAAACCTGCATATACTGGATACAGAGTAACCTTCCTCCCTTAGCCTTTCAATAAAATCAATTATATCAGCCCTCGAGAATGAAACAAAATCCTTCTCCTTTGATAATAAAAAGTTTTGGAATTTATTGAGATCAAGAAAATATGAATCGACAGTATTCCTTGAGAGCCCCTTTTCTACAGACAGATATGTGAGAAAATCATTCAGTAGTTTCAATAAAACCTAAGATAAAGGGAAGGGTTTATATTATTAAACCCTTCCCTTTTTTAATCATTACCTCAAGGTAATTTATTGTGTTTACTTCTTTTCGTCCATGCTATTGAATATCTTCATTTCCTTCAGTGCACTGGGGTCTGCCTTTTTAGGATGACACATTGCACAGAAATTCTGCATCTTTGCACCCTTTGCCGTATCAACCCTAAGATATTTGTAATATAGATCTGATGGATGAGGGTCATGACAACCAACACACTCTAATTTTCCATCCCTTAAGAAGACTGCAGGTACATTGGCAACCTTTGGATTTGCAGTAACTCCATATGGATGGCTGTGAGAAGCTGAAATTGCAAGGATTCCGAGACCGCCTTTTTCTACGGTTTCATGGCAGCCAAGACAAAGGGCGGTTGTTCCTGTAAAAGGCTTTTTCGTCCATGGATTGATTGCCTTTGTGTTTGGTGCAATAGCAAATATTATCTCACCCTTTGCATTGTGAATACCGTGGCAACCAGTACAATTGAGGCCATCATGCCCACCTGCTGCAAATGCGATTGTAGGCAGAGCAAGTAAAAGAACCAAGACACCTAAAACCCTAAAAGATACCATACTACCTCCTCCTTTCGAAAAATTTTGTATATTATACACAAAAACTATCTTATAGTCTATAAAATATATAAATCAATTAATAAAAAACTTATATTGACCGTCGGATACATAATACATGATTCATGATACACGAAGTTTTTACCCCGTACCACAGAAAGCCACAGGTGTAAACCCATGGATGAATACGTATTTTCTCGCAGGGTAACGCCCCAAAGCCACGGCTATAAAGCCGTGGTACGGGGTTTACATGTTATCCTGTATCTTGCATCGTGCATCTTCATTTTATATTTCAGATTATGGATTATAAATCTTCATCAACTCCTCTGTATAGCTGCCATTTTCTTTATATATATAAAGTGGCTTATCTACCTTCAATCCTTCTTTTCCCCCTTTAACGGCCTCCATCAAAATCATCTTTGCCTCCGATGATATAGTTGAATGAACAAATCTCAATCTTTTTGGTTCGAGATCTCTCTTTTTTAAGGTATTCATGAGATATGAAAGTCTACAAGGGTGATAAATCATGCAAAACCTGCCTCTTGCCTTTAAAAGATATGATGTAGCATTGATGAGTTCATGAAGCCTTAGCTTTATCTCATGCCTTGCAATGGCCTTTTCCTCCTCTACATTCATAAGACCACTTTTAAGCCTCCTGAAAGGAGGGTTTGATACAGCGAGGTCAAAATTGTGAGGCGAAAGGCGTAAAGCGTGAAGCGTTTTTATATCACATTTTATTACTTTTACTCTGTCTTCAAGACAATTCAATGTAATATTCTCACCTGCAAGTCTAATAAGATTCTCCTGAAGCTCAAAGAGGGTAATATTTGCATCAGGATATTTCTTGGCAAGCAAGATTCCTACAATGCCTGATCCTGCACCGAGGTCAGCAATGCTGTTTACCCTTCTAAGGCTCACGAAGTCATAAAGCAGAAGAGAATCTACAGAAAAACGGTATCCTGTTCTTGACTGGTATAATCTTATGTCCCGGATACTGTCGAGCGTGGTATCCATAGTACATTTATTTGCTTAGTTTAAAGGAGATTTCAAAGACCTTCATTACAGGATATTTTTCGTTTTAAGAATAGAGATAAATATCTCCACAAGACGGGGATCAAATTGTGTTCCGGCGCCTTCTTTTAGTTCTTTTACAGCCTGCTCTATGGTGAGTGCCTTTCTGTATGGCCTGTCAGTTGTCATTGCGCCGAATGCATCTGCCACAGCTATTATCCTCGCACCGAGGGGGATCTCTTCGCCCCGAAGGCCATCGGGATAACCTGAACCATCAAACCACTCCTGGTGGTATTTTATTATCTTTCTTGCATGTTTGAGTGGTTCAACTGGCTCAATTATCTTGGCACCGTTTAGAGGATGTCTTTTAATAATATCCATTTCCTCTTTAGAAAGTTTGTCCGGCTTCATAAGGATATAGTCAGGTACAGATATCTTTCCGAGATCATGCAGAAGGGCTGCTTTTCTGATGTTTTCGATATCACTATCAGGAAGTCCCAATTTGTTTGCAATTGCAACAGAATATTCTGCAATATCTTTCATATGCTTGTCAGTATACAAATCCCTTGCCTCGACTACAGACGATAAGGTGACCATTGTGGAGAGATAAGACGCTTCGAGCTTTTCATAGAGGTGTGCATTCTCTATCGCCGCAGCAGCCTGGCCGCTCAGGACTGAAACAAGTTCTACCTCTGACAGAGTAAATAGATGTCCACTGCCTTTATTGCAGATGCTAAGAAGGCCAATAATATTACCCCTGATAGTGAGCGGCACATAAATACCGGAAGAAATACCCTCGTTCTCTAAAGCCTTCTTAATTTCAGGGGGTAGTTCAACCTGAGGGGCAATAAGAAAAGGCCTTTTATCTTTAAAAATAAGCTCTGCTATGTCCTCACTATATCTATCTTCAAAGTCTCTTACGAAATCAGGCGACAACCCATGGGATTCCTTCACTTTCAACTTGCCTGTTTCCTCGTCTATCAATGCAAGACATACTTCATCTGCCCGTGTCTCTTTGACTGCAATGTCTACTATTTGTTTAAGTAGTCTTTTAGTATCAACCTCGCTTAATATCTCTTTGCTGACCTCGAAAAGTGGCATCAAGGCTCGCATTCTTATATTTTCACTAAGTAATCTCGTTTTTTCTAATGCCTCGGCAACGGCATTCCTGAGCTCTGCCGGGGTAAAGGGCTTTAAGATAAACCCCTGAGCTCCTAACCTCAAGGAATCTATAGCGATATCAAGTGTACCATGTCCTGTGATAACAATAATTGGTATCTCTTTATTAGTCACCCTAACATGCCTGATAACATCCAGGCCGTTGATATTCGGCATCTTTATATCGGTTAATAGCAGGTCAAACGTGTCCTTTTCAAGGAGTTTTATGCCTTCTCTTCCGTCCGATGTTGTCTTTACTTCATAGTGGCTTTTTGTCAGTATATCCTTGGAAAGCTGGAGTATGAAATTCTCATCATCGATTATAAGGACTTTCTCTTTTTGCATGTGTCTGGTTCCTCTTGATTAAGGATTAACCCTTTTATTAAATAATAAAAAATTAGCCTGATTAATGCAATCGAGATAATATCCCGATATATCGTGAGAGGCTCTTGCAAAAGTCATGAAAGCCCCTGTTTTTGTCATTTCGAGTGAAACGAGAAATCTTTTATAATCAACATGTTTCAAGATTCCTCACATTCGTTCGGAATGACGATTTGTAACTTTTGCAAGAGCCTCGGGATTATAAAAATTTATTTGATGATTCCATAGTGTATTCCTGTCCAACAAAGAAAGAGGCCATGCATCTTTGCATGGCCTCTTTTATAAACACCTTCAAACTTTAAAATTATCCAGTTCTTTTTGCTGCTACCTGTGTTCTAAATGTTGCCCTTTCAAGGGACGATTCTGCCCTTGCAAAATCTATATCTTCAGCCCTTTTAAGTCTTTCTTCAGCCCTTTTCATTGCAGCCTTTGCTCTTTCTACATCTATATCTTCAGATTTTTCTGCGCTGTCAGCAAGTATTAAAACTTTATCCGGCCCAGCCTCAGCATATCCCCAGTTTACAAAAACGTATTTTGCTGTAGTCCCTTTTTTATATGTGAGCATCCCTATCTTTAGGGTAGTAAAGAAAGGCACATGTCCTGGGAGTATACCAAACTCACCTTCACTTCCAGCACATACGACTTCATCAACCTCTTCACTTAATACAAGGCCATAAGGTGTAACGATATCGAGTTTTAGCTTATTCTCCATTAAAAATTCTCCTGACTAAAATTTAACTTTCTTACCTTATACCTGCCTGCTCCAGCCGAGTTGTTTCCCCTTTTCCTCAACTTCTTCTATCGGTCCTACCATATAAAACGCCTGCTCAGGCATGTCATCATATTTCCCTTCAACTATCGCCTTGAAACCTTTTATAGTGTCTGCTGTCTTGACATATTTGCCAGGGGTTCCAGTAAATGTCTCTGCAACATGGAATGGCTGGCTCAGGAATCTCTGGAGCTTCCTTGCCCTTGCGACGATGAGCTTGTCATCCTCGGAGAGCTCCTCAATACCAAGTATCGCAATAATGTCCTGAAGTTCTTTATATCTTTGAAGTGTCACTTGTACATGTCTTGCAACAGCATAATGCTCGTCTCCAATGACTTTAGGATCGAGTATTCTTGATGTAGAATCCAGGGGGTCAACTGCGGGATAGATACCGAGCTCTGCAATCTGCCTAGCAAGAACAACGGTTCCGTCCAGGTGTGTAAATGCTGTTGCAACAGCAGGGTCAGTAAGGTCGTCCGCAGGGACATATATTGCCTGCATGGCTGTAATAGCGCCTTTCTTTGTAGTTGTAATCCTTTCTTGAAGTGCACCCATGTCGGTCCCGAGTGTAGGCTGATAACCGACAGATGAAGGCATTCTTCCAAGTAGCGCTGAAACTTCTGCCCATGCAAGTGTATATCTAAAGATGTTGTCAATAAATATAAGAACGTCCTGACCTTGGTCCCTGAAGTACTCTGCTACTGTAAGGGCGCTGAGACCCACGTTTGCCCTTGCACCGGGTGGCTCGTTCATCTGGCCGTAGATAAGGGCTGCCTTTGGCAAAACGCCGGAATGTTTCATTTCCAGATAAAGGTCATTCCCTTCCCTTGTTCTCTCACCAACGCCCGCAAACACTGAAACACCGCCATGAACCATAGCGATATTATGGATCATTTCCATAATAACAACGGTCTTGCCAACTCCTGCGCCTCCGAACATGCCCATCTTCCCGCCTCTGACAAACGGTATCAGAAGATCAAAGACCTTAACACCTGTCTCAAACGCCTGTGTCGTAGCCTCTTGCTCAACAAATTCAGGAGCTGGTCTGTGAATAGGCATTCTTTCTTTTGTCTCTACCGGCCCCAGCTCATCAATAGGCTCACCTATGACATTTATTAACCTTCCCAATGCAGCGCTGCCAACAGGCACAGTTATTGGCTGGCCTGTATCCACGGCCTTCATGCCTCTCACAAGACCATCTGTTGCTCCCATAGCTATTGTTCTAACCTTATTTTCACCAAGATGTGCGGCGGTCTCCAAGGTAACATGAATCTCGGGTATGCCCTTTGCAGGATCTCCTGCTTCATCTACCTTGATTGCGTCACGGATCTTCGGTAGTACTTTCTCAAATTCTACATCTACTACTGCGCCTATAACCTGCGATATTTTTCCTACATTCATAATAATACCCCCCTAAGCTGTATTGAAATTCTTATAAATCCTCATTATTTTAATGCCTCAACTCCACCGACAATATCCATCAACTCTTTAGTGATGGAAGCCTGCCGTACCTTGTTAGCTATGAGTGTTACTTTATCTATAAGTTCTCCGCAGTTCTTTGTAGCATTCTCCATAGCTGTCATCCTCGCACCCTCTTCAGAAGTTGAGGTTTCGAGTAATGCCCTGTAAACCTGTATCTCGATATGTTTTGGTAATAGTTTCTGAAATATGCCCTCCATTGAAGGCTCATAAAGGAAATCACCACTAAAAGAGGAGATTTCTTTCTGTCCTTCTTCCGGTTCCAATAAACCTATAGGAAGGAGTTTCATAACAGTAGGCTTCTGGGCAATAAGTGACTTGAATTCACTATATACAATATTGACCTCATCAATGGCCTCATTTGTATAGTTTTCTATCATGTCACTTGCAATTTCCTGAGCATTTGCATATGTTATTCTTCCGGAGAATCCGATCCACGTTTTCCTCATTGCTATATTTCTTCGGCGGAAGTAGTCACGGGCTTTTCTGCCAACAACACTAACGTTAATTTCGACCCCTTCTTGTTTCAAAGTATTGATATAAGCAGCAGCAGTCTTGAGGATATTTGTATTAAAGCCCCCGCAAAGGCCCCTATCCGAGGTAAGAACAATAACCTCTACGGTTTTTTTAGGTCTTAAAGCAAGGAGCGGATGCATTTCTCTCTCTGAAACCTTAGCAAGATCAGACAGTGCCGTTTCCATTTTTGTAGCATAAGGTCTGAAGTTCATCATCTTCTCCTGAACCTTCCTCAGCTTTGCAGCAGCCACCATCTTCATGGCAGCCGTAATTTTCTTGGTGCTCTGTATGGCCTTTATTTTTTTCCTTAAATCTCTTAAGGTTGGCATCTGTAATCTCCTATCTCAACTTTATTATGCCTGAAAGGTCTTCTTAAATGATGTAATCGCTTCAGTAATCTTGGCTCTGAGGTCATCATCTAATGCCTTTTTTTCCATTAATTCTTTCTTTAATGCCTGCTTTTCTGCCCTGATATATCTAAGGAACCCTTCTTCAAATGGTTTTAATGCCTCAAGTGGTTGATCATCAAGGAAGCCCTGAGTCCCTGCAAAAATAAGCATTATCTGTTCATCAGCAGGCATTGGAACAAATTGATCTTGCTTGAGGAGCTCAACCATTCTCTTGCCTCTTTCTATCTGGGCAAGCGTTGCTTTATCGAGGTCAGAGGCGAATTGTGCAAATGCAGCAAGTTCTCTATACTGAGCAAGATCGAGCCTGAGCATTCCGGCAATCTGTTTCATAGCCTTTATCTGAGCTGCGCCTCCAACACGGCTAACAGAGAGGCCGGCATTAACTGCAGGTCTTATACCGCCGTAAAAGAGTTCAGGCTCAAGATATATCTGGCCATCGGTAATTGATATAACGTTTGTGGGTATATATCCGGAAACGTCACCGGCCTGTGTCTCAATTACCGGGATTGCAGTAAGCGAACCTCCGCCATGAGCTTCACTCACCTTCGCTGCCCTTTCAAGGAGTCTTGAATGGAGGTAAAAGACATCGCCGGGATATGCCTCACGGGCCGGGGGGCGCCTTAATATGAGAGAAAGCTGCCTGTAGGCATGAGCCTGCTTTGTAAGGTCGTCATACCCGATAAAGGCATGTCTGCCGGTATCCCTGAAATATTCACCCATTGCACAACCTACATAAGGGGCGATATATTGCATTGGTGCAGGCTCACTTGCAGTAGCGGCAACAACTATGGTGTGTGCCATTGCACCCATCTCTTCGAGTTTTTTGACTGTATTAACAACAGCCGGTCTCCTCTGGCCGACTGCCACATAAATGCATATAACATCTCCACCTTTTTGATTTATAATTGTATCAATCAGGATTGCGGTTTTCCCTATCTGGCGGTCACCAATGACAAGCTCCCTCTGACCTCTTCCAATAGGAATCATGGAGTCTATTGCCTTGATGCCTGTCTGGAGAGGCTGATTAACAGGCTGCCTCCTGATGATACCCGGTGCTATAACCTCAACCTTCCTTGTCTCTTTTGTAGCTATAGGTCCTTTGCCATCTATTGGCTGTCCTATTGCATTCACTACTCTTCCGATCAATGCCTCACCAACTGGTGTTTCCATAACCCTGCCTGTGCGCTTTACGATGTCGCCTTCCTTAACAAGCTTATCCTCTCCAAAGAGAATAGCGCCAACCAAATCTTCTTCGAGATTGAGGGCCATGCCAAAAACACCATTTGGGAACTCAAGCATCTCCAGATTCATACAGTTATCAAGGCCGTAAACCTTCGCAACACCATCACCAATATAGGTGACGGATCCAATCTCGCTGACGTCAACCTTCTTCTCAAAATCTGTTATCTGCTTTTTTAAAAGTTCACTTATCTCTTCAGTCTTGATTTCTTCTACCTTAATTGCCATAATATCACCTCTTTATAAGCTCATTTTTTAAAAGCCCTAACTGGCCCTTTATGCTGGTATCATACATAGTGCTTCCAATCTTGACGAGGATACCACCAAGAAGGGAAGTGTCCATTATATACTCTATGTCAACATCCCTGCCTGTCACTTTCTTCAGGGATGACTTGAGGGTATTATCATAATCTTTACTTATTTCAATCGG
This sequence comes from Nitrospirota bacterium, assembly GCA_040756135.1. Lineage (GTDB taxonomy): Bacteria > Nitrospirota > Thermodesulfovibrionia > Thermodesulfovibrionales > SM23-35 > JBFLZS01. The sequence continues at coordinate 49,415 of JBFLZS010000002.1, forward strand.
GGTCATAACAATTGCTTTAGCTTTTTGTTTCTTTTCTAAGTATAGAAAAGTAGCCATTCTGATAATATCAGGGAGGGATAATATGACACGTAATTCTGAGAGGTGCGTAATAAATTTAATAATGTTCTCAGAGAGCTTTAACCTCTCAGCAATCTGTTTTATAACCTTTTCTCTTTCCTCTGATGTAAACTGTGGATTTATAAGTAAGTTCCTGAACTCTTTGCTTTTAGCCATTAAATCATTGATTACATTGGCTTCAGCAATGGCTTGAGGCGCACTTTCAATGCCAACATTTCTTAATAATACATTTGCGTATCTTTTTGCTTCACTTATATTTCTTTTCACCCCCTGCCTCCTATCTGCATAAGGGATTCTTCAAGAAGTCTTTCTTGCTCCTTCTTTGATACCTTCTCCTTAAGCTTCTTCTCAGCAAGCTCCATGGCAAGTTCAACAGCCTCTCCCTTAAGAGCCTCTTTTGCATGCTTAACTTCATACTCTATATTTACCTTTGCCTGCTCTAATATCTTTTCTTTGAGTTTATTGCCTTCTTCTGTAAGTCTTTCACGCTCCTCCTCACCAGAGCGTTTTGCTATGGATACTATCTTTTCTATCTCCTGATCTTTCACCTTGAGCTTCTCTTCCACCTCCTGCAACGCCTTTCGTGCAAGCTCTTTTGCCTCTTTTGCCTCGTTAAGTGTTTTTTCTATCAACTCGGTTCTTTGCTTCAGAAAATTCTGAAAGGGTTTCCTGGCGAATTTAAAAAGGATAATAACCAGAATGCCAAAATTAACGACCTTCCACAAATATTCTTTCCAGATCGGCTCGTGGGCTGCTTCTTCTCCACCGCCGCTACTACCGAAGACAACGCTTGCAAATACAAATATTAGTAAAAAGTGAAGAATAAAAAGTAAAGAGTAGAAAATTTGAGACTTCAGATTTTTGAATTTCTGACTTCTGACTTCTGACTTCTGATTTATTTTCTTCATATGCCTACCAACTTTCTTACGATTTCATCAGAGAACTTTTCTACGTCGGCCCTTAATGCCTTCCTTGCTTTTTCTGCCTCAGCCTTGACCTCTGCCCTGGCCTTCTCAAGCATTTTAGAAGCCTCAGCGTCGGCTGCTGAAAGCATCTCTTTCTGTTTGTTCAGACCTTCGGCCTTTAGCGCTTCGAATGTCTCCTTTGCTTTGTTTCTGCCCTCAGCAAGTTCCCGGTTCAGTCGGGCGATACTCTCTTCCTTTTTATTACTCATGTCCTTGGCACCATCGAGGGCGTCTTTTACGGTATCTTCTCTCTCCTTGAAAAGTTTAAGGAGGGGTTTATAAAGGATAATGTTTAAAAGGAAAAGCAATGCAAGAAAATTTAAAGTCAAGAGTAAAAACCACTTTGGTATTATGTCTAACATGTCACACCTTCCCTCAAGTAGTTTGAAAAGCGAGAAAAGGATACCATAGGACAAAAAAAATTGTCAAGAGGTTTTTATATATTTAAAAAAATAAGGATTTTTAAATTTTTAAGTTTAGACATTCCAGCCTGACTTCTGACCACGTATCAGATAGATTTTGCGCTTGATCACTTCAACTGGAATCAGTTCTTTCATCTACCTCCTTTTTAAGGGCATTATTCCTTTTCGCCTTTCTAAATAAATCAACTACAACTTTCCCTGTTTCCTTAAATCCCTTCTGTCTAAGCATCCTCATCATTTTCCCTGATGCGATAGCCTTTAAAAATTCTCTCCTCTTTTTTTTATCATCTATTATTTTTGTCGCCTTTAACCGAATCTTTTTTAATAACTTCAAATAATTATTGAATTCAGGACCATAGAGTTTTTCGAGTTCCTTGCGAATTGACCTTGAAAGTGCAGGGCTGATACCGCTTGTTGATACAGCAATGTTTAACGGCCCACGATTCATAACCGATGGGACGATAAGATTACATAAATCGGGGATATCTACAACATTCACAAGGGATGGTGCATCCTTAGAAACACGGTCATTAATAACCTGAGAATCAGTAGCAGCAATTACGAGAAATGCATTTTTTAGGTCGCTCTTTCTATATTGCCGGGGTATATGTTTTATCCTCCCTTTCAGTTTTTCTTTCTCGATCCTCTTTGTAAGTTTAGGGCTTATAACTTTTACACCTGAACCTGCCTTAAGTAAACTGAGGACCTTTCTTTCCGCAACCTTGCCACCGCCGATAACAACGGCTGTTTTACCTTTAAGGTTCAGGAATGCGGGATAATAGAGGTGGGGGAGGGTTTGGGTGGGGGTGCCTCTTGTGTCTGCAGAGTTTTTACGCTTCGAGCTTAACGCCTTACGGCCTGATACGGGCAAGTTCTTTTTTAGCATCCTTAACTAATTTATTTTCAGGATATTTCTCAATAAAGCGGGCTAAATATTCTGAAGCCCTATCCTTCTGGCCAAGTTTTTTATAGGACATTCCTGTATAAAACAGGACATCAGCCCATCTATTGTAATCAGGATACTTTTTTAGCAATTGCTCAAATCTGGCAATTGCTGCATTATAGGAGCCCTTTTTATAATAGAATTCTCCAACAAGGAATTCGTATTCAGCTATTATATTCCTGCACTTCTGGATCCTGAGCTCAACAACATCTTTATACGGATTTCTCGGGAACATCCTTTTAAGTTTCTCGAATTCTTCAAGGGCCTTGGCTGCCCCGCCATATCCCCTCTCAGGATCTTCTATCTGGCTGAAGTAAACCATGGCGATCTGATACTGGGCATGTGGGGCATATTGGTGGTCAGGATACGCCTCAAGAAATTTTTTATACTCGGCAACAGCAAGCTCAGGCTCTTCCTCTTTAACATAAGAATCAGCAATCCTTAACTGTGCAAGAGGGGCAAATTTCTTAGACATGTCCCTGTTTTTAACCTCGAGAAAGGATGCCCTTGCCTTCTCATAATCTTTTTTCTCTAACTGTTCATTTGCCGCTGCAAATGCCTTTTCAGGATCAAATGTTTCTGAAGGCTTTATCTCTTTCTTGCCTGAACAGGAGATCATGAAAAGAATCAGAATAAAGAGCGCTATATTAAATCTTCTTACCATCTCTATCGCAGTCTATTATAGCATGTAATAGACAAAACAAGCAGGACATACCATCTGATTGGTAAGGGCTTGCCATGCCTTGCCAAAGAAATATTCGAGATGGTATCCTTAGTCTGTGAATCTCTCACTTTTCCAGAAACCGAGCAGATATATAAACAAAGAGATAAATGCTATTTACAAGGACGCACCTGTAAAGGTTGCCCTCGCGTTTCCTGACATCTACGAAATCGGGATGTCTCATCTCGGGCTCAAAATCCTTTACAAAATAATAAATGACCTTCCGTTTGCTTCCGCCGAGAGGGTATTTTCACCATGGCTTGACCTCGAGGCCGAGATGAAGGCAAAAAGAATATCTCTTTCATCCCTCGAATCAAACCGTCCATTGAGAGACTTTGATATCGTAGGTTTTAGTCTCCAGTACGAACTTTCATATACTACAGTCCTTAATATGCTCTATCTCGGTGGAATCCCATTGAGGTCCGAAGAAAGAAATATTTCATCTTTTAATCGCCACTACCCGCTTGTTATTGCTGGTGGGCCTTGCACTGTTAATCCACTACCAATGTCTCCTTTTATTGACGCATTCCTGATTGGTGACGGAGAAGAAGCTATTAAGGAGATACTGAATACATTTTACCTATGGAAGACAGGTGGAGATAGTAAAAGGGAATCCCTTCTTCAAGCCCTCTCAAAGATTGAAGGGATGTATGTGCCAAATAATCCCCCCTCCCCCCCTTTAGAAAAGGGGTGTAAGGGGGGATTTGAAAAAAGGGGGATTGGGGGAGTTAAGAGGCGATTTATAAAATCCCTCGATGACATACCTTATCCTGATAATCCCGTTGTTCCATACGCCTCGATCATCCATGACAGGGTAAACATTGAGGTTTCAAGGGGATGCTCGATGGGTTGCAGGTTCTGTCAGGCAGGTATGATTTACAGGCCGGTTCGTGAAAGAAGCCCTGAAAAAGCCTTAGAGATCGCAGAAAAATCCCTGAAAAACACAGGCTACGAGGAGGTTGCATTCACATCCCTGAGTGCCGGGGACTATAGCTGTCTTTTACAGGTTGTAAGGGAATTTAATAAAAGGTTTGGAAACAAGAAGATCGCCCTCTCACTTCCTTCCCTTAGAGTCGCATCTGTAAATCCCGAACTTTTGAGAGAGATACGTGCTGTTAGGAAAACAGGCTTTACAATTGCACCCGAGGCAGGAACTGACAGGCTCAGAAGGGTAATCAATAAAGACTTTGAGGAAGAGGACTATGAAAGGGCTCTCAGGACACTGTTCGAAGAAGGCTGGCATAATCTCAAACTATATTTTATGATAGGGCTTCCAACAGAGACTGAAGAAGATATAGAGTCAATCCATAAAATGGCTATGAAAGCACTTAAAATTTCAAAACAGTATACGAAAAGGTTTGTCAATATAAACATAGGTATTTCCCCCTTTGTTCCAAAACCACACACGCCTTTTCAATGGTATGGACAGATCTCTTCTGCGGAGCTTAAAAGAAAAAAGCACTATATTAAAGACGTTCTGACAAAAAAAGGGTTAAAGATTAAGGGGCATAATGTAGAGATGAGCCTTCTTGAGGCTGCTTTCGCCCGCGGAGATGAAAGACTTGCATCACTTATCGAAAGGGCCTGGTCTCTCGGGTGCAGGCTTGATGCATGGTCAGAAGCCTTTGATTTTAAAAAATGGGAAACCGCAATGAATCTTACAGGTACAGATGTAACAGACTTTTCAAAAAAGACTTTCGAAGATTCGGATGTCCTACCCTGGGAGAAAATAGATATAGGGATAACAAAAGAATTTCTCTGGAAGGAATACCAGAGGGCATTATCAGGGAATATAACAACAGACTGCAGGAAAACCTGTCACAATTGTGGACTCTCTTGTAATAAAAACACAGAGAAGGTCAGAAGATCAGAAAATCAGAAGTTAAGCACTTCATCTCATCCTCTTAACTTCTCAACTTCTCAACCTCTTCGTTTTAAGCCTGTAAAGATAAGGGTTGAGTTCACCAAGACAGGCAGATTGAGATATCTTTCACACCTCGAACTTATTACCGTGTTGCATAGGGCGATCAGGAGGGCAGGATTTCCTTTAGAATATTCAATGGGCTTTCATCCATTTCCAAGGATATCATTCGGCCCTCCACTTGGTGTAGGGATTGCAGGGCTTAGTGAATATTTTGATATGGAAATAATTCCGCCTTTTGATTTAGTCGTAAACAGAAAAAAGATAAATAATATACTGCCAGAAGGGATTTGTGTAAAGGACATGTCATCTGTATCAGAAAAGGCTGAATCTCTATGTAGCTTTATAACAAGGTATGAATATGAAATAAGAGGTGGGAATTCGTTTAACGTCTATAGGTTTTTATCAGAAAAAGAGATAAATTTTAAAAGGGAACAATATTTTATAAACCTCAGGGGTATGGTAGAAGAAGCTAAGCAAATTGAGGAGGATACAACAAAAATAATAGTAGTAGATCAAGGAGATACAAAGGTTAGGCTTGGTGAACTTCTTCCTGAGATATTTAATGTCCCTTTGGAAAGCCTTGACATAACAAGGGTAGCCCTTTATGGATGGAATGGTGGCTGGGTAAAACCCCTTAATAATTGCAAAATGCAGATTATAGATTGCAGACAGTAAGAAGCAAGGTACTTTGAGAAAGTATAAAGGAATGGAAAGCGAAATATTGATTAACGTAACACGCGATGAAATCAGGGTCGGCCTCCTCGAAGGAGGCCAGGTAGTTGAATTCTATGTTGAAAGGAAGCGTGATGCAAGCCTTGTCGGAAACATCTATAAAGGTAAGGTTGTAAAAATTCTCCCTGGTATGCAGTCTGCCTTCGTTGATATAGGTCTTGAAAAGGCAGCTTTTCTGTATGTTACTGACATCCATGCCGGCATGGAAGAATTTGCACCTTTTCTCGAGGAAGAAGAAAAAAACAACTCTGTAGAAGTGATTTCAAAGAGGGGAAGACCAGATCTTACCATAGAGGAGCTAATCCAGGAAGGACAGGAAATCCTCGTACAGGTATCAAAAGACCCTATCGGAAGCAAGGGAGCAAGGGTCACCTCATATGTAACGATGCCTGGCAGATATCTCGTGCTTATGCCAAATGTGGAGCATATAGGTATATCGAGGAGGATATCTGAGGAGTCTGAACGAACAAGACTCAGAACAATAGTCGAGTATATAAAACCAAAAGGTTATGGCCTGATTATAAGGACGGCAAGTGAGGGTTCTGCCGAGGAAGACCTTAAAAAAGACTTGGACTTTCTCCTTCTATTATGGGAAAACATCCAGAGGAAAAAGGATAGGGTATCCGCACCAACCCTGCTTTACAGTGACTTCGATCTTGTCTTCAGGAGTGTAAGGGACCTTATGCTCCAGGATGTTAAAAGGCTTGTTATAGACTCTGAGGAAGAGTACGAACGGATAAAGGATTTTGTCAGGGCATACTTTGAAAAGCTTTTGGGAATGATAGAACTATATGAAGGTACGGAGTCGATATTCGATGCATTTGGAATTGAGCTTGACATATCGAGGGCACTTGGAAGAAAGGTCTGGTTGAAATCCGGCGGTTACATAGTTATTGACCAGACAGAGGCGATGACGGTCATAGATGTAAATACCGGTAAGTTTGTTGGCAAAGAGGAACTCGAAGACACAATACTCAAGACTAATCTTGAGGCAGTAAAGGAAATAGCTTATCAGATAAGGCTCAGGAATCTCGGCGGGATTATAATAGTAGATTTCATAGATATGGAAAGACATGATAACAGGGAGAGAGTATTCAATGCATTTGTTGAGGCAATGAAAAGAGACAGGGCAAAAAATACGATATCCCATATATCGGAGCTCGGGCTTATACAGATGACAAGGAAGCGTGTCAGGGAGAGCCTCGGCAGAACACTCTGCGAATCCTGTTCATACTGTGAAGGCAAGGGATTTGTAAAGTCGCCCCGAACCCTGTGTTATGAGATATTCAGAAAGATAACGAGACTGGCAAAACATGGCGGGGAAAGGATTATTGTTACAGCCCATCCTTCTGTTGCAGAGCTTCTTACTGATGAAGAGCGCGCAGGTATTGAGGATATAGAAAATAGATATAATGTAAAAATCACCATAAAGGAAAGCCGCAGCCTTCATCAGGAAAATTATGAAGTCACAGTTTTATAGAAGACCATTTGTTGTAAAATCTATTTTTACATCTAACACTTAAATTACTTCTTATTTACAACTAAAATCATGAAAATAGCAATAATTAAATTGCTATTTTCCAATAAGTTATACTCGGTTTTTGCCAATTTATTGCTTTTCTTTTGCTATATTATTGCTTTGTGCCCCCCTCGTTATCAAATCAAAACCCATTTGGATTTTCGTTTATGATAATCTCCTTTAAGTACATCATAGAAATTCTCTCGTTTGCCGATCATGATAATATAGACAATCTTCCTCTCATCATCAACAGTATAGGCAATTCTATAATCAACCTTGTTCTCTCGAAAATGGTAGCAGAATATCCCTTCAAGATCACCGTAAAGACATTCTCCAATAAAAGGATTCTCCAGCAAGATGTCCAGGTGAGTACTGTGGATTTCTTTTACTGCATGTTTATCCAGTTTTTTTAAATCTGCTTTGACCCTTGGATGATATGCATCCTTATAAGACATCCCTGAATGTCTCCTCTCTCGTAAGAGGCTTAACTTTTTTTGTTTTAATATCTCGTGCCCGCTTCACAAGTTCCCGACCTTCACCCGACAATAAGAGAAGCAACATTTCCTTGTCAGCCTTTTTCAACTTTTTTATAGAATTAGCGATGTCTTCAACCTTCAATTCGACCATTACCCCAACACTCATTTCTTTTACCTCCTCATATATAATTATTTTTATTCTAATAATATTGTACAATCTCCCTCCTCACTATCCCGCCCCATGAGATATTTGACTATAATTCCCCGTGTTCCAGCAAACTGTAATACCCCTTGTGGTTAAAAATGATGTGATCAAGAAGTTTTATCCCAAGAATTTCTCCTGCAGCTTTTAACTGTTCTGTAATTTCGATATCATCTTTACTTGGTGTCAATCCGCCGGATGGATGATTATGCGCTACGATGACAGATGAAGCACGGTCGGTTATCGGGTCAGAGAAAACCTCTCTGGGATGTACCTGAGTTCTATTGACAAGTCCAACAGAAACAACACGGCTTTTTATTACTTCATTAGCACCATTAATTGAAATACATATAAAATGTTCTTGCTTTCGGTCTGCATAATGCTGAATTAACGGAAGTATATCAGCAGGGAAGGAAATTTTAAGTCCCTCCGGTCTGATACGGCGTCGCGAAAATTCAAGTGCAGCAGCTATAAGAGTTGCTTTTGCAAAACCCACTCCTTCGATTTTTTTAAGTTCTTCAATATCAGGTTTTTCTTTACTATTATCCAATGCCTTTAATACACGTGCAGCAATGTTCATCACGTCATGGCCTTTAATGCCTCTGCCAAGAAGGATTGCAAGCAATTCAATATCGGATAGGGCTTCAGCGCCTTTTTGCTGGAGTTTCTCGCGGGGACGGTCGGATGCAGGAATGTCCTTAATCTTTTTCATTTCAGATGGAGTTGTGCATTCTCTGCCAATTCCATCGCAATCAATTTCTGTTCTGATTTCTCTCTTGGCCATCCAATGATATTCGCATGCCTTGGTGGGTTGTTGTCCGGAGCTATTTTTAATTTATTACTCAAAATATGGAACGCTGCAATATCTGCCCGTCCTAAAAGTGGCCGACTCCGCTTTTGAGCTACTTCACGGTCACCGATTCCCCATATTTCATTGTCAGATAAGTGTGAAATACGAAATACCGATGTTTCGCCATTAGGTGCCGGCATGAAAACTACATATTTAACCCTTCTATATAAGCTGCTGAAATGATTTATATGAAGAATATAACGAGTTAGAGTCTCTTCCGGACTTACTTGTTCTAAATTCAAGGCTGTCATCTTATGGATATAGACGGCGAAGATTCTCAATAATTTTTGTGGGGATTGAATCACTAAAATATTCTGTACCGTGAGTCTTATTGCTACCAAATATGCCAGCATAAGCAATCATATTTTTCCCGCTGAAACTGATTGCAAAAGCCAATCGTTTACCTTTATACCATTCCAACCCTATCTCGCCAGAAGGCTCAGCCAAAATTTGAGGAATAGGGAATGAAGAAGGAAGTAATTGAATAAAATCTAATGCCTCAGAAATAGAGTCGTTTGACACTGGATTCGCACCATAACCGTCCCAATTGGGCTTAGAACATTCTTTATAAAGTTCTAAGAGTGATTCAACCGCTTCTTCAATGGGACGACCAATTGTTACAGTGGTTTTCCATATTTCTTTTTTGCTATATTCCATATTGCATGGAACGTAAAAACTGGGACAATCAATGCACTGGACTGCTACGCTCATAAAAATAGCTCCTTTGCTTTTTCAGTAATACTTTTAAAAAATATTTCATTTTTGAAATGGCGTAATTTTTCAAGGATCTCCCATGTCTCTTTTTCGCTTATTCCCTCAGATTTTTGCTTGAATACATCTATATCCAATATTAAAGGCAAAATGTTAGGATTAACAATTTGTTCAAAAGCCTGTGTAATTATAGCAGTGGCATCTATTTTAGGTTCATGTATAACAATGCGTGTCAAAAAACTACTAACCCCTTGCGGCAACCCATCTGGCACAGTCGGCGCCGCTGTCAAATAATCACTGAAGTCCATAATAGGAAGAGGAATTTCCATTTTATTAATATATCTTAAAGCTACTCTTGTAATCTCAGGAGAGGTTACTTCTTTATATTTTCTCCATAATCCGTGTGCTTCATTGCGAAGATGTTCCCATGTTTCGTATGGCTTTAATCTACTGAATGTAAAACCATCTAATCTTGTCTGGAGTATCTGGCTCTTGTCAACAGACGTAAATATATAGCCATCAATTGTTTCAGTACTAGTTGAAATCGGGGTCTCACCTCTTTTAAATCCTAATTTGCCTTCCCATTTATGCCTTTCTTTTTTATCCGGATATTGTCCTGAAATAGAATCGTATATTGAATTGAACTGTTCAACTGATAAATCTTCTTTCACCTTAATCCGAATATCAATGAGAGCTTCTATAATAGGTGCTTTCGACAACACTGAATATTCAACCATTACGCCCCTCTAAATTAATATTTAGAAAAATATTGAATATTATATCAGAAAGAGGTGTTTCCATTTTTTATTTCTTGTTCCCCTTTTTCTTTATTACGTGTTTTGCCTTTTCAGCCCTGATGCGCTCCAGCAGAACCGAAGCCGGTTCGTCATTCGGATCCTGCGGTACAAGCTCGCCACGGAAGGCTTTAGCAAGTACGGACTGTGTGAGTCGATTTATGAAAGATTTTCCATCAACTAGACTGATTTGAGATAAACGAATTCTACATATATTTATTTTATAAAAAAGTTTGTCCAATTTATTTACAATCCTATACTGTTCATTAAATGGAGCTATTATTATTGGAACCAGACTTAGATTTTTTTGATTTATTGAAACTTGATTTACTGCATGACTTACTCTGCTACGAACCTCTTGTCGGAAAAATTCTGTTTGCATGAAATAGTGGGCATATTTGGGCAATATATAGGAATGTCCAAAACGTAATCTCAGTAAATTCATACCATGAATAAATTGTTTTGGTTCGCCCTCATAGAGAGCAGTTTTACCAACATGTTCATAACTGTTGATATGACTTAGGGCAATATCACCCATTTTGTATCTGTATGCCTCCAAAACATCTTTAGAAATATTATCTACATGCTGTACTCTACTTAGATCAAATGTATATGATTGAATAGTCTCAATCCTTGAAACGGGTATTCCTCTTCCAGTTTTATTTTGGGTCATTGTAGTCCCATTTTTTATTTCGAAAAAACATTCACCGATTGTTGAAATTATCCAGCTACTTGGGAAATTATCTAAACTATTTTGATTATTTTCTTCAATTAATGCTATTAGCTCCCTTAAATCATCAACCGTTGTTTCAAATATCGTTATAACCTCGCTTGCCAGATCCTGCGGCTCCGGGAGTCCGTCAACATCTTCAACTGATTCGTCTTTAAGCCAAGTTATATCAAGCTTATAATCCCGCTCCTTGATGTCACTGATATGGAATTTTCTGAATCGCCCTTCTTCACCTGAATCAGTTCTCTTGCTCTGACCATTGGGGTCTTTGCCATAACACTTTTCAAACTCCTCAAAATGCTGTGGAGTAAGAGGCCTGTCTTTCTTTGTTATCCCGGGAACATTTGAGCGGGCATCAAATATCCAGACATGTTCTGTGGGCAAACCTTTCTGAAAGAATATTACATTTGCCTTTACTCCCTGACTGTATGGTGTAAATGTTCCCCTTGGAAGACGTAGAATAGTGTGCAAATTACAATCCTTCATCAATATCTCAAAGACTTCCCCAGCTTTATCTTCAAAAAGGCAATTATCGGGTAAAACCATTGCTGCCTTTCCGCCGGGTTTAAGGATATTCATGACATGCTTCATAATCATGGTCGCCGCTTTCCTGAGCAAAGGCACTTTCCCATCCGAACAGATTGATAGTCATCCTCTGAATTGTGGAAACATACACAAAAGTATGCGTTTCTTGAGGTGATGTGAGATATACGTCAGGCAAGACTTTTGGATCAAAGGGTTTGTCATCTTCAATATCTTCACGCCTGAAACGTTGACTGTATACTTCGTATTCCTGGTCAAACTTATTACCTTTTGGAGTATTGAAAGAGGCAAACTCACGAACAGCCTGTGCTGCGAGTGCCCTTCTGTCAACAAGGAATAAAATTCTTCTTACGGCCTTAGCTTCGAGGAGACGATATATCTGTGCTACCGTTACAAAAGTTTTACCAGTGCCAGTCGCCATTGCAACAAGCATCTCCCTTTTGCCTTTGATGATTGCAGATTCAACAGCGTGAATTGCGTCTCTTTGATAGTAACGTAAACCTTCTATGTTAATGGGATTGCCTCTGAGCCATTCATAGTTGTCAGATGCACTTCTGTTAAAGATTTCCCATATTGCATCTGCTGTATGGAAATCGGTTATTTTTCTCGAAATGTTTTTCTCGCTGCGGATATCAATGTACCAGATTATCTCTCCATTCGTTGCATAGAGAAGTGGAACCCTATAGCCATTCCAATTGCCGGGCCCATTAAAAGAGCCTTTTGAATAACGCTTTGCCTGTTCGAGAACATTTTGAGGGCTAATACCTACCTTTTTCGCCTCAATTATTCCCAACAGTTTGCCTTTTACAAACAGGGCGTAGTCAGCAGGACCATTTGCAGTAGGATATTCTTCCACAGCGTGGCAATAGAGTTTTGACATATCTAAATTATCTTTATATTTTATAATGATCCAGGATGGATTGAGAGCAGTGAGCTTTCTGTTAATTCTCTCTCTTCTTGTCTGCCATTCAAGTTCTTCGGTCATCTTGACTCTCTTCTTGTTGATAGCGTGCTCTATTCAAATCGATCTATTTCCAACCTCCGAGATTAAAATACTCCACAAAAATCAGCACGATCGGAACTTTAAATGTATCAACGAATACGGCCCTCGGCTCAGTAATCTCTCACGCGGCCTCTCATCCACCGGCCATGACACAATACCTTTCGACTTTCTTTTGTCTGAGATTTTCATTTCAGATCTATTCTATATTATATTCAATGTGTTACGATAATTTTACTTTTTCTCTTTCGTTGTTCAAACCCGCATGTTTATTTGACGTAATTCAGTCTTTAAAAGTAACATAAGGATATACAGAATGACAGAAAAATTAACACATCTCATAAATATCCTCAAGGATATGCAAAGTGCTGTGCTTGCCTATTCTGGAGGTGTAGACAGCACATTTCTCCTGAAGGCAATGCAGCTTTCAAACATAAGGACCCTTGCTGTAACAGCAGTTTCAGAAATAGTGCCTTATCATGAAGTGCTTTTGGCAAAAAAGATGGCAGAGGAAATCGGTATTGAACACATGATTATCGAAACTCATGAACTTTCCAATGAAATGTTTGTCATTAACACTTCTGAAAGATGTTTTATTTGTAAAGACACCAGATTCAAAATACTTGAGGATATTGCAATATCAGAAGGATATAGATTTGTTCTTGACGGGAGTAACAGTGATGATTTGGATGATTATAGACCTGGCAAAAAAGCAGCAGAAAAATACGGCGTGAGAAGCCCCCTGATAGAAGCAAATTTTTCAAAAAAAGAAATACGAGAACTCTCGCAGAAATTAGGCCTTTCAACATGGAACAAGCCATCTTCCCCCTGTCTTGCTACACGCATACCATATGGACAGAGAATAACAAAGAACTCATTAAAAAGGATCGAACGCGCCGAGAATTTTCTGAAGTCTCTCGGGTTCATTATAGTAAGGGTAAGAGATCATTATCCTGAAGCAAGAATAGAAGTCGGAAAAGAGGAAACAGCTTCACTGCTGGAGACCGAAAAGAGAATGATGATTTCTGAAAAACTAAAGTCCCTTGGTTTCTCCTTTATTACAATCGATCCCGAAGGGTATAAGAGCGGTGGTGTGAGTACTACAGCAATTTTTTAGGGTTTCATTCCCCCTTAGCGAAGGGGGATTAAGGGGATTGTGCCTTTTTCAGCCTTTTTACAACCCTCTCGCCCCCTTTTTTAAGGGGGAATTTCTTAGCTGTCATCAACTGATCCTATCGGGTTAAAATAGATCATGGAAAATCTGCAATATTTAAAAGAGCTTGAGAAATGTGTACGCTGCGGAAGCTGCAAGGCATTCTGCCCAACTTATGATGAAGACTCTATAGAGGGGATGGGTGCGAGGGGAAGACTTATGCTCCTGTGGGGACTCTCCTCAGAACAGCTTAAACCAACCCCAATCTTAAATGAACGTATTTTTAGCTGCATTTTATGTGGCGCATGCTCAGGGTCGTGTCCGCTCGGAATTGATATCAAAGAGGTTATATTTCATGGCAGAAGTCTTCTAAGAAAAACAGACAAAAAAAGGAGGTATCTCCGACTCCTTACAAGGTTCTCTACAAAAAGGCCAAAATTGAGTTTCAGGCTTTTAAGTATGTCCCAGTATATTTTATTTCCCTACCTGTTTAAAAAAGGACTCCTTCCTTTTAAAATTGATCTGCCCGAACGCCACCTGAAAGAGAAACCTCATGTATACACAGTTTCTAAAAAGAAAGGCAGGGTAGCGGTTTTTACAGGATGTGCTGTTAACTTTCTTTATCCATATTTAAGGGAATCCCTTATTAATGTCCTCCATAGACTCGGTTATGAAGTAATCCTCCCTACAGGTGAGATGTGCTGTGGTATGCCTTTAAGAGCCCTCGGTCTCGAGGAAGAGGCCATAAAACTTGCAAAAAAGAACCTTGAAATATTCAGCAGACTAAATGTTGATGCGGTACTGAGTCTCTGCCCAACATGTACACTTGCTATTAAAGTAGAATACCCAAAGCTGATAGGAGAGGGTATAGATAAGGCAAAGGACATATCAAGTTTTTTCCTTGAAGAATTAAACTCTTCTCAATACTCACTTCTGCCTCCTTTAAAGGGCGTCGTCTTTCATGACCCTTGTCACCTTAAATACGGACTGGGCATCGAGAGGGAACCGAGGGAGATCATAAGAAATATCGGTATAGACTTGATAAAGACTGAAGGAGACAGATGTTGCGGCTTCGGAGGTATTTTCAGCCTCTCTTACAAAGAGCTTTCACAGGGGCTTCTTGATAAATGCATCAGAGACTATATAAAGGCAGGGGCGGAGATGATTATCACTTCATGCCCAGGCTGTATGATCCAGTTGACAAAAGGGGCTGAGAACAAGCCGGTTTTACATTTAATCGAGGTTATAGAGGAGGCATGTAGCCCTTCATCTTAATTGTTTATGCAGGTCTATCCCCGTATCTTCGATAATTAATGATGCTTTCATGCACCACAACTTTTATAAAACCAGCAACCGGTACAGCCAGTAACATCCCGATTATTCCGAACAATTTGCCGCCGATAAGTAACGAAAATAATACCAACAGCGGATGTATCTGAACGCTTTTTGCTAACGCTAAGGGCAGCACAAGGACATCGTCAATTAACCTGATTAAAGTAAACGCAACAATTATATAAAGCATTTTATCAAAAGCCCCTGTCTGGAGTATTGATACGATAATAGCGATTGTAGCCCCTGTAACCGGCCCAAGATAAGGGATAAGATTTGCCAGTCCGGCAACTATGCCGATAATAAAAAAATATTTAACACCAATTAACCATAATGCAAAAATAGATAAAATGCCCACTATAGTTGCTTCAAGCATCTGACCTCGTAAATAATTTCCTATCTGAATATTCAATTTATGAATTAAATAAAGGGTAAACTCAAAGTACCGGTTCGGTATAATGCTTACAAATACCCTTTTAAACTTCCGTCCATCTTTCATGAAGAAAAATACTATAACAGGGATAAGAACCATACCCGTAATTACAGAGGCTGCATCGAGAACGTGACTAAAAATCCAGTCTCCCACCCCGGCCATGGCATTCTGTATCCTGCTTAACAGGTTTAAATCCTTTATACCTAAAAAGGCGAGATTGGTGACGAGAAAGTCTTCAGTGCTTGAGACCATTAATCTCGCCTTTTCTAAAATAAAACCACTTTGAATCGCCTTTATCTCCCCATACAGGACAGGCAAAAAAATAATGGATGAAATGCCAGCAAGTGCACAAAAAAACAGAAAGATGGTGGCTGTTGCAGATGTCCGGCTCATTCCACGGGATTCAAGAAGGCTTGCTAAAGGGTCTAAGACATACGCTAACAATGCAGAGATTATCACTAATTTTACTACATCAGAGATGACAGCAAGAACTGCTGCGAGTATTATAAACACAATTAAAAAAAATATTGACTTGGATAGGTTGCTGCTATTCCTGTAAACCTTCATTAGCTATCCAACCGTTCCCGATGCCTCATATTGCTCAACTCGCTCACTTGTTCATTGGTGATTTTTAGACGTTCACCGATAGTCCATGCCAGTTTAAACAGAATTTTGCTCCCGAGTCCTGGATTACGGTTAATGATATCAAGAAGTTCAGGCTTAAAGAAACATAATATCTTACATGGTGTTTTACTAACAGCCGTTGCACTTCTTGGTGAATCATCAAGAAGGGCTAATTCCCCAAAAAAATCCCCTTCACTTAGCTCTGCCAGCATATGTCTTTCAGGTCCACATACTATTTCTACGGTGCCTTTTACGATAATGTACATCCCGAGCCCGGCATCACCCTGATTGAAGATTATCTCATCTCTTTTATATTCCCTCTGGTATAAGATACGTTTAACTGTTCTTAGTTCACGATCTTTCAAATCCTGGAAGATAGGGATCTTTAAGAGAATATTATCTATTTCATCCGCTTCATTTTGGCGAGACTTAAAGATATTTTCCCAGAGTTTATTCACCTGAAATATCCTCATCAAATCCCCCTTCACCCCCCCTTTTCTAAAGGGGGGAGTGGGGGGATTACTATTTTCATGTCCCTTTGTGAGCAAGATTCATGAGGGTTCAGGTACATTTACAGATATATAATCACATTTCGTTTGCTTCTTTCAATAATATTTCAAATTTGCCGAGAGTATTGTCATGCTGAATTTATTTCAGCATCTCGTATTTTCACTACGCTATGTCAATAATAAGTTTCCAATATATCAGTCTAACTTTTTGTAGTATAATGAAACGCTCTTAAGAAATTTTATCAGTTAATTTTGAATAAAGGGGGGGGTATGAAATTTTTTATCGACACAGCAAATATTGACGAGATTAAGAAGGCATGGGAGCTTGGTGTTATAGATGGTGTAACAACAAACCCCTCCCTCATATCAAAGGAGGGAAGAGATCCGGTTACATTACTTAAAGAGATCTGCAGTATTGTCAATGGCCCGGTGAGTGCAGAAGCGGTGAGCATGACTGCAGATGAGATGGTCAGGGAAGCAGAATCCCTCTCCAGGATCCACGAAAATATTGTAATAAAAATTCCGATGATTGAGGAAGGACTAAGGGCAGTAAAAAGGCTTTCGGGCATGGGTATCAAAACAAATGT
The DNA here is from genome assembly GCA_040756135.1 of Nitrospirota bacterium. GTDB lineage: Bacteria > Nitrospirota > Thermodesulfovibrionia > Thermodesulfovibrionales > SM23-35 > JBFLZS01. The sequence continues at coordinate 66,660 of JBFLZS010000002.1, forward strand.
GACCTTGGTCTTTTCTCCAAGCCAGGCCCTGCTTGCTGCAAAGGCAGGCGCAACTTATGTGAGTCCCTTTGTCGGGAGGCTCGACGATATAAGTCATACCGGGATGGGAATTGCCAGTGAGATAATAGAGATATACGAAAACTATATGTTTGATACAGAGGTGATAGTAGCGAGTGTGAGAAACCCACTTCATGTGGTAGAAGCTGCAAAGATGGGTGCTCATATTGCTACAATCCCTTATTCTGTTATAATACAGCTAATAAGGCATCCTCTTACAGACATAGGAATCGAGAGGTTCTTGAAGGACTGGGAGAAGGTACCCAAAAGACAATAAAAAAGTTCTGTTTTTGTCATTCCTGCGAAAGCAGGAATCCAGTGTATTGTAGAAGATAAATCTCAAGTTCTGGATTCCGGGTCAAGCCCGGAATGACATTTAAGAATAAGTCTTTTTACTAATTTCTTAGTAACAGGAGTAAATAAATGCCGATTTTTGAATACAAATGTAAAAGCTGTGGTGAAGATTTCGAAAAGCTTGTCTTTGGAAATCAGGAGGTCAACTGCCCAAGATGTAGCTCTAAAGACATAAAAAAGAAGTTTTCTGTCTTTTGTGCGACAGGCACAGAAAAACCCCTTGCTGGAACATCAAGCTGCACATCCTGCACAAAGAGCACGTGCAGTTCATGCGGATAGAAAACATTCAGAGGAATCATGGTGGGCAGTCGCAGAATCGAACTGCGGACACGAGGCTTTTCAGGCCTCTGCTCTACCGACTGAGCTAACTGCCCACAACTTTCAAGCTTTAAATTACACTTTTAACTTCCATACTGTCAAGGTATGCACTGGACTATAAAGATATCCGCACCTTTTAGGGCGCAAGAGGGTAGAATTGCAGCAAGTTGTTTTTCCAGAATTGATTATATGCAAATTGTTATGATATTCTTTTCAAAATCACTTCTTTTAATCCAGGCAGTAGGTCTTATAATGTACAACCGACTGATGCCGGCCATTAAATAAGAGAGGTGCCGATGTCGTATCGAGCTTGGTTTCAATGCATCAACCAGGAGTGCCGGGCGAGCTATCCGCTCAACTCAATCCTCTATCGCTGCACTACGTGCGGCTCGCTTCTGGAAGTGCAGCACGACCTCCACGCCCTCTCCCTTCGCGGTCACAAGGAGTGGATTAAGCTATTCGATGATCGCTACAAGTCTACTGAATGGCCATACGGCTCCGGCGTGTGGGGTAAGAAGGAATGGGTTCTGCCTCAGATTGATAACGAAAATATCGTCTCGCTTTACGAGGGCGGCACTAACCTGTTCTGGGCCGAGCGGTTCGGCAAAATGCTCGGTCTGCAGGATCTCTGGATCAAACTCTGCGGTAATTCCCACAGCGGTTCCTTTAAGGATCTCGGCATGACAGTCCTTGTGTCTCAGGTTAAGCAGATAATCAGCGAAGGCGCGCCGATCAAGGCAGTCGTCTGTGCGTCTACCGGCGATACCTCGGCCGCACTGGCGGTTTACTGTGCTGCTGCCGGCATCCAGTCCATTGTGTTGCTGCCGAAGGGCAAAATCTCGATCGCACAGCTCGTCCAGCCGATTGCTAACGGTGCTCTGGTATTGTCGCTGGATACCGACTTCGACGGTTGTATGCGTGTCGTCCAGGAAATCACAAAGGACGAGATGTTCTACCTGGCCAATTCGATGAACTCTTTGCGTATTGAGGGTCAGAAAACCGTCGGTATTGAGATCGTCCAGCAATTCGATTGGGAAACGCCTGACGTAATCATCATTCCCGGCGGTAACCTCGGGAATGTCTCCGCGCTTGGTAGCGGCTTGCTAATGATGCGCGACCTCGGCCTGATTGCCACGCTACCGCGCATTGTTCTTGCCCAGGCCGAACGCGCCAACCCGCTTTACCGATCATATCTGAAAAACTTTGAGACCTTCGAGCCGATCGAGGCCAGGAAGACATTGGCCAGTGCCATCCAGATTGGCGATCCGATTAGTGTCGAGAAGGCCATCCGCACGCTGAAGCAGTTCAACGGGATCGTTGAGCAAGCCACGGAGCAGGAACTGGCTGATGCCGCCGCTCTCGGTGACACCACCGGCATGTTAAACTGTCCGCACACCGGCGTCGCGCTCGCAGCTCTGCTCAAGCTGCTCAAAGCCGGCAAGATTAATAAATCCGAGCGCGTCGTGATCATTTCCACGGCTCATGGGCTGAAGTTTACCGACTTCAAGGTGCGCTACCATGAGGGAACGCTGGACTTTCCCTGCCGCTTCGCCAATAAACCGATCGAGCTGCCACCCCGGGTGGACGCGGTCAAGGAGACCCTCAAGCAAGCTTTGCAGAAGAGGAGGAACACTGATGTCTAAGAGGTCATCAAAAACCAAGAACTGGAAGTCATCCACCCTTGCTATCCATGGCCCGGGCCGAACTCCCAAAGCCCACTATGCTGTCTCCACGCCGATCGTTCAGACCTCCAACTACTATTTCGACTCCACTGCTGAGGTGCTGGAGTTTATGAAAGCTAAGAGTGAGGGCCGCGTTGTGCGTGAGCACGAATACGGCCGCTACGGCAACCCGACCCAGCAGGAGTGTGAACGTAAGCTTGCTGCCATCGAGGGCGCCGAGCGGGCGTTGCTTTTCTCCACCGGCATGAGCGCAGTGATCATTACGTTGTTGGCCTATATACGCCGCAATGGCCACATCATCTTCACCAATGACTGTTATCGTCAGACTCGCGATTTTGCCACAAACCTGCTGGCAGAGTTCGGGCTGGAAGTCTCGCTGGTGGATCCGACTGCCGAGGCCATTGCCAAAGAGATCCGGCCCAACACCAACATCATCTTTACCGAATCGCCGACCAATCCCTACCTGCGCGTGCTGGACATTCCGGCGGTGGTAAAAGTTGCCAAACAGCACAGAGTGATGACCATCATTGATGCCACGCTGGCCACACCGTACAACATCAAACCACTGGACATGGGCGTGGATATCGTCATCCACTCCGCTACAAAGTACCTCGGCGGTCACAACGACCTGCTGGCCGGTGCTGCCCTCGGCAAACACGATCTGCTGAATGACCTCAACCGCATGCAGAGGATGATTGGTGCTACACCTGGCCCGCTGTCTTGTTTTCTGCTAGAACGCGGGCTGAAGACCTTTGCGCTCCGCATGGAGCACCACAACCGCGCCGGGCTGGCTATCGCCCGTATACTGGAGTCGCATCCGAAAATCGAAAAAATCTGGTATCCGGGCTTAGAGTCGCACCCGGATCACCAAGTAGCGATCCAGCAGATGCGCGGCTTTGGCAGCGTGATCACCTTTCTTCTTAAAGGCGGCGACAAGGAGACGTGCAAGTTCATTGATTCGCTGGAGCTATTCTTGATAACGCCCAGTCTCGGTGGCAGCGAGAGCCTGGTGACGCAAATGGCAACGATGTCATTCTTTGATTACCCGGAGGATCACCGCCGCTCGATCGGCATGGTGGACAACCTGGTCCGCATCGCGCTCGGCCTGGAGGACGTGGAGGATCTTATCGCCGACCTTAAGCAGGCATTAGACAAGATATGAACCTCACAGGCGGAACCATTTAAACCTCAAATGCGTCCTTGATATGCTCGATCTCCTTCTCTCCATTATCCATGCAAAAGATGCTGAGGACATCAAATCTTATAGGAAATTCCTTCCCCTGATTTTTTAAGTAGAATAAGGCCAAATTTTTTAGTTTCTGTTTCTTCCTCTTGTTTACTGCTTCAAATGGATAGCCAAAAGAATCATCTGTTCTTGTCTTTACTTCAATGAATACTAAAGTATCACCGTCTTTTGCAATAATATCAATCTCACCAATAGGGGTCTTATAGTTTCGCGTAATTATCTTATAGCCTTTTTTATTTTTTAGGAACCTGACCGCAAGTTCTTCGCCCTCAGTACCAAGGGCTTTCATCTCCTTCGAGCCTCCTGATGAGTTTTGGTATCCCCTCTATATCACTTATATCCTTCTGACAGAGCATCCTTAAAAGCACCCTGAACGAAGAGAATTCTTCCCATTGTCCTCTGAGATGCTTAGATATGGCCTTATTAAGACTCTCGCCCTTCTCATCCCAATCGAGCATAATGATAACCCTGTGAAATCTCTCTGTAATATCCGTGCAAAAGTCATATAGGCTTTTCCCATTATGAAGTGTAATTATCTCGCCAACAAGTCCGAGCCTTCTTAAGGCGGCTGCATCCTTTCTGCCTTCTACAATAACAGGGATTTTTGTATTTATCTCGCACAAGGCTTCGATAACCCCCTTCAAGCGTTCAGCCCTCTCGGTATCTTTTATCGAAGGGATTCCCCTCTGTCTACTAATTGACATACTAAACCTCTTTTAAATCTCTTAGATTATCCTAACATATTTGCTGTATTTATAGTAAACGACAAAAAGAAGTTCACATGATGGAGTAAGTTTATTAATGTCAAAATAGATGCCTCCATTTTGTGATTTGTGTTACTACAATTCCTGTCTTTATAATATAAAATATAATGGTCATATTCTGTTCTGTAATACCATGACTAATATGAATACATTTTATATATGGTATGAGTTATTAACGGTCTCAAAATAGAATTCATATTATTCGGAAAATCTCCCCTCGCCCCTCTTTGCCAAAGAGGGGTATGATTCCTCCCTTTGGCAAAGGGAGGTTAGGAGGGATTTTATAAATCAATGTGCTTACTATTATGAGACTGTTAATAATAAGAGTATTAATGAATTGACATTCATTAAATTTTCATACTATGTTAGAATATGTTTAAATGGCACCAAAATTAGGTCAACTCCTTATATCCTCTAACATTATCTCAGAGGATCAATTAAAGGAAGCCCTTAATCTCCAGAGGAGAGAGGGTGGAAGGCTGGGGACAAACCTTGTGAAATTAGGTTATATAACCGAGGAAAAACTTGTCACATTCCTCAGCAGACAATATGGTGTTCCTGCAGTAAATTTATCTGACTACAAGATTGACCCATCAGTTTTAAAGCTCATACCTGTTGACATAGCAAAGAAGTATCTTATAATGCCAGTTGCAAGGGTTGGGGCTGTCTTGACAATTGCGATGGTTGATCCATCTAATGTATTTACAATAGACGATGTGAAGTTTATGACAGGATACAATGTTGAGGTTGTTGTAGCGAGCGAATCCTCGATCTTAAATGCAATATCCACATATTATGCGGGTCATGGTGACACCCTTATTGCGGCAAAGAAGGCTACCACAACACAGGTGCTTGAGGCAAAGGATTATACACTTTCAGAGGAGGACTTCGTGGATGAAGGTATAACAACTTCAATTGACGAAGGCTTTATGGTCGATGTCGATGAATTTGATAAGGTAGTGGATAGGGCCCTCGACGATGTTGAAGTGATAGAGGAAAGAGAGGATGCAGAAACTGCAAAGGATGTAGCACAACCAATAGTAAAGCTTGTTAATGGCATACTTGTAAATGCGATAAAGGCAAGGGCAAGCGATGTCCATATAGAACCATATGAGAACTCTCTGAGGGTAAGGCAGAGGGTTGACGGCGTGATGTATACAATCATGAACCTGCCCGTAAAGATAAAGGCTGCTGTAACATCGAGGATAAAGATAATGGCAACCCTTGATATTGCAGAGAGGAGGCTTCCTCAGGATGGAAGGATTAAACTGAGACTCGGCAAAAAAAGAGAGATAGATTTCCGTGTCTCGACTGTGCCATGCCTTTTTGGTGAGAGGACTGTTTTAAGGCTTCTTGATAAGTCAAACCTTCAGGTGGATCTCACAAGGCTTGGATTTGAGGAAGAAACATTGCAGCATTTTATGGATGCACTTGACAAGCCATATGGCATGATACTCGTTACAGGACCTACTGGATGTGGCAAAACAACCACCCTCTATTCTGCATTAAATTACCTCAATAAGATAGGTGTTAATATATCAACTGCTGAGGATCCTGTTGAATATAATTTCTTAGGTATAAATCAGGTCCAGGTTAAGGAAGATATAGGCCTTACCTTTGCCTCAGCCTTAAGATCCTTTTTGAGGCAGGATCCTGATATCATAATGGTTGGAGAGATTCGCGATTTCGAGACAGCCGAGATCGCGGTTAAGGCAGCCCTTACAGGCCATCTTGTCCTCAGTACCCTTCACACAAATGATGCACCTGGAACTATAAGTAGATTATTGAATATGGGTGTCGAGCCCTTTCTTGTCGCAGCATCAGTCATCCTTATTGCTTCCCAGAGGCTTGTCAGAAAGGTATGCACTGATTGCAAGGAGGATGAAAAGATTCCTGTTCCTGCCCTTATAAGGCTGGGATTCTCAGAAGAAGAGGCAAATTCCATAAAATGTTACAAGGGTAAAGGTTGTCCTGTATGCAATGGTTCCGGGTATAAAGGAAGGATAGCCCTTTATGAGGTTATGCCGCTCAAAGACGAACTCAAGGAACTCATCCTTGAAGGTGCATCAGCAGATGAGTTAAAAAAGACTGCTATTAGGCTCGGTATGAAAACGCTAAGAGCGAGTGGCCTTGCCAAAATAAAGAGTGGTATAACCTCTGTAGAAGAGGTAGTCAGGGTCACATTTGGTGATTGAACTATGGCAGCGAAATTAGGTCAACTCCTTATAGCCTCTAATATTATCTCGGAGGATCAGTTAAAGGATGCCCTTAATCTCCAGAAGAGAGAGGGTGGAAGGCTGGGGACGAACCTTATGAAATTAGGTTATATAACTGAGGAAAAACTTGTCACATTCCTCAGCAGACAGTATGGTGTTCCAGCAGTAAATTTATCTGATTACAAGATTGACCCATCAGTTTTAAAGCTCATACCTGTTGACATAGTGAGAAAGTATTTTGTAATGCCTGTTGCGAGGGTTGGGGCTACCTTAACGGTTGCGATGGTTGATCCATCTAATGTGTTTGCAATAGACGATGTAAAGTTTATGACAGGGTATAATGTTGAGGTTGTTGTAGCCAGCGAATCCTCGATCTTAAATGCCATATCCACACATTATGCGGGGCACGGTGACACCCTTATTGCGGCAAAGAAGGCTACCACAACACAGATGCTTCAGGCAAAGGATTATACACTTTCAGAGGAGGATCTAAGGGAGGAAGAAATAGTTTCGTTTGATGAGGGCCTAATGGTCGATGTCAATGAATTTGATAAGGTTGTCGGAGATGCGCTGGATAGTATAGAGGCATTTACTGAAAAAGATGAAGCAGCAGTTACAGAGGTTGAAGAGCCAATAGTAAAGCTTGTTAATGGCGTACTTATAAATGCAATAAAGGGAGGTGCAAGTGATATCCATATAGAGCCGTACGAGAGCTCTCTGAGGGTTAGGTACAGGGTTGACGGCGTTTTGTTTAATGCGATGAATCTGCCATTAAAAATAAAGAATCCTATAACCTCAAGGCTCAAGATAATGTCAAAGCTTGATATTGCAGAAAGGAGGCTTCCTCAGGATGGAAGGATTAAACTGAGACTTGGTAAAAAAAGAGAGATAGATTTCCGTGTTTCGGTTCTGCCATGTCTTTATGGCGAGAAGACGGTTCTAAGAATTCTCGATAAGTCAAACCTTCAGGTAGACCTTACAAAACTTGGATTTGAGGAAGATGCATTAAAAATATTCATGGATGCACTTGACAAGCCATATGGCATGATACTTGTTACAGGACCTACTGGAAGTGGTAAGACAACTACCCTCTATTCTGCATTGAATTTCCTTAATAAGCCCGGTATTAACATAATGACTGCTGAGGACCCTGTTGAGTATAACTTTTCAGGGATGAATCAGGTACAGATAAAGGAAGATATAGGACTTACATTTGCTTCGGCCCTCAGATCTTTTTTACGGCAAAGTCCGGATATCATCTTAGTGGGCGAGATTCGTGACTTCGAGACAGCCGAGATTGCGGTTAAGGCAGCCCTGACAGGCCATCTTGTCCTCAGCACCCTTCACACAAATGATGCCCCGAGCAGCGTAAGCAGGTTATTGAATATGGGGATAGAACCCTTTCTTGTATCGGCATCTGTTATCCTTATCGCAGCCCAGAGGCTTGCCAGAAAGGTATGCACAGATTGCAAGGAGGAGGAAAAGATTCCTGTTCCTGCCCTTATAAGGCTGGGATTCTCAGAAGAAGAGGCAAATTCCATAAAATGTTACAAGGGTAAAGGTTGTCCTGTATGCAATGGTTCAGGGTATAAAGGAAGGATAGCCCTTTATGAAGTTATGCCTATTAGCACAGAGATAAAGGAGATGATTCTTGAAGGGGCATCGGCAGAAGAGTTAAAAAAGACTGCTGTGAGACTCGGCATGAAGACGTTAAGGATGAGCGGTCTTAATAAAGTGAAAGAAGGTATCACTTCGATAGAAGAAGTGATGAGAGTTACGTTTGGAGATTAAAAATGACTACGCTTTATGACTTATTGAAGTTGATGATAGAAAAGAATGCCTCGGATCTCCATATAACAACAGGGAGTCCGCCAAGATTAAGGATAGATGGGAGACTTGTGCACGTTGATCACCCGCCCCTGACGCCGGCAGATACGAAGGCGCTGTGTTACAGTATCCTTACCGATGCACAAAAACATAAATATGAGGAAAATAATGAGCTTGACCTTTCTTTTGGTATCAAGGGGTTGAGCAGGTTCAGGGCAAATATCTTCATGCAGAGAGGTGCTGTGGCTGGGGCATTCAGAACCATCCCATTCGAGATCAGGGGTTTTCATGAACTCGGATTACCGGAGATTGTTAATGATCTTGTAAAAAAACCGCGTGGGTTAATTCTTGTTACAGGGCCAACAGGATGTGGTAAATCTACAACACTTGCTGCCATGATTGACAGGATAAATTCGGAGAGATATGACCATATAATAACTGTAGAGGACCCGATCGAATATCTTCACTCACACAAGAAATGTCTGGTGAACCAGAGAGAGGTGAATGCTGATACGGTATCATTTAAAGCGGCGCTGAAATATGTCTTAAGACAGGATCCTGATGTAGTTTTGATAGGTGAGATGCGTGACCTTGAGACGATTGAGGCAGCCCTGACGGTATCAGAAACAGGGCATTTGACACTTGCAACACTACACACAAATTCCGCGGTCCAGACAATAAACCGTATTATTGATGTATTCCCACCTCATCAACAAGAGCAGATACGCGTCCAGTTATCTTTCGTCCTTGAGGGAATACTCGCTCAACAGCTTATTCCCAAGAAGTCAGGGAAAGGAAGAATACTTGCAGTTGAGTTGCTGGTTCCGAATCCAGCTATAAGAAACCTTATAAGGGAGGATAAGATACATCAGATTTATTCAATGATGCAGACAGGTCAGGCAAAGTTTGGTATGCAAACGATGAATCAGTCATTGTTCGACCTTTATTTAAAGGGACATTTGTCATATGAAGATGCTATCGGAAGGTCACCTGTACCTGACGAGCTAATTGCGATGCTTCAGAAGAGCATGGCAGCAACCTCTGGCCGAGGGAGGGGATAAAAAATGGCTATTGTATTTCAATGGTCAGGTAAAACACCAAGGGGTATCGTCGAATCAGGAGAGATAACGGCAGCAACAAAAGAAGATGTAATCGCACAACTGAGAAGAAGAAATATCACCCCAACTGTTATAACCGAGAAACCAAAGAAGGTAAGTAGATTTGGTCTCGGAGGAAGGGTAAAGGATAAGGATATTGTAGTCTTCACGAGACAGTTTGCTACAATGATAGACGCCGGGCTCCCGCTTGTGCAGGCACTTGATATACTGTCTACCCAGGTTGAAAACAAGGCATTCGGCAAAACAATTGCACAGATCAAGGTTGATGTTGAATCAGGCGCAACTTATGCTGATGCACTCAGAAAGCACCCTAAGGTATTTAGTGAATTATATGTAAACATGGTTGCAGCAGGTGAGGCTGGAGGTATCCTCGATACAATCCTCAACAGGTTAGCGGCATACATTGAAAAGTCGATGAAACTGAAGAAAAAGGTTAAAGGTGCGATGATTTATCCGGCAGTCGTCACATCAATTGCTGTTCTGGTAATTGCTGTCATAATGATCTTTGTTGTCCCGACATTTTCAAAGATGTTTGCCAGTCTTGGAGGAACCTTGCCACTGCCAACAAGGATAGTTATTAATACCAGTAACTTCATCGCAGGCGTGGGTGGCCTGATGGTCTTTGGAGCAATAGTTGCCATTGTAGTTTTTATTACCCAGTTTCGAAGAACGGAGAAGGGCAAAAAGATAATAGATTCGATATTACTGAAGCTTCCTATATTTGGTATGCTTCTTAATAAAGTTGCTGTAGCAAAATTTACGAGGACATTGGGGACTCTTGTGAGCAGTGGTGTTCCTATACTGGATGGTCTCGAGATAACAGCAAAGACATCAGGCAATAAGGTCGTTGAATATGCGATTATGGAAGTTAGAAAAGGGGTTGTGGGAGGCAAGACCCTTGCCGAACCTATTATGAAGGCAAAGGTTTTTCCACCTATGGTCACACATATGATAGCAGTCGGTGAATCAACTGGTGCGCTTGATGCAATGCTTGGTAAGATTGCTGATTTTTACGATGATGAGGTGGATGCAGCCGTATCAAACCTTACTGCGATGATGGAGCCGATGCTTATGGTATTTCTCGGAACTACCGTTGGTTTTATAGTCATCTCGATGTATCTTCCGATATTCAGGCTTATTACACTTATTAAGTAGTAGAGATGTCAGAAGATGCTTCCTTGAGAAAAAAAATAAAGGCCCTGATTGTATTCAGGGTTGTATTTGTTACCTTTCTTCTCGGTTCATCTTTCCTCTTTAAGGCATATGAAAAATTACCCCATGTCCATGCGCTATCTTATCTGATTATCACCCTGTATGTCCTTACCATCGTTTATTCTCTGCTACTCGGAAAGATTAAGAACCTTGTTGCATTTGCCTACGCACAGTTATTGCTTGACGTTATTTTTGCGACAATGCTCATATATATTACAGGAGGCATCGAGAGTTGGTTTTCTTTTACCCTCATACTTACCATTATATCCTCAGGCATAATTTTAAATAAAAGGGCAGGTTATATCACGGCAACGTGTAGCAGTATCCTTTATGGAGTACTTATAAACCTCCAGTTTTACATGCTATTGCCTATGATAAGCGAAGGTATAACGGAGGAGAAGGACTACCTCTATAATATATTCGTTCATATAATTTCCTTTTATCTTGTTGCTTATCTCAGTGGTTATCTCTCGTCACGGCTTGAAAAAACCGTGAAAAAACTTGAGGAGAAGGATATAGATCTGCGAGATCTTGAGTTTTTTAACAGGGAGGTGGTAGAGAGCCTGCCAAGCGGCCTCTTTACAACAGATACAGCAGGTAATGTATTAATCTTCAACCGCTCTGCTGAAAAAATAACAGGCATCAAAAAGAGCTCTGTCATAGGCCATAGGATGGATACAGTCGTGCCTTTTTTTAAGTTTCCCTTTACTGTGGGGCGCAGAGAGGATACAATAATGGTTAATGGTGCTATGAAAATGATCGGGGTTGGTATCTCTACGCTAAAGGGTATAGATGAAAACATCAGGGGGTATATAGGAATATTCCAGGACCTCACACAAATAAAGAAGCTTGAAGCAGAAATGAAACGGAAAGAGAAAATGGCAACTATAGGAGAACTTTCTTCAAACATTGCCCATGAGATCAGAAACCCCCTTGCCTCTTTGAAGGGCTCTATAGAGATGCTAAAAGAAGATACGGTAGGCGAAGGCTATAAGAAGAAACTTATGGAAATCGCCTTAAAAGAGATGGAGCGTCTCAACCGAATCATAACTGACTTCCTCACATATTCACGACCTACACCCCCTGAGTTTAAAAGGTTTGAACTGCACAGCATGCTTGATGAGACTATAGAACTCCTTAAAAATGTGGAACAGAACAAAGGCGGTGTCTCTATAAGAAAAAACTACAGTGGCACGCTTGAAGTGAATGCAGATCCTCAGAAGATGCGGCAGGTATTCTGGAACCTGGGAATTAATGCGATAGAGGCGATGCCCGAGGGAGGAGAACTTGTAATCTCTACAAGAAACACAGACAGGGTTGTGGAGATAACCTTTAAAGACTTTGGAGTTGGTATAGATGGAAAAGATACCGAAAGGATCTTCTATCCCTTTTTCACTACAAAGGAACAAGGTACCGGCCTCGGGCTCTCAATAGCTTACAGGATAATCGAGGAACACAAAGGCAGTATAAATGTAAACAGCAGCCCGGGAGTTGGTACTATATTCGAAATTATACTACCAAAGACAGATGGAAAAGCTTAAGGGAAAGATACTCATAGTTGAAGATGAAAAAAGCATGCGGGAGGTGCTTAAGATTCTTCTTGAAGGGGAGAACCACGAGGTAACGTCCGCATCGGATGGATTTGAGGGTCTATCATATATCAACAAAGACATCTTTGACCTTGTTATAACAGACATGAAGATGCCTAAAGTTGATGGTTTTGAGCTCCTGAGAAAGATAAAGGAGACATCCCCGGATACCATTGTAATCATGATAACAGCCTTCGGTACGACAGAGACGGCAATCGAGGCGATGAAGTTAGGGGCATATGACTACATCAATAAGCCATTCAAAATAGACGAGATTAGACTAATCGTAAAGAAGGCGATCGAGAAGAAGAGGCTGAGTGAAGAGCTTTCACTCTTAAGGGAAAAGGTAAAAACAACATATAGGCTCGAAAATATTATCGGTCAGAGCCCCAACATGCAGGAGTTATTTAAACTGATTCCCAGGGTTGCACTGAGTAACTCGAATGTCCTGATAATAGGTGAAAGCGGCTCGGGTAAAGAATTAGTTGCAGTGTCTGTGCATAACCTCAGTCATAGGAAGGAGAAAAATTTTGTGACGATAAACTGTACAGCATTTCCTGAAGGGCTGCTTGAATCAGAGCTTTTTGGACATATGAAAGGCTCATTTACTGGCGCAATGTATAACAAACAGGGGCTATTTGAGATAGCAGACGGGGGAAGTGTCTTTCTCGACGAGATCTGCGACATGCCGATTAACCTTCAGGCAAAGTTACTCAGGGTCCTTGAGAATGGGATATTCAGACGTGTAGGTGGTACGACTGATATAAAGGTTGATGTAAGGGTTATATCGGCTACAAATAAGGATATTAAAGAGGAAATAACATTAGGCAGATTCAGAGAGGACTTATATTACAGGCTGAATGTAGTTCCTATACATATACCTCCGCTAAGAGAGAGAAAGGTGGATATACCGTTACTTGTAGACCATTTTCTGAAAAGGACATCTAACTACCCGAGGGTGATTACACCTGAGGCAATGAGGATATTGATGGATTATCCATGGAAGGGAAATGTCAGGGAGCTTGAAAATGTTATTGAGCGAACGGTCCTTCTTACAGACAAAAACGATATAACGCCAGCAGATCTGCCATCTGAGATAACAGGACTACCATCAACTGAATACAGAGGTGATTTGAAAGAGGTTCCAGAACTTACTGAAAAAGGTGTTGATATTGATGAGATTGTCGGAAATATTGAGAGGGGATATCTTTTCAAGGCACTCGAAATAGCAGGTGGTGTAAAGATAGAAGCAGCAAGATTATTAAACCTATCTTTCAGGTCGTTCCGTCATAGACTGCAGAAATATGGGATAAAATAAAGCAATAATTAAAATTCTAAATCCAAAGCATACGACCTTTTAATCCTCTTTCGATTGCCATCTGTAAATCAATTCTTCAAGTTTATAGTTTGACCATCTTCAACCCTTGCAATTAAAGCTATTTTATGTTACTCTTTTTCTCTCTGAAAGATAATTTTTTTCAGAAATACATCATTCTGCCTCTGTGCGCCTATATGGCGATATCACGGAAAACAGAGGAAAGTACAGGAGGGAATTAAGGGAAATGGTAGTAGCAATGAAGGAACTGCTCGAGGCCGGTGTGCATTTTGGACACCAGGTGAAGCGATGGCACCCAAAGATGAAAAAATACATCTTTGGAGAAAGAAACGGGATCTATATTATCGACCTTCAGAAGACAGTAAAGGGGCTCGAGGATGCCTATAATTTCATAAAAGGTGTGGCTGCAACAGGAGCGCCTGTACTCCTTGTGGGCACAAAAAAGCAGTCACAGGACGCTATCCATGAAGAGGCGATAAGGGCAGGTGCATTTTATGTTAACCAGCGCTGGCTTGGTGGCATGCTATCGAATTTTTCGACGATAAAGAAGAGTATAGAAAAACTAAAAAAGATTGAGACCATGAAAGAGGATGGCACATTTGACCTGCTTCCCAAAAAAGAGGTTGCTGCTATCGAAAAGGAAAGGGGCAAATTGGAAAAGAACCTGTCAGGCATTAAAGATATGACAAGCCTTCCAGGTGCCCTATTCGTGGTGGACCCGAAGAAGGAGAAGATTGCTGTTGCAGAGGCAAGAAAGCTCTCTGTCCCAATAGTTGCAATAGTTGACACAAACTGTGACCCCGATGAAGTTGATTATGTAATCCCGGGTAATGATGATGCTATAAGGGCCATTAAACTCATTACCTCAAAAATAGCAGATGCTATCATTGAAGGCAAGGATATGCTATCAAAGACCTTAGCAGAAGAAGCTGAGAGCCTACAGGTTGAAGAAAAAATACAGCAGGAAGAGGCTGAAATAGTAGAATGACGATCTCTACCGAAATGATTAAGAACCTGAGGGAAAAAACCGGTGTTGGTATGATGGAATGTAAAAAGGCACTCACGGAGAGTAATGGAGATTTTGAAAAGGCTATAGACTTACTCAGGCAGAAGGGTCTTGCAGGTGCATTAAAGAAAGCAGGGAGAATTGCCTCAGAAGGCATTATTGATTCGTATATCCATATGGGCAAGATAGGGGCAATGGTCGAGGTTAACTGTGAGACAGACTTTGTTGCAAGGACTGACGATTTCAAAGAACTTGTCAGAGATATCGCTATACATATAGCAGCCGCAATCCCTTTATATTTATCGAGAGATGATGTACCACAGGATGTCATAGAACGTGAAAAAGAGGTATACAGGGCACAGGTTACGGACAAACCCCTGCACATTGTTGAAAAGATCATAGAAGGAAAGCTCGAGAAGTTTTACACAGACACCTGCCTTTTTGACCAGCTATTTATCAAGGATCCCGAACAAAAGAAGAAGATCAAAGATCTCGTCGCCGAGAAGATCGCAAGATTAGGAGAGAATATCGTAATAAGAAGATTTGTCAGGTTCCAACTTGGAGAGATAGCCCAAGGACAAAAAGTTTGAGATACAAGAGGATACTACTGAAAATTAGTGGTGAAGCTATGATGGGGGACAAGGGTTATGGAATTGATTCCTATACCGTTGATTTCATAGCTAAGGAGATAAAAGAAGCGGTATCTATGGGGGTTGAAGTCGCTATAGTGATAGGAGGAGGAAACATATTTAGAGGGGTAGAGGCAAGTGTAGAAGGAATTGAAAGGGCATCTGCAGATTATATGGGTATGCTTGCAACTGTTATTAATGCCCTTGCACTTCAGAACGCCCTCGAAAAACAAGGGATTCCGACAAGGGTTCAGTCAGCGATAGAGATGAAGGAACTTACAGAGTCGTATATAAGGCGCAGGGCAATAAGACATCTCGAAAAAGGAAGGACGGTTATCTTTGCAGCTGGCACGGGCAATCCCTACTTCACGACCGATACTGCCGCAGCCCTGAGGGCCATGGAGATTGATGCAGATGTCATACTTAAGGCAACAAAGGTTGATGGTATATACTCTTCCGACCCTATGAAAGACCCCGCTGCAAAAAAATACAACACTGTCACTTACATTGATGTGCTAAAAAGGGGACTCAGTATAATGGATTCGACTGCTGTATCGTTATGTATGGACAACAATCTCCCCATTGTGGTATTTAGCTTGAGAGGCAAAGGTAATATAAGAAAGATTATAGAAGGTAAAAAGATAGGAACTCTTGTAAGAGGAACCAATGGAGCAAGAGTTAAAAAGAAAGATCACTGACCGGATGGCCCGTGCCATCGAAGCCCTGAAAAGGGAACTCGCTTCTGTCAGGACAGGAAGGGCCTCTCTGGCACTGCTTGACGGAATAATGGTAAATTATTACGGTACACAAACTCCGCTTCAGCAGCTTGCGAGCCTGAGTATACCCGACAGCCGACAGATAGCAATACAACCATGGGAACAGAAAATCATTCCTGATGTCGAGAAGGCTATCCTGAAATCAGACCTCGGCCTTACACCCACGAATGACGGCAAGATGATAAGGATAAATATCCCTCCGCTTACTGAGGAAAGAAGAAAACAACTTGCAAAAGCCGTAAAGAAAAAGGCAGAAGAAGCAAAGATAGCAATAAGAAATATCAGGAGAGATGTAAACGAAGAACTTAAGAATCTCGAAAAAGAAAAACATTTCAGTGAAGATGAAGTCAGGAAACTACAGGAAGAGACACAGAAGATTACAGATTCTTATACAGCTAAAGTTGATGAAATCTTGGGACACAAGGAAAAAGAAATAATGGAGGTGTGAGTTAGCAAACAGCGATTTTATAAAGCTGTTAGATGTTATGAATACAAAGAAAACTTTTACAAAGAAGGGCTCTCAGAAAAATAAGCCAAAACCCGACAAGAAAAAAAAGATAACTACAAAACCTTCGGCATCAAAGAAAACAATAAGTAAAAAGTCCGAAGAGGAAAGAAAGGTTATGCTGAGAAGGGTGCTTATTAATAGAAGAGAAGAAATAGTAAGAGAGGCAAAGTCAGAGATATCTAAGTATATAAAAGGTGAGACAAAACAACTTGTAGATACAGCACTTGATGACGGAGATTGGTCAGTCGTTGATTTATCAGAGGATATCAGCCTGAAGCAGTTGAGTACGCACCGAGAAAATCTCCTTAAGATAGACGAAGCCCTGAGAAAACTTGACGAGGGTACCTATGGCAAATGCGAGGATTGTGGAGAAGACATAAGTGAAGAAAGGCTCAAACTCATTCCATTTGCAATTTACTGTGTAGACTGCAAGGAAAAAAGAGAACAGTTTGAAAAACTGGAAAGAGAAGAGAGATTAGTCAGATAGATTTCTGCCGTATACCTCATTAAGTATTTCTAATGCACCCCTTGAAAGGATATCTTCTGCCAGCGTTATCCCAAGGGATTCTGCGTGCTCTGGATTCCCCTCAATATGACCTTTTATAACCCTGTCTCCGGAAATGCTTCCAACAAGGCCGTCCATGATAAGTAATCCCCCCTCGCCCCCCTTTACTAAAGGGGGGGTGGGGGGATTATTGATTATCCTTGCATACGCAGCGATTGGCACCTGACATCCACCCTCCAGCCGTTTTAAAAAAGCTCTTTCAGCCCTCACGCAGAGAGAGGTTTCAGGATGATTTAATAGAGCAATAAGATTATTGATTACTTCGTCATTAACCCTGCATTCGACACCAATAGCACCCTGACCTATTGCAGGAAGACTTATATCGACAGGTAGTATTTCCGTTATCCTATCCTTTAATCCGAGTCTTTTAACACCTGCAGCAGCCAGTATTATGGCATTAAATTGACCTTCGTCAAGCTTCCTGATTCTTGTATCGAGATTTCCCCTCAACTGCTGAATTTTCAAATCGGGTCTTATATTCAGCAATTGGCATGAGCGTCTGAGACTGCTCGTCCCTATGGTTGCATCATTAGGAAGATCATAAATTAGCGATTTGGTAATCCCCCCATGCCCCATACTTTCAAATCCCCCCTCACCCCCCTTTTCTAAAGGGGGAGTGGGGGGATTACCTGAGGGTAAGGGAGGATTTGACTCTTGACTTCTGACCCTTGACTTCTGATTTATTATTAGGGCATCTCTCGGGTCTTCCCTTTTACAGATAACTGCAAGATGAAGGCCATCAGGGAATTCTGTCGGAACATCCTTCATACTGTGAACAGCAATATCCACCTCATTCTTTAAAAGTGCCTCCTCTATCTCTTTTACAAAAAGTCCCTTACCTCCAACCTTTGCAAGGGGCACATCTAAAATCTTATCTCCCGTAGTTTTAATTTTGCAGAGTTCTATTTCAAAATCAGGATAAAGTCTTTTTAGCTCTGAGCTAATAAATTCAGCCTGATAGAGTGCAAGCTTGCTGCCACGGGTGCCGATGACTATTCTCTTCTTCATAAATGTTTGATTCCTCAGGAATATCTGTATTTAACCTTTTAAATAACCTCTATTTGCGCAAGATCCTTTTTATATTCAGGGTCTTTTAAAGATAATTGTTCCCTTACAATCTGCCTTGCCTCTTTTGCGTAATTTACACAATATTTTTCAAATAAATCAGTATTAACAATTGATAAATCAGGGTATAGCAATTTCAGAAGTCCTGTGGAAATTCTTTCAACAGCCTTATAATCTCTTATATCACCAGTGGAATGAAGGTGTTTTTTTACATAATCATCATATTCTGTTTTTTTCCTTAATTTATTGAGTACTTCATAAAAATAATCTGCGCGAAGGGCAAAACCTGATTTAAGGATTGCCCGTTTTTCTATTCGTTTTAAACGCCACCCTGGGATTATGCCGTGAAACCTATCTAAAAATGCAGTTTCTTGCAAAAATTCTGGCAATTCAGCAAGTAAAAATTTATTTACAGGTAACCAATCACTACCTATTTTTATATTTGCAAGTATGACAAAGCCGGCCTCGGCAGTGCCCCGATGCCCCATCACGCGATATTCTCCATTTTCTAAATACCCTTTAAGTGCACCGATTATCTCGCCGGGGTCTGTAAATTTAATTGTTTGAACCTCATCAAGTATTATTGCGTCGTAGAATGTGATAATTCCTTCGGTTTTATCTTTCATGTTATAAAATAATTGCGCCCTTGTAACTACGCCTCCACTTATTAGCCAAAGATATCTTGAGAGTCTCGAAAAAACAGTAGATTTACCAGTTCCTTTAGGTGCCAATTCCATAAGATTCACCCGGCTCTGTACCATTGGGATAAGTCTTAATATCATGTAAATTCTTTGTTCAAATGGGTAAAAATCAGGCGCATAACCCATACTTGCAATTAAAATATCAATCCATTCTTCAAGTGTAAAATACCTCCTTTGCTCAATAAAATAATCTAGATCTATTTCGCCTGTCTGCATTACTTTGAAATTGTCAACATAGACTTCATTTTTATTGCCTTCTTCATTTAGTCTATATGCCAGCTCAACCTGCCCCCAGACGCTTCCATATAATAATATTGGATTTTGGCAAACAATACTCTGGTCAATCTGAATATTTGATAGGGACACTGATGATAAAGTAGCTTTATATCTTCCAACATTTAGGTCAACTTCAACTTTTAGGGCATCTAACAATTTGACATTTTCACCTGTTAACAATCTATGTTTTATTTCCTCTTTTTTAGACCGATCTGGCATATATTTCTCTATAAACGAGTTAATGGAATTTAAATCTATATCATCTTCCGTGCTATATTTTCTTACAAGCCAGTCAACAACAAAGGATGGGATAGGTCTTTCTCTTAATCCAATCTTTTCTACTAACGACTTATTAATAGAAACATCACAAAAATATTTTTTTACTTTCTCTGAAGCACTATACATGATTTAATCCCAGTCAAAATCCTTTTCTATCATGGCACCTTTAGTCTCAAAAACAATCTGCCCTGTAAATTCGGTTTTATTTATCACATATTTTATACTCAATGCAACTGTCTCTTGATTTATATCTTTCAGGTTCAATTCTATATCAACATTGGTTGGTTGTTTCGCATAAATAATTGGCGTAATATCTAAAATACTGCATATTGTGGGGAATATGTTTATATCTTCTATCACTAAATTAAAAGGATTAGGGTTATATACAATAAGTTTAGTTCGTATAATTTGTTTCCTATAATACGGAATATTTTGAAACTTGAATTCTAATGGGAAAATACTCGCAGGCTGTTTATCAATAATTAATAATGGAACTACTACTTCTTCGGGTGTAAGTCCCCCGTGTGTTCCACCCTTTGGATAGGCATTGAAATAATAATATCCCTTCGCGATAAGGATTTTATCATAAACATGGCATTTCCTCAGGGTTGTCAAATCTACATCTTCGCAATATGCTATTCGTCGGTGACTTTCAACTGCCTGCTCTGGCAAGCTAACACATTTGTCAGCATTATAGGGTAAG
Organism: Nitrospirota bacterium; assembly: GCA_040756135.1. Taxonomy (GTDB): domain Bacteria; phylum Nitrospirota; class Thermodesulfovibrionia; order Thermodesulfovibrionales; family SM23-35; genus JBFLZS01. The sequence continues at coordinate 86,887 of JBFLZS010000002.1, forward strand.
AGCGTAAATCCATGATCTCCTGTAATTATTACCACTCCTCCTTTTTCAATAAAATCTCCAATTTCCTCTTTAATCTGTTTTATCATAGTTTTATGGTCAAAAAATCTCTTTTTATAAGTCGATTCATCATGAATCAAAGAGTCAAACTGATTCTCCCAGTAAATATATAAGTCTAAATTCTCTTTGAGAAATTCACTCAACGGAAGAGTTTTTGAGTCAGCCTCTTTCCATTTTATGTCTTCATAATTTTCAATTAATATATTTGTATAATTAATGTCGGTATCCATTAAACCTGAGAGTATCCTTTGCTTATTCTCTCTGGTTTTAGTGGGCGGTAATGAAAACAACATTTTAATATCAGTTCTGAAGACATTTCTTAATTCTTCCACATATTCACATCCCATACCATCAACCACTAATAATAAGGCTGGTCTTCTGCTCTTAATATATGAGTCAATTATTTCTTTAATTGATAGAATAGAATTATTTAAAATCCATTCTTTTTTTCGCAGATATAAATTGCATAGAAATTCTTCAAATTGTATTGCATACTTCTCTGTTAACATGGGCTGATTTATTAAACGACTATATTTGTAATATTCAAAGTAATCTTTTAACCACTCAAAAATTGAATTATCTGCTCGAAGTGTAATTTCTTTAGGTGGATTTACAGGCTTAAATTTTAATAGTTCACTCTTTACCACACTGAAGTTTTTAGCCTTATCAAAAAGTTCAGTGATGACTATTTCGTTCTGAATCAGATTGTTGTTTAATAATTCTAAAATGGTATCCCACTCTTCCTTAAGCATACCTGATATGGATTGCGCAACTTCTGAGAAGCCCTTAAGACTTAATAAATAACTTTTTACTGTTTCTTTAAATTCAACTGGTAAATATTCTGTAAGAGAACTGTCAAAAACAATAAATTTATAATCAAAACTTGGCAGATAATAATTTTTGTAAACTATACTATTTGTTGGATATGACTTTGATACATGAGTCATTATTAACTTTTGAAGCGTTTGTTTTTTGTTATTGCTGTCAGCAATAAATTGCCATAACTCCTTTTTACCTAACGGCTGGATTGCCGAAAATTCTGCTATTGCCTGTTGTAATGTTAAAGGATACCTTTCCTCAGCATTATTAAGTATGCATTTCATGAGATTCTTTTCTAATTCCGACTCGTAAAGTTTTTTATTGCCTGCTAGACATAATAGAGTTTCTGTAAGAGGAGTCTGTTTGGTTTTGGGGAAATTTCCTTTCTTTATTAAATCAGCAATTTCTTCATCTGACATATCGCTGTTGAGATTGACCTTAAATGATTCTTCCCATACTGCTTTTGGCGATATGTGAGTTATTTTTATTTTATTTCCAAACACATCTCTTAGATTTTTAAAAGGATTCTCTAAATGGCTTTTTCTTACAGCTATGATCTTCCTATCTCCGTCATTTGTCCATTTGATTATGTCTTCCCATTGCGATACAAAATCCTTGTAATCATTAATAAGGTAATCTGTGTTTGTATGAATGCCAAATTTATCAATATATACTTCAAGCATCTTTAAAAACCTCAATGAGAAGCCTGCAAATGATGGACAAAATCTCATCACCTGTGATTTGATTGCTATTGAAGTTTTTTTCTATAGAAGATTTGAGCATATCATATAAAATCGCTGCGCGTTCACGATTAGGAGCATTTTCAAGGTCTTCATAGTATTTGAAATACTTGTGAAACTTCTTAACGTGACCAATATTAAAAAGAATCTCTTCCTTTGTATAATTTTGTGATAGCAGTTCTGTTATATCTTTTGGGGGTTGATGGCTTTCTATAGAATTTTTTGCAGATTCTATATGTCCTTTCAGTTTAATTACAGACTCATCGGTCCAGTTATCAATGCGCCCCAATATATCTTCTGCTAATCCTATCGGATTAAAATTGTTACCATCATTAACACGTTTGCACCACTTCAAAATTTTCCCTGAGTCTCCAGTAAATGCAGATTTCTTAACAGTATCCGGAAGATTTTTATAATAGTTTCTTGCGCCTTCTTCATCACCAATATATTCTTTAACAGCAGATGCAATCTCATTTTCCAAATTATCAATGATGTTTTCAAAACTGCCTTTTATGTCAGTCATCCTTTTGGTAACAATATCCTCTATCTCATCTTCTGTTGTTTTACTTAAATCCACAAGTCCCAATAAGTCTGGAAGTATGGCGTTGAAAAGTTCTTTTTTATCTTTCTCCTCTGAAGATAGGGGCACAAAGAAATTATCTTTAAACTGTTTCATTTCATTAGTAATCCTGGATGTATTCCTGGAGTATTGGGGTAATTCTCTCCACCAATTGACAACCTTACGATAGACACTTTCCATATCTCCTAACTCTAATCCAAAAACTGTTTGAACACCTTTTAAGACAAGTTTATGCTTCTCTGTAATTTCTTGAAATAAGACCCTTATCTCCTGTCCCTTTTTAATTAAATTTTCCTCTATTACCTCACCAGTGATTTTAACGGGATTACCTTTCCAATAAAATACAAGTTGATTTTCAAGGATATATTGTCTCATCACTGTAGCAAGGATTGGACCTATAACCTTCTTTTTAAGGCCATAGGGAGGAAGTCTTAATTTTTCAGTTAATTTATTAAGGTCTAATGGCAGAAAAGTCTTTATAAAACTGTCAATCTCGTCCCAACCCTTTGACATCTCATTGTCTACATCGGGTTTAGCGATAATCCATTCTCCTTTTATCTTTCGCAAGATACCGTGTTGCTTTAAAAAAACCTCTATTAGATGTTGTCTTGTCGAATCTTTTTCATTTATCAATATTGTTGGTGCTTTGGGAGACAATATAGTATCTATTAAGGGAATCTTGTATTTTCTTAGGGTATCAGGACGGTCGTCATCTATAAGTTCCTCTCTTGAAATAGGAGGTGTATATGGAAATGTTTCATGCATCATTTTAGACACAAGCTTCTTGAGTTCATTGACCGCTAAAATATTTACTTTCTCGCCCTTATGGTAAAAGCTTAAATAGCCCTTCATAGGGTCTAATATGTCTTCAAATCTTTCTTGTAGAAATTTTTTTATATCTTCTTCTTCTGTTATCAATTCCTCTCGTAATTCGCCACTATATGCAGGGTTTCTATCAGGAAGAACTTCAAATGCCTTCAACCTCTTAAGATGTCGCAACAAATCATTCAGTAAGTTAGGATCTGAAGGTATTGCAAAAAGCATGTTTGTTGTAGTTTTAAAGTCTGCTTTAATTTTCTGTTCAGCAAAATGAACTTCACCCTCATTTGTTGCTAATATCAGACAATACCTGCCATCCAGAAACCTTGTATTTGAAAATAACACTTCAGGATTGTTCAGTTCCTGCGGGGATATAAAGTCTAAATCAATTTTTCTTTTGATACTCTTTGCGGTATTATAATCATCTGCATCAATGGTCTTTAAGTATGTCTTAATATTAATTGCTTGTAGTGCTTTATTAAAGAGTATCTTCAATGACCAGTTTCTTTCTGATTCTTTTATAATTTCCAAAAGATGGTCATCTATGGATGTGTCTGTACCAACTCCGTAGAAATAATATCCATTATCCGAAATCCTTTTCTTTAGTATCTTTCTTTCTCTTAGTTCTTGGAGCTTATTGGAAATCTCCTGATATTCTTTATTTGTGAATGCACCAAGAGCATATCTTATGTTTTCCTGTGTTGCAGGTGCTGCCTTTGTTGCATTTAAAAGCAAAACAGTCCTTAGCAATGTATCGGATAACAAATCATTACTATCTATTGAGACCTTCTTATCAAAAAATGCCTTTGTCATTTTTCTTATATCCTTGTCATCATGGGTTGTTTTCATGACAGGCAGAAAATAATCAAGTACATCCTTTGGAAATATGAGAGGGAGTTTATTTGCTATCGTGTTATTACCTAAAAATGCTCTAAATGTTGACTCACCAGTATCACACAGATATGTAAATATAGAACGATTTCTTTGCCCAATACGGTCTGAGAGATGAGCAAGGACAAAGGTTGTAATAGGGTGGAGAGGGTATAAGTTATATATTAAGGTATTCAAATCCGTATCCGTAGGATTATAAAATAAATTCGTATTCTTGATTGCCTCTCTGATATCAAGAAACCTCTCGTTAAATCGTTGTTTAACCTCATTAAATGGGTCCCCATGCAATATTACGTTGCTCATCAAGTGATATGCCTCTTTATCAATATGACCAAGGGATATAGGCTTGAATCTACCAGAAATCTTTTCAGCAGCCCTCGCAATATCACTTCTCAGCGACTCTGCCGAAACAATATCAATCATTTCTTCAATGGTTCTATGAGAAATGGTTATGAATATTATTTTATTTGCGCCTGAACCCTCACACATCTGTGCAAACCTCTGGAAGTGCATAGCCTCACTGCTTTCAGGATCTGCTACCAATTTTTTCATTACGGGGGTAAACTCATCCCATATTAATAAAATCCCGCCATAGCCTTTTCTCTTAATAGCTTCTACTACAGATTTATACACATCTATAGCATTTAAATTAGAGAAGACATCAAATGGAGCGCCGGCACAAACTTCCCTATGTAGTAGAGAAAAATCATCAAGTGCCTTCCTATCATGACTTCTTAATCGTGTAACAAGATTATCTACTGAAAAATATCCCTTTTCAGAGGTCTTTCTCTCAAGCTCACTATATGTCTTTGGATATTTATCTTTTATTTCCTGTATTCGCTTAACAGCACTATCATATACAATTTCTGGCATTAACTCTGAGAGTTCATTTTCTGCTAATGCCTTTTTTAGCGCAAGAATTAAAACATTGTTAAGAAATCCTGCTCCATAGTCAATCTCCTCTGCTTCAAGATATACAAGTAAAAAGGGATTTTCACCATGGCTTTTTTTCATACGCCGAATGATATCTGTCCTATCCTGCCACTTACTTGCCAGCTTTTGAATGATATTATTAAATGCATTATCTCTTGTTTTCCATGTAAGCATCGCTGCTGTTACGAGTCCTAAATGTGACTTTCCAGTGCCATATGTCCCTGTCAGGATTATTGGGCGGGAGGATTTTGACCTGTCAAGACAGCGGAATATCTCTTCCAAGAAGATAACACCATTCTCTGTTGGTATATAACCTCTGATCTTTTCTTCATCTAATAAGTCATCTTTAATGCTAATAGCAGCCTTAAACCCGGGCTGAATCGACACGATATCACTGAGTTTCATACCTTTATACTCCACTTAAAACAAGTCCGTGATTATAATCTTCATAATAAGGGATGTCTGCCTTAAAAATAGAGATGCATAAAACTATGTTTGACTTAAACCTCGTAGATAAGAGCTTTTCAAAAAAAGATTCCCTCTTATCTCTATCTAATGCACATAGCAAAATATCCAAATCCTTAATAACAATGCCGGGATAGTGATTGCCAGCAATTTTTTTAATAATTTCCACCATATCTGTATATCCAATTGCGTCATAGAGTTTAATTTTATCAGTCAACATTTCTTCTTTTATATCAAGGAGGGTGAATCCTATAGTTTTTGATAACTCTTCAGGATCTGGCAAATCTCCTTTCAATATGGCTATATTAAAACGGGGATTATTTTTGAAAAAATTCAAAATATCATCTTTTACCATAGAGATAGTCTTTAATTTCAGTTATGATGTTAAGATGCTTATTACCTCTTCAGGACCACAATTTTTAATGACCTCTTCATAGTATCCATGTAAAAGTTTATCTGGTTCTTTTATAAAGATGCTAATCCTATTTAACCCCGCCTTTCTATCCACATCAAAAACCCTCTTTCTATATTTAATATCAATATCCGTGAGCAACTCTTCTGTAATTCTTTCTGGCAGATTTAGAAGGCGTCCTGGCAACCCCTTTGCTGATGCTATATCAGCAATAATGACTGTTTCCTTTTTATTTCTTTTAGTCCAATCCACGATACAATATGCAAATATCAGCGGATGGATATACTCCTTTTGAGGATACCTTTTCCTGTATATACCGTTCTTTGAATCTACCTCCTCAAAAAGCCTGAATTCTTCTCCAAAAGGGGTAGAACTGTTATAACTGAAGGTATTTTTTAATGCTTGCCATGCATTGTCAACATAACTCTTACCGAAATCCCCATATTGATGAAGAGCTGCCTTTAGATCAGACAGTGTAAATTCCAGTGTTTTAAATTCATTTAAATACCAGTAAACAATTTCTGGAGTATGAGGATAAGAGCCTAAATTATAAAGGATTACAAACCATGTGCCATACTCATAAAGCCCTGGGTCATAATGAGATATAATTCCCCCGATCTTGCTGATTTGCGTTCTTGTCCTTGAACCTTCAGCTAATCCAGCACCAATTAACCATTTGTGGAGAGCCTCCACTTTCTTGGAACCGATGGAAAAATATATTTGTGCTTCCTTTGTTCTTGATTTCAAAAAAATGGTTTCGTCCTCTGAAATCTTTTTTAATGCCTTTACAAACCATGCTTTCTCAAAACCAAAAGTACTACTTGCTTCTAAACTCATATTTGTTCCTCATACTTGACAATTATGTGGCCTAATCTTTACATCTAAAGAGTTAGCTACAATACACCCTGAAGGTGAAACATTAACACATTTACCACAGTGCGTGCAGTTTCCAATGTTTATGTTGTATGCGTTGCAATTTCCTGTAATTGCACCCGAGGGACATATAGTCTCGCATAACCCACAATTGGAGCAGTATCTTGCCTTAATTATTTGTTTTAGGATTAATGGTTTAATATCTTTGTTGTATATAACAATGGTTATCGTCCCATCGTCAAACTTAAATTTTGCTTGGATATCATAGTTATCCAGTAAGAGTATATGGTTGCATTCTACAAACGGCAGACCTATTGGCTTCAAATATTCTTTGAGTCTTTCAAACTCAGTATCTGAGAAATCAAGGAACATGTCTTCAAAGGTAAGACATCCCTTTATAGCTACGATGTCATTCTTCTTAAAGCTGCCTGCACGAACTTTCCATTTGCCCTCTGCAAGAAATTGTCTGGGATTCAAAACTTCCTTTCTATTCATAACATCTTCATACAAAATCTCTTTAAATGACATCCAGAGATTGCTTAGTCTTTCATCTTTTTTAGAATAATAATTAATTAAAAACTCAGGATATTCGGGAGAAAATGGACAAACCACACAACCTATTCTTCTAAATCCTCTCCTGTAACCATCATGAAATGGAATTTTCTCGCTCAAGATATAAAGCCATTCTTCCATTGTTGACCATTCAAGTATTGGACGAGCTATGATGTTATACGATACCTTTGTATCGTAAGATACGGGATTATAACTTTCCCGTCTCTTTGATTCCTCGTGTCTAACACCATCAAATGTTAAAACTTTTTTTCCGTTGTCAACTATCATTTTAAGGAGTCCTTCAATAGGTGCTGTTTTAACAACACTGCAACACCAACGATGAATCCTGCTCGGCATCTGTGCCCTATGAACCATTGTCATAAAATCTTTCTCTGGTTTTGCTCTTATAAGATATATCTTTTCCGATTCGTGATATCTATCAAGAAAGTCATAAGTTGAAGGATGTTCTATGGTTGTATCAGAAAACATATGAATAACGCCATTGCCCAGTGCCTTTCTCACTAAATGGGATACTGTGGCACTATCTTTGCCACCACTAAAAGAAACCGTTGTCCATATTATTTTGTCCGTTAGGCTTTCTTTTGTCTCCCTTATAAAATGTATTGCTCTTTCCTCTATTGTCCCGAGAATGAATCTATTGGCTTTTTTGATAGCGTTTTTAATCTCATCCTCGGTTCTCAATTCCACTGCCTTAATTTCTTTGAATATACGCTTCTCATCTTTTAACCACTGAATCTTAGGCAGTTCAAACATATTGCCACCTATCACTTTGAAAATCTTTTGCCCTTCAAAATAATAATATCTATTAGTTGTCCATAAGTTCAGTGATCCAAAATCACTCAATGGATAGCCAGTAACATCAGATAGCATGTCAAGTTCTTCTTGGAATACAGGAGAGGTTTTCAAAGGAATTTTTGTAGTAGAGACGTTATGACACTTCTCGCATATATTATTTAACAGCGGAACGCTGCATTGCTGACAGAAAAAGGCAGTTGTATTATTTGGCATTGATACCACCTATTATTCCTGTAAAGATAATTTCATACATCTCCCGCATCCTTAATCCTTTTTAATCCAGTCTTATCAAAACCTCTATCAAAACTCACAATACAAGGTATCCCCAGTTCATTTGCTACGTGGACAATAAGTGCATCATGAAAATTTAATGTGCCATTGCTTTCCTTAACTGTCTCGATGACCCTGTCATAATAGTCCTCAATCTCAGGATAAATCCATGTGATATTATATCTCGGAGCAAAGACTTGCAATTTGTCAATCAAATCAACAAGGTCATGAATCTGTTTTCTTTCCTTAAGTCTTTTTATAAAAACATTGACGACTTCGTTTATAACGCAATCAAAAAATAAAAGTTCATTATTCGTGTTGGACAACCTTTCTTTTATAATTAGAGCCTTTTTGTGCCAGACGTCTCTTTCATCAAGAATGGCGGTAATGTAGTTAGTATCAAGTATTATCTTCATCCCAAATAGCCTCAGAATCCTTTACCGCATCACCTCCTATTGACACTATCCCAACCATCTTATTTAGAACACTGGCATCAACAGGTCTAAGCTTTATTTTGGGGGGACGAACTGGCTTCAGGATTATTTTGTTATCCTTTACGAATATATCGAGAACATCGCCTACATCTATACCAACAGTTTCTCGTATTTTCAAAGGTATAGTTATCTGAGCCTTTTTTTTGACATAAACTAACATAAGTCCTCCTTTCCAACTTTCTGAAAGTTACACTAACAGATAAGGAGAGAATTGTCAAATTCGGAATCAATGCCTTTCTGATTCTTCATTTAATCCATAGAGTTTTTTTATTACAGCTATCAAGATATCTTTATCTTCGGTATCTTCTTTCAGTGCCATAGTAGGCGGATGGATAAGCTTATTTATAATAGCAGTAGCCATATATTCGATGGCTTCCTTGTCTTTTTCTCCAATCCCGGAAATCTTACTTAAAAGCTTATCGAGTTCTTCTTTTTTAATCTCCTCTGCCTTATCTCTCAGGGCAATAATAGTTGGTACGGAATCAAGTGAAGACTGCCACTTTAAAAAGGTCTCAATCTCTTCTTCGATTATCTTTTCTGCCTTTTCTGCTTCTCTTTGCCGTTCAAATATGTTTGCATCAACAACACCCTGCAGGTCGTCAATATTATACAGATACACATTATCCAGGTCGTTAATTTCAGGGTCTATGTTTCTCGGAACAGAGATATCGATAATGAAGACCTGCCTCTGTTTTCTATCCTTCATTACCTTCTGCATCTGATTTTTCATCAGTATGTATTTGTGGGCACCGGTAGAACAAATAACAATATCGGTACGTACCATCTCATCGATGAATTCGTCAAATTTAACAGGTTTTCCGTGGAATTCTTTTGCAAGCTCACAGGCGCGTTCATATGTTCTGTTTGATACCATAACCTCTTTCACGCCATTATTGAGTAAATGCCTTGCTGCAAGTTCAGCCATCTCACCTGCACCCAAAAGCATACATACTCTCTTTGACAGGTCAGTAAAGATCTTTCGTGCGAGCTCAACAGCTGCAAAGCTTATAGAGACTGCATTTTCGGCTATCCGTGTTTCTGTCCTTACCTTCTTCGCAACAGAAATTGCTTTTTTCATCAGCTTGTTCAGAAGGATGCCTGTAGTCTTTTTTTCGAGGGCAAACTCAAATGCGTCTTTCAACTGCCCGAGGATCTGGGGTTCACCGATTACCATGGAGTCGAGACTGGATGCAACCCTGAAGATGTGCCTCACCGCATTTACATTGTCATAAATGTAGAGGGCGTTATCGAGCGACCCTTTATTTATATTGTGAAATTCCGATAGAAATGTCTTGATAGATTCAGATGCCTTAATAGTATCACTAACATTAGCATAAAGTTCTACCCTGTTACAGGTAGACAGTATCATAGCCTCTTGTACCTCGGGGAGTTTTTTGAACCTTATCAGGCCATCTTCGAGCTTGGAGCCATTAAATGCCAGCTTCTCCCTGACATCAACATCAGCAGTCTTGTGATTGAGTCCTACTACAAACACTTTCATAGGAAAACATGAAGGCCTTTCTGGAGTAATTTAATACCGAAAAAGGCAATAAGAATTGTTAAAAAACCGACTATAGATAACAATGCAGCCCTTCTTCCTCTCCACCCCGCCGTAAGTCTGGCATGAAGTATAATTGCATATATGAACCATGTTATAAGCGACCAGACCTCTCTCGGGTCCCAATTCCAGTAACTTCCCCATGCGCTCTCTGCCCATAATGCACCTGTTATTATTGCAAGCGTAAGCAGGGGGAACCCGAGGGTTATCAGCCTGTAATTTATCTCGTCGAGGGTCTGGAGGCTCGGCAACCTTTCAAACAGACCACCGAGGTGCTTGGATTTCACATAGTGTTCCTGAACAAGATACATTAAACCTATCCCGAATGCCAGTGCAAAAGCGGCATTGCCGAGAAAAGCAAGGACTGTATGTATGCCAAGCCAGTAACTCTGCAGCACAGGGCTTAAAGGTTTTATCTCCCTCGGCAGCATCGAGGATGAAAGCATCAGAACAAATACAACAGGCATGATGAAGGATGACAGTAGGATGATCCTGTATCTGGATTGTAAAATGAAAAAGATAAGAACTATGCACCAGGAAAAAAACGATGTTGCCTCATGTGCGTTTGTTATGGGAATATGGCCTGCGGCAACATAACGATAAACAATGTTTACAGTATGGATACCAAACCCTATACCCGCTAACGAAAGTATAATTCTTGATGTGATCTTTGAGCCCCTGAAGAGTTCTAAAATACCGACAATAGTTGCAGCAAAATAAAAGGTCAGGGCTAATTCAAATAATATTACTCCCATCAGAAACAACCAAGCTCACAGTCTGTGATCTTTATGTTAAGCTCATCAGCAACCTTACCGACCTCCCGGTAAGAGACAGAAAGCTCTTCAGCAATCCACCTCGCAATATGGCATGGAAGCCTGCCATTAATGGTTTTTTTCGTAAGCTCCTCTTTTATCTTGTCTTTCACCTGAAAATACCTCAAATCCCCCCCTAACCCCCCTTTTCTAAAGGGGGGGAGGGGGGATTACAAGTTTTCATCATCCTTTGAGTCTCTTTCAGACATGAGTGTTTCATTTTATTTTTTATATTATACTATATGGTGCGTAAATGAGGTTTTGGCAAAATATACTACCACTAAAAAATGATTTCTTTACCCAAGTGTTGCATAAAAAGTGAGGCAGACATGCTGAAAAACCCCGCCAAAGCGACAGGATTTTATTCTGATTCACGTGACCGCATTTTTGACGTTTGGTACATTTTAAAAAAGGCTGGCTGGCCATGTTGAAGGTCTATAAGGTGTCGCTGGTCGGGCTTTTTCATCACATCTGCCTCAATTGAATAAAAGTTATGCAACTGGTGGGTTTATATGAAGATTTTTGAAATGAAAAACAAAGCACTGCATTCCGAAAGTGGAGAATATGTCCTCGGCTTTCAGGATACCGGCAGCCACGCCTGCTATATGATATATGGCATTCTAAAGCCAGATGAAAAAGGAAGGGTTGTAAAACCTGGCAAAGGCCACGAGGAGATAGTCCTTGCAATAAAAGGCGATATTGAGATTACAGGTTATCATTCAATGAGTTTAAAAGAAGGTTCTGCCTTTCATATAAAAGGTGAACATGAGTGTTTTCTTGAAAATAAAGGTGCATCTGATGCTATATACATCATCGCCGGCGGCCACTCAGAGGGCGACCATCATTGACGGAATATATCTCGGAGCTCAATAACAGTATATAGTCTTCTCTCTGGTCATTACTGAAGAGTTCTTCTCCTAAAACAAAATCCTTGCCACCATTCATATGGGCGTCATGCACTTGAATAAGGGTAGCCATTGGCTTTCTCGACTATCCCGGCGCGTACTGGATTTTGCTCGATGTACCGGGCAACAGCCCATAAATATTTCTCCTGATCTGCTATTTCCTCTTTGAATTACATAGTGTGGAAATCCCGCTGCGACTGCCCGCCCAATCCTCGGCATGGAAAATATTTTCGATTTTTGTGTTGAGTGTCAAGAGAATGGGATGTGTCCATATTTTTCTATTTCACGAGATGCCGTAGCTGAGCTATTAGCCCCCAGTCGTTCAGAAATCGCTTTTTCCAATCCAACCTCTGCAATCGGTGAAGCGATCACTGTAACAGCAAATATCAAGAACATAATAAATCCTTATAGATTTAAATATCATAAAATTCTTTAATTATAAAAAAATTATTATAAGCAAAAAATATTGATTAAGAGTTGAAGAAATTTCATTGACAAAATATAAGACCTACGTTTATTTTATGTTCGCTTACTCGAAACGAGAAGGTATTTAACTAAAAAGAGAGCAGGAAAATTTTCTTCCTGCTCGGACAAGGTGTTATGGGTAAAGAAGTATGAAATAAGCTATTCAGGATAGAGGAAAAGAAGATGAGAGGGTATGGCAAAGTATTTTTATTTTATCTGCTATTTTTTTTCTTAACTATTTCGGCTTCATCTGCGCAACAAAAAACCTCATACAAGGAAGGCGAGTTATTAATCAAGTTTAAACCCGGAGTAAACATACAGGCTGTTTTCCATGACAGTTCGAAAGCAAAGGTAAAAAAACATTTTAAGAAGACCAGAATTTATCTTGTCGAGCTTCAAGAGGGCATGAGCGTAGAGGAAGCCATAAAACTTTACAAGAAAAATCCAGATGTAGAGTACGCAGAGCCCAATTATATCCTTTATGCATTAGATGTCTTTCCTAATGATCCCAGCTTTAATAATCTCTGGGGTCTCCATAATACAGGTCAGACAGGAGGAACCATTGATGCAGATATTGACGCCCCTGATGCATGGCAGGTAACTACCGGAAGCAGTAATGTAATTGTGGCAGTAATTGATACCGGGGTGGACTATAATCATCAAGATTTATCAGTAAATATGTGGCAGAATCCCGGCGAGATAGCTGGCAACGGGATTGATGATGACAATAATGGATATATTGACGATATCTATGGGGTTGATACCTGCAATAATGATTCTGACCCTATGGATGATAATAGCCATGGAACACACTGCTCAGGAACTATTGGAGCTACAGGCAATAATGGAATAGGGGTTGTGGGTGTAAACTGGAATGTAAAGATCATGGCCTTAAAGTTCATAAGTGCAGGAGGAAGCGGTTATACTTCTGATGCCATAGAATGCCTGGAATACGCCATAATGATGAAGCAGGATTATGGACAGAACATAAAAATTACCAGCAATAGTTGGGGAGGAGGCAGTTACTCACAGGCATTATATGATGCTATTCAGTTAGCAGGAAATGCAAACATTTTATTTGTGGCTGCAGCCGGAAATAGCAAATCTGACAATGACACCTATCATATCTATCCTTCAAGTTATGGTCTTCCGAATATCATCTCTGTTGCTGCTACTGATCATAGTGATAATCTGGCCTCATTTTCTAACTGGGGGTTGGCTGCTGTTGATGTGGCTGCCCCAGGGGTGAATGTCCTTAGTTCTACTCTTGGCAATAACTATGATTATTTTAGTGGAACCTCTATGGCCACTCCCCATGTTGCCGGACTGGCAGCCCTGATTTTAGCACAGCATCCTAACTATTCTTATGACCAGATAAAGGAAAATATCTTTACCACTGTAGATCCCCTTCCCGGTTTAGACGGCCTTGTTTTTACCGGGGGTAGAATTAATGCAAATAATGCATTAACTAATACATTAACCTGTGACCCTTCTCTCCTTCGTTTTTTTATTTCAAGTCCATCTTCACAGTTTGGGGCCCTTCAGGATAGTGAAACTGTTATCAAGGCATTTGTAGCAACTTGCAAAGGCTCTATAAACAATGCGACAGTAATAGTAGATTTTAGCAATGGGGATTCCAGCATAACACTCCATGATGATGGTATTTCTCCTGATCTGGTAGCAGGCGATGGATTATACAGCGGCCTGTGGATTCCTACAGCTTTAGGTGATGTAACACTTACTATCACAGCATCTGCTCCAAAATATAGTACCGTTTCCAAACAGGTTTCCGGAACAGTAGCTTATCTGGTAGCAGACTTTTCTGCTAACCCAACTTCTGGCCCGTCATCATTAACTGTTCAATTTACTGACCTATCTATAGGGAATCCGGGTATCCAGGGTTGGTTCTGGGAATTTGGAGACGGAGGAATAAGCACTGAGCAAAATCCTTCTCACACCTATTATCTAAGCGGTTCTTTTACAGTCTCTTTAACTATAACTTACAAAACTGTGCAGGTTACGAAGACAAAGAGCGGATACATAAGCGTATCAGGGTCTTCACCACCCAGAATAAACTCAATAACACCTGATGAAGGATGGATGGCTACTCCGACGCCTGTGACTATTGCCGGATCAAACTTTATGAAAACTCCCAGAGCATCGCTTTACGGAGGCGGCCCTTATATTGTAGGCAGTGTAAGAAGCAGTGTGTGTAACGCCTTCGAAGACGTCCATGTTTCGGGAAACTATGCCTATGTAGCTTGCAGCGGATTTGATGAAATCAACAGTGTACTCGAGATAATAGACATAGCTAATCCTGTAGATCCAGTTATTAAAGGCTCTCTTAATACACCTGGTGATGCCTATGGTGTCTACGTCTCAGGAAATTATGCCTATGTGGCTGATGGGAGCTCAGGCCTCCAGGTGGTAGACATAACTAACCCTACCAATCCGACTATTATTGGCTATCGTGATACACCTGGTGGTGCCTTTGGTGTCTATGTTTCAGGAAACTATGCATATGTAGCTGATGGTAGTTCGGGCCTTCAGGTGATAGATATAACTGATCCTGCTAATCCTATTATTGTAGGCTCTTGTGACACACCTAACGCTGCTCTTGGCGTCTATGTTTCAGGTAGCTATGCTTATATGGCCGATAGGGACTCAGGTTTACAGGTGATAGATATAACTGACCCTGTTAATCCAGTTATCGTAGGTTCTTGTAACACACCTGGTACTGCCCTTAGGGTTTATGTATCGGAAAACTATGCATATGTGGCTGATGGTAGTTCGGGTTATCTCCTGGTGATAGACATAACTAATCCTGCTATTCCAACTATCGTAGGCTCTTGTATCATAATAGGCGATTGTGTACCACCCCCAGTTGTGCATATCGTGTTTATGTCTCTGGAAACTATGCCTATGTGATTGATAGTTATTGTTGCCCAGGTCTCTACGTGATAGATATTACTGATCCTTACAATCCAATTATTGTAAGCTTTTTGTTTGTTGAGGAATATAATATTGATAACTTTTATGACGTCCATGTATCGGGAAACTATGCATATGTGGCAGGTAGCGATTCAATTTATGTAATAGATGTAAGTATCCCCTATAATCCAATTATATTAGGTTCAAGTCTGACGCCTCAAACGTATGGCGGAACTCAAAGGTTGTACGTCCAAGTGACTATGTTTATATGGCTGATGGTGCCGTAGGGCTAATGGTACTGAAAACATTAATCCCTTTTTCGGATGTTGTCTGTTTAGTGGAGATAAAATCATGGCAACTGTGCCGGCAGGGCTTCTGCCTGGTACATATAACCTCCATCTTAGCAACTTAGATGGCAAGAGTGCAATTTTGCATAATGCTTTTACGGTAAAGAAAGGGGCCGCCAACATTTCTGTGAGTCCGGTAAGCTATAATTTTGGAGATATCAATGTGGGAAGTTCATCTTCACATACATTTACTGTCTCGAATACAGGCACGACAGACCTAATTATTAACGCGATAAATATCTCCGGAACGGATTCCTCTCAGTTCAACAGACAGAATGATAATTGTTCAGGTCAGACGTTATCATCATTATCCAGTTGTACAGTTCAGGCAGTTTTTAATCCTACATTAGCAGGCTTGAAGAGTGCAAATTTAAGTATCCCATATACACTTCTTCCTCCATCCACCCCTTCAGGTCTGACGGCTACTACAGTATCTTCAAGCCAGATAAATCTAAGTTGGACAGATAACTCTAATAATGAGGTAGGCTTCAAGATAGAACGTAAGGTAGGAGTTTCCGGCATTTATTCTCAGATAGCAACAGTAGGGGCAAATATAACTACATACTCTGATACAGGGCTGACACCCGGAACAATCTATTACTATAGAGTAAGAGCATACAACGAAGGCGGTGATTCAAACTACAGCAATGAAGCCAGCGCTACAACTTTACCTCTTCCTCCAACTTCTCCTTCAGGGCTAACGGCTACTGCAGTATCTTCAATCCAGATAAACCTAAGCTGGACTGATAACTCTAACAATGAGACAGGATTTAAGATAGAGCGTAAGGAAGGAGTTTCCGGCATTTATTCTCAGATAGCAACAGTAGGGACAAATATAACCACATACCCTGATATAGGGCTGACACCCGGAACAATCTATTACTACAGGGTAAGGGCTTACAACGAAGGTGGTGATTCAAACTACAGCAACGAGGCCAACGCTACAACATTACCTCTTCCTCCAACTTCTCCTTCGGGTCTAACAGCTACTACAATATCTTCTATTCAGGTAAATCTAAGCTGGGCAGATACCTCTAATAATGAGACAGGATTTAAGATAGAGCGTAAGGAAGAAGTTTCTGGCACTTATTCTCAGATAGCAACAGTAGGTACAAATGTAACCATATACTCAGACAGAGGGCTGACAGCAAATACAACTTATTACTATAGAGTAAGAGCCTATAACGATGCAGGTGATTCAAATTACAGCAACGAGGCCAATGCTACAACGTTACCTCCTTCAACAAATATTACGCTCAATATAACCTCTCCATTAGACGGCAGCATAGTGTATAGACCTGATGTAATGGTAACCGGCACGATTACTAATACCACAGGCAATGAAACAGGGGTGACTGTTAATGGGATAGTGGCGACTGTATATAGCAATCAGTTTGTTGCCAACCATGTGCCACTGGTTGAAGGTTCAAATACAATCACAGCCATAGCAACAGATACTACAGGAGATGCTGCATTAACCTCAATAACAGTCAATGCGGTAACCACAACTCCTTATATAACCTTAACAGCTAATATAGAAGCAGGAATTGCACCTCTAACAACGTATTTCTCAGTATCAACATCAATACCCAATGCAGTATCAAGCTATCAGATGGATTATGAAGGAGATGGAACGAATGACTATACAGGAGCTACATTTGAAAATATAGGCGTCACTTATCCCGCAGAAGGCATATATTACCCAACAGTGAGGGTTATAGATTCTGAAGGAATTACATATTCAGACACAATTGCAATAGTTGTGTTGAATAAAGACCAACTTGATACATTGCTTAAAGCAAAGTGGAATGTAATGAAGATAGCTTTGATAAATCGGGATATTGAGGGAGCGGTAAGTTATTTTAGTGCTAACTCTCAGGATGTATATAGGGAGCAATTCACAGATCTTTCTTCTGTCCTGGATGTTATTGGTAATGAACTGGGACAGATTCAATTAGTTAACATTGAGAATAATAGGGCTGAGTATGAAATTATCGTAACAAGAAATGATATTACATATTCCTTCCATCTTTTGTTTGTAAATGATTTAGACGGGTTATGGAAAATAGGGAGATTCTAAAATAGAATTTTGAGGTGTAATCTGCATCTCTTAAAATGAGAGTATATATGAAGAACAAATTCATATTTACATTCTTCTTAACTTGAGAGTACCGTTTTTTCATTAAAAATTCAATCTATGCAGCCAGCCGTAAGTATTTAGATTTAGAGAAATCTATTCTTTCAATCAGGAATTTAGTAAAGATATAATCTTGATGTGAACCTG
>JBFLZS010000003.1:0-103537 GCA_040756135.1 Nitrospirota bacterium
AAAAAGTCCTCGATCAGCTTGCATATGATATAACCTTCGATCCTTTCAAACTTCTCTTCCCGACATCTCCTTCTCCGCCGTCAACCCAATAAGCTCTTATCCTCCACGCTTCACTGAAGGGTTACTTATTTCTAATTGGAACCTGCTGTCACGGTAAAGCATCTGTGAAGCAAGATTTCAATGGGTTATTCTCATAGTTGCAGATCGTTGAACTACGTTTGCTTGTAGGTGGAACAAACAGTGTTAGCTTCTTAGAGGTTAACGTTTGAGGTTTCCTCACCAATAAAATTGACAATACCTTCGGTATTTTGGCCCTTTCCGGGAGAAAAAGATGCGTGTGACTATCAAAAGGCTTGATTGACTAAACAAGAAATTAATCATTATAATTTTTAAATTATTGCGGGGTGATTATGGAAGAAATCAACATTCTGATAGAGCAGCGAATCAAGAAACTTGAGGAATTACGGCAGTCAGGGATTGAACCATTCGGTAGCTTCCTCATGTCTGGAAGGCAAGTATCTTTAAAAGAATGAATCTTCCCTATCAGTTATTCATAGCCCTCAGATATCTCAGATCCAAGAAAAAACATAAGGGTATTTCAGTTAATACCCTGATATCTACCGGAGGTGTTGCAGTTGGCGTAATGGCGCTACTTGTTGTCCTGTCGGTAATGAGTGGCTTTCATGAGGACCTTCAGAAGAAGATACTCGGAGTAAATGCTCATGTAGTTATCCTTGATTATAAAGGCACAATGCCTGAATACAAAGATATAATCGAAAAATTAAAGGGAGATAAGGATATCTTATCGTTTGCGCCGTTTGTACTTGGCCAGGCGATGGTATCATCTGGCAAAAAGGCTCATGGCGTTTTTCTGAGAGGCATAATACCCGAAATGGAGATAAAAACAACAGAGGTATTAAAGTACATTAAAGAGGGCAATCTTAATGATCTTGCACCGAAGGATGGAGTTCCAGGAATTATACTCGGGAGGGAGCTTGCGAGTAGTATTGGCGCTTTTAAAGGGGATACAATTAACGTTTTATCACCTGTTGGAGAGATAGGCCCGCTCGGAATATTACCAAAGGTCAAAAAGTTCAGGGTGGCAGCTATATTCGAGGTGGGGATGTTTGAATACGATTTAAACCTTGTCCTGACAGACATAAAGCCTGCTCAAGAATTCTTTGGCATGAAGGAGGATATAACAGGTATCGAGCTAAGGCTCAATGATATATATAAAGCACCTTTTGTTAGGGAGAGGATACAGGAGAAATTAGGATTCCCTTTATATGCGAGGGATTGGATGCAGATGCACAGGAATTTGTTCTCAGCCCTGAAATTAGAGAAGTTTGCTATGTTTATAATACTGATCCTCATAATCCTTGTGGCATCATTCAATATTATAAGCACCCTGATCATGAATGTGATAGAGAAGAAAAGGGAGATAGCTATTCTCAAGGCAATGGGGGCAACGAACAACGGCATTATGACCGTCTTCATGCTTCAGGGTTTATTCATCGGACTTTTTGGAACCATTATAGGGGTGACAGGAGGATATCTGTTAAGTTATGTTTTAAATACATACCAGATTATTAAATTGCCGGCTGATGTTTACTATCTAAGCCATCTGCCTGTTAAGATGAAATTTTTTGACTTCGTAACAGTCTCTCTTTCTGCAATAATTATCAGTTTCCTTGCGACTATTTACCCTGCCTGGCAGGCAGCAAAACTCGACCCTGTAGAACCGCTGAGATATGAATAAATTAATTGATAATGAGGTGACATTTTAGTAATGCGGTCATAAGTATGAAGACATTGATTATAAAATCCCTCCTACCCTCCCTTTGCCAAAGGGAGGATGGTTCGACAGGCTCACCATGACATTTGTCATCCTGAGCTTGTCGAAGGATGGCAAAGAGGGGAGAAGGACATGATTGAAGTACAAAATTTAAAAAAGTCCTTTAAAACAGAGGCAGGTGAGCTTCATGTACTGAAGGGCATCAACCTTTCAATTAAAGAGGGGGAAATAGTTGGAATAGTCGGTGCATCCGGAGTTGGGAAAAGTACCCTGTTACACATCCTCGGCGCACTGGACCGGCCTACTTCTGGTACTGTCTTTTACAGCAAGACGGACATTTTCGCACTTGATAACAATTCCCTTGCCTCATTCAGAAATAAAACAGTAGGTTTTGTCTTTCAGTTCCACCACCTTCTTCCTGAATTTACAGCGTTTGAGAATGTTATGATGCCCGGGCTGATAAATAGAAGTCAAAAGGCAGAAGTCAGAAGGGACTACAAAGAGATATGTAAAAAAGCAGAGATGCTTCTGAATGAAATGGGTTTATCTGAAAGGAAGACACACAGACCGGGGGAACTTTCAGGTGGTGAGCAGCAGCGTGTTGCGGTAGCAAGGGCACTGATACTCGAGCCGAAAATTGTCCTTGCTGATGAACCTACAGGCAACCTTGATGCGCCAACGGGTGAAGAACTTTTTAATATATTAATTAATCTTAATAAGAAAAAGGGGATCACGTTTGTCATTGTCACACATAATGAATCCCTCTCAAGGCAATGCCACAGGGTGCTCAGGATGGTGGACGGGAGAATTGCTGAAGTAAGTAGCTTTTAACCAATCACTTAAGAGGAGAGCTGTATCAATGTTTCTTATCCGTCATGTCTGCAGAGCCTGCCCCGTACTTGATACGGGGTAGTAAGCAGGCATCCATGGTTCGACATCCTTCGACAAGCTCAGGATGACATTGTCACTCTGAGCCTGCCGAAGAGTCACCATGACAATTGTCACCCTGAGCATGTCGAAGGGTGGATTCCCCGATCAAGCCTGCCCTCGACTACGATCGGGGGTCGGGGAATAACAGATTACGTAAATCATACTTTATGGACAGACT
Source organism: Nitrospirota bacterium (assembly GCA_040756135.1). Classification (GTDB taxonomy): domain Bacteria; phylum Nitrospirota; class Thermodesulfovibrionia; order Thermodesulfovibrionales; family SM23-35; genus JBFLZS01. The sequence goes on from JBFLZS010000003.1 coordinate 2,904, forward strand.
CTAACTACTGAAGGATGAAGTATTTATGTCCAAATATAACATTCTCGACAGTCTTTTTGATGGAATCATCGTCATAGATAAAGATTATAGAATTGTCTTCGCCAATAAGCTCTACCTTGAGATATGCGGTCTTAAAAAAGAAGATATTATTAGGAAAAAGTGCCATGAAGTTTCACACCGCTGTCTTGTACTGTGTAGTCTGGCAGAGAAAATCAAACGTCCGGCAATGGACACCAAACCAGACTTTATATGTCCTGGAGAAGAAATCTTTTTAACAGGCAAGCCTGTGACTGTTACCCATATCCATTACTGCTTTGGTGAGGAAGAAAGGGTCTTTGAAATTACCGCCTCGCCTGTTACAACTGAAAAAGGAGAGGTCACTGAGATGCTGGAGATATTAAGAGACGTCACTGACAGAGAGAAGGCTTTAAAAGAGGCAACAAAAAGCGAGACATTCCTGTCAAGCATCCTTGACGGCGTGGGTGAAGGGGTAATAGTTATAGACAGAAACCTCAAAATAATAACCGCAAACAGCAGTTATCTCAAACAGGTCAAAAACACCATTGATAATGTCATAGGAAAACACTGCTATGAGGTCTCCCATCGTTTTGATAAGCCATGTTATGAGAAAGGAGAAGAGTGCGGTATAAAAGATGTCTTTGAGACAGGTGAAAAATATGGTGCGATCCATACACATCATGACAAGGCGGGCAATCCAATTTATGTGGAGATAAATTTATACCCAATAAAAGACTCTTCAGGGAATGTAACTTCTGTAATAGAGTGCATAGATGATGTCACAGAAAAGATGAAACTCGAAAAAGACTTGAAAAAGAGGGTAAAGGAGCTTGAGGAATTTTATGATATGGCTGTCGGCAGGGAGCTGAAGATGATTGAATTGAAAAAAGAGATTGAGAGCCTGAAGAAAGAATTGGAGAGATATAAGAAATCATGAAATCGGCTTGCTTCCTTGACAACACAAAAATCGAATGGTTATTATTGAACAATCGTTATGAAAAAAATAGAACCCATCAAGTACATTGAGAATGCAAAGGAGATGTTGAGGAAGTCTCCAATAGAAGATAATTACTATACGGACATGAAATATGTAAAGACAGCCTTTGGTTGTGGTTATCTTGGTGTTTTAAAAGCGCTGGATGAGTTCTTAATAAGCAGGGGCTTGGAGAAAAGCAAGTTACCTAAAAAGATTGAGGAATACTCAAAGGCATTAAAGAAATATGGCGGAATGTATAATGGCAAATTAATGAGACAGTTTGATGCCTTATATGATGAGTTACATATAGGAGGTTATTATAGAGGGACGCTTCGCTCTGTAAAGGTTGTAAAAGAGGCATTATCGGATGCAAAGAATTTTATTGAAAAACTCAGAAGTCTTACTAAGGAAATTTAGCAGGCCCTGTAGGGCAATTAGATAAGATTTAAAGCAGTATTGAATCAAGGCCATGAAGGCTTTCTACCAGGAGGTAGGCTTTCATGGCTTTTTGTTTTTAAGAGAGGTGAAAAGTGGATGAACTTGAAAAACTAAAGATGCTTCTTCATCACCAGATGGAACACAACAATGAGCATGCAGCGATTTACAGAGATTGGGCCGAAAAGGCATCATCCCTCGGTAATAATGAATTGTCAAGGATTCTCGACCTGCTTTATCATGAAACAAAGAATACATTTTTATAAAATCCCTCCTAACCTCCCTTTGCCCCTTCGACTACGCTCATGGCAGGCTCCGGGAGGATGATACCCATAATATATCTTGCTACGCCCTTGACTTCAAGAAAGAGATAAACTGTTTGGCAACATCAGATAAGGAACGTTTCTTGTTTATAACGATATAAAAATTCCGGAATAACGGAACCCCTTCAATATCAAGGATTTTAACACGCCCGGCCTCTATAGCATTCCGGGCAGCCAAGGTAGAGATTATGGATATGCCTGCTCCACTTTCAACAGATTGGACACATGCCTCGGTATCACCGACCTCAGCGACGATGTTCAAATCCTTCATGGAGAAACCTATCTTCTCGAAGGCCCGTTCATAGGTGGACCGAGTACCTGAGCCTAATTCCCTCGCGATAAAATTTTGTACCCGTAGCTCATCCAGTGTAATTTTCCCCTTTTTTGTTAGGGGACTATCTATCGGAACAATGAGAGATAGTTTATCATCTGTTATAAATGGTACGAGATCTACATCCGGATGCTTATAGTGCGTTCCGATGATGCCAACCTCGATCTGGCCGGTGACCACCTTGTCAAAGGTCTTTTGGCTATCGGATATCTCTAATCTGAGTTCTACGCCGGGGATTTTTTGAATAATCTCTTTCAAAAGACCAGGGATAATGAATTGCCCAGGAATGGTGCTAACACCTACTAAAAGTTTTTTTTCATGGCTTTCCTCATTTTATACCAATAGATTTTTAAAAAGGCTAAATAAAGGGCCCTTGATCATTCTCGTTCTGCAAACAGTGCCGCTCCATAAGCCGCATGGAAATAAGGATTTTCATGAACATAAATATGCTTTTTTAAACGCTTCTCGAGCATCTTTTTAAGGCAGGGGTTTTTTGCACAACCACCTGCAAAGACTATATCATCCTTAACATCAATCCTTTTTATGAGTGCAACAACCCTATTTACTATAGATTCGTGTATGGCATGAGCAATTAACTCTCTTTTTTCACCCTTAGTAATTAAGCTAATAACCTCGGACTCTGCAAAAACAGTACACAAACTATTTATCTTTACAATTCTGGTTTCACCTGAAAATCCCCCCATCCCCCCTTTACTAAAGGGGGGTGAGGGGGGATTATTTTCATTATCATTTGTGTCGCTATGTAACATGATTGTTTCATTGTTATAATTGTTACCGAAATCCTCTATATTGTAATTGAGGCCCTTTGCCATGATCTCAAGGAATCTCCCCGTTCCGGCTGCACAACGATCATTCATTTCGAAGTTGATAACAGCACCATCTTCATCAAGACTTATTACTTTTGTATCCTGGCCACCTATGTCTATGATTGTTCTACAGTTTGGGAATATCTCATTGGCACCTTTTGCTACAGCTTTAATCTCAGTAATGGTTTTAACATTCCCATGAACTTCGAGTAAATGCCTTCCATAGCCTGTTGCTACGAGTTTGTCAGGTTTGTTGTAATCAAGCAGTTCTCTGCAAACTGATAGAGGGTTATGTCCGGTATCTCTCCTTTGAAATTCGAGGAAACGGCTATCCTCTAAGAAAACATATTTAATATACCGTGAACCAATGTCAATGCCGCTGATCTTCAAGCCTTTACACCTTTTCCAATCATTTCAAGGAATGCCTCGACCCGAGTCTTCAACTGTCCCATGTCTCCCATACCTATTAAAATTGAATAGGCATTATTCAGAAAATCTCCCCTCTCCCCTCTTTGCCAAAGAGGGGTATTATTCCTCCCTTTGGCAAAGGGAGGTTAGGAGGGATTTTACAAATCAATGTATTTATTATTTTGAGACTGTTAATATATTCTTTTTCAGTGCCATAGAAATGGCTTTTGGTATATGCCTTATGATCTCTGAAACCTGTGTTCCTGGATTGGGATGAGCAAGCTGTCCTGCTATGCGGTTAATTCTTGCAGCCAGTATAGCTGCCTCCTCAATTGCATACCCTCCATAAATCAGGGCCGAGACGATACCAGTCAGGGTATCACCGGTGCCTCCTATAGCTTCCAGTGCTTCCACATTGGGTTCTTCGATAATAGCTACAATCTCCCCTTTACTACAGATATAATCTTTTTCCCCTTTTACAATCATGGCCTTTGAGGCATTTTCACCCTGATAGGCTCTGGAGATTAGAGATGGGACATTGCTTTCCTCATGGCAGATAAATCCTCTTGTGTAAAAAGGGTGAGGGGCCATATCATCAGCAAGAAAGGCAAGTTCTCCAATGTCTGGTGTAAAGAGGTCATATGATGGTGCATACCCGCTCATCTTTGCCACATACATAAATCCTGCATCGGCAATGAGTATGGGACGCTCTGCTCTTTCTTCAATGGCCCAGAAGACCTTATTATGCCAGTTGACATCAGGCATGAGATAATGAAAGGTGAGTACCTTAGCTGGAAGGTCGGTAAGTCTATTCTTTAGATACTCATATAGTCTTCGACTGCCATCTCCGAGACCAATGTCCCCCACTGTAAACCCGATGGGCGAAGAAAGTCCTAACTCTGCACAAACAATGGCAGCAGCCCCTATCATGGCTTGAAAGCCACGGTGAATAGGAAAGGACTCCCCTCCAATGGTGAGATTACCATCCTTTATTAAAATCTCTCTCGAAATAACAGGAAGGTTCGGATAGGGGATTGTGCCAATCAGAGCAAGCATTTCTTTTTCAACTCCTCATAGGCCATATGTAAGGCATAGGCGCAAAGCGTGTGTCCGATTTCCTTTGGAGAAGGAGCCTCTTTAAGAATTTTCCCAACCAACTCCTCAGACACATAAGGAACATCAGGACAGCCGCCTCCTGAGATATTTACGATCTTTAAGGTATTTTTCTCCACAGTCATCTTCATATTGGCAGCCCGTACCATAATATAATCTCCGTAATCCTTCGTCCTGAATAAATCTATGGGCTTCATGAGTGGATTATCCACCGGAACTATCTCGATCGGAGGAATCCTGTTTTCCTTAAGGAGCCTGAGTATATTTAGCTGTTCCACAAGCGGAAATTCGATGACCAGATCACAGCCTGTTCGAAGCTCAGGAGGGGGGCCCATGACACGGACATTCCATCCCCTTTTCTTTAGGATCGTTTCTGCCCGGATGACTTCACTCGTATTATGAAAGACGAGAAAGCCCCGATCAGGACTTTTCCCCTCCTTTCTTTCTTTTTTGGTTTTAAATATGGGCAAGATTACTCCTTCCTGAGGACGAGAATATATCCCGAATCATGTGGCCTGATCTCTACCACTTTCCACCCCTCATTTTTTGCCAGACGGCCTATATTCTCACGAGATGTATCCGTATCCACCATAACCTCAAAAGTTCCGCTTTTAAGCTCCTTCATCTTTTGACGAACCAGTATTACCGGCTGCGGGCAGGAAAGCCCTTTTGCATCAATCTGTTCAGCCATAATGACTCCCCCTTATTAATCCGAAGAATGCAATTCGTGGCAGGCATGTATGCAGCAAAAGCTCTTGAGCAGAACCTTTGTGAGCGGGTTAAAGACTTAAATCCAGTACGTTTTCATTCGTATCGCTTAGACACAATACAAACGCAAATCCTGCATTCAAGAGGTTTTGATGCATATGTGCCTGCCATCTTTTAAAATCAAATGCATGTTCGGTTTAAATTTTTTTCCCTCATAGTAAGGCCAATATAAAAACATACCAGGAGTCCAATGATTACAGCATGTGGTCCATAAAGTCCCACACCTGCTGGTGAGCTTGCTAGAGAAAAATTATGGGAAAATCCAGCACCGATAATCATGCCGAGCACAAATATGGCAGCGTCACCATCTCCTTCGCCTGCCAGAAATAGCTGCCTTCCGGGGCAGCCACCCGCAAGCGCAAAGGCAAGACCAGCTAAAGACATGCCAAGGAAATTCCAGATCTGGTTTGTTTGGGCTATAGGCTGACCTGCAAACCCTGCATGGAATTGGCCAACAATAAGATTGGTTATAAAGGCTGCAATTAAAAAGGCAAAGGCTCCACTTGCAAGGTGAAAATTGCGAATAAGTATAATGTCCCTGATAGCACCCATTGTGCAAAACCTGCTCCTCTGAGCCAGAAAACCTATAGCTAATCCGATAATAATGGAAAGAGCTATTGGAGCATGCATGGAGCCAGGGCCTTTCTCACTGAAGAATATAGGTCCTGATTTCCCCCCATCTCCCATTAGCGGGGCAATGACAAGAAAGGCAAAAAAGCTGAGCATAATCAGGGGCATGACCCAGCCAACAGAGGTGTATGTATTTTGATTTCTTCCAAGGTTATAGCCATTCTTAAGAAAAAGAACACCTACAGCCACCCCTGCCACGAGGCCGGCAAGGCCAAAAATGGCATTGCCATCTCCACCAGCAAGCCTCAGGAGCGTCCTCCATGGACATCCAAGGAAGACTAAGGCGCCAATCATTGCAAAAAATCCTAAAATAAAACGAACAATAGGGGCAGAGCCAACCCTGGGTCTGAACTCCTTAAAGATATAGGCAGCAATCAGAGAGCCTAATACAAAACCGATAATCTCAGGGCGAATGTACTGGACAACGGCTGCACGATGCAATCCAAGGGCCCCTGCAATATCCCTTTCAAAACATGCGACACAGATGCCCATGTTAGGAGGGTTACCCCACTTCTGAAGCAAAGGTGCAAGAATACCGATGCAGATACCCACCAGAATAATACCCCATCGAGTTCCAAAAAAAGTTTTAAGATCAGACATAGGTGAATCCCTTTCTCCTTGAGATTATATAAATTATAGTCATAGAAAAAATAGATAAGTCAAATAGATAATTTCGATAACAAAAACAGTTTCGATGGGAATTAACTATTTTGTAGATGAATTGAGTGTGCTAAAATTAGACATGGATATTCATGAGCTAAAGGTATTTGTGTCGGTATTTAAAAACAAAAGCTTTACAAAGGCTGCTGAGGAGATTCATCTGAGTCAGCCAACCATAAGTGACCACATCAAGTCGCTCGAAGAGGAATTTAACTGTAAGCTATTTGATAGATTAGGAAGAACGACCATTCCCACAAAGGAAGCTGAGGCATTATATAGTCACGCGGAAGAAATTATAGAAAAAGCCGGTACCCTTAAAGAGGTCGTCGGGCAATTTAAAAAGGAGATCGCAGGCGAGTTGATCATCGGTGCAAGCACAATCCCGGGCACATATCTAATGCCTCCCATGATGGCGGTATTTCAGAAAAGATATCCATCCATTTCCTTTCAGATACTTGTATCCGATTCAAGAGATATTGTGGAAAAAATATCAAGACACGAATTACTCATGGGATCTGTAGGTGCAAAAATAACTAACGCACAGATAAATTACACTCCTTTTATAGATGACGAATTAATCGTTGTATCCTCACCATCTCTCATAAAAAAAGAAGAGATGACAATAAGGGAATTAATCGAATTTCCCATGGTCCTGCGGGAGGAAGGATCGGGTACAAGGAAAGAGACAGAAAAGATTCTGGAGGGCAAAGGCATCTCTTTTGAAAACATTAAAATTGCAGGTATTTTTGGTTCAACAGATGCAGTAAAACAGGCTGTAAAAGCAGGAATGGGGGTTTCAATACTATCAAGATTCTCTGTAACTGACGAATTAAGATATAATATACTCAAGGAGATAAGGCTCAAAGATATCAAAATGAAACGAAAATTTTATCTTGTAACACATAAAAAAAGGACACTCCCCTCTATATATAATATCTTCATAGAACATATTAAGACTGAGTCAAAGAAAATCTGAATCCTCCAAAAATCATAGTCAGCACCGCTGCCCTCTATAAAATTTCCCATGCAATTCATCTATAGGTTTATATTGTTCATAGATATTTCCTATTTGACATATTTAATATATCTATGTAAATTTTTAAATACTACTGCCTGTGTTGTCTGCCAACATGGCAGATGCAAAGACCTTAATTCCTGTAATTATGGAGGTAACCCATGGCTGAAGTCATAGCAAAAGTTATTGAACCGAGATTAGATAAGATAAGAATTAGAAGAAAAGAGGTTTCAGATCCAGGCATTGATGAGACAATAAAAAAACTTACTCCGGAAAAGATAGAAAAGGCAATTAACGCTGTTTTGAATCTGAGAAGGAGTGCCGCGACATTCGCAGCTCCTTTAGAGACATGCATCCATTGTGCCCTATGTTCGGGGGCATGCCACCACTATCTCTCCCATGATAAAGATCCCACATATGCACCTGTAGCGAAAGTAAGGATGACTCTATGGGAGATGATAAAGAGAAAAGGAAAGGTTAGCCCGGAATTCATAAAACAGTGTGCGAGAATAGCCTTTGCTGAATGCAATCTTTGCCGCCGTTGTAGTATGTATTGCCCCTTCGGGCTCGATATAGCCTTTCAGATGGGCATGGTTCGCCGCATGTGTTTTGTGCTCGGCGTGGTGCCTCAAATTTTAATGGATTATGTCAACAGCCTCTCTGCTACCTTGACCCAGTTATGGATAAACCAGGCAGACTGGATTGATACCATGCAGTGGCAGGAAGAAGAGGCAAGATCAGAGATAAAAAATGCCCGGATCCCTATTGAAAAAGAAGATGCTGATGTAATGTGGTTAACTATCGGTACAGAACCCAAAATAGCTACCTATCATATTGCCCGTATAACAAAAATTATGAATGTTGCCGGCATTGACTGGACAGTGCCTGCAAGGGATGGATGGGACCATTTTAATGCGGCTATGTTTGCACGTGACATGGAGACGATGCAGAGGGTTGTTCGTGGACTTTTTGAAAATGCCCTCCGATTAAGGGTGAAACGAATAGTAGCGAATGAGTGTGGACATGCAATTACTGCCACAACTTATATGGCACCGCCTCTCCTGGGATGGAAAGAAGGTTCATCACTTCCTTTAGAAACCCTTCATGCCGTTGAGTTTTACTATGAGCTTGTCAGCACTGGAAGAATAAAGATAGATAAAAATAAGAAACTTAAAGGTCCGGTTACCATCCAGGATCCATGCAACCTCGTAAGGCTTAGAGGTGCAGGAGAGAAGATTAGATACCTTGTCCGTGAAACATTTGATGGTGAAATTATAGAGATGCAACCCAACCGTGAGCACAATTTCTGCTGCAATGCTGGTGGAGGGTTGGTTGCCGCTGGCCCGCCATGGAAAGGTATCAGAGTTGAGAGTAATCGCATAAAAGCCGAACAAATAAAAGCTACGGGCTGTCACATTGTAGTGACGCCGTGCCATAACTGTTATGTCGGTATTAATGACATAATGAAGTATTATCATCTCGATGGCCATGCAAAATTTTTAGATGAAATTATAACCGAAACAATGGAGATCCCTGAGGAGATGAAGGCAGGGGGTTAAGTATCATGAGGGACATTTATGTTAATATTGTTTCTAATCCTTGTAAATCATTACCTATAACTTCCGCATTTTACATAGATATTTCCTATTTGAATTATTAATCATATCTATTTTAAATTTAAAAAACTCATCTTAAGGAGGATTAAATGTCAAAAGACTACAACAAGATGTGGAGCGATCTTGATTTAAATCTTACCGCTCATGACGGTTTGTTAGGAGTACTTACAGATGCTTACAAGAATATTTATCTCTCTCAAAAAAATCGTCCTGAGGGTATGAAATATTTTGATTTTGTTATATCAGAAGTTCACGGCTTAAGAATTGAAGAAATATTAGAGGCTAAAAAAGAAAAAAGAAAGGTGATCGGAACATTTTGCGTGTATGTGCCGGAAGAACTTATTCTCGCTGTTGATGGTGTTGATATCGGTCTCTGTGCCGGTGCCGAAGTTGGTACGGATGGGGCAGAAAAATATATTCCAAGGAATACATGTGCACTCATAAAAGCTTTCATGGGGTTCAAACTCGCTGGTCTCTGCCCATATGTCCAAACGACTGATTTGATAGTAGGAGAAACGACCTGTGATGGTAAGAAGAAGGCATATGAAATTTTTGATGAAATAACACGTGGTAAAGTATATGTGATGGAGGTACCCAACAAGAAAGGCAAGGAAGGGATAACACTTTGGCGAAATGAGGTAAAACGGTTTGCTAAGAAACTGGAAGAATTATCTGGTAAAAAAATTAATCTGGAAAAATTAAAAGAAGCCTCACAGATCGTGAAAGAAAAAAGAAGGGCATTACAAAGATTGTCTCTTTTGAGGGCTTTCGACCCATCCCCTATTTCTGGACTCGATGCCCTCCTTGTGAATCAGATCTCATTTTACGACGATCCTGTGCGTTTTACGGTAAAGCTTACTGAACTCTGTGATGAACTTGATGAAAGAGTAAAGAAAGGGATAGGTGTGACTGAGAAAGGAAGCAAGAGAATTCTCATCTCTGGTTCACCGATGGCTATTCCTAACTGGAAATTGCATACGATTATTGAAGGATGTGGCGCTTCAGTGGTTGGAGAAGAGTCATGTGTCGGTGAAAGAAATTTCATGGCTACTCTTGACGATAGTTTCTCTTCTGTTGAAGATGGAATTCAAAAGATTGCCGATAGGTATATGAATATACATTGTGCATGCTTTACTCCAAATGAAGAACGTATAAAAGACATAGGAGATATGATAAAAAGACTCAAGGCTGACGGAGTAATTCATTATGCTATTCAGTTCTGTACACCATACATGATGGAATCATATAAAGCAAAAAAAGCTGTTGAGACATTGAAGGTCCCTTTTTTGCGAATTGAAACCGATTACAGCATGGAGGATATGGGACAGTTGAAGACGCGAATTGAAGCATTTTTGGAGATCATGGAAAAAGGTGTAAAAGCTTGAAGATTGGTGGCATCGATATTGGTTCTCGGTACATTAAATACGTTATCTTAGAGGGTAATCATCTTATCGAATTTCAAAAGAGAGAAACAGGACATAACCCTCTATCAGTATGTAGAAAGTTGATTGACAATTGCAAAACTGGCAAACTCGTAGCGACAGGCTATGGAAGGCACTTACTTGAAGTTCATGGTAATGTTAAAACTATCACTGAAATTAAAGCAGTGGCAAAGGGGGCAAGGGAGGTATTCCCCCGCTGTCAAACAATTATAGACATAGGGGGACAGGACACAAAGATAATAAGTCTCCGTGAAGATGGGACTGTCACAAACTTTGAAATGAACGATCGATGTGCAGCAGGAACCGGGAGATTTCTTGAAATCATGGCAAAGGTTCTTGGGTATGATCTGGAAAATTTCGGTGACTACTGCAACAATAAAAATGGCACTGTTAAAATAAACAGTTTGTGTACAGTATTTGCTGAATCTGAGGTTATTAGCTTAATTACTAAAGGAGAAAAGAGAGAGGTCGTTGCTCATGCCCTCCATGAATCTATAGTTAGCAGGGTTATCGCATTAATCAAGCGGGTTGAGGTTAGAGATGACATTGTCTTTGCAGGCGGGTGCGCCAAAAATTCCTGCCTTAAAAGGATGATCGAGGAGCGTTTACAGAAGGAAATCCATGTTCATAATAATCCATACATGCACGCTGCCCATGGGGCAGCACTTTATGCAATGGAAATGTAGCCTATCTAAACCTTAATGTTGCATAAATTTCTCAAAAAAGACGAGTAAAAATTTATGCAACTTTCTCTAATGGCATTCTTAAAACTGTTTTATTTAACTCATCTCCTGCGACTTCCAAAAACAAGGGTCCAATAAGTTCTGAAAGTCTTACTCTTTACATAAGCAGAGCCTACTTGAAAGTAATGAATGCAATGGAAATAAGCCGAATGGTAAATCCTCCTTAAGATAACTTCTACTCAAATATCTCTGTTTTTCTTTTTAATAAATGTGAATAATAATATCACAAGATGAATAGGAATTCACGAATAGTACTAAAGAAGGGCACTTTGTGGCAGACCCTTGTGCAGACAACCGAAATCGCCCTCCGTACTGGTGCACAGCTTCCCATGCCGACCGATTATGAGTTCATCGAGGATGGAGGGATACAGTTTTTTGTGAGGATTCTTTCGAGTCTGCAGCGGAAGGATGAGGCCAAGCAGAAGCAGCAGGAGTCATCAGCATTGGGAAAGACGATCAACCCGTTTCTCCCTTACGAGAAAGCCCTTTTTGTGGCTGATATTTCAGATACACACGTTGCCCTCCTCAACAAATTCAATGTATTGGAGCATCACCTTCTCATCGTTACCCGTGATTTCGAAGACCAAGAAAACCTGCTCACCATACAGGACTTTGAGGCGCTCTGGTCCTGTATGGGTGAATATAATGGGTTTGGATTTTACAACGGGGGAGAGGCGGCAGGAGCCAGCCAGCCGCATAAGCACCTTCAGATGGTTCCGCTTCCCCTCGCTCCTGTAGGTCCAGAGGTTCCCATAGAGCCTTTATTCGACGATGCGAGGTTCGAAGATGGTCTCGGCATTGTCCCAGGCTTACCCTTTCTGCATGTCTTTACCAGACTTGAAGATAATATTGTGGCTTCACCCCTTGATGCTGCCAGAATGACCTTTGATCTCTATGCTGCTATGCTTAACAGGGTGGGACTGGAATCTCCTTCTGCTGACGTTCTAAAGCAACAGTCTACACCTTATTGTTTCCTCACGACGCGGAAGTGGATGTTCCTTGTCCCGAGATCCAAGGAGTTTTTTGACTCGATTTCTATCAACTCGCTCGGTTTTGCAGGCGCCCTTTTGGTGAGAAATAGAGAGCAGATGGACCGCCTGAAAAAGTGCGGCCCCGTAGCGGCATTGAAGAGTGTTGCATTACCTGTTTAAACTTTTTGTCCAGAGTGCCAATTTTCTCTTGATGATTTTGTAAACCTTTTCCACTGATAAATCATTCATGCACTTTATATTCTTACACGTCCTCTTGAAGCATGGTGCACACGAGACATCTTCCCTGATTATTGTATGTCCTTCTCTGTAAGGGCCTGTTCTCAATGGGTCAGTAGGTCCGAAGATTGCGAAGACAGGGATACCAAGTGCTGCAGCAATATGCATTGGGCCTGAGTCATTGCTTACCACAAACTTTGCACCTCTCATTACCTCGATTAATTCCTTCAAGTCTGTCTTTCCGGCAAGAGATATCGAATTCCCATTTGATTGAGCTACAATTTTATTTGCAATATCCGTATCTTTTTTGCTACCTACTATCACTGTACTTAAGGGCAACTTTGATGAGAGTTCCCCAAAATTCTCCGGAGGCCATCTCTTTGTCTTCCATCTTGCACCGGGTACTAAGACAGCGTAATCTTTCGAAGGATGAAGGATGAGGGATGAAGGATGAAAAATCGAAGACGTGGACTGATTATAATTATAAAAAGGGAACGGAAAACAAATATCTGACGTGTCGCATCCTAAAAATCCAGCTATTTTTAAATATCTGTCAACTGCGTGAATGTTTTTTCCACCTTTAACCTTATGTGTATAAAAAACCCTGCTGCCTTCACGTGCCTCTGAAAATCCAACCCTTACAGGAGCACCTGTAGCTGCTGTTATAACACCACTACGTAGAAGACCCTGCAAATCTACTACAATGTCAAAGTGTTCATTTTTTAATTCCCAAAACAAAACCTTCAGTTCCTTAACCGTGCTCCCGACATTCTTAATGTTTTTCCATGCATCCTTATTGATAATCCAGAATCTGTTAATCATGGGGTGTCCTTCAAGGAGTTCTTCAATGCCTTTAGCAATAACCCAGTGTATCTCAGCTTTTGAAAAACAGGTCCTTAATGCGTTGAGAAACGGCAGGCTATGCACAACATCGCCGAGGGAGCTTGGTTTGATGATAAGGATTTTTCGGGGATCTTTCATGAGACCTTTTCTAATATCCAATTGACTGCCTCTTTAATGCCTTTAGCAATAAAATCAGCGTATTCCGATTCTTTTGCCTCTCCTGTCTGTACAAGGATACCTTTTGCACCAACTGACTTTGAAAGAAGCATATCCGCATCTTTGTCTCCAATGACATATGATTTTTTAAAATCAATTCTATGTTCAGCCCTCGCTCTTAAAAGCATCTTTGGCTCAGGTTTCCTGCAAGGACAGCGCTCATCAGGGTGATGAGGGCAGTAATAAAAATCATCAAAACCGTATTGTTTTATAAATATGTTATTGACCTCTTTTACAAACTCTTCATCAATTATGCCCCTCGCAATGCCTGACTGGTTGGTAACACCGATAAGTTTGAAGCCTCTTTCTTTAAGAAGTTTTAAAGTATTAATATCATTAAAAATATGGAGGTCATCATATTTATTAAGATATCCTGCATCTCTGCATAATGTACCATCCCTGTCAAAAAATACAGCAGGCTTGTCCGGCAATATTTTTTTTATTCCATAATAAACATCATCAGATGTTATTGCATACATGCATCTCATATCATTATTCTTACAGGTGCGTTCAAAACAAGGGCTGCATGGGAGGTCAGGAGTCATTACCACATTGCTATTTCCATTTGCCCCAGGTGGAGGACCTGTCAATTCAGGGTCTGTGGAGCCAAATATTGCTACCAGAGGTGTCCCAACTGCATAAGCAATGTGTAACGGGCCTGAATCATTAGTAACAAAGACATCGCATTCTGAAATCAGTGAAATAAGTTCTCTGAGGGATGTCTTTCCTGCCATGCTGAGGACAGAGTCTGAATTTCGGAATTCAGGGTTCATATTTTTGTATATCTCATCTGCTTTACCGATTTCTGATATTGCTCCAAAGATCACTACGCTTCCACCGGTATCTTTTATAAACCAATTTGCAATCTCAGCAAACCTCTCGGGAAGCCATCTTTTAGCTGAACCATATGTTGCGCCGTGATTAATTCCAAATATCGGCCTTTTCATATCCTGTAAGAATTTTCTTGCCTGCAATCTTTCATCGAGCGTGAGATATATGTAGGGATATGAGTATCCAGCGTTTATTCCTAACTGCTCAAGGAGGTTTAGATAATAATTAATTTGATGTACTTTCCCCTCATCTTTAGGCACAGGGACCGCAGATGTCAAAAGAGGGCCTCTGCCGTCTCTGTTATATCCAGCCCTTTCCTTTATACCTGCAAGAAACGTAATCAGGGCAGCGTCAAATGCATTTTGGAACAGGATTGCACCACAGAAATTTTTTTTATTTAGCATCCCTGAGAGTTTTATCTTACCTATGATCCCTTTATGTTTATCACTATAAGTAATTAACTCGTCTATATTCGGATTATTCTCAAAAAGAGGTGATACCCAGGGTTTTACAAGAAGGGAGATTTTGGTTTCTGGCATTGACTTTCTTAATGCCCGTAATGCAGGCAGGGTCATAACGCTGTCCCCAATCCAATTAACTCCCCTGACCAGGACTTTTTTACATGATTTGTCAAACATGTAATAGTTTAACCCATATTGCGGAGACTTCTCAAAACATCATCAATTCAATAGTTCTTGAAGGATGTAAAAAATAACAATAACACCGAATTTTGCCGATTGAAGATTAACGCATTGATTTACCTGTCATTGCGAGTCCCGAAGGCATTCGGGACGTGGCAATCCCATTAGGAATGAGATTGCTTCGGCTTTACCTCGCAATGACACCTTGCTATCGGCAATTCTTAGATAACAAGATAACATATTTTTCTTGACAGCAATAGAGGAAAGTTTTAAGATGTTTTCAATATAAATAAATTGTAGCCGAAATCCATGTAAGATGGATGCGGGGGACCCAAATTGGGGCGTATTTCTCGGAATATCCCGGGAATAGGGTACTTCCAAGCCCGAGCCCGACAGCTAACCTCGTAGGCATTTGGAAGGGCAATGGACAGGAGACTGATCCCGCTAAATTGCCTGGCGGGTTTTTTATTACTCCTTCTTTGCCCTCAAAGGAGGAGTAATGTCAAATAAGTACCACTCTATAAAAGAGATAATAAAATCCCTCGGTCTTGTTTTTGGAGACATTGGAACAAGTCCCATATACACCATCACAGTCGTCTTTCTCCTCATAAAACCAACCGAAGCCAATGTAATAGGAGTTCTCTCCCTTATAGCATGGACAATGACTATTCTTGTAACAATTGAATATGTATGGCTTGCAATGAGCCTGGGTAAAAAAGGTGAGGGAGGGACAATTGTTCTTAAAGAGATACTCGTCCCTTTGCTCAAAAAAGGCAGACAGGTATCTTTTATTACTCTTCTCTCTTTCATCGGGATATCTCTTCTCATAGGTGACGGAGTAATTACACCTGCAATCAGCATATTAAGTGCTGTTGAAGGTTCACTCCTGATTCCCGGATTCGAAAAGATGGGACAAGAGGCGTTGATAATCATTGCAGGTATTATTGCAATAATTCTGTTTTCTTTCCAAAGAAAAGGAACCGAAAGGGTTGCTTGGGCATTCGGTCCAATAATGGTAATATGGTTTCTATCGCTCTCCATTTCAGGATTGTTCTCTATATTACATGCCCCATTTGTTGTAAAAGCGATAAACCCATACTATGCTTTTAGATTTCTGATGGATAACGGCCTTTCAGGTTTTTTAATTCTTTCCGAGGTTTTTCTCTGTGCGACAGGTGGAGAAGCGTTATATGCTGATATGGGACATCTGGGAAGGAAACCCATAGTCAGAGCAGGTATCTTGTGTTCTTTGCTCTTCTGCTTAATTATCTCGGGCAGGGAGCGTTTCTCATTGAGCATCCTCATGCGAAGAGTACACTCTTTGAGATGATATTTCATCAAACGTCTGTACTTTATGTTCCATTCCTTATTCTCACCATTCTCGCTACAGTCATCGCCTCTCAGGCTATGATAAGCGGGATGTTCTCAATTATCTATCAGGCAATAAATACACATATTATGCCAATGTTTAAAATTGATTATACATCTCCTGAACTGAGGTCCCAGGTATATATAGGTTTTGTTAACTGGTTTCTTCTTATTTCCGTGTTATTTATTATGGTTGAATTTAAGGAATCCCATCGCCTTGCTGCTGCCTATGGCCTTGCGGTCACCGGAACCATGACCCTTACAGGCATAATGATGACATGGATTTTTTATTTGAAGAAAAAGAAGATGCTATCAGTCTTTTCCCTTATTGTTACATTTGTTGATATAGTATATCTCGTTGCTAACTTTTATAAAATACCCCACGGTGGTTATTGGTCTCTCATCCTTGCCTCTATCCCCCTTACGATAATAGTCCTTTATACAAGGGGACAGAAGAGACTTTACCGAATGATAGATTTTATGCCTTTAGAAGAATTTCTACATAAGTTTTCAAGGGTACACGCAACAACTGAAAGGATTAGAGGCACAGCATTATTTTTATTAAAAGATATTAAAGAGATACCATTTTATATTGTGCAAACAATGTTTTTTCACAGCGTCATTTATGAGGACAACATCTTTGTGTCAATTATCAAGAGGAGTGATCCCTTTGCTGTTATCGGTCTCTTTAAAGAAGATATTGTAGAAGGTCTCAGGGTGTTTGAAATACAGATGGGATATATGGAAGTAATTAACATTGAAGAGGTCTTAAGGGAAGCGGGGATAGAGGAAAAGACAATATATTATGGAATAGAGGATATAGTAACAAGGAATATTTTCTGGGAATTGTTTTCAATAATCAAAAAGGTAACACACCCTTTTGTACAATTTTATAAATTCCCTTCCCGCAAACTCCACGGAGTTGTCACGCGAGTTGAAATGTAAGTCGTTTACTTGTCATTTGAAAATTTCATCGCTATAATTTTTTTATGTATAAAAAGATTCTTGCCGCAGTGAATGAACACCTCAATTCAGAAATCTCTGCAAGGTATGCGTTAAATCTTACAAAGACCTGCGGTGCAAAGTTCTATATATGCTTTATCGCTGAGAAGGGAATGCCAAAATCCAGCTTTGATAAAGCTGAAGATGCCATTAAGAGGCTATTTATTAAGGCAGAGGAAATGGATATTCAGATAGAAAGTATAACAGAGACCGGTGACCCGGTAAGAGAAATCGAAAAGATTGTAAGACACGAAAAAATCAGCTTAGTTTTTGCGTCAACAAGGAGACAGGACGTTGAGAGAAGATTCTATGCCGGCACTATTGCACGTAGTCTGTCTTTATCGCTTCCATGCTCAGTAGCTCTGATTAGAGTCGTGCACATGGGAAGGATACATCCAAGAGATATCCTTGTTCCGCTAAAGGCAAAGATTGATCACGTGAAGGAAAGGGCATATTTTACTGCAAAAATGGCAGAGAGTTTTGGTTCAAAGGTATTTATCTTTCATGCTACCAAACCTATAACGAAGTTTTTTCATGGCGAGATCCAACTTACTCCCGTTGAATGGGAGAAAAGATTACCTAAGGACATCTCGTACCTTATGGAGTACCTCAGGAAATACGGGACTGCTTATGAAGGCAGGCTTTCACCTGGTGCCGCTGCAAGAGGTATTACCATAGAGGCAAGTACAAAAAGACATGACCTTATAATAATGGGAGCGAGTGAGAGAAGCCTTTTGAGTTCAATATTCAAAGGCAATCCTGTAGAGGCTGTTCTGAGAGAGACGCCCTGTGACCTCATAATTTTAAAGCCAAGGCATGAAGATTAATAATCTCACAAAAGAAGATGTCCTCCGCAGTCTTGTAACTTCAGAAAGTGGTCTTACCGAAGAAGAGGCAAAAAAACGATTCCTTGAGTTCGGCCCGAATGAAATTAAAGAGGTAAAAAAGAAATCCTTATTTGCTAAGTTTCTTAAACAATTCACCCATTTCCTCGCTATACTCCTCTGGATAGGAGCAGGGCTCGCCTTTTTATCAGAGTACCTGCATCCAGGAGAAGGTATGATTACCCTTGGCCTTGCAATCGTGGGGGTAATATTTATTAACGCAATATTTACATTCATACAGGAATATAAGGCTGAGAAAGCCATCGAGAAATTAAAACTCCTCCTGCCTTTTTATGTAAAGGTAATAAGAAGTGGAATAGAAAAGGAGATACCTGCCAGGGAAATAGTAATTGGTGATTTAATAACCCTCTCAGAGGGAGATAAAGTGCCCGCAGATTCAAGGCTTATAGATACAGCATACCTTATGGTAAATAATGCATCCCTTACAGGTGAATCTGAGCCTGTGCCTTTAAATCATGAGCCCTGTGATGGAGAACTAATTCAAAGCAGGAATATCTCTTTTGCAGGTACAACCGTTGTGAGTGGTTCAGGGAGAAGCGTGGTCTTTGCAACAGGGATGAGAACAGAATTCGGAAGGATCGCCCAACTTACAGGGACAGTTACCTCGGGTCTCAGCCCTCTTCAAAGAGAGATAATAAAGATAACGAGGGTCATCGCAGCGATAGCTACAATTATGGGGGTTGTTTTCTTTGTAACAGGACATCTCATAGGCAGAACATTCTGGGAAAACTTTATCTTTGCAGTAGGGATAATTGTTGCCAATGTGCCGGAAGGGTTACTTCCAACAGTAACACTTTCCCTTGCCATGGGCAGCCAGAGGATGGCAAAGAGAAAGGCGTTGATAAAGACCCTGACATCTGTAGAAACGCTCGGTTCTGTGTCTGTCATCTGCACTGATAAAACAGGAACACTTACCCAGAACAAAATGGATGTAAAAAGGATAGCCTTTATTGGTGAAGATATAAAGACAGAAGGACAAAGAACTTTTTTGCTCACTGTTGCACAGCTTTGCAACAACACGAAGGAGATAGAAGGGGATCTGAAGGGTGAGCCAACAGAGGTTGCACTTTACAGGGCATCAGTCGAGTCCATAGGACGTGTGGAAAGTAAAAGAATAAAGGAGTTTCCCTTCGACTCCGAGAGGAAGAGAATGAGCACAATAAATTCCATAGATGGCGGTAAATATGTGATGACAAAAGGTGCACCCGAAAGCATATTCACAATATGTAGCCATTGTCTTATAGACAGCAAATTTCAGAACTTTGAAGGAGCCAAGGATAGGGCTATCTCCCTTTATCAATCAATGATGGATGAAGGTCTAAGGGTACTTGCATTTGCATATAGGGAAGTAGTGGATGGCGAAGGTATTACAAACATAGAAGATGTAGAAAGGAATATGATTTTTCTGGGTTTGATAGGTCTTGAAGACCCTCCAAGACCAGAGGTACCAGAGGCAATAAAGAAATGTAGAGAAGCAGGGATAAAGGTAATAATGATCACAGGTGATGGCTCGAGGACAGCTCTTGCAATTGCGAAGGAGATTGGCCTTGTGAAGGGAAATGCCTCAATAGTAGAAGGGAGTAATTTCCTGAGGATGTCTGATAAAGAACTCCGCACGGTCTTATCTAAAGAGGAGGTAATATTTTCGAGGATGACACCGAAGCATAAGCTCAGGGTTGTAAATATCCTGAAGGAAGAAGGTGAAAGGGTTGCTGTTACAGGTGATGGTGTCAACGACGCCCCAGCCTTAAAAAGGGCAGATATAGGCATTGCCATGGGTATTACAGGGACGGATGTTGCAAAAGAGGCATCCGACATGATACTCCTTGATGATAACTTTGCCACAATTGTGAATGCTATTGAGGAGGGCAGGGCTGTTTATGAGAATATCAGAAAATTTATAAGCTATATCTTTTCTTCCAACATCCCTGAGATAGTCCCTTATCTTTCATATGCTCTATTGAGGATCCCCCTTCCTCTAACCATCATACAAATACTCGCTGTTGATCTCGGAACAGATATGCTTCCAGCCCTTGCATTGGGAGCAGAAAAGCCCTCCCCGGCCATTATGAAAGTACCTCCGAGAAGCCCAAAGGAGAGACTCCTGAATCTTCCATTACTGACAAGGGCATACCTATTCCTTGGCCCTATCGAGGCCGCAGCAGGGTTATTCGGGTTCTTCTATATATTGAACAAAGGTGGGTGGGAGTGGGGTCAGATGCTTGCATCTAACAATATGCTTTATCTACAGGCAACAACTGCATGTCTTACAGCAATAATAATTACTCAGATAGGGAATGTCTTTGCATGTCGTTCTTCAAGGGAATCTGTATTCAGCATAGGTTTTTTATCGAACAGGCTTATATTTGCTGGTATCATAGTTGAAATCCTGCTCCAGTTATTCATCGTTTATCATCCGTTCGGAAATAAGATTTTTGGAACAGCACCAATAGGCTTAAATGCGTGGTTAGTACTGATACCTTTCAGCGTTGCATTGCTTTTAGCAGAGGAGGTAAGGAAATTTTATGTGAGAAAATGGAGCAGGGTTTAAAGCACGCAAGTTGCCAGAATAGTGGTCTGAGGGATGACCATAAAAAGATGGTCGAGATGAGAAGGCTTCTGAAAGAATCAGAGCCTGCTTTTTTCTTAGAATAGATGGGACGGATTTGTTCACAACATCATAAGTAAGGGTCTCATAATAATACCGACATTAACTTTATAAAATCCCTCCTACCCTCCCTTTGCCCCTTCGACTACGCTCAGGGCAGGCTCCGGGAGGAATGGTTCTACAGGCTCACCATGACATTTGTCATCCTGAGCCTGTCGAAGGATGGCAAAGAGGGGAGAGGGAGATTTTCTGAATAATGCGCATTCTATTTTAAGATTGTTAATAATTGTTTGGTGCCCTGACGGCTTGACTGAGAAGATTAAAAAACATAAAAGGAAACAGGATAATGATAACCATAGAACCTGAAGAAACTTTGTGCAGCTTAAAGGTTACAATACAAAAGGGAGAAAAAATAGAAAGCTTCAAATGCCACTTACGTATTTGCGATAATCCTATCTGCAATTGTACATCAGTTTCCTGCAGGTAAGGACAACCTTTTGATACATCTGCGTTGACTCCGAAAGGTGATCAATCTCCTCGAGGACTTTGTCCTTGTCAAAAGTGGTTGACAGCTCATCAAAGCCATCAAGAAAAAGAACGATCTTTTCTCTCTGTCCGCTGGTTCCACTTGACAATTTTAATTTCTTTTAATGATACTATTGTCATATGATAGTATCATTTCACGATGATGAAACAGAGCTTATATGGAAAGGAAGATTCTCAAAGAAAATAAAATTGCCTTCCCATCTGCATAACCTTGCAAGGAGAAAGCTGAGAATGATTTTTGCTGCTACAACACTTGGAACATTAAAAGTTCCTCCAAACAACAGGCTTGAATCTCTTAAAGGAGACAGGGAAGGACAATGGAGTATAAGAATAAATGAGCAATGGCGAATCTGTTTTAGATGGCAAGGTGGAAATGCCCATGATGTTGAAATAACAGATTACCATTAAAAATCAATGAATAATTAGTTGGAGGAGTGAGGATTATGAGAAAGCTAAAAAATATACACCCGGGTGAAATTTTGAAGGAAGAATTTTTGGACCCGATGGGGGTAACTGTCTACCGTCTTTCAAGGGAGACAGGTCTCTCACAGACGAGATTGAGCCAGATTATCAAAGGAGAGAGGAGCATCACTGCGGAAACAGCTTTAAAACTCGGGAAATTTTTTAATGTCCCCGCTGAATTCTGGATGAATTTGCAATCGCTTTATGATATTGAAGAAGCTCAAAAACAGTATAGAAAAGAGCTTAAGTCTATCCATTCAATCCAGGAACTTAAAAGCGCTAAGGCATTAACCTAATGATACAAGAAATATTTAATGTCCCTCAACCATTCGAGCATGGCGGAAATATCTATAGGTTCGCAGAGGAACTTAAGATACAGGAAAGAAAGATAATAGATTTTAGTTCCTCTGTAAATCCTCTCGGTGTATCTAAGAAGGTGAAGGCAGAGATACGGAAACATCTGAAATATCTTCATAATTATCCAGATCCTGAAACAAAAAGATTGAGAAAGAGACTCGCCCAATATCACGGGATCGACCCGGAGACAATTCTCTGCGGGAACGGCAGCACAGAACTTATTTATCTGATAGTAAAGACATTAAAACCTCAAAGGGTTCTTATACCGGCACCGACATTTTCGGAGTATGAAAGGGCATGTAAAACAAGTTATGAGTTACGAGTTATGAGTTACGAGTTGAAAAGAGAAAACAATTTTGAGATAAAGCCTGAAGAATTCATATCAGCAATGAAGGGAGATATAAACTCTGAACTCAGAACTCAGAACTCCGAACTTCATTGCGACATAGCATTTCTGTGTAATCCCAATAATCCAACGGGGAGTTTACTTACAAGAGAGGATGTCAAAAGAATTGCAGATGCAGCAAAGGAACTTAAATGTTACCTCATTGTTGATGAGGCTTTTATAGATTTCTCTCCAGAAGAAACAGTAATAAATGAGGTTCAGAATAATCCTTGTCTTATTGTCTTAAGGTCTATGACACCTTTTTACGCACTTTCTGGGTTAAGGATCGGATACGGTGTCTTCCCGCTGCATCTGATCAGGCTATTAAAGGAGCATAAAGAGCCATGGACTGTGAACAGTCTTGCACAAAGGGCAGCAGTGGTGGCACTCAAAGATAAAGTTTATAGAAAAGAGACAATTAGATTGATAAATGAAGAGAAGCGATTTCTTGAAAGGAGTTTCAATAAAATAGGCATAGAATTTTTTCATTCTGATACTAATTTCTATCTGTTGAAAATAAGCACCGCAAATGAGATATGCCAGCAGCTAAAGAGAAAAGGTATTCTTGTCAGGGACTGCTCGAATTTTAGAGGGCTTGACAGTACATATTTAAGGATTGCTGTAAAATTACACAGGGGAAACTCGATTTTAATAAAGGAGCTTACAGCGATTTTAAACAGGGGGGATTGATGCTGTGCCATTCAGGCAGTGGGTAAAGAGTGTTAACTTTGCAATAGAAGGGATCCTTCACGCTGCGAGGACGCAGAGACATGTTCGCTATCATTTCTTTAGCGCCGCTATTGTACTCCTTATGAGTTATATCCTCGGTGTATCACGCACAGAGTTTCTCATTATTGCTCTTTCTGTAATAGCAGTACTTCTTGCTGAAATGTTCAATACCACAATAGAGACAATAGTTGATATTATCTCGCCTGAGCATAGTGAGAAAGCACGCATAGCAAAGGATATAGCAGCAGGCGCAGTGCTGATAACAGCATTTGGTGTTACAGTTATTGGATATATTATTTTATTTCCCTATCTCCGGGATTCATTTCACAAAGGACTATCGATAACAAAGCACTCAAAAGAAGAAATTGTCCTTTTAGCGTTCATCATTGTACTTATTTTTGTTGTAATAACAAAAGCATATTTAGGAAAGGGGCTTCCACTAAGAGGTGGTATGCCGAGCGGACATGCTGCACTCGCATTTTCAGTGTGGGTAGCAACAACATATATTACAGAAAATTTCACAGTATCATTACTTACT
The DNA here is from genome assembly GCA_040756135.1 of Nitrospirota bacterium. Classification (GTDB taxonomy): domain Bacteria; phylum Nitrospirota; class Thermodesulfovibrionia; order Thermodesulfovibrionales; family SM23-35; genus JBFLZS01. The sequence goes on from JBFLZS010000003.1 coordinate 26,848, forward strand.
TTCGTTATCGCTGCAATAATTGCACAAAGCAGAGTTGTAACAAAAGCACATACCATCTGGGAAGTAATTCTCGGTAGTTTAATGGGAGCGTCGGTTACCTTTCTGTTGTTCAGGATATTTTCATAATGGGAAAATGATATATTAAAAATGATGAAACTTCGTGATGCAGTAGTAAAGCTTTACAAAAAGGCGGCAACATCATTACCTTCGGATGTTGAGACTGCATTAAAATGTGCATATTCAGAAGAGGAAAAAAACTCAAATGCTAAAGCTGCGATATTGGCGATCCTTGAGAACATAAGGATTGCTAGGGAAACTGAAAGGCCAATCTGCCAGGATACAGGCGTGCCTGTATTTTTTATAATGGCTCCTTTTGGTATTAGTCACATTGAGTTAAAGAGTACGATAATCGAAGCAACTCGAATTGCTACTAAAAAAGTCCCTTTGAGGGCCAATGCTGTTGATGCACTAACAGATAAAAATTCTGGAGACAACACGGGTATTGGCTTCCCCATTATATACCTCGAAGGAACCAGGGAGAAAAAACTTACAATTGACCTTATGCTAAAAGGTGCTGGATGCGAAAATGCAGGTCAGTTATACAGACTGCCTTTCGAAGAGCTTAAGGCAGAGAGAGATTTGGAAGGGGTGAGAAGGTGTGTGCTTGATACTGTATACAAGGCCCAGGGTAAGGGTTGCCCACCATATATTATTGGGGTAGGAATTGGTGCTGCAAAGGATCAGGTAACAAGGCTTGCTAAAGAACAGCTCATGAGAAATCTTGGAAATACAAACAAATATAAAGTTTTGTCAGAACTTGAAAATAGACTATTAAAAGATATAAATCGGCTTGGGATAGGTCCACTCGGCCTTGGTGGTAAAACGACGGCCATCGGGGTAAAGATCGGTGTAAATCATAGACACCCCGCATCATATTTTGTTGATGTTTCAGTCAGCTGTTGGGCAGATAGAAGGGCAAGATTGACATGGCAAATTCAAAATTCAAAATTCAAAATTCAAGATTGAGCTACTCAACGGCAAAACATTGCTGTATCAAGTTTGTCATTCCGCACTTGATGCGGAATCCAGAAACAAAGAAACTGGATTCCCCGATCAAGCCCGCCCTCGAAGGTTGTAATCGGGGGTCGGGGAATGACATTTTTAAAAGTATTTTTGGGTCAATGACAATACCGTATAAATCGCAAATTATAAATCCACATGATTAAGGCAATGACAATAAACCTTCCTTTGACTAAAGACGCTGTTTATTCCATTAATGTAGGGGATATGGTTTTAATTAATGGTACTCTTGTAACAGGAAGGGACAGGGTGCATAAATATTTATTCAATGAAAGGCCATCAAAAAAAGAATTGCCAATCAATATAGAAGGGACAATCCTCTATCACTGTGGTCCTATAGTAAGAAAGACCAAAAAAGGCTTCGAGCTTATTGCTGGAGGCCCGACAACAAGCATGCGGGTTGAGATGTACGAACATCAAATTATCTCGGAATACGGGTTGGGGGGCATTATGGGGAAAGGAGGCATGGGGAAACAGACCCTGAATGCACTTAAAAAGAACGGCTGTGCATATTTTCATACTATAGGCGGTGCTGCTGTTTATCTTGCTGATAGGGTAAAAAGGGTGGTTGATGTATGGAAGCTTGAGGAGTTTGGTGCGACCGAGGCGATGTGGGTATTGGAGGTTGAGGAGTTTCCAGCAATAGTTACAATGGATGCACATGGCAGGAGTCTTCATGAGGAGATAGAGAAGAAGTCATATAAAGAGTTTAAAAGACTTATCGGTTTAGATTGAAATGCGCCAATAGTACCTTTAAGCTCCGCTGCAGCTTGATGCCAATGGAAAAATCCATCAGGGTTGGGGATTTTGTGAAATTCGAGACGGGACAGGAAGCTACATTGAAGATATCACATAGAGGACTAATAGGGTGAGATAAAAATATGACGCCATACGATGAATTAATCAATGAGTTATCTGAACTATGTGGAATTGTTCCAGAATACTGGGATATCTTTGGTGAAAAGTGTATAACTTCTATTGAAACTAAAAAATCTGTGCTCAGGGCAATGAGACTGAAGATTGATTCAGTGGAGGACATATTAAAGGAGATTAATGAACGAAAGTACAGACCATGGAAAAGTTTCATTGAACCTGTACATGTCATATCAGTAAATGACCAGCCATTGAAAATCCCTGTTTATATTCCCATCGAGGAAGGTGGAGAGAAAAAACTATCACTGTTATGGTCTATAGAGGATGAAAATAATTCCCATGAATCCCCCCACACCCCCCTTTGCAAAAGGGATAATCCCCCTCAGTCCCCCTTTAGTAAAGGGGGATTTGAGGGGGATTTTAAAGGGGGGATGGGGGGATTTTCAGGTGAAAACAGTCAAAGAAATGTATTTACGCTTTCAGGGGAAGCAATAACTGTTTCAGAACAGCAGTGGATAGATGGGATAAGATATATAAAGATAATCCTCTTTGATATGATAGTCCGAGATATAGGGTATTATGTGATTCATGTGGAATGTAAGCATCCTGAAAGTATCTTCCCATGTGGAACAAACCTTTTATGGAAAACATCTAAGGTCATTGTAACCCCCGATACTTGTTATATGCCACCTGGACTATATGATAGAAGAACATGGGGGCTTTCTATTAACCTTTACTCACTTCGTTCATTTAGGAACTGGGGCATTGGCGATTTTTCTGACCTTAAAAAAATTGTTGAACGGGTTGCTGATTTAAATGGCGGTTTTGTTGGAATTAATCCATTACATGCTATTCCAAACACAACCCCTTTCGGTATCAGTCCGTATTCTCCCATAAGCAGGTTGTATAAAAATTTTATTTATTTGGACATTGAAAGTATTCCCGAGGTTATAGAATCTGAAGATGCACAGTCAATTACAAAATCCTCGTCATTTAAAGAAGAGATTAAAAAACTCAAAAAAAGAAAATTGATTGATTATGAACAGTTAGCTTCACTAAAGGAAAGAATATTGCGACACGCCTTTGAACTCTTCTATAAAAAGCACTATGCCCAAGATACCCTGAGGGGAAGGGACTTCCAAGAATATATCTCAGAAGAAGGCATTGTCCTTGAGTCCTTTGCCATATTTATGACGCTGTGGGAAAACATGAAGAAGGCGCATAATGTATATACATGGCAACAATGGCCTGAGGGATACCAAAGCCCAACGGATGACGCTGTTCAGGGGTTCAAAAAGAAATATGAAAAAGAGATACTCTTTTATAAATATATTCAATGGCTCATTGATGGTCAACTCGGAGAAACAGCAGAACTGGCCAGAGAACTTGGAATGGTTGTGGGTCTTTACCATGATCTCGCTATCGGCTCGGTTGACGGAGGCAGTGATGTATGGAATTATCAGAATGTTGTTGGAAAGGCAGATGTTGGCTCTCCTCCAGATGATTTTAATCCAAATGGTCAGAACTGGGGTTTCCCTCCTGTGATTCCCGAGAGGTTAAGGGAAACAGGATATGAATTATTCATTCAAACAATGAGAAAAAATATGAAATACGGCGGTGCCCTGAGAATAGACCATGCACCGGGCTTGTTCAGGCTTTTCTGGATACCCTATGGAACATCTCCTAAAGAAGGTACGTATGTATTGTATCCATCTGAGGACCTTCTCAGAATCATTGCGCTGGAGAGTGTACGAAACAGGACAATGATTATTGCAGAAGACCTTGGAACAGTAGGGGAGAATGTCAGAGAAACGCTTAAGAGATTCCAGATGCTTTCTTACAAACTTTTCTATTTTGAAAGGAATTATCCTGACCCTTCGTTTATTCTTCCTGAGGAATACACTGATATGGCATTATGTGCTATAACCACCCACGACCTGCCGACAATATACGGTTACTGGAAAGGCGAGGATCTGAAGATTAGAAAAAAACTGGGTATGTATCCAGATGATGCCCTTTGGAAAAAGCAAGTCAAAGAGAGAAAGAGGGATAAAAAACTTATCCTCTCTGCCCTTAAATCTCAAGGTATCATCCCGGATGATTTCCCATCAGAACCAAAAAAGATACTACAGATGACTCCGGAACTATGCCTTGCCATATACCGGTATCTTGCAAAAACTCCGTGTAAATTAGTGCTTGTAAGCCTTGATGACATTATTGGGACATTAAATCAGCAGAACATGCCGGGCACGGTTGATTCATATCCCAATTGGATGCAAAAGACATCACTGACTCTTGAAGAAATAATTTTGGACAGGCGCTTCCTTGACCTTCCCGAGATGTTTAAAAAAACATTAAAGCTCAGTGAAGGTCGATGAAATTTTTTATCTTTTCCATTTTTTTCTTCCTCTATGCTTCTAATGCCTGGGATATGTACCCCACGAATATCCTGCAATTTACACTCACCAGCTGGCACGGATTTTTCTTTTTATTGCATTTATCTGCGTTTTGTGGGCTATTGTTCATAATCGTTTACATAAACTGTACGGCTGGAGATACCTTTTTCTTTCTGTAATATTCTTCATCGTATGGGATATAGATGTGTTCGTCGGCCGTACTGCTGAATTCATTAAGCTACCTCCTACAGTAGGTGGCACGGAAGGATGGCAGTATTTCATAAGGAATATCATAGTTGAAGAAAGAGATACTCCTCTAAATTTTTATCATTTCGCCCCTGTCTCAATAGTATTTATATAAACTTCAAGCCCACCCGATATTTGTTGCCATTAATTTTTTCTGCCCATCTTACAACAGCGGACTTTGCTGTAATGTCATCCATCTTTACCTCATTATCAAAGTCTAAGATATGTCCTGTCTTTAAGGGATAGTTTGTTATAATCCCAAGTCCTCCTTTACTAATATCAATAGAAACAGCAGTATCTTGGATACGTTTCAATTCCTTCATATCTAAGACAGATATAGAATACCTTATGGTTCTAACAAACTGAGTTCTTGAATACTCGCGTAAATTGCCTGTAATAAACATATTGCCTTAACACTCTAATTTTCGATTGTACCTTCAAAAACCTCTACAGCAGGCCCTGTCATATAGATGTGATTGTCATCTGCCCATTCTATAAAAAGGTCGCCACCCAGAAGGTGAATAGTGACATTTTTACTGGTAAGACCCTTAATGTTTGACGCTGCAGCCACGGCTGAAGCGCCTGTACCACATGCCATGGTCTCTCCGGAGCCGCGTTCCCATACCCGCATCGTTATCTCTGCAGGATTCGCCACCTTTATAAACTCTACATTTGTTCTTTTAGGGAATATAGGGTGACTCTCGATCATAGGGCCATAATATGTTACAGGAAAATTAGGAAGATCGTCAACTGCAATAATTGCATGTGGATTTCCCATAGATACACATGTAATTTTAAATTCTTTGTCTTCAATCTGCAACGGGTAGTCAATAATTAATTTTGAATTTTGAGTTTTTAAACTTTGAACTTTGAACTTTGAACTTTGAACTATCCTTACCGGTATTTTCTCAGGATCAAAAATCGGTTCCCCCATGTCAACCTTCACCATCTCACCTGCTTTCTCTGGCCTGATAATGCCTGCGAGGGTATCTATTTCAAGGGTGTTTTTACGAGAAAGATTTCTGTCCCATATATATTTTGCAAGGCATCGTATTCCATTGCCACACATCTCTACTTCACTTCCATCTGCATTAAAAATCCTCATCTTGAAGTCTGCAGATGTAGATGGGTAGAGAAGCAGAATCTGATCAGCACCGATCCCAAAACGTCTGTTACATAATCGTTTTGCTAATTCTCCAATTTCAGAAGGATACCCCCCCATCTCCCCCCCTTGACAAGGGGGGGATTGAGGGGGGGTAAATCTGCAATCTTGATTCAGGCAGTCTATCAGGATAAAATCATTGCCGAGCCCTTGCATCTTTGTGAAATTTATCTTCATTTCAAGAACTCAGGGATCCTCTCATTACTCACAAGGTCGCTGTATGTCTCGCGCTCCCTTATCAAGAAGTGATCCCTGTTTCTGACTAAAACCTCTGCAGCCCTCGGCCGGCAGTTGTAGTTTGAACTCATGGAAAATCCATATGCGCCTGCACCCATAACAGCGATATACTCTCCCCTTTTTACACTCTTAAGTTCTCTTTCCTTTGCAAGGAAATCGCTAGATTCGCATATCGGGCCAACGACATCACATAGAACTGTATTTCTTTTTTTTCTGACAACAGGGAGCAGATTGTGATAAGCGCCGTATAGAGATGGCCTTATCAGGTCATTCATCCCTGCATCTACAATGATAAATTCCTTCTCCTCACCTTTCTTCAGGTAGAGTGTCTTTGTAACAAGTATGCCGGCATTGCCTGCTATAGACCTACCGGGTTCGATAATCAGGGTAAGCCTTCTGCCTTTAAGAAAAGGAATAAGATTTCTTGCAAGGTCTTTCGGGTGCGGGGGGGTCTCATCCCTGTAAGAGATGCCAAGCCCACCTCCAACGTTGAGGTACTCTATATTCGCTCCTTGAATTGTAAGTTTATCTATGAGGAGTAATATCCTCTTCAGGGCATCAACAAAAGGAGAGATTTTGGTTATCTGTGAACCTATATGCTTGTGTATGCCGATAACATTGATATTCTTCAGTCTCGCTGCAAGTCTGTAATACTCCAATGCTTTCTCTATTAGTAACCCGAATTTATGTGTCCTTAGTCCTGTTGCTATATAAGGATGCGTTTCAGGGTCAATGTCAGGGTTGATCCTCAATGCAATTGGGGCTTTTGTCTTTATCATCCCTGCAACTCTGTCAATCTCTCTAAGCTCATCCTCGGATTCCACATTGAACATGAGTATCTTTGACCTCAAAGCAAATCTTATCTCATCCTCAGTCTTTCCTACACCGGCATACACTATTCTTTTAGTCGGGATACCTGCCTTTAATGCCGTGTAGAGTTCTCCTCCGGAGGCAATGTCAGCGCCTCCCCCGTTTTTTGCAAATAATCTGAGGATTGCAGTATTTGAATTAGATTTGATAGCAAAGCAGATTATGTGTGGATAGTCATTAAAGGCATCGGTATATGCCCTAAGGTGTCTTAAAAGTGTATTATAGCTGTAGATGTATAACGGTGTGCCATATTTTTCAGCAAGTTTTTTGACGGGTACTTCTTCAGCATACAGTTCACCAGCCCGATATTTAAAAAAATGCATCGATTGTCTCCGTGTTGAGTATTTTTATTTTTCTATATTTTATACATATCTTCTTTTTATCTCAAGACAAGGATATCACCCAAATCTCGACTTAGAGAATGCCTAAATCTCAAAAATCCAGTATGACAGCCGTCTCGGCTGTCAGAGGGATTTTACCTTTCAGGACAGGCGAGACGCCTGTCCTACCAATGTTTGCTATTTCTAAATCGGGATTTGGGCTCATATTGTATTTGGATTTAATCGCACAAAATATGTTAAATTTTCTGTATTAGCTATTTTAATTTTTATAGAATCCTTTTCAACTTATAGTCATTCCTCCGCCTTGGGTGGATTGGGAATCTTTTTTAAAAGAAGGATTCTGGACAGGCTCGGAACGAGTCACGCCAACCAGAATGAGAAACTATAAGAACTAAAATAGCACTCATATCGGAGGAGAAATTGGGGAAGAACATTGTAGAAAAGATATTTGAAGCACATAGGGTTTATGGCGATCTAAAGATAGACACGCCTGTCGGGTTAAGGGTTGACCATGTATATACACAAGATGCAACAGGCACAATGACCTGGCTACAATTTGAAGCAATAGGAATTGACAAAGTAAAGGTACCACTTGTTGTTTCTTATGTAGATCACAATATGATTCAGTCGAATTATATGAACTCTGATGACCACCTCTTTCTCCAGAGTGTTGCAGCAAGATATGGGGCATACTTTTCAAGGCCCGGGAATGGCATAAGTCATCAGGTACATCTTGAACGCTTTGCTACCCCTGGTAAAATTGCCCTTGGCACGGATAGCCACACACCAACATGCGGAGGTACAGGCATGATAGCCATAGGAGTTGGGGGACTCGATGCTGCAACTGTCATGGCAGGTACCCCTTTTGAACTCAATATGCCAGAGGTTATGCTTGTAAAGCTAACAGGCAAACTGAGCAGGCCGTGGGTCACAGCAATGGACGTGATACTCGAAATATTAAGGAGGCTTACTGTTAAGGGAGGAGCTAAAAAAATTCTTGAGTATGGTGGTACCGGGGTAAAGGACTTAAATGTTACTGAAAGGGCTACTGTTACAAATATGGGTGCAGAACTTGGGGCAACGACTTCTATCTTCCCAAGTGATAAAAGAACAAGGTATTTTCTTAGGGCACAAGGAAGAGAATCAGATTGGATCGAGCTTGATGCTGATGAAGATGCAAAATACGTTGATATCGTCGAGATAGATTTGAATTCGATCGAGCCTATGATAGCTCAGCCTCACAGCCCCGATAACGTTATACCGATAAGAGAGATCACTGGGACAAAAGTGGACCAAGTCTGCATCGGAAGCTGTACTAATTCGTCATATCAGTCCTTGAAGACTGTTGCTTCTATCCTGAAAGGCAAGCCGGTAGCAGAAAACGTAAATCTCCTGATTAACGCCGGTTCAAGGCAGGTCTATGAAATGCTTTCACGAAAGAGACTTATTGCAGATATGATTGCATCTGGTGCAAGGATGCTCGAATGTTCATGTGGCCCATGTATAGGCATGGGAGGTTCACCCGGTACAGAACAAATATCTGTCAGGTCATACAATAGAAATTTCAAAGGCAGAAGCGGCAACAAGGATGCATTTGTGTACCTTGCAAGCGCTGTTTCATGTGCGGTATTTGCTGTTAAAGGAGAAATAGTTGACCCGCGTGATTCCGGTCTTTTTATACCGATATCGCGTGAACCGTCAAAATACATTATCAATGACAATATGTTTATAAACCCCAGAGAAGATACAAAGGATTTAAAAGTCTTAAAGGGGCCTAATATTAAAGAAGTTCCTGTTAAAGAACCTCTTGGGGAAAAGATCGAGGCAGATGTCTTGCTGAAACTTGGTGACAACATAACTACTGACGACATAATGCCGGCTGGTTCTGCTATCCTTCCATTGCGTTCAAATATACCTGCGATATCGGAATTTGTGTTCTTCAATCTTGACAACACATTTAGTAAAAGAGCAAAGGAGGCAAAGTTAAAGGATGGTGGGATTGTTGTTGGAGGCGAGAATTATGGCCAGGGTTCCTCAAGGGAACATGCTGCAATTGCACCGATGTACCTTGGTATCCATGTGGTGATTGCAAGATCTTTTGCACGAATCCACAGGTCAAACCTTATAAACTTCGGGATTCTTCCTCTTCATTTCAACAATACAAGTGATTACGAAAGAGTAGAAAAAGGTGATAGGCTACTTATACCTGACGCAAAAAATTCATTAAAAGGGAACCAGTCTTATACTGTATATAATCTGACAAAAAATTATTCATTCGGGGTATCTTCACACCTCAATGATAGGGAAAAGGAAATCTTATTGGCAGGTGGTCTGCTTCCTTACACAAAGAAACACCTTAAGGATATTTGACAAGAAATCTCTTTAATAGGTAAAGTAAAAATACCTTCGGGCCGCTAGCTCAGTAGGTAGAGCAACGCCCTTTTAAGGCGTGGGTCGTTGGTTCGAATCCAACGCGGCTCACCAGAAACGTCCCCATCGTCTAGCTCGGCCTAGGACATCGCCCTTTCAAGGCGGTAACACGGGTTCAAATCCCGTTGGGGACGCCATTTAAATCAAGGGGTTCAGCAATGCAACCTTTTTCTTTTTCTTCACTGTGATAAAATTGTGATAGAATTGAGGCTGTCCCTGCATTGTCTATCGCTGCAAATGCTTCTTTCAAGTCATCTGGCAATAGGTGCGACAAGATCATCTCTCGGAGTCTCGTAACGGATACGGTTATTTCCATGATCAGCCACATAAGTCTCTCCGCTTGCCTTATCAATTACTATATGATATGGATACATAAAGGCTGCATCGGATCCCGGTCCATCTTTGTAACCCCACGAACCACCGGCCCATGTGGTAATATCCTCTGTAACTGCATCAATCCTGCTAATCTTATGGCCATAATACTCAGAGACATAGATGTTTCCTGCTGCATCGATATCGATTCCGGACGGATATGAGAATGGGCCAGAACAAGTGCAACAACCAACAGAAGCAGATACTTTTTTACCACCCTTTTTACCTACAGTAGTAACATTACCTTTAAGGTCTATTTTTCGCACGCTACAGGTTCCCCAGTCTGCAACTAAGATATTACCTTCGCTATCTACTACCACAGCAGATGGGGAATAAAAGAGTGCCTCTGTTGGTGGTGAAATGCTCTCGGGAACCGGTGTACTTACAGAACACGGTTCTTTGTCATTCTGACATTCTTTCGGTGCCGTAAGCGCTTTTCTGCACTGCCCAGCAATGGTTGTTACCAAGCCAGCAGGAGTAATTTTTCTGATAACATGATTAGCCTGGTCCGCAATGTAATAATTGCCAGCGTTGTCTCTGGCAACATCTACAGGTGTTCTGAACGTAGCTGTAGTTAATACATTGCCGTCATCACAACCGGCAGTCCCTGTGCCTGCAAAGGGTGTGACATTATTTGGGCCATGTACAATCTGCCTTATTTTATTACAGTTTGAATCAGCAACATAAATATTCTGCCATGGGTCAGTAACCAACCCGACTGGTGAACTTAATGTTGCCGCCAATCCAGGACCGTCAGCACATCCGGACGTACCTGTCCCCGCAATTGTCTTGACTGTTGTGCAACTGGCCAATAGAATTAATGAACATATTCCCAAAATGACTATAAACGAGTTTAAAATTCCGTTTACTTTACTCATAATCAACACCCCCTCTTGATTTAGTCTTTAGATGGTTTAACATTGCCTTGCCTTCAACGCTATTTCATATAGACATTCAACCACCTCCTTTTAAGTCAATTAAATCCTCTTTCAGTCATTCTTATTCCTCCTTAAGACTAAGGTTCTGCATTCCCTCTTGCTGTATGTTCTACACATCACCTCCTTTTTGTACGCCAGCAAAATGTCACTAACTTCTCGAATCTACACCTTAAACACCCCTGTATCCACCCACTCCTTCTTCAATATTGACCAGAAGTCTTCGACGAGGCCTTTCAGGACATATTCATAAGGAAGCCAGCTACCTTTATTTCAAAGCCTTATTTATTCTCCCGTAGTAAATAAAAAAGCCGAGCTTACCATTGGTTCATCCTTCGGCAGCTCGGCCATGCTTCGACTTGCTCAGCACCCGCCGCTTTCCGTCCCCCTCTTACGAAAGGTTTAGCTTTATCGGGAGTTCCTCTAATTAGAGTCTGTGTATAAACTGCTGTTCAGATAATCCGTCATTCCCCGACTTGATCGGGGAATCCACCCTTCGGCAGGCTCAGGGTGACAATTGTCATGGTGAGCTTGTCGAACCATGGATTATCCGGTCAAGCCGGATAATGACAAAATACGACTTTATACACAGATACTAATTAATAATGAGGTAGAAAGTGTTATCCACTTTAAGTATCTCAAGATTGACATAAAAAGTCTATGCATTTCTTGCTTTTTATTAAGCATTTATTGCAGATAAAAAATTAACAAGTGAAATCATTGGTTTTATGTAACCTTTCAGTTATGAGTGCATGAATAGTTGCATATTGTTGTTCCCCTCTTTGGCAAAGAGGGGTTAGGGGAGATTTTTTAATGATATTATAAAATCCCCCTCATTCCCCCTTTTCCAAAGGGGGATTTGTTAACCCGTAACTGAAGGGATATGGTTTTATTTTATATGTTGACGGATCTCGTCATAACGAATTACTAACCCTCTTTACATCTTCAAGTTTCCTTAATGCCCTTCCAGAATCTATCGCATCTTCTGCCATGGTAAGGGCGGGCTTGAAATCCTCTGTCTTCCCTGCGACTATAAGGGCAGCGGCTGAATTCATGAGGACTATATCTCGTCTCGGTCCTTTTTCACCATTAAGGATGGATAGGGTGATGGCTATGTTGTCTTCCTTGTTGCCACCACGTATATATTCAATCTTGTTTCTCCTGATGCCAAAATCCTCCGGTCCGATATAGAAGTTTTCGACTTTCCCATCTTTAAATCTTGAGACCTTTGTGCCATCAGAAATACTTATCTCATCAAGCCCATCCTCACCGTGGACAACCATTGCATCAATAGCGCCTAAGTTTCCAAGAACCATCGCAAGTGTCTCTGTAAGTTTATCGGCAAACACACCCAGTATCTGTCTCTTTGCACCAGCAGGGTTTGTTATAGGGCCGAGTATATTGAATATAGTCCTTATGCCCATTTCCCGTCTGGGGCCGATTGCATATTTCATTGCCGGGTGAAATAAGGGGGCAAAGAGAAAGCCAAAGCCTGTCTCGAAAAGACATTTTTCTACCTTCTCAGGCAGCAGGTCTATTTTTACTCCGAGGGCCTCAAGCACGTCAGCACTCCCGCACTGGCTTGAGACAGAACGATTTCCATGTTTAGCAACAGGGATTCCAGCCCCTGCAACCACAAAGGCTGTCGTTGTCGAGATATTAAATGTATGCGACATATCGCCGCCAGTTCCACATGTGTCGAGAACACCATCAGGCGCCTTGATGGTCGTTGCCTTCTCCCTCATGATCCTCGCAGCCCCTGTTATCTCATCAACAGTCTCGCCTTTGATCCTTAAGGCAGTAAGAAAAGCTCCAATCTGTGCCTCGGTAGCCTTCCCTTCCATTATCTCCTTCATACACTCAGCCATCTCGGCCTCTGAAAGGCTTATATTGTTGACAAGCATGTTTATTGCTTCCTTGATCATAAAGTCTCTCCAAATACTAAACGAGGCAGGATGCCTCGACTATTTTTGGTGTCGTATATTAACCGTAGTTTAATAAAAATTTTACAGTAATAAAATTCTCCAATTAAATAAAATAGGTCAGGCGTCCCGCCTGACATTAATTTTTAGTCTTATAAAGTTTCTTAGCAAATCCTTCCCCACCTTTGTAAGTATTGACTCGGGATGGAATTGAACACCCTCAACGATAAACTCTTTATGTCTAACGCCCATTATCTCACCTATATCTGTCCATGCAGTTATTTCAAGGCAGTCAGGCATAGTTTCTTTTTCGATCACAAGGGAGTGATACCTTGTTGCCTCAAATGGATTTGGAAGTCCTTCAAATATTGTCTTCCCATCGTGATATATCATTGATATCTTCCCGTGCATAAGCCGCGGGGCACTTATTATCTCTCCTCCAAATGCAGCACCTATGGATTGATGACCAAGGCATACACCGAGAATCGGAATCTTTCCGGAAAAATGTTTTATCAGTTCTACAGAAATACCAGCCTCTTTAGGCGTACACGGGCCTGGTGAGATTACAATCCTTTCAGGCTTCAATCTTTCTATCTCATGAATTGTAATCTTATCATTCCTGAAGACCTTTATATCCTCACCAAGCTCTCCAAGGTACTGGACAAGGTTATATGTAAATGAATCGTAATTATCAATCATTAATAACATGAATTCTTACCTTATTTAATAAACAAATAACAAATAGATTTAATTCAATAAATCCCCCTTAATCCCCCTTTACTAAAGGGGGACTGAGGGGGATTAACTTAACTCCTTTTCTGCCATATCAACTGCCCTCATCATACCCATTGCCTTGTTTACTGTCTCCATATACTCTCTGTCTGGAACCGAGTCGGCAACTATCCCAGCACCTGCCTGAACGTACACCCTGTCTCCCTTTATGATAAGGGTTCTAATAGTAATACAGGTGTCCATGTTCCCCGAATAACTGAGGTATCCGACAGCACCTGCATACGGCCCTCTCCTCATTGGCTCAAGCTCCTCTATTATCTCCATTGCCCTGACCTTCGGCGCCCCTGTCACCGTGCCAGCAGGAAAACATGCCCTTAATACATCAAAGGCATCGAGTCCATTCTTCAAATCACCCTCGACATTCGAGACAAGATGCATAACATGACTATACCTTTCAACAGTCATCAACTCTGTTACCTTTACAGTACCTGTTTCTGCGACCCTTCCCACATCGTTTCTTCCAAGGTCAACGAGCATTATATGTTCTGCTATCTCCTTAGGATCTTTCCTGAGTTCTTCCTCAAAAAACTTATCCTCTTCTTCTGTCTCTCCTCTTTTTCGGGTGCCTGCAATAGGTCTCAGGATTATCTTTCTACCTTCGAGCCTGACTAATATCTCGGGTGAAGAGCCAACAAGCTGTGCATCACCTGTATCAATATAATACATATAGGGAGAGGGATTGATAACACGCAGTGCCCTGTATATATTAAATGGCTTTATATCAGACTCGCGCTCAAACCTCTGCGATAGCACGACCTGAATCACATCTCCTGACGTTATGTAATCCTTCCCACGACGCACTGCATTCTCAAATGCCTCTTTTGTAAAAGATGATGTATAACCATAGAGTTCAGAGTTTTTTTCTTTGACTTTTAACCTTTGACTTTTAACCTTTGACCTTTGACCTTTGACCTTTGACTTTCCTAATTTTTCTATAATATTTTCTATTTTCTCCTCCGCCTCTCGGTATACCTCTTCAGGAGATTTGTTATTAATATGGGCATTCGAGACAACCTTTATTTTCCCTTTAAGGTTATCAAATATAACAACCGTATCTGTAACCATAAAAAAAATATCAGGAAGTTCAAACCCTATCCGTTTCTCATCGGGAATGTTTTCAAAAAATCTGACCATATCGTAACCTATATAGCCAACAAGACCACCGTAAAACCTCGGCAAACCAGCAACGTCAACCGTACTGTATGCCTTAATCTCTTTTTTTATAATCTCAAAAGGATTCTCGGTTTCAAATATTTGAGTGCCTGTTTCGTTGTCTTTTATCTCTACCTTCTTACCCCAGCATTTTATTATTCTCGATGGTCTCGAACCGAGGAAAGAATATCTTGCCCATTTTTCGCCTCCGATCATACTTTCGAGCAAGAATGAAGGTGAACCTCCAAGCTTCAGGGTTGCTGACACAGGTGTTTCTGTATCAGCAAGTATTTCCCTATAAACAGGGATGAGGTTTCCCTTCGATGAAAGAGATTTGAACTCTTCTAAGTCAGGATATAGCATATTGACAAAATCTACCCTTTTTATTAGTATTTTGAAATAGTTCTTTTTATTTCGTTAACTAACTATTATACCCAAATCCAGCGATAAAAGACGAGATTGCTTCATAACGGTTCGCAATCCCCAAAAGGTATGCAATTTACCGCGGGATTTAGGTATAATAATTAAGCGCTTTTTAATTGCGGGAATAGCTCAGTTGGTAGAGCACAACCTTGCCAAGGTTGGGGTCGCGGGTTCGAGCCCCGTTTCCCGCTCCATAAAAAACAGCGAATAGCATTTAGCATAGAGTTCGTAGCTAAGAGTTATAAGCCAAATTCTTTTTAATTACTCTGAACTCGTTGCTCATAGCTCATTGCTAAAATGGCGGCGTACCCAAGTGGCTAAGGGAGAGGTCTGCAAAACCTTTATGCAGCGGTTCAAATCCGCTCGCCGCCTCCAGTATGCGAAAGCAAATTCCTTCTCTTTAATTCAAGAAGTCAAGAAGTGTAAGATCAAGCCCCGTATCTTCAAGTATCCCTTCAGTTACGGGTTAACAAATCCCCCTTTGGAAAAGGGGGAATGAGGGGGATTTTATAATATCATTGAAAAATCTCCCCTAACCCCTCTTTGCCAAAGAGGGGAATAACAATATGCAACTATTCATGCACTCATAACTGAAAGGTTACATCTCCAAAATATTCTTTCTCAAGTATATGCTGTTAGCCTCTTCAAGATCTCAAAAAATCCCGGGAATGATATGTCTACAGATGAAATGCCATTTATCGTCGTAGTCCCATCAGCAATAAGGGCTGCTATTGACATCGCCATTGCAATCCTGTGGTCTCTATAGCTTTCTACAACAGTACCTTTTAATCCCCCCTTACCCGTGATACTCAGACCGTCATCAAATTCTTCGATTTCTGCTCCCATTTTTCTAAGTTCTGTTGCCATGCTCTTGATTCTATCTGATTCTTTTACCCGCAATTCCTCTGCTCCCCTGATAGTTGTGGTGCCTGTAGCCTGAGTTGCCGCTACACAGAGGATTGGAAATTCATCAATAAGCGTTGGGATCTCTTCTTTTGTTATATTTATAGCCTTCAGCTTTGCACCGCCTTTGCAGTGGATATCTGCAACAGGTTCACCTACAAAAAGTGACGAGTGACGAGTGACGAGTGACGAGTTAACAGAAACGTCCCTTATATTAGTTAATTCTATATTTGCTCCCATCTCTTTGAGGACATTAAGGAGGCCTGTACGCGTAGGATTAATTCCTACCCCTTCTATTGTTATATCAGAATCTTTGATCAGTAATGCACCGATTATGAAGAATGCAGCAGATGAGAAGTCCCCTGGCACGTGAACCTCCGTACCTTTTAATTCTATTCCGCCTCTTATTCTGACACGGAGTCCGTCAACCTTTATCCTGGCGCCAAAGGCAGGCAGCATACGTTCAGTATGGTCCCGTGATTTGAGAGGTTCTATTATCTCTGTCTCTCCATCAGCATAAAGACCTGCAAGAAGGATCGCTGATTTCACCTGCGCACTTGCTACAGGCAAGGTATATTTTATTGGCCTTAATCTTTTCCCTTTTATAGCGATGGGGGGATATTTGTCCTCACCCCTTGCCATTATCTCGGCGCCCATCTGCCTTAATGGATTAATGACCCGGGCCATGGGCCTTTTTCTCAGGGATTCATCACCGGTAAGTACAGAGAAAAACGGGTTCCCTGAAAGCACTCCTGACAGGAGTCTCATCGTCGTTCCAGAATTTCCGCAGTTTATGACATCAAAGGGCTCTTTAAGACCATATAATCCTTTACCTTTGACTATCAGTTCACCTGAAAATCCCCCCTCACCCCCCTTTTCTAAAGGGGGGGATGGGGGGATTACAATCTCCTGAATTTCCATACCAAGCTTCCTGAAGGCATTAATTGTGCTTATTGTATCTTCTGCCATTAGAAGATTTCTTATAATACTTTTCCCTTTTGATAGGGAAGAGAAGATTACTGCCCTGTGGGATATGGATTTATCAGGGGTAGGAGAAAACTTGCCTTTAAAGCTCCTTGCCTTGCTGATTTCAATTCTATCCAATACCTTCCCTTAGTGTCTGGGCCTTTTTAAAATCCCTTTCGAGGGATTCAGAATCATATGCCCTGAGATACTGACTTGCCCTATTGAGATTTTTTTTAAAAATCTCAATAGATTCAAGGAGATTTTCCTTATTAAGGATACATATATCGCGCCATAGCTCTGGTGAACTCGACGCTATCCTTGTGGTATCTATAAGGCCCTGTCCTGAAAATTTAAGATACGAGCTATCTATGTCAGCTACTGTATTTATTATTAAATATGCAATTAGATGAGGCAGGTGGCTTACTGACGCATATATCCTGTCATGTTCTTCAGGATTGATCAGTTTTACAGTGGAGCCGAGGGCCTTCCATAGGGCGATAACCTTTTCGAGGGCATTTTTATCTGTCTTGTCTGTAGGTGTAATAATACACTTTGCACCATTGAAGATATCTGCTTCTGCCGTATCAATTCCTGAACGGTCGCTGCCAGCTATAGGATGTCCACCAACAAAATAGACACCTTCAGGCATCAATGCCTCCATGTCGCTTACAAGTTTTCCTTTCACACTTCCGACATCAGTAACTATGGCGCCTCTGTGTAATGAACCATGTATTCTCTTAGCAATATCAATAAAGCTCCCAACCGGGGTTGCAAACAATACAAGGTCTGAACTGTCACAAGCCTTAGCAGGGTCAAGCTCAAACGAGTCAATTATCGCTTTCTCTTTTGCCCTTTGCAGGTTTTCGGGATTCCTGCCATGTCCGGTAATCTGGTTGCAGAGTTTACGCTTTTTCAATGCAAGGGCGAAAGACGCCCCGATAAGCCCAACACCAAGTATTGTTACCTTATTAAAAAAAATATTACTCGGTGACTCGGATTTAATCATATCTCTCTTCCAATAGCAGCAGCTATCGATTTTAATTCTCCCATTAACTTTTTAAATGCCTCTGGCCTTAGAGACTGCTCTCCATCTGATAATGCTTCTTCAGGATTCGTATGAACCTCTATGAGAAGTCCATCTGCCCCTACTGCTACTGCTGCCCTTGACATAGGCGTAACAAGGTCCCATTTACCTACACCATGGCTTGGATCAACAATAACAGGAAGATGAGTAAGTTGCTTAAGCACTGGAACGGCGCTCAGGTCAAGTGTATTCCTTGTTGCGGTCTCGAATGTCCTTATGCCCCTTTCACAGAGGATTACCTCTTGATTACCCCCCGACATTATATACTCGGCAGCCATAAGAAATTCTTTTATTGTTGCTGATAGACCTCGTTTAAGCAGGACCGGTTTTTTGCATGTGCCGACCTCAAGAAGCAATCTGAAGTTCTGCATGTTCCTTGCCCCTATCTGTACTATATCTGTATATTTTAAAATGACCTCGATATCCCTAGGGTCCATCAACTCAGTCACAACCGGTAGCCCTGTCTTTTCCCTTACATCCGCAAGGTATCTTAAACCCTCTTCACCGAGGCCCTGGAATGAATAAGGTGAAGTGCGCGGCTTAAATGCACCGCCCCTGAGAAATGTAGCACCTGCGTCCTTGACCTTTTCTGCTATGCCCATTAATATGGTTTTGTTTTCTACGGCACATGGGCCTGCAATAACCTGTATCTTTTTACCCCCGATAACATGGCCTTTTACATCAATGGTTGTATCCTCTAACTTGAAATCCCTGCTTGCAAGTTTGTAGGGTTTAAGTATTCTCATCACATCTTCTACACCCGGCATTACCCTTATAGTGTCTTCTTCCTCTTCTGTTATCTTTGAGGTGTCACCGATAACGCCGACTATAGTTCTCTCGGTTCCTTTTGAGATATTTCCCTTTAGACCGCGGCTTTCAAGTTTCTTTACAATGCGCTTCAGGTCTTCTTCAGTTGCACCTGGTTTTAAAACAATAATGTCCATTTATTCCTCCAAAATATTAATGGTCTCATAATAATGACAACATTATTTATAAAATCCCTCCTAACCTCCCTTTGCCAAAGGGAGGATTTATACCCCTCTTTAGCAAAGAGGGGTGAGGGGAGATTTTATGATTTATGTAAATTCAATTTTGAGACCCTTAATAAGTCATTGGTCATCGGTCAATAGTCATCAGTTTAAAAACCGATAACCAATGACTTTTTCAATGCTTCAATAAATCTCTTATTCTCCTCTGGCAATCCGATTGTAACCCTTATCTCTTTTGGTCCTACAGGCCTGACAATTACCCCTTGTCTTAGTAATTCATTGTATAATCCCCCCGAATCCCCCCACACCCCCCTTTGGAAAAGGGGGGCTGAGGGGGATTTTAAAGGGGGGGAGGGGGGATTTTCCTGTCCCAACAGTATATATATAAAGTTTGCCTCTGTTGGAATATATTTCAGATTGAGGGAGTCCAGTTCTCTGTAAAGGTAGTTTTTGCCCTGTTCATTTATTTCCCTCGTGTGCTTGACGTGATTGTTGTCTTTAAGGGCCCACAATGCTGCATTCTGTGCTATAGAATTTGTGTTAAAAGGCGGCCTGAGTTTGTTCATTTCTGAGATTATATCCTGTCTTGCAATCCCATAGCCAATCCTGAGACCTGCAAGGCCATAAATCTTAGAAAATGTTCTGAGTGTCAGTATATCTCTTCCGTCTCTGAAATATTTCATGCTATCGGCATAATCAGGGTCGGTAACGTATTCATAGTAAGCCTCATCGGCCACAACTAATATCCCTCCAGGAAGCCTGTCCATGAGGCGGTCAAATTCAGTCCTTTTATTTATAGTGCCGGTTGGATTATTCGGATTCGCTATAAACAGCATCTTTGTTTTAGAGGTAACCGCATCCGCCATCGCTTCGAGGTCATGTGTGTAATTTTTCAAGGGTGTCTGAACAGGTTTTCCACCTCCTGCCTGAACTGCCATAGGATAGACGATAAACGATGGATGGGCCATAACAGCCTCGTCATCGGGTTGGAGGAATGTCCTTACAGCAATATCAATCAGTTCGTTCGAGCCATTACCAAGGATTATCTCATCTTCACCCACAGATAATTTGTCGGATAACGCCTTTTTGATGTAATATCCGCTCCCATCAGGGTATCTATTTAAACTATTGGAGCTATTGGAACTTATTAAACTGCCTATTATCGCCTTTATAGCTAAAGGTGATGGGCCAATAGGGTTCTCATTGGATGCAAGCTTTATAGAGTCCTTAATGCCGAACTCCCGTTCAAGCTCTTCTATCGGTTTGCCGGGTATATAAGGCTTGATGTCCGAGATGTAATCCGGTGGTTTAATCATTCGGCACACTCATGATCAAGTTCCACCAAGAGGATAGGAACCAAGAATCTTGAGATAAAGACAGCTATCTTTTATGCTATCAATCGCCTTCTTTACCTTCTTATCATCAATATGTCCTTCCATATCCACAAAGAATATATATTCCCATGCCTTTCTTTTGGAGGGTCTCGACTCTATCTTTGTCAGATTAATCTTAGCCTTTTTAAAAGGTGAAAGGATGTCATAGAGGGCTCCTGGCCGATCTTTAATAGAAAACATAATAGAGGTCTTGTCCCTTCCTGTCTTTGGAGAAAGTTCATTTGAAATAACAAGGAATCGTGTAAAGTTATGCTTGCTGTCTTCGATATTTTTCTCTATAAAATTTAAATCATACACCTTTGCTGCCAGTTCGCTTGCAATAGCTGCTGCCTCGTCATCTTTTGATGCAAGTTCTGCTGCCCTTGCTGTACTCGTAGATTCAAGTATCGGAATACCCGGTAGATTCAACTCAATCCATCTTCTGCATTGTGCTGTTGCAGGAGGATGGGAATAAATCTTTTTGACTTTCGCCTTATCCCCACTCTTAGAGAGAAGGTTCTGGGCTATCTCGAGCATTATCTCGGCAGAGACTTTAAGATCATAGTCCATGAACAGATCTAATGTAGAGATGACAACCCCCTCGTTTGAATTTTCTATAGGTACAACCCCATATTCAGCTTTGCCAGCCTCGACTGCATCGAATACACCTTTGATACTCTCAACCGGCACGAAGGTGGCTGATGAGCCGAAATGTCTCAATGCTGCAAGATGCGTAAAGGTTGCCAAAGGGCCTAAACAAGCAACCTTTAGGGGGTTCTCAAGGGAAAGGGATGCTGAGAGGATTTCCCTGTATATAACTTTCAGGGTATCATTCGGAAAATGCCCCCTGTTAAGGGCTGTAAGGCGCTCGAGGATTTCACGTTCACGTTCAGGTGAATAAAATTTTGCCTTCTCATTTCTTTTGATATGGGCAATTTCGATAACAACATCAGCCCTCTTATTCAATAGATTAAGAATCTCATTATCAATCTCGTCAATCTCTTTTCTTAATTTTTCAAGTTCTTTCATATAACCTTTAGTAAAAAGTAAACATTATAGTCTGGTATGGATAGAATTAAATATTACTAATTTTTCTCTATTTTTTCAATTCGTATGGTAACATTAATAAAATTATGAAGATACCATTTAAGAAATCAAAAAAAGGCATAACTTTAAAGGTTAAGGTAGAGCCAAGATCCTCAAGGAAAGGCATTTCAGGCCTTGTTGGTGATGCCATTAAGATAAAAGTTAACGCCCCTCCTGCTGGAGGTGCTGCAAACGAAGAGCTTCTGGAGATACTTTCAGAGAGGTTTGACATTAAAAAAACTGCTATAAAAATTATCAAAGGACAATTTTCACGAGATAAAGTCGTAGAGATAGAAGGAATAGACAATAATGCTTGATGCGAGGTTTGTTAGAGAAAATATTGAGAAGGTTAAAGAAGCTCTTAAAAAGAGAGGCTATGACTTAACACTCGATGAATTCCTGAAAAACGAAGAAAAAAGAAGGGCTTTATTAGGGAAGACGGATGAACTTCGTAACAGAAGGAATGTGGTATCAGAGTGGATCGGTAGGCTTAAGAGTGAATCAGGAGAAGAATTATTATTAAAGGCAATTCAAGAAGGGAGATTGTCTCTCGTAGACCTTCTTAAAGGTACTATTCCAGAATCTGAATTTACTGAAGTAGTTAGAAACAAAGAAACATCTATCAAAGTTCTTTCTGACAGCATGAAATCCGTATCTGAAGAAATCAAAAGACTTGATACCGAGCTTTCTACCTTAGAAGAGAATGCAAAGTCTTTTCTATTAAATATCCCCAATATCCCCCACGAATCTGTTCCTGTCGGGAAGGATGAGACAGATAATGTAAAGGTAAGGAAGTGGGGTCAACCGAAACAGTTTGATTTCGAGCCGATGAATCACTGGGATATTGGTGAGATGCTTGAGATTATTGATTTTGAGAGGGCATCGAAGATTGCAGGGTCACGTTTCTCTCTAACAAAAGGGCTTGGTGCAAAGCTCGAAAGGTCATTAATGAACTTCATGCTGGATTTAAATACATCAAAGGGATATCAAGAAGTTTTTCCCCCGATTATTGTCAACAGAGAGAGTATGACAGGTACAGGACAATTGCCGAAATTCGGGATGGAGCTTTTCAGGATTGCTGATCCCGAGTTTTATCTTATACCCACAGCAGAGGTGCCGGTAACAAATATCCACAGAGACGAAATCCTGAGCGAGAAAGATCTCCCGATTTATTATACAGCATACACACCTTGTTTCAGGCGTGAGGCAGGCTCATATGGAAAAGATGTAAGAGGACTGATAAGACAGCATCAGTTTAATAAAGTAGAACTCGTCAAATTTGTAAAACCGGAAGATTCTTATGACGAACTTGAGTCTTTGACAAAGGATGCTGAAGACATTCTTCAAAAATTAGATCTTCCATACAGGGTTGTAGCACTATGCACAGGGGATTTAGGTTTTGCTGCTTCAAAGACATATGATATTGAGGTATGGCTTCCGGGTCAGCAGAGATACAGGGAGATATCGTCGTGTTCTAATTTTACAGATTTCCAGGCGAGAAGGGCGAATATCAGGTTCAAGAGGGAAGGGAAGAAGGGAACTGAATTTGTACATACACTGAACGGCTCTTGCCTTGCCATAGGCCGTACACTTGTGGCGATCCTTGAAAACTACCAGCAGAAGGATGGAAGTGTGGTTGTCCCTGAGGTACTCAGGTTTTATATGGGAGTGGAGGTAATAAAATAATTCAGTAATTGAACACTTGAATTTGTTTTATAGCAAAATGCATAATTAAACTTAGAAGGATTTTGTCATGTTAAGGTGTATACTCAGGGCAAAGATACATATTGCAACTGTTACAGAATCCAACCTGTCATATGATGGAAGTATCACAATTGATAAGGCGATACTCAAAAAGGCAGGGATACTCCCATACGAACAGGTGATGGTGAGCAACCTCAATAACGGAGAAAGGTTTGATACCTATGTTATTGCCGGTAAGGAAGGAGAGATTTGCCTTAATGGTCCTACTGCAAGAAAGGGTGTTGTTGGAGATAAAGTTATAATCTTCTGCTACAGCTTTGTTGAAGATAATAAATTAAAGAGATTCAAGCCAAAGATAGTCCTTCTTAACGAGAAGAATAAGATTCTCAAGGTGAAATAATCACCAACCAGAAAACAGAAAAAATTAAACAATCTGCTCCTCAAATCTATTGGCAAGCCTTGCAAGTTCTTCTATGCTCAGAGTTTCTGGCCTCCTTTTAGGGTCAATCCCTGTTCTATTCAGCCATCCTTTAGGATCTGAACAAATACCTTTCAAGGAATTAGAAAGCATCTTTCTTCTCTGGGAAAAAGTGGTCTTTACAATCCTAAAAAATAATTCTTTATTTTTTACTTCAACAGAAGGTTTTTCAAGAATTTCGATATGTATAACAGATGAATCAACCTTTGGCACAGGTCTAAAAGCCCCTTTCGGGATTATGAATTTAAGGCTCGGCTTTGCATAATACTGAACCATTATTGAAAGAACACCGTAGTCCTTCCCACCCGGTTTTGCTATTATTCTTTCTGCAACCTCTTTCTGAACGGTCAAGGTCATCGAATTGAGATTACATTTTCCTTGATAATTTTCCTTTCCCCCTTTTTCTAAATACCCCCTATTACCCCCCTTTGCTAAAGTGGGGTGAGGGGGGATTATTTCCTTTGCTCTTTGTGAATCCATAGGTCGCGTACGGCCTATTTCAAGAAGCCTGAAGATTATAGGGGTTGTTATATAATAAGGTATGTTTGCAACAATCTTAAATTCCGGCAGATTTTCGTAAGAATATTTCAATGCGTCTTCGTGTATCAATTCCACATTTTTGTATTCAGCAAGTTCAATCTTTAATTTTTCGAACAACTCCTCATCGAGTTCGATAGCAATAACCCTTTTTACTTTTTCCGCAAGCATCCGCGTCAGCCTGCCCGGGCCAGGACCTATCTCTACAACGAGGTCTTCAGTGTTAAGCTGTGCAACCTGTATAATCCTTTCAAGTATTGAGGGATCATAAAGAAAATTCTGTCCTAAATATCTTTTTGCCATTTTCTTATGTTATGTTCCCTTTTATTTTCCTGTGACCCTTAAAACCTCATCATAGGTTGTTACACCTTGCAGAAACTTATTAATAGCGCATTCCTTCAGGATTACCATACCTTCGCTTTTAGCGATTTTCTTGATCTGTGCTGGTGTTGCTTTCTCATCAACTGCATCTCTAATCTTTTCTGTCATCTCCATGATCTCAAATATCCCGGTTCTTCCAAGATATCCCGTACCCCTGCACTGAGGACATCCCCAACCGAAGGAGACCCTGTATTGTTTTACTTTCTCATAGTTAAGTCCGAGGACGTAACATTCATCCATAGAAGGATTATAACGTTCAATACAATGCGGGCAGACTTTTCTCACAAGCCTCTGGGCAACAATCCCGAGGAGCGTGGCATTAATGAGGAAAGGCTGAACTCCGAGGTCGAGTAGGCGGGTAATGGCACTTGGAGCGTCATTGGTATGGAGTGTTGACAGAACAAGATGCCCTGTTAGGGCAGCTTGAATAGCATTCTCTGCTGTCTCAAGATCCCTGATTTCACCAACCATAATGATGTCAGGATCCTGCCTGAGGATTGTTCTTAAACTGCTTGCAAAGGTAAGGCCTATCTGTGGATGGACTGCTGTCTGATTAAACCGTTCATAAACCATCTCTATGGGGTCCTCAATTGTGGTTATATTGACTTCAGGGGTAGAGAGTATTTTCAAGGCCGAGTAAAGTGTTGTGGTCTTCCCGCTTCCTGTGGGGCCGGTGACAAGTATAAGGCCATTGGGATTGGCTATAAAAGACTTAAACAATTCCAGTTCTCTCGGAAAAAATCCCATGTCTTCAATATCCTGCATTAATACAGTCGGATCAAAGATTCTCATGACAACTTTTTCACCGAAAGTGGTAGGTAGTGTTGATATTCTCAGTTCGACCTCCTTCCCTTCATGTTCTGTTTTAATCCTTCCGTCCTGAGGTCGCCTTTTTTCTGAGATATCCATTCGTGAAAGGGTCTTTATCCTTGATATAACAGCAGGATGCACTGCCTTGGGTATTTTGTGGATATTATGAAGTATTCCATCGATGCGGAAGCGGATGAGACTGAAATCTCTTTTTGGCTCAACATGGATATCTGAGGCCCTCTGAGAATAGGCGTAGTGAAGTAAATACTCCACAGCATTGATAACATGTTGGTCTGTTGCTTCAAGGTCATTTATGGACTTTAGTCTGACATATTGTTCAAGATTACCAAGGTCAGTTTTTATGTCAAGTTCTTTCTGTGCAGCAGCAATGGCAGATTTAAATCCAAAGAATTCCGTAATAATCTTAAAGACATCTTCTTTGGTCGTAACAACTAACCTTACCTTATAACCTTTGGCCAGCTCTATTCCATCAATGGCTTCATGGTCAAAAGGATTTGCTGTAGCAACTGTTAATGTATCATCAGAAAGGTCTATCGGCACAAGCTGGTGTCTTATGGCATAGGGTTTGGATATGACCTTTGTAACAACATCAGCGTCTAATTTTAAAGGGTCTATCTTTAAAAAGGGCAAATTAAGATGTTTTGCAATTGTCTCCATTATTACATCTGCAGTAAGAATCCTGTTATCTATTTTTTGGGAAGTAATTTTGAGGGACTCAATAATATCAACCGGAGATATAAACGATTGGTGTCGAACGTTATATCTTAAATCCGAACCTTTCGATTTGAGAAGTTTTGCCCTCTGTAATACCTCCTTGGATCTGATAAGCTGTATTTGCTCCTTATTAATAAATCCTTCTGCAGACAGGATTTCGAGTATCTGGTCTTTATTCCTTTCACCCATAAAATATAATAACATGGTAATAACTGAAAGTGGGATGTGACGGATGCCATAAGCACTACGCCTACCCATGTTCGTGCAGAGCAGGTATTTTTGGAGTAGAGCGCAGTGTATGGGTCTTTAGCTTGCCTTGAAAAATTAAGGAATTTTTTGTTAATATTTTTGATGTCCGAGGAATTTAAAAGGGCAGGTTTGCTCCTCAGAACTGTCGCTAAAATCCTTGACTTCATCATTATCGCAGCAGCAGTAGAGATAGTACCAAAGGCGGGCTTTTTTGCAGGGCTTGTCTATCTTTTGATAGGGGATGGCCTTTTTGAGGGGGAAAGCTTGGGAAAAAAACTTATAGGACTCAGGGTTGTCTCAGTAGATACAAATACACCCTGTACATTCAGAGATTCTATATTAAGGAACAGTATATTTGGCATCGGGTTTCTTTTTTATAAGATGCCATGGTTTGGATGGATAGTTACAGCAATCATTTCTGTTCTTGAATTCATTATTTTGTTGGGGAGCAGGAACGGGATGCGCATTGGTGATGAGATTGCGAAAACTGTTGTGATAGAAGGCCCTCGGATAAAACAGGAGGCATAATGTTTTTCCATAAAGTTCTCGGATTATTTTCAAACGATCTCGCTATAGACCTTGGTACAGCAAACACCCTTGTATTCGTTAGAGGAAAAGGTATCGTATGTAACGAGCCCTCCGTAGTTGTGATAAGAAAAGACGATAAAAAACCTGTGGCGGTTGGAGCTGAAGCAAAAAGAATGCTCGGTAAAACTCCTGCTAACATAGTACCAATAAGACCTATGAAGGACGGAGTTATAGCCGACTTTGACGCCACAGGGGAGATGCTGAAATACTTTATAACAAAAGTCCATAACAGGAGAAGCTTCGTATCTCCCAGGGTAATCATCGGAGTACCTTCAGGCATCACACAGGTTGAACAGCGCGCAGTAAAAGATGCTGCTCAGGTGTCAGGAGCAAGAGAGGTCTATCTAATAGGAGAACCCATAGCTGCTGCGGTAGGGGTAGGGCTGCCAGTGGGTGAACCCTCAGGCAATATGATTGTAGACATAGGCGGTGGTACTACGGATGTTGCTGTCATATCCCTTGACGGGGTAGTTTACAGTAAGGCTGTAAGGGTTGGTGGTGACAAGATGGATGAGGCTATTATGGCTTATATTAAACGGAGATATAACCTTATGATAGGAGATACGACCGCCGAACAGATAAAGAATACAATCGGCTCAGCTCATAATACAGGCGGAGAGCAGCGTGTAATGGATATAAAGGGAAGGGACCTTATCTCAGGCATACCCAAGACCCTGACAATTAATGAAGCAGAAATCCGTGAAGCCCTCAATGAGCCTGTTAACATAATACTTGATACGATTAAGGTAGTTCTTGAGAATACACCTCCTGAACTTGCAGCAGATATTGTAGACAGAGGGATTGTCCTTGCCGGAGGCGGTGCCCTTCTCAGGGGAATTGACTCACTCATAAGAGAAGAGACAGGGCTTCCAGTCATAGTAGCAGAGGATCCCCTCACAGCAGTTGTCCGTGGAGTTGGCAAGATGCTCGATGAAATTGACCTGCTTAAAAGGGTAGCCCTCAGCGTGTAATGCCTAAGAAAAGGCTCCTGCTTTTTATCTTTATCATCGCATCTTTAAGTTTGATGACTTACCAGAGTAACAGAGGGCCCATCGTCCCACTTAAATTCCTGAATAATCCGCTCAATAGTTTTCACAGGATAAAAAATTCTGTAAAGGACTCTGTTACATCGCCGTTCAGAAGGATGTTTCTCAGAGAGGAGGAGAACATAAGACTTAAAAAAGAACTTAGCAGCATGCTCAAAGAGCAGCAGAAATATCGAGAGGTCTTTCTTGAAAATAAAAGGCTGAAAGAACTCCTCTCACTTAAAGAAAAAGAGCCCAGATATGTCACCGCTGCGCGTGTTATTGCAAAGGGTATAGATCAGTGGTCAAATACACTTGTCCTTGATAAAGGAGCATCGGACGGTGTAAAAAAAGACATGATAGGCATAACACAAAGGGGGATAGTGGGAAAAATTTCAAGTATATCTGATTCTTATTCCTCACTGCTTTTTATCACCGATATAAATTTTTCTGCTGGAGCGAGACTTCAGGAAAGTAGAACAGAAGGTATACTCTCAGGGACAGGCTTTAGAAAATGCCAGTTAAAATATATCCCTTATGAAGAAAGGGTTGAGAAGGGCAATATTGTCATAACATCAGGACTTGATTCATTGTTCCCACAGGGAATTCCGATGGGATATATTTCAAAGGTTAATAAAAAGAGCACAGGGCTTTTCCAGGACATAGAAGTAATACCATTTGAAGATAGTGCAAAAATTGAGGAGATAATAATAATAAAAAAAGAATGAAATACCTCCTCTGGGCATCTATAATCTTTTTGACCTTCATTATACAGGAGAGCGTATCATTATTTAATATTACCCCGAACCTTACGCTTGTTTTAGTATTCTATGTGGGTATACGAAAAGGGGAGGCCAGGGGAATATTCTTCGGTTCTCTTATTGGAATAGTAGAAGACAGCCTCTCAGGTACATTACTCGGCCCTAACCTTCTGAGCAAGGGGCTTGTAGGCTATCTTTCTTCTTTGACTTATAGCAGATTCTTCATATGGACCCCCCTTTTAGGCATCATCAGCATCTCAGCTCTCACTTTAATAGACAGTTCTATTGTTTTTATATCAAAGAGTATCTTTGATAAAATACCATCTGGCATCGGCGCAGCTTTCTTTGCAATTGTCATACAGTCAGTCTTAAATGCCCCTTTGGGGATATTGTTCAGGCCGAAGGATGCACTAAATCCCCCTCAGTCCCCCTTTACTAAAGGGGGATTAATGGGGATTATAAAATAGAGATAGGGGTTTCAAATGATAGTAAAAGGGCAATCTGACAAGATCCAAATAATAACCTACATTGTAGTAATGGCTTTCCTTCTGCTTGTCATGAGGCTCTGGCAATTACAAATTTTACAGGGCAGTGAATACAGGAGACTCTCTGAGGCCAATAGGCTAAGGGTAATAACAATACCAGCGCCTCGTGGAATAATTTTTGACAGAAATGGTATCCCTCTTGTTAAAAATTCTCCTTACTACAATGCGGCAGTAATCCCAAATGAATTCGATAAAAGCAAAGTTGATTTGCTTTCAAATGTCCTCAACCTCTCTAAAGATGAGATACTCAAAAAATTAAATGAAAGTGGTTCGAGCCCCCTTATACCCATAAGACTAAAGGAGGGGTTGTCTTTCCGTGACGTTGCCTATATTGAATCGAGAAGATCTGACTTTCCAGGTCTTATTATCGAAGTTGAGGTCAGCAGGGAATACATTTATGGTGATGTCGCTTCACACCTCATAGGTTACCTCGGAAAACTTACGCCCGCTCAATCAAAAGACCCCGCGTTCAGGGATGTACCACCCGATGCATTTATAGGACAGTGGGGCATCGAAAAAATACTCGATGAATCACTCAGGGGCTCACCTGGCAAAAGGGTTATTGAGGTCAATGCACTCGGCAGAGAGATAAGATTGTTACAGGTAAAACCACCTGTAAAAGGTGAAGATATCACATTAAGTTTAGATATTAATCTCCATAAAGAGGCTGAGAGGGCATTTGGAGAAAAGGCTGGCGCACTTGTTGCGATTAAACCTGGTACCGGAGAGATACTCGGGATGCTAAGTAAACCATCCTTTGACCCCAATCTTTTTGCGAAGGGAATAAGCTATGAGGAATGGAAAGCCCTCACCCATGATAAAAAAAATCCCATGCTTAACAGGGCATTACAAAGCCAGTATCCACCTGGCTCAACATTCAAGATTGTCACTGCAATCGCAGCGCTTGAGGAAGGAGTTATTACCCCTACGACAAAGGTAGATTGCAGGGGTGGAATAACCTACGGCAGGTGGCATTTTGGCTGCTGGCGTAAACATGGGCATGGCGTGGTTTCTCTGCACAGGGCAATAGTCGAATCATGCGATACATATTTCTATGAGGCTGGTAAACGGCTCGGCATAGATAAAATTTATGATTATGCCACAAGCCTCGGTTTAGGAAGAAAGACAGGCATCGAACTTGTTAGAGAACGGCAGGGATTGATACCAAATACAAATTGGAAGCTTGAAAACAAAAAACTTCCCTGGTTCTTAGGCGAAACCTTCAACACAGCAATAGGGCAGGGATATGTTGCTGCAACACCCCTACAACTGGCAGTCATGACAAGCACAATAGCAAACGGCGGAGATCTATATAAGCCAACATTGATAAAAGACGCCCCCCCAATAATTTTAGGGAAGGCGAAGGCAAGACCTGAGACCCTTGAAATCATTAAAAAAGGACTTTCTGGTGTTGTAAATGAGCCCAGTGGGACCGGCTGGGCTGCAAGGTCACAGATCATGAGTATTGGCGGCAAGACAGGTACAGCACAGGTTGTGGCGATAAAGAGGGACTCTCAAAGCCTTCCTGAGAAGTTCAGAGACCATGCATGGTTTGTCGCCTTTGCCCCTGTTGAACAACCGGAGATAGCACTTGCGGTATTCGTGGAACACGGCGGGCATGGCGGAGGTGCTGCAGCACCAATTGCAAAGAGGGCGATAGAGGGATATATGAACTCCAAAAACAAAAAATAGAGTTCAAAAGGTTATCTGGCAATTTGTGTAAACATTCTCGAAATAGTATGTACATGATTATCAGAAAATCCCTCCTAACCTCCCTTTGCCAAAGGGAGGAACAACCCCCTTAATCCCCCTTTGATAAGGGGGATTACCCCTCTTTGGCAAAGAGGGGCGAGGGGAGATTTTCTGAATAATATGAATTCTATTATGCGACCCTTAATAAATATTCGGAGGTAAATCGTTTGAAAATAATCCTCATCTATCCCTACTTTCTTGATGACAGGCTCTATGCGGAGGATGTTCGTGTTGTGCCAATCGGCCTGTATTACATCGGCGCACTTTTAAAGGAGAATCAATACGATGTCGAAATATTGAACTGGCACGATATCAACAAGACTCCGCATAAGATAGAAGAAACACTCAAAGATAAAAAGCCTGACGTGATTGGATTTTCCATCGTACATGCAAACCGATGGGGCGGTATAGATATTGCTAAAATCGCAAAACGAATTCTTCCGGAAGTAAAAATTGTATTTGGTGGAGTCGGCACAACCTTCCTGTGGAAGCATCTGCTAACACATTTCAAGGAAATCGACTTCGCCATCCTGGGAGAAGGGGAATACAGCTTTCTAAATCTGATACAGTGCATCGAGGGAAAAAACTACGAGAAAATCAACGAGATTAAGGGGATTGCATTCAGAAAGGGAAAAAAGGTTTTTAAGACAAGTGATGCTGAAGTTATTCAGGATCTGGACCGATTGCCCATGCCTTCAAAATATTTTGAGTTTCAGCACCTGTCATCTTCTCGCGGCTGTCCCGCTAACTGCAGTTTTTGCGGATCTCCTCAGTTCTGGGGACGTAAGGTCAGATTCCACTCCCCGGAGTACTTTGTAGAACAATTGGAGCGGCTTTACCGAAAAGGCATTACCTTCTTCTACGTCTCCGATGACACCTTTACCATGAGAAAGGATCGGGTAATCCAGATCTGCAAAAAGATCATCGAAAAGGACTTAAAGATCAACTGGTTTGCAATTTCACGGGTCAATTATATAGATGAAGAGATACTTTACTGGATGAGAAAGGCGGGTTGTATTCAGATAAGTTACGGGGTGGAGAGTGGATCAGAGGAGATCAGGGATGTACTGAACAAGAAGATCAAGACTGATGATATCAAGAGGGCCTTTGCCCTGACTACTATGTATGGTATTCTTGCACGCGCCTACTTCATCTATGGATCACCTGGAGAAAGCTATAAGACCATTCAAGAGACCATAGACCTGATACACGAGATCAAGCCCCTGAGTGTGATCTTTTATATCCTGGATATCTTCCCTGGCACTGCACTGTATGAAGACTTTAAACGGAGGACAAAGCTAAACGATGATATCTGGTTAAAGAGGATGGAAGACATTATGTATTTTGAGTCGGATACTCGATTGTCCCAGGATATAATCTTAGCCTTCGGTCAAAAGCTTAGATCAGACTATTATCGTCATCTTACCGAGTTTGCAGATGCGATCGAACTCCTTGATAAAAAGGACATATACGAAAGCCACGCAAATTTTCTCTCAAGGCTTGCTATGACCTTTAGCCATGGTGATTACGCGGCAATTGAGGCCATACCTGAAAAAGATGAAGTTGCTCAACGGCTTTATGAGAGATCATTGTCATACCATCCCAACCATAGTGCCTATCTCTGTTTGGGAATTATCAAGCAAAAGCGGGGGGAATACAAGGAATCTATACAGATAATCTCCGAGGGAATGAAACATTTTCCGGATAGCGAACCTTTGGCTAAATGTATGGGTATAAGTTACATGAACCTTGGCCAATATGAAGAAGCTCTGAAATACTTCCTGAGGTTTCCGGATTCACGTGAAGCATTACAATACATTGCCACCTGTTATCATGCTCTGGGGGATTCTGAAAATGAATCATCAGTGTTTAGAAGATTGGAAAGGCTATCTCGCTCAGAGTAAGAATTATTAATAAAATCAATACAGTAATTATTTTTTAGTGTGTGCGTACCTGTTCTTTGGGTTCGACAATTTTCAATCCCAGTGACTTAATGGTCTCCTCTGTTGCCTTGCGGGTCTTTTCAATTAACTCCTTTGGTGATAAGTCCTTTGTATTTTTATAGTCTTCTTCTCTTACCTTGTGGATCCACTCAAGGGATTTATACTTCCATTTCTCCATCTGCGGTTACCTCCTCTGGAGATATTATCTCAATAGGATTATATCCCATCTTCAGGTTAGTGCTATTAATCAACCTTCTCACAGCAATATTGACCATATGCTTGTAATTCCATGAGACAATATAATCAAGTTCGTGGAAAACACCAGTAGCAATGTGTCTCGCATCATTCCGATTCTTCTCCGGAATTGCACCGTCTTTCACATAGGCATTTGATAAATTTATGGTTTCTTCGGTCTCCTCTAAGACTTTAAATCCTGTCTCTGCGACTTTATTCTTTAGCTCCTCATTAATCTTGTTTGGGGCCTTTAAGATCTCCTCAACTGTTAACCGGGAGATATAACCTTCGTAGACTCCATCTTTGATTAACTGAAAAAGCCTCTCCGCAGTATCTACCCTCTTGGAATCTTCTGTGTCAAATAGTGCACCTAAAACCGATGTATCAATATAAAGCTTAAGTTTCTTCATCCCTTAGCATACCATAATATTATTTTATCATTCAGCGAATTTTTACTTCCGCATGCACACTCTCCAATGGATATCGAGTAAGCTGAAAAACCAGAGGAATGTATATTTTCCAAAACTCTACCATCATTCCCTTTTACTCATTCGGTCCTTAATAAGGTCACTTAAAATGTCATTGTTGTCATGCCCATCCCGAAGGCTTTCGGGATAATCGGGCATCCATGGTTCGACAAGCCTTCGGCGTGAGCTCAGTCGAACGCTCACTATTACAAACCCACAATATGTCGTATACTGTCACCCCTGATGGTTCGACAAGCTCACCATAACAGTTGTCATCCTGAGCTTGTCGAAGGATGTCGAAGAGTGCACCACTTTTGTGAGCCGTCATGCTTCACTGAATAATTACAATCGCAGGGCTTTTTTATAAGCTGAATGGGCTTTATATCTGGTATAATATGACAAACAAAAATCAAAAGAGGTTATGTGGGAGAGAAAGAATTTACAAAAGAACTAACTCCAGATGGTGATGATAGATTAAGAATAAAAATCAATACAGAAAGGGGTAAAATAGTAGATATTGTCGTCCAGTATGAATCAAGAGTAAAGGAGAAATGGCATCCAATAGTAAGATATGATTGTTCTCATGGTTTTTTCCATCGTGATATATTAAATCCTAAGGGAGAGAAGATAAAGCAGGCAATCCCTATAAATAATCTTAAGGATGCTTTAACATACGCAGAGCAAGATATAAAAGACAGATGGGAATGGTACAAAGAAAAATTTAAAAGGAGAATAAGATAACAGTGACAAGAAAAGAATACGCAGAGAGAAATATTGGTATGACATTTGATTTTATAAAATACCTAATAGACCATCCCGATGTTATAGAAAGAATGCCAGATGGTGCTGAACTTGACTTTATAGATAAAGACATGCCTTTTAAAGTCAAACAACGGGTAAAAGCCAAAAAAGTTGCAAGGTATAAAGTAGGGCATGTGTTTGAACCGGTTTAAATAAAAAAATTTGTAAATATTGAAATCATGATAAAGTGTATGGAAAAATCAGCTATGGAACAATTAAAAGAATTATACCTTTGAGAAAGTTCTATTCAGAAGCCGGAGGGCTTTTTTGATGAGCTGATAATAGTAATGCCGCCGGAATTTTTGAGGGAACTGTTACACATAATCTTGCGGGGTGTGAAAGAATTGCTGATATAAGTCTTCAATCCACAGAGTTCTTTTTTGATAGAAATTTCAGGTTTTGGGTGTATATTGATGTCCCAAGTGATATTCCAGATGTAGTAACTATTGAACCAAATGATAATGATTTTGACGGTTATCAGTATGCAACATGGCGAGTCATTCCGCCTGGTGCTCACGCAGCTTTCAGAGCTTCTTTCAAATCGCCAGGTACCATAGCTTTTGGTCTTAGCCTTACCGATCCAAGAGTCTATGGGTATACTCTAAGTGATATTTTATTAGCAAGCTTTGGGGTAGTATCTGTCGAAGACATAATATCATTTTCTAATGCAGTATTTAGTATTCCTTCACTCAATTCATTTTATATTCATATCGGTAATGCAATGAATGCTGAATCAATGGGCGATTTGGCAAAAGAACTTAAAGAAGCTCGAAAAGATATAAAAGAACTCATTAAAAATCCATCTCAATTAGAACCGATAGTAGAGGAACTTTCAAAAATAGGAATAAAGGAGGTAACAACTAAATCATTAAAGAATCCCTTATTAAAAGCTGGCATGGAAGCAATTAAAGCTTTTGTTGATATTGTGGTTTACAGCATACAAACCGGATTTAATACTAAAACGATGCAGATAAATGTTATTGCTTATTAAAACAAATTAAAACAATTTTTCTACCAAACAACTTAGCAGGCGCAAAGGTCATAATAGCGAAAATAGAGACGATCTTGATGTTCTTTCATACAGGGAAGATGAATTACTAATAAGGTCATAAGTATAAAGACATTGATTATAAAATCCCTCCTACCCTCCCTTTGCCAAAGGGAGGAAATGTACCCCTCTTTGGCAAAGAGGGGTAAGGGGAGATTTTTCAATAATGATGCCTTACTTATGAACTCCTTAGTATCTCTAAGATATTTCAAACTGATTTAGTTGTTAAAGTGTGCTAATTTTGTGTTAATCGTTTTTTGAAAAAGCAAACTAAGTTGCTATGGCTTAGAGGTTTTTATTTCGTTGATCATTTCCTTCTCTATATAATCTGAGACCCACGCCCTATCACGGTTATTCTTCCTTAAAGAGAGCATTCTCTCTGCATATCCCATGGCCTTTTTGTAACCAGCCTTTCGAGCCTCTTCAATTAGTTCCCAATCTCCTGACTCAACAAATTTCTCGAATGCCCTGGCTATCTCGGGAAAAAGAAGTTTTCTGTAACCACCAATGAATACTATATAAAAGCCGAGAGACCCCTCCTTCCGGTTTTCTATGATATATTTTATCATGCCCCGCTCAGAGGTATCTGATAGCAGGTCTTTAACACCACGGGAAAAGAATTCAGCCTTTCTGCCGGAAAGATCCAATAGTAAGTTCTTCCATTCATCCCCCAGCTTTTCTCCTTCAATTGCCTCACCAAGTTCATGGTAGATATATGTCTCTACCTCAGACAAGGCAATTAGGGATACTTTCCTTTCTACATCCTCTGATGGCTTCTCTTCAGGAGTAATACCGTATTTTGAAAATGCGAATGCAAAAGGACTCTTTGGGTCTCTGGATCTCAGTTCCTCAAATCTTTCCCAGAGGAGGAGCTTTGTCGTATCTAACCTTGCAAAGATGACCCCATCCTGTACCATCGCAGGATGTTGTGCTAAGTCCCTTGCATATTCACTTCCTGCTATATATACCACATAGCCATCTACTGTTCGCCTGGATATGAGGTCTGCGAGGAAAAAAGATGGCTTCATGCGAATGCCGTAGCCGGCACCATAGATTAAGTTTTTTTTCTCTAAAGTTGTATTGATCCTTGCAACCTCAAAAGGCCCGTAGGTAGCTTCGCCAATAACAATATCTTCAAGGTATTTATCCTGGAGCTCTTTCCAAAGGGCTTCCCTCTCTGACATCCACTCGGAAATCTCTTTTTGAGGTATACCTTCCCAGAGTTTTAATCCTCTTTCACTTCGATACAACTCTCTAAGTCGGAGCAGAAGACCACAAATGGAATACTCACCCCAGAAATTTGCATCAGAGATATTGCAGTTTCTTTTAACCTGGGTTATAACAGTATCTAAGTTCATCAATTTTATCCTCAGAAAGTATTTTATCAGAAAAAAGGAAGAAAAGTAATTTGCTTTTGTATTGATACTATAAAGCAGGGTTTAATATAATAAACAATGGGTAAAGGGAAAAATCAGAAAGAAATACTTAGGAATAGCTGTATACGATGCGGTACATGTTGCCTGAAAGGCGGCCCGACACTGCACCATGAGGATAAAAAAATCCTTCTTGCAGGCCATATCGGATATCAGCATTTAATAACCATCAGAAAAGGTGAATTGGCGTTTGATCCCGTCCGTAACAAGTTAGAACCTGTTCGTCAGGAGCTGGTTAAGATAATCGGCAAAGGAAAAGATTGGTCCTGTTATTTTTATGATGAAGAAGGGTCTTCCTGCACGATTTACGAACACCGCTTGTTGGAATGCCGGCTGCTGAAATGTTGGGCACCCTCTGAACTCATAACCGTCATAGGTAAGAACACTATAATACGAGCCGACATTATCAACTCTACTGACCCGATCATGGAGGTTATTGAGACACACGAGCGTGAGTGTCCTTGCGAAGAGATAGAAAATTTAATCTCCAACCTGTCTCAGGAAACAGACAGGTCAAAAACCCTCGCTAAGCTGAATGAGTTTGTCCGTAAAGACTTAGCCATGCGCTTCTATGCAATATCCGAACTCGGATTAAAGAAGGAATTTGAACTTTTTATTTTTGGCCGCCCCTTTTTTAAGATACTGGACGCTCGTAGTATACCTGTTCGTGTGGCTTACGATAATAAATTCTGACTATGCCTTCACCACCATGACCGCGGAGTTCGTATATCCAATAACCCTTTCGGTCACACTTCCCATAAAGAGTCTTTCTATACCAGTCCTCCCATGGCTCCCAACGAATATGACATCCGCATCTTTTTTCTCTGCGGTCTCAACTATAACCTCGTATGGTGTGCCTTTCGGGGTAAGGACCTCTATCTTTATGCCTTCTTTCTCTGCAATCTTTTTTACCTCGTTAACACTCTTCTTTGCCGCCGGGAGATTCTTATCTTTTGTAGCAACAGAAATAGCAATCATGTCACTTCCACAGCGTTTTGCTATGCTAATAGCCTCACGTGATGCAGCTTCACTATATTTTGAACCATCTGTGGCAATAAGGATCTTTTTATAGGCTACTGTAGCAGCCTTCGGGACAACCAATACCTTGCACGGTGCATGACCTATGACCTTTGCGGTCACACTTCCCATCATAACCCTCTTAAGCCCTGTCCTTCCACGCCTGCCCATAATTATCATTTCTACATTGTTTCTTGCTGCCTCATCAACAATGTATTGGTAAGGCTCTTCTCCTTCGTGTACAATAATCTCGCAGTCAGCACCTTCCTTTGATGCCCTCTCCTTAACCGATTCAAGATACTGCCTTGTCTCTTTTTCCATCTTTTCGACAAGCCCAGGTGCAAGGGCTTCAAACTCGGGATTTACCTCTACAACAGAGATTGCGTAGAGCTTACTGCCACATGTCTTTGCTAAGGCAATAGATTCCCTTACCGCACCCTCACTTAATTCAGAACCATCTGTGGATAAAAGTACTTTTTCCAGTTTTGCTACCGGACATATCATCAAGTCTTTTACAACTTTACCTTTTGACATAAAGCCTCCTTCTTAATTAGTATCTGTGTATAAAGTCGTATTTTGTCATTATCCGGCTTGACCGGATAATCCAGAATATATTTAAAATACTGGATTCCCGCCTTCGCGGGAATGACGCATTTGAGTTGAAATCGGCATTTATGGACAGACTCTAATTAGAGTCTGTGTATAAACTATGATTTTTGTCACCCTGAGCTTGTCGAAGGGTGGCTAACCGCTTGATTTTATGTCATAGTTCGACAGGCTCACTATGACATTTAGGCATTATGCCTGAATTTATACACAGACACTAATTAAAGCTTCCACACCAGAACGGCACATTTTGCATGCCCTATCACCCTTTCAGTCACGCTGCCCATGAGTAGTTTTGATATGCCGGTCCTTCCATGGCTCCCAACAACCATGAGACCAACATCCTTCTGGGCGGCTGTATTAACGATAACCTCATGAGGCATACCTGTCCTGATTAAAGTTTCCACCTTTATGCCTTCCTTTTCTGCAACCTCTCTTACCCTGTCAACACTTTCCTTTGCCGCTGGTAGGGTTTCGTCCTTTTTAGCAACGGAAAGGATGATCAGATTACTCCCACAGCGTTTTGCAATGTCTATGGCCTCCTCGGATGCAAAATCGCTATGCATTGAGCCATCTGTAGCGATAAGTATTTTTTCAAAGGAGAGTTTTGCATCTATTGGCACAACCAGAACCCTGCAGAGTGTATAACCTATGACCTTAGCAGTCACACTTCCCATAAGAACCCTTTCAAGCCTGCCCATCCTCTTTTTTCCCAAAATTATTAGGTCACATTTTTCAGCCTGTGCTATGTCAACAATTCCCTCATATGGTTCAACGGTTATCCAGCTCTGCTCCTTCGTGGCAAGCTTGAAGGATTCCCTTAATGCATGCATGCTGGATTCAGAGCCGTCAATCGCAACAAGTATCTTTCTATATCTTCCCATATTCTACCCACCCGTTGCATGGACAAACTCTAAGGAATCATCTCGGCTATTTTTCCCTTTTTAAAGAATCGATTTCCTTTTTCATCTCTTTCCATTCTAATGACCTATTAATAGCAATCAGGATCTGTTCTTTACGGAAGGGCTTGGTGATATAATCATAGGCGCCTTTATGTATAGCCTCTTCTGCCGATTCTATAGAGCCATATGCGGTAATGATAAGTATGGGGATAGATTTATCTATCTTTCTAACCTCATCTATGAGTTCTATACCATCCATACCTGGCATCTTGAGATCAGCGATTAGTAAATCGAAAGCCCCTTCTTTAATTAGCTTTGTCACCTCCAAAGGATTATTAGTGGTTGTTGCCCTGTGATTAGTCTTTTCCGTAATGATCATAGCAAGAAGGGCAAGCATATCCACTTCATCATCCACAATTAAAATCTGTGCCATTTTACCTCCTCTTCAAATTCCCCTCACCTTAATCCTCTCCCCTGAGGGGAGAGGGATGGGTGAGAGGGGTTAAATTAAGTTTAAGTTTGTTCAGAGATTTGTTCACCCCTGTTAGAAAAATTTTCTAACC
Organism: Nitrospirota bacterium; assembly: GCA_040756135.1. Classification (GTDB taxonomy): domain Bacteria; phylum Nitrospirota; class Thermodesulfovibrionia; order Thermodesulfovibrionales; family SM23-35; genus JBFLZS01. Next base: position 67,059 of record JBFLZS010000003.1, read on the forward strand.
AGGTGAACTTTCCGAAGGAACAACAGGCATAGACACAGTAAAGGTAGTGCCTTTTCTCTCCCTGTCCTCCTCTTCAGCTACTGTCTCGAAGGTTATTTCTCCACCGTACCTGGTCACTATACCATAACAGACTGAGAGTCCCAATCCTGTCCCCTCTCCTACCCTTTTCGTAGTGAAAAATGCCTCAAATATCTTGTCTCTGTATTCCCTTTTAATACCATGCCCTGTATCCTTGAAAAGTATCTCTACTCTGTTACCAGGCTCATTAAGTCTGGTAGTAATAGTCAAAACCCCTCCTTCTTCCATAGCAGCAACAGCGTTGGTGATTAAATTCATGAAGACCTGCTGTAAATGTCCTGAATCTCCCCTTACTTTTGGTAAATTTTCTGCCAGGTTCCTCTTTAAAGTGGCCTTTTTTGTAAGCAATATATTTTCAACAACAGAGAGCACCATTTCAATATCTACATTGACGTCAGTAGAATACTCAGTTTTCTCCCGATATCTGGCAAAGCCCAGAAGGCTTTCTATAATCCTTTTACAATTAAATGCTTGTTTCTCTACGGATTTGAGAATCTCATGATTTTTGCTGCCAGGTTCCGCCTTCTCCAGGAGAAGATCGGCAAAACCGAGGATTACCGTCAATGGGTTATTGAGCTCATGGGCAACACCGGCAGCCAGCTTTCCAATGGACGCCAGCTTTTCTGTATTGTACATCTGTTCATCTTCCATCTTCTTTCTCTCTGTAATATCCCTTGAAATCCCCAGAACAGAGAAAACCTTGCCATTTTCATTCTTAATGCCCACGAAGTTGCTGGTAAACCAATATTCACGTTTGTCAACTTCTACAGGATATTTTACATTTACGTTTATTCCTGTATTGAATACCTGCCTGATAAAACCCATCTGCAATTCTGCACTCTCTTTAGAAAAAAGATCGCGCACATTTTTGCCGATTAGCTCCTCTGTATGTCCTCTAAAGAAACGGGTGGCACATCTATTCATGGATAAGAAATCTCCTTTTTCATCCACAGTAAAGATCAAGTCCTCTGCACTTTCTACAAGGGTCCTGTATTTTTCTTCTGATTTTTCCAGTTTGTCGAGTGATTTTTTCAGATCTTCCGTTTTCTTTGTTACCTCTTCTTCCAGGGACATGCCCCAGCGTCTCTCAAAACTTATGACATATATGCTACCAAAAATAATAACAAGGACAAGAACCCCCTGGATATAAAACTGGCGTATGTAAACAGAATGAATTGTCCCTTCAACCTCGCTTATGGGTGCTACCACAGCTATCGACCAGTTAAGATCCTTCCCTGATGTTAGATAAACAGGTGCATAGGCAATCAATTTTTTAGTCTCGGTTTCTATATCTCCGTGCCAGCCGGAGATATACCACCCTGTTCCTTCCTTGCCTTTAAGCATTTTTTCTTTTTGAATTATGTTAATCTGATCGAAGGAAATCTTGGGTTTTCTGGCAGCACGGGCCTTAAAGGCATCCTCTCCGATTAAATCCTTTTCCGGATGATATAAAAATATACCTTTGTTATCTATAGCCCATGCATATCCGGTCTTCCCTGATTTAATATCTTTGATATCCTTTCCGACTAAGTAGGTAACATCTACAGTAAATAGAAGCACTCCCGATAAACGTCCTGTAGGCACTGGATGGGCCTCATCTATTGACTCCTCATAAGTGGGGGTGGCTAAAATCATGGTAAGTTTCTCAGGATATTGTTCGCTCTCCCTTGTAACCTCACCCATATAAATTTTATTCCTATTTTCCTTTAGATAAGCCCATTTAAAATATTCCGTATCTCGAAAATGACCCTTTATAATACGGGGAATCCCCCGATTATCAATGATATAGGCTGTCCCTCCATTCTTGTCTATAAGTCTTATCTCTATTACCCCTTCTTCCTTAACGCTTGATAAGGAGGTGTTCATCCTATTGGCCCGGGATACCTCCAGATACTGAATTGATGGAGAAAGACTCAATAATGAAAGCTCCCTCTTAATGAATTCCAGACTGTCTTCTAAGCGATGTGTAGCATACCTGGCTAATATCAATTGCTGTTTATTAAAATCATCACGGATAATCTCTTTCATATTTCTTGCAGAAACCAAGCCCAGATACAAGGCGATTATGAGCAGCACTAACATGAGAATGCCGAAAAAGAGGATAGCCTTTCTTACATTGTAGTATTTGTCTCTATGAGAACTTTCTTTTTTATTCACCTTAACCTCATAATGTCATTGCGAGCATAGTGAAGCAATCCCTGATAATTCTTCCTTTGAGATTGCTTCGGCACTTCGTGCCTCGCAATGACAGTATAAAGTTTGGACAACACATTAGCTATAGTCCCTCATGAATTCTTGTAAGTAGCAGTCCACAAAGGCGTCGCTGAACATTATCATATCCAGCTGCTTTGTATAAACCGTGAGGCGACCTAATATACTTAGTTTTTCCTCAATAGTTGACCTTTGATATCTGGTTATCCTGGCGTTCAGCATATCTCTAATCATATCAACCTCGAAATCCAGCTTTTCCAGAATCTCTTTTATAAGCTGTGTTCTTCTGAAACGTCTGTCAATAGATGCGCCGCCGCCCTTAAAATGAAAGCGAATATAGTTTTGGTCTATATTATCGCCTGCGTACGCTTCCACCGTAGATAAATGATACCCTAACCTGATACTGAAGTTCATGTACTCTCTGGATATCAAAGCGAAGCTCTTTCCCCATCCCCTATATCGAGGTAGTGACGGCTCAATCGCGATGTTGGCAACGACGGAGGCAAATCCCAATGCAGTTTTAGGTTTGGGACCCGGCCATTTCATGGACATCATGCCTTTCAGGAAGGCATTCATAGGGATAGAGCAGACGTTATTAGTAGTTATCCTCTTTGCAGCAGTTTCGATACCACCGTTCAGGTCTATCATGTATATCTTAAGGGGTATCTTTAAAACCAATCTTACAGCTTCTCCTTCTTTTACATCAGGCCTATTGCTGATTTTAAACATCTCATCCAGAGATACTTCATTGACAAAATGAGTTATATCATGAAATGTTTTGCAAAGCTCGGGTTTGAAAGTATCAACTCTAAGATAAATTAAGTTTAAAGGAACTATCTTTTTAAGAACTTCTTCCAATATCTTAAAGACACGGGTATTTTTAAACAGGTTTTCCCTTTTTTGTCCCAATTCAATGACTTCATCAACACGGCCTTCATAAACATTACCGTTAATAGCATCCACAGTTATTTCCATGCCGTTTGTTATGAGCTTTGTGGCTATTTTTGTATTAAGGATAGTAGGAACATGGTAATCTCTGGCAATGGATGCCATATATCCTGTAGCACTCCCGACATCCGCTACAATAGCAGTGGCCTTGTTCATCAGTGTTACAAGCCTAGGTGAGATATGCCTGGCTATAAGGATGGCCCCATCGGGAAAATTGTTCAAATCTTCCACCTTATTAACTAAGTAGGCAATTCCTGTACCAACACCCTTACAGGCAATAACACCTCTATCAATCAAAACCTTGTGGCCTTTTAACGGTGTAGGCCTCTTGACCTTGGCAAGATCGGCATCCTTCACGCCTGCCATATTCGCCACGCCTTTGGCGATGTCCCCAATCTCTCTTTTCTTATTAAGGATTGCTTGAATCTCTGAATCCGCCCTCTTGAATACATCGTATAACTCTAAATATTTCCCATCCGAGATCTTATAGAGGTAATCTATGATAATGGGCATCTTATTAGATAAGATGTTTAAATTTGATCTTATATAATGCATGTCAAAGAGATAATCCCCTGAAAGTTTTTCTTCCATATCCGCCATTATCACACGGATGGCGTTGGTTTCAGAGAGCAGTTTCTGGAAGCAATGATATTTTTTTCGAAGTTGTTCTCTGGCCTGGGATAATCCCTCAGGGGATTTTGCCCTTCTAAATATACTTAATAAATCCCGAGTCATTGGTTAATATTATGATAGCACAAATTTCAAAGAATACTAATCAATATACGGTTGAAGTTTCCTGATTTTTTTAATCCGTAATAATGTTGAAAGGGTAAAGGCGGTATTATTGTCATTCTGAGCCCTTCGCTCACTGTCATTCCGAGCGAAGCGAGGAATCTCGTCGTCTCGCTCAGGATAAACTCCGCGAAGAATCTAATAATATTAAGGCATTGAGACCCTTCGCTTCGCTCAGGGTGACAGATGGCGAAGGGTTCAGGCCTGATCGGAGATTTGTTAACCCCGTTAGAAAATTTTTCTAAGGGGGTTAACTTCCTGAAGAAGTAACAGGCAAAAACACGATAAAGGTAGTACCTTTCCTCTCCCTGTCCTCTTCTTCAGACACTGTCTCAAAGGTTATGTTTCCACCATACTTGGTTACTATACCATGACAGACTGAAAGCCCCAATCCCGTCCCTTCTCCTACCTCTCTTGTGGTGAAAAAGGGGTCAAATATCCTGTCTCTATATTCCATTTTAATGCCATGTCCTGTATCCTGGAAAAGAATCTCAACTCTGTTGCCAGAGTCATTAAGTCTGGTAGAAATAGTCAAAACCCCTCCTCCTTCCATAGCGGCAACAGCGTTGGTGATTAAATTCATAAAGACCTGCTGTAAATGTCCTGAATCCCCCCTTACTTTTGGTAACCCTTCTGCAAGGTTCTTCTCTAAAGAAATCTTTTTTGTAATTAGGATATTCTCAACCACAGAAACCACACTTCTAATGTTTATATTGACGTCAGTAAAATACTCGGTTGTCTCCGGAGGCCTGGCAAAGCTTAAAAAGTTTTCAACAATCCTTTTACAATTAAGTGCTTGTCTTTCAATTGTTTTGATAATCTCATAATTCTTGCTACCAGGTTCTGACTTCTCCAGGAGAAGATCGGTAAAACCAAGGATTATCCCCACCGGGTTATTGAGTTCATGTGCCACACCCGCAGCCAAGTTTCCCAAGGACACTAACTTTTGTACATCATATAGCTGGTCTTCACTCTTTTTCCGTTTGGTAATATCCCTTGCCATTTCAATCACATGGGTAACGGCACCCTGATCATCCAATACTGGATAGGCTGTAACCCTGTAATATGAAGCTTCACGCCCTTTTAAATGTGTATGCAGGACCTCGCAATGTTTACCTGTTTTTAGTGTCTCCTGTACAGGGCAGGGATGATTGGGCATATTACAGGGTTTATCCATATTATGAAGAACCCCATAACAATATTTGCCAACAATCTCATGCTTAGGCTTATCCAGTCTTTTTACCAATGATTTATTTACTTCCTTTATCCTGTAATCCCTATCAACAACAATAATTTGATCTCTAATACCATCAATAATGGCTTCTAAAAATCTCTGGGTTTCTAACAACTCTGCAATATTTATCTCTGGAACATGTGCCACTTCAATCCTTAATCAGTTAAGGCGTTTATTATAATAAACCTATCACAGACTCTATTTAAAAGCTTTTTATCTTTTCTAATACTTCTTTTGCAGTTTCTCTAACATATTTATCTTCATCCTTCAAAGTCTCAACCAAGGGCTCTACCGCTCTCTTGTCCCCTATCTTTCCAAGGGCCTCTGCCGCAGCCTTTTGAACATTCAAATCTTCATCCTTCAAAGTCTCAACCAAGGGCTCTACCGCTCTCTTATCCCCTATCAGTCCAAGAGCTATTGCCGCTCCCCATCGAACAAGCAAATCTTCATCCTTCAATGCCTCAATCAAGGGCTCTACCGCTCTGTTATCCCCTATCCATCCAAGAGCTATTACCGCTCCCCACCTGACATAATCCTGTTCAAGGTCTGAAAATATGCTAAGTTCGGAATATTTCAATGCCTCAATCAAGGGCTCTACCGCTCTGTTATCCCCTATTTTTCCAAGGGCCTCTGCCACATTCTTCCGAACACTCCAATCTTCATCCTTATCATTCAAGATCTGAATTAATGGCTCTACAGCTCTTTTATCTTTGATCTCTCCAAGGGCTTCTGCTGCCTTCCATCGAACAATCAATTTCTTATCCTTCAAAGCCTGAATTAAAGGCTCCACCGCCCTCTTATCTTTAATGTCTCCAAGGGCTTCTGCTGCTTCCCATCGAGAATACTTGGCTTTACTGTATCTCAAGATTTTTATCAGCCCTTCAACGTTATCCTTACCCGCAGATCTATATGCTTTAAACAAATCAATAAACCTAAATATTTCAATAATTCCACTAAATATCCCCATTTTGCTTCCCTCTATGTATGCTAGTTTTATCCATCAGTTGCACAATTTTTAATGGAGAGTGTCTTTAAATGCCCAACTGGCGTGAATTTGAAGCTAAATATCATATTGCCGTTAAAGTTCACTTAAAGTTAACTCCTTGTTGTCATTCTCCGGCTTGACCGGAGAATCCAGTTTCTTTCTCTGGATTGCCCGATCAAGTCGGGCAATGACGATTGTTTGATAATAATTTTATACAACATTTGGTTTACTTTGTAATTTTTACTGTCTGGCTGAATATCTGCTGACCGCTCTTTAGATCTATAATTACTAATCTTCCAACATTTCCTTCTGTCATATTTATATCCTTTTCTAATTTAGCCACTTCACCGGATTCAAGTTTCGAAACCCTGCCCTCTTTAGCCTCTTCCCCGGCTAACACCAAAGCGCCAGCATCTTCGGTGACATCCGGAGCAGATATATCAGGTGTCCATATGCATTTCGTGTTTGCAAACCATAGAGCATCTCCATTTCGGTGTGCTATTGCTAAGTTTCCTCTACTCGCAGACGCTTCAGTGATCTCCAGAAATAGATGCGGTGTTTTTGGCTGGGCAGATGTCAGGAGAGCTGCGATTATACTTATCACCATGATCCAGAATACAATACTACCAACTAAAGCCCAATCCACGCCAGGGTTTTTCGTAGATATCTTTTTCACCTGAAAATATCCTCTTTTCCGTCATTCCCGCAGTCCTTAAGCGGGAATCCAGCAAAATCAACAGCCTCTGGATTCCCCGATCAAGTCGGGGAATGACAGGTTAAATTTTCATCGTCTTTTGTGTCTCTTTGAGACATGAATGTTTCATTTTATTCTTCAAGTTAATCTAAAAAAATTCTGCAAACACTATTGTTTATGCTTGCATTAAATATACACTATTAAGAAAAGTGAGAATAAAGCAAGTACAGCTAGTGCACCAAGACCTATTGCCCTTGGGGTCATCCTCATTTCAGGTATCGGACTCCTGACACATGAAATTATAAAATAGGTAACTTTTAATATGTTTCTGTCAAGGAAAGACCCAAATGCTATTAATGGTTTCTCGCAGAACGATACGAGTGCATTACCAGGTATCCTCCCTAACCAATCTGAGTCGAGTGTATATGTTGGTGTGCCTCGAATTAGTGTTCTTAAAAACCAGGCTGCCAGAAATGTGAATATAAACATTTGAACCATGGAAAACACACGGGTAGTAGTGTAAGGAACAAAAGGACTAACTGGCCAAGGAAGCATATCATAAAATGGATAATATGGATATACACCAATGAAAACGCAAAGAAACGCCGGGATGCTCATGCCAATTAACATGTTTATAGGCGTATTTTCACGCTTCTCTTTTAGTTTTATCTTTATATCCGCTGGTGGCTCCTTTCTTCCTTGAAACCATAAATTCCAGGGAAGTTTTATAGCAGTATGTAGGAAAGTCCCCACCGTAGCTCCTTCAAGCATTAGATACGCGAGCGGTTGATGTATCAATTCTGCAGCCTCTATGGTCATGCTCTTGCTCACAAATCCATTGAATAGGGGTACTCCGGAAATGGAAAAACCACCAATCAAATAAAGCCAGAAGGAGATGCGAAAGTATTTGTAGAGACCCCCCGTTTCACTAAACTTGCATGTTCCTGTTACTGACAAGACAGTACTTGCACCCATGAGAAGCACGCAACTGTAGATAATATGACAGATAATATGAGAAACTGAACCATTTAGTCCCAGATAAGTTCCTATTCCTGCTCCAGCTATCATGTATCCATCCTGAGAGATGATGTGATAGCCGCAGAGCCTTCTTGCATCATTCTCAAGCACCGCCATGTAAAGCGCAAATACGGCAGTTATCACCCCCAACCACATAAGAAGCTCCACACCAGGGAAACATCTTATCAAACCGTATATCCCGGTCTTGGTACTATATGCGGTCACATATAATACGCCAGTAACAGCTCCCGTAGAATAGGCGTCAGGCAACCATGCATGGACTGGAAAAGAACCCGCATCTATCAGAAGTCCAAGCATCATGAGGTAATAGCCAATATAATCCCAGCCCCATCCCCATGGCATAAGAGCTAAATCAATTGACCCGGTGGTTTGCACATGTATAATACTACCTCCCAGAAAGAATGCACCGGCTAAGACGTGCCAGAAAAAATATCTAAATCCAGAACCCAATGATGTCTTCGTCCCTCGAAACCAGATGAGGAACACCGCTGACCAAACCGCTATCTCCACAAAAAAAATGTAGGTAAAAAGGTCACCGGCGAAAATTGCTGAAACCGAACTTCCAATATGGATCAACGCTGATACATGCTCCCAATCCTTCTTCCCTCGGAGTGCAAATATATTCATGGCAAGCCCAATAACCACGTATACGTACGCGAAAATTATGCTCAATTTGTCTATCCTGCCTAACTCAAGCGTATATTGCAAAAATGGGATACACCATTTATGAAGGGCATCAGGGTAAGGAGGAATGATACCGAAAACCCCCATTGATGTTAGAATTAGGATTGTGAGCCCTGCTATGGGGAGCAGAACGAAGTATGCTTGCTTTGCTTTTCTGTTTCTAAGAAGTGGTAGCAGGAAAGCGCCAAGTAGAATTACAATCCCGGGATGTATCCATTCAATCATTTTACCTACCTCCTCCTGCGTTTCTCATAATAATCCTCACGCCTCTCAAGCAAGAGACCCAGTAATTTGGCTCCAAGAATCAAAATAGCACAATATATGAATCCATAAATGGCAAAAAATCCCGGTATGTATTGAAACGAGAAGTGATAATGAAGCATATCAGAGTAAAGCAAAAATAAACCTATTACAACACTTCCACCAAGGAAAAAGATGTAGTATAACCTGAGTAGGACATTCTTTGTTTTTTTCATCCTTACACACCTCCGAAGAGATTTCTTACTGCCATTTGCGCGAGGTCAAATATATGGAACATATTCGGGAATAAACAAAGTATGATAGAGAAGATTCCAGTTATGGCTAAAGGAATAACCATGAAAAGATATATAGGTCGTCCTGTCTCTTTTCTCCTTATTTCTGTTCCCCCTCCCCTGGTTTCTGCTGGCCTTTCAAAGAATGCATTCCTTACTATGGGGAAGAAATAAACAAAGTCCAGTACAGAAGCTGCTAAGGCTACAAACAAGAAGACCATCGCACCTGACTGTATCGAACCCAGGCAGAAATACCATTTACTTATAAATCCCGCTAGGGGTGGAATGCTACACATTCCAGCTGCAGTTACGGTAAATGCCATCATTGTTACCGGCATTATTCTTCCTACCCCTGCCAGCTCGCTTACGTTCTTCTTACCTGCTATTACAGCTATTGCACCTGCGCACAGAAAGAGGGTTATCTTCATGAAACCATGAAAAGGGATATGTATCATTGCGCCTATTGTGCCCATAGGACTTAATAGTGCCGCCCCTAAGAGGATAAAAGATAGCTGGTTGATGGTGGAATAAGCAAGCCGTCTTTTCAAGTTGTCCTGTCCAATGGCATAAAGATTAGCAACTATTACAGTGAAGGCAGCCACACAGCCAAGCGCTACTCCAAGACCAAGTTCACGCATCAGATCTATTCCATAAAGATAGAATACTATCTTAATGATTCCAAAAACGCCTGCCTTCACTACTGCTACTGCGTGCAAGAGCGCACTTACCGGTGTGGGTGCAGCCATTGCCGTAGGAAGCCATGAGTGGACAGGCATCCAGGCAGCCTTCATGAATCCCACCATAAAACAGAAGAATACTATTTGCAGGACGAGTTTCGATGTAGAACCGAGTGCTGGTTTTAATATCCCGTGGTGACTAAAATCGGTAGTCCCCACAAGCAAATAGGTCATTAATATTCCAAAAAGGAAGAAAAGGCCGCCAGTAAGCAGATAGGCAAGATATTTATGGCCAGCATATATTGCTTCTGGCGTCTCCTCATGGGCTACTAAAGGATAAGTTGATATTGTCAATATCTCATAGAATACGAACATCGTGACTAAATTAGCAGAAAGGGCTACACCTATTGCCCCCAATAGGGCAAGGGCGAAACAAAAATAGTATCTTGTTTGTGCGTGCTCTTCTAATGATCTCATGTATCCTATAGAGAAGAGAGATACTAATATCCATAAACAAGAAGAAGTGGTAGCAAAGATAAGACCAAAGGCATCTACATCTAATGCGAAGTCAACTCCCGGAAGAAGATTAAACAAACTGCATCTGATATGGCCTTCTTTCAGGACAAACGGAGTCATGGATATGACGGTTAGAAAAAGCAATACACTTCCAATCATTGTCCAGCTTTCCCTCAGGTTTGGACGCCTCCCTGATAATATAATGAGGAGAGAGGCAATGGTTGGACATAGAATTGCTAACCATGGTCTATACTCTATAGCAAATAATTCTGTCATAATATTACCTTTAATATATTTAAGCGTCTAATTTTCATAGCCTTAAAGGAATAGCAAATTCAATAATATTTTTAAAAATTGCCTGGTTAAATATACCAATGAGAAAGATAGCTATTGCTATAATAAACCCGGGGATTAGCATACTAAGAGGGGCTTCGTCATAATGAGGCTCTGGATGATGCCCTGCAGGTTCTGAGGCATGTTCCAATGCATGTACATGTAGATAGAGACCTTTGTCAATAACCCTGAAGAATAAGGCCACATTTATCAGGGTGCATAATAGCAATGCTATAACGAATCCCCAGTGTTTAGCCTCGATACCCCCTAAGAGCAGATACCATTTACTAAAGAACCCACAAGTAGGCGGCACCCCAATTATTGCCAGAGCGCCTACAGTAAATATAATTGCAGTAAAGGGCATTTTTCTAAAGATTCCTTTAAAATCCGAAATGCTATGCCCCTTTGTCTTATACATAATTGTACCTGCTACCAGAAAAAGACATGCCATCATAAAGGCATCGCTTAAAATATGAAAAATGGCCCCCTTTATAGCTGTAGCATTAGCTATTCCTATACCGCCTACAATAAAACCCATCTCAGCTACTATGATGTAGCACAACATCCTTTTGAAATCGGTTTGAGAAAGGGCCATTATTCCACCAAATAACATGGCAGCAACCCCAAGCCAAACCATAATATCAGTTACCTGTAACATCCCGATAGAAAATTCAGGCTTAAATACAGTAAACATAATCCTGATCAGCACATAGGCACCCACTTTGGTCATCAGGGGTCCCATAAATGCACTTACCGTTGATGGGGCATAGGTATAGGCATCCGGAAGCCATGCATGTAATGGGAAAAGTGCCATCTTTAGTGCTATACCTATTATAAGGAAAGCAAAAGCCACTATTATTACTTTGGAATGATAGAGATTAGGTAGTATGTTTGATAGGTCGGCCATATTCAGTGAGCCGGTAACTATATAGAGATGGCCAACGCCTAATAAATAAAAGCAGGCACCAATAGTACCCATCACTATATATCTAAAACTGGCAACGAATGCCCCGTCCTCTCCTATAGCTACAAGGCCGTAGGCAGTAAAGGAGGCGATCTCCACCAATACATAAAGATTAAATGCATCACCCGTAACTGTGATGCCTAATAGGCCGGTGATATTTAAGAGAAAAAGTGTATAAAATTGGGGGATTTTGTGCTCGGGTAGTTCCTGTTCAATACTCTTTTTAGAATAAATGGCTATCATCAGGCTGATAAATGATACAAAAAAGAGTACCAATGCATTAAGGTGATCCACTACATACTCTATCCCCCATGGAGGCTGCCATTTCCCTAACCAGTAGTGTATCTTCCCTTGAGTCATGACTGTCTGAAGCAGGCCAATAGCGAAGACTGTGCATACAGACAAGGCAATAAGGACGATAGGAAGGCAGAGGCTTCTCCTCCACCATCCCAATATAGGGATAAAGAAAGAGAGTATTAAAGGAGTAACTACAATAAGTGCAGGAAATTGTTCAGAGATCATTTCCCCTTCTCGCTTAGTAATTTAATAATTTCATCCTCTTCAAAGGTGCCATACCTCCTATAAATCGATATAAGTACAGAAAGGGAAATGCCTGTAGTAGCCACACCTACTACAATAGCTGTGAGCATGAGTACAGAAGGCAGTGGGTTTATTACCTCTATTGCGCGAACAGCTTCATAAGCCCCGTGGTGCCCGGTTACAATATGTATGGTGGCGCCCTTTTTAGCACCAATAGACATAAAGTAAAATATGATTGCCCATTGAAATATACCCATACCTATAAGTTTCTTCATCAGATTGCTTTTTGCCATCATCCCATAGACCCCTATTAATATGATGACTATATACATCCAATAATTATATTTGCTTATTATGTACTCAAGCATCTTACTCCTCTAATGCCTTCTCGTGTTCACCCTTTGTTACAAGGTCAAGAAAGATAGAGAGCATAATAGCCATAACTGTAATCTGTACCCCTAACTCTATCATCGCCATGCCATAATACCTTGCCTTTACAGGGTCTGCTGGTAAGACCTTACTCAGGAAACTGTAATCTAAAAAATTGCTGCCCAGCAACAGGACTGCCCAACCAGTGCCGGCATATATAAAGACACCAAGGCAACAAAATATGAGAAGAGCCTTTTCCCTAAAACGCCTCTTCGCCTCATTTAAATCATAGGCAATAACCATAACAATAAAGGCCGCAGCCATGATACAGCCTCCCTGGAAGCCTCCTCCAGGGCTGCCATGGCCATGGGCAAAGACATAGAGGCTGTAGACCTGCATTAATGGTATGAGCATTCGGCACAACATCTGGATAACAACATCTTCAACGTTTTTTACCACTTTTTTGGCCTCCTTAAAAGCATCATAACTACAATGCCTGCGGTAAAGATGACAGTGGTCTCAAACATGGTGTCATAACCCCTGTAGTCGGCAAGTATGGAGGTGACCATATTTGGCACTGCTGTCTCCTCAACAGTCTTTTCTATATATCTCGGTGAGACGTGGAGGCTTGCTGGTTGATTAGGGTCGCTCCATTTCGGGAAATCCTCCGCTCCGTAAATAAGCAAGATCCCTGTTATGATGATAGCAATAAAGGCAGGCAGCTTTTTCAATCCTTTGTCCTCCTTGTAGTAATATAAAGAGTAGCAATGAAAAAGACGCCGCTAACACCTGCCCCCACAGAAGCCTCGGTAAATGCAACATCTACTGCGCCCAGTTGAGTCCAGATGAGGCACATAAAAAAGCTGAAGGCATTGAGGAGTACTACGGCGCTGAGCAAATCCTTTACAGTTATAGCAGCCGCAGCAGATATAATGGCTAATAATACTAATAAAAGGTCTAATTGCCAGATCACTTTGGTCCCTCTTCCTTTTTTATCCAGGGCTCTACATCGCAATCCAGCCCGGCCTTTGTAATTGCATGGGTGGCAGTAGGATTAGCCAGAAATATAAAAACAGCGATGAATATTATCTTTATGCTCACAAGGATGGTGGCTAATGAAAACTCATGTTGAAGGTTATACAGTGCAAGGCCAATGAGCGCTAAGAGCGCTCCTAAGGTATCTCCCTTTCCAGTGGCATGCATCCTGCAGTAAAAATCAGGAAATCGTAAAAGCCCTATGGTTGCCGTGGTAAAGAAAAAGATCCCTCCAAGGATAAAGATTATGACAACAATAGTTGAAACAATCATTTCTCTGTTTTCTCCTTAGAGTATTTTGCGCCCGGGATAATACTCTTCCTGTAACGGAAGAATTTTGCAGCGGCTAAGGTTGCAATGAAATTCAGTAAGGCATAAACAAGGGAAAGATCCACAAACATATCTATTCTTCCATAGAGAAAGCCAATAAGGACCAGAATAACCGTGGTCTTGGTGCCGATAACACCAACACTTATTATCCTGTCCAGAACCGTGGGCCCGAATACGCCACGATAAAGGCATAGCAAAACAAGAAAACCTAATATCAGAGAGATGATCAGAAAGAAACTCTCCATCTAATCCTCCTCAAATATATGAGCCACCCTGTTTTCCATCTCACCGGTCAGAAGATCGTCTGCAACCGTTCTGTCTAATGCATGCACAACATAGTAGCCCCCTGGTTTTATATCTGCTGTGATGGTGCCGGGTGTAAGTGTAATAGAGTTTGCAAATGTCAACAGAGAAATGTCCTTCTTTAATTTTGTCGGGAAAGTTATCAGCGAAGGCTGTATTGGCATCCTGGGACTGAGGGCCAGTTTGGCCACATGAACATTTGCCAGTATGATCTGGTATATGAGCCAGGGGATATATTTGATAAACCGGGTAGTATCTGTTAAATCCTTCTTTTGGAATTTTTCACGCTTGAACAGAAGATCATTTGAGAGATAGGTTACAATGATACACGAAATTACTCCGAGGGTGAGATGCCAGGCATCGAACATGCCTGACCATATTATCCAGCATGAAAGGAGTATTACAAAAGTGATTATATATCTCATCACTTTTTTACCATCCTTTAAAGATATTGCGTTTGTTAAAAAACCGCCTAATCTTCTGCCATCGAGAGTATACCTAGCATGGAGAAAAGAATCATAAAAGCAACCCACCAGCAGATTATTAAATAGGTGACACTTTTCCTGGTGCCTCCAAGCCCAAGAAGGTATACAATGCCACCGACAAATACAGCCGGCAGGGAACAGGCACAGGCAAGCCAGCATCCCAACTGCGTAATCCCATCGCCTTTAGTGATATTATATATCCAGAACTGAGGCCCGGGATATTTTCCTTCCGGAGTCACCGCTGCCCAGATTTCTTGCGCATTCTTACCCTCCCAGACAAGAGAAAAAACCTTGAACGGGTCTGATAAATTATTGGCCGGGTACACTATGCTTAGAACCGGTCCTATCATGGATATGAATGCGCCTGCAATACACACCCAATAGATTATGTCTCCTACTATAATACCGGCAAATGGTATTCTGACTTGAGGTTTTTCTTCCATATTTACCTCCTTCCTTTACCGAACCATCCGTAATCCTTGCCAATGAGGTACAGAACTAATCCGATGCACACCACCATGAACCCCAGCCTGACCGATACGGGCAATTTAAGCACCCCTAAGAGATCTAAACCTTTGGTGAACAGCCCAAAAGAGGTGAAAAGCAAGGTCCCAATCAATATGAACCTTACAAATACTGCCCTCATTCCAATCAATACCTGTGCTCCCAGAACCCCTCCCAGGACCTGACCAACGAGGAGAGGGGCAATAACTATAGGGATCATGGCGCCTGCTATAAAATAAGGCCACACTGATACGCAACTGCCCATGCCGAGCCCTGTCATGCTGACAGCGGCTGCCACCTTAAGCGGACACCCCATGATGACGTTCAGGGCTGGAACAACAGCCCATCCACCCCCCATGCCAAAAAAGCCTCCTATCAAACCCACAAAAAATATGGCTATCCAGAACAAAAATCCTCTGGTGAGCTTATAGTCTATCACCTTACCTTCTGATGGTTCATAATATGGCAAATGCATTTGAAAGAAACGGGTAAAAGCGTCTTCCTTCTTCACAACAGGGTATTCTATTTTCTTTCCCCCTATAAGGAAATAGAGGAAGAGTCCAAAAATTATAAGCGCTAAGATTATTCTGATAATCCCTTCGCCTGTTACCCCGAATGCCTTGGCAACAAATATGGCACCTTGAGCACCCAGAAAGGCGCCTACTCCAAGGGGTATCATGAGAAAAAGACCGAGTCTGATATTACACAGGCCGGTTCTCGCGAGTGGCCCTGTAGCTACCAAAGCATTAAACATGGCTACGACAAGGCCGGCTGCCCTGATGATCACGCTGTCCATCGGAGTAAATGCCATGGCAATAGGAGACCAGATGACTCCGCCTCCGATTCCAGCCAGTGTACCGATAAAGCCGATGGCTAAACTGATAAAGAAAAGACCTGAAACCCATGCGGATACAGTAAATGGAGTCATTGCTATATCTGGAGGACCCTTTATTGACACTGAAATCAAAAGCCATCCAACATAAAAAATGAGGGCGGCGGCGCATAATACAAAGAGTTCCAGCCAAGGATAAGGTTTGTACCAGTTTTTAAGAGCTACCTTCCATGTGGGAAGAACCTCCGCAATCTCTGGATTGCTTCCTTTCATAATTTATACCCCCTTTCTTGAAATTCTCTAATCCCCCCTTCCCCCCTCTTTAATAAATAAAGGGGGGGAAGTGGGAGGATTTATGGTTTTCTTACTACCAGGACGGCACAACCTGCATGTCCTATTACCCTTTCCGTCACACTTCCCATAAGAAGCCTTTCTATGCCGGTCCTTCCATGGCTTCCAATGACTATGAAACCTGCTTTCTTCTTCTCCGCAGTATCAACTATGACCTCATAGGGTTCGCCTTTAAGGGTCAGGGCCTCAACCTTTATACCCTCCTTTTCTGCAAACTCTTTCACCATACCAACACTTGCCCCTGCAACCGGAAGATTTTCATCCTTCTTAGCAACAGAAACTGCAATAAGACTACTATTAGTGCGTTTTGCAATGCTTATGGCCTCACGGGATGCGAGATCGCTAAATATTGAACCATCTGTGGCAATAAGAATCTTTTCAAAGGTAAGTTTAGCAGCCCTCGGCACAACCAATACCTTGCAGGGGGCATGGCCTATGGTCTTTGCGGTCACGCTACCCATCATAATCCTCATAAGCCCTGTCCTGCCACGCCTGCCCATAATTATCATTTCGACATTGTTTTTTGCCGCCTCATCAATAATGTATTTATAAGTTTCTGGACCCCGGCGTTCAATTATCTCACAGGCAGCCCCTTCCTTCTCAGCCCTTTCTCTTACTGACTCAAGATGCTGTCTTACAATCATTTCTAACTTTTCAACCGCTACCAGTGGATAGCTATCGGCAAACTCACGAAGCTCAGGTTCTACTGCAACAGATATCACATAGAGTTTACTGCCACAGGTCTTTGCTAAATTAATAGCCTCCCTTATTGCACCCTCACTGAATTCAGAACCATCTGAGGCCAAAAGCAGCTTTTCCATCCTTGCTACCGGACATACCTGATATGCACTCATCCTTCCACCTCCTTCCTTGCTTCACCCCGGAAGTAATGAATTCCAACAGGGTTTGCTAAATAGCACTTGTAAGTTCATCGAATATCTCTATTATTCTTACAACACCGACAAATTTCTTTTTGTCTTCTATAACAGGCAATAAAATCAGATCATTGTTAAGCATCAGATCGGCTGCTTTAGTGGCAGGGTCATCGGGTTCAACAAAGAACTTCACTGGGATCATAACCTCGCTTACAGGACTCTCTGCCTTCTCCTTGGATTCAAGCCCTTTCAGGATATCCTTCAAAGTCAATGTGCCGAGGATGTTATACTTTTCGTCAAATACCAGGACTGCCAGCGGGTGAATACATTTCTCCGTCCCTATAACAGACTTTTTAACTACCATTATTGCCTGCTTAATAGTGAACCAATAGGGTACATGAGGATATTCAAATACGCCTATCATCAAATCCTTTATTTTTTTATCACTCATAGAAATCCACCTCTACTTCGTACTTTGTTTATTCTCTCTTTTGAAATATCATATCCTTTACATTATCCTCATTTGATTTAATGTGTTTTTGCTCAATGCAATACAAAGCCATCGCTAAGTCTCCTTTGGCCCGTTGCTCACCTTATATACAAATGGTTCGGCCTGACCTCTTTCGAACTCAAAAGCAAATTTAACACTATCCGGCCTTTTTACTGAACGTATATACATTAGGGGTATATCACCAGATAAAAAATATTGATCTAAGAGTAACGCAGGAGAATTCTCGGGCAGATCGAACAGTTTGGCCTGTTCAGCATTAAGGTGTGCGACATCAAAAAGGTTTTTTACCTGGGTAATATTTATTTCATATTTCTTGAAGAGATCAACAAGAGAATTACTTTCAACATCCTCCTCCAACAATGGGCGGCATATATGAAAGGGTATATATATTTCCTGGAAAATAACAGGTCTATTGTTAACTATTGTCGCCCTTTTGATATAGATGACGTGTTTATCCGCTGAAATGTTGAGTTTCGTACTCAAATCATCAATAGGCATCATTACCGTCTGAGCATAAATTTTTGTAGAGTAAGGGGTTCCTGTCTCAAGCATAAGTTCGCGGAAGCTTGTCAGCATAGTCATTGCATAGGACATGAATCTCCTGCTTACAAAGGTTCCTTTGCCCGACTGGCGTCTTAGGTAACCCTGTCTGACAAGATGTAAGATGGCTGTTCTTACAGTAGCCCTGCTGACATTAAACATTTTACAGAGCTCTTCTTCAGTGGGTATCTGAGAGCCGACAGGCCATTCATTGTGCTCAATCTTTTTCTTAATGATCTCATAAAGCTGCAGGTACAGCTTCTGATGATCTTGCCTGTCTAAAATTACGCTATAATTATCTATCATAATAATGTTATAACAAAATTATCTTACAATTTATAAAAATATTATAATGATACTTTTTATGCTTGTCAAGTGTTTTTTTTATGGGTATAATAAAATATGTATAATTTTTCAAAAATATTTAAAAGGTCAGAGGATAAGAAATCTTCTGAAGCAATACAACCCGATGTTGTCAAGGAATCGCTGAAAGAAAAATATCTCACATTTCAGAGGCTTCTCAATAAAAACAACCATGTCCTTGAATTAATGGCGGATATCGAGGAAAAGCTATCGGGCGAGTACCTCTTTGATATGCAGTATATAAAAACTCGTTTTAGTCTGTTGAGTGAGGGAGTTTTAGATATCATCGAGAGCCTTAATGCCATATCCAGAGGCAAGTACCCTCAACTTTACAAAATCCATACTGATATTAATAATGAGATCGAAAAAATATTGGCATACAGATTAGAGGTGCCGGTCAGCGACCTTGTCGTCCCTCTTGAAAGTATTACGGGTCAAATGGTTGGAATTGCCGGAGGTAAAAATGCGCATTTAGGAGAGGTAAAGAACCTCCTTGGTTTTTTAACGCCTGAGGGGTTTACTGTGAGCGCTTATGCATTTATAAAATTTATGGAGCATAACAGGGTAGGCAACACGATAAATGAAAAACTCTCTTCACTCAGCATAGAAAACCTTGAAGAAATAAACAGGGTCAGTAAAGAAATATACAATATGATAGGGGAGGTTCAAATACCTGATGATTTGGAAAGGGCTATTCAGGGCGCTTATTCGGAGTTATGCAGGAGGATCGGCAGAGAAGTGACGGTATCGGTGAGAAGCAGCGCTCTTCGTGAGGACACTGAGTTCAGCTTTGCAGGACAGTACGCTACATTTCTCAATGTTCCTGGCAATTCGATCCTTCAGAAATATAAAGAGGTTGTTGCAAGCCTTTTTACTCCACGGGCGATATTTTATTACAAAACAAAGGGGTTTTCAGAGACAGAGCTGTTTATGGCTGTCGGTGTTTTAGCCATGGTAGATGCTGTAGCAGGCGGGGTTATGTACACAAGAGACCCAAATGACCCTGAAGCTGATCATATCATTATCAATGCTATCCGCGGGATCGGGAAGTGGGTAGTTGATGGTATTGTAACCCCTGACACATACACTGTCTCAAGACATCCGGAGGGAAATATCATAGAAAGAAGGATAGAGAACCAGGAAAAAATGCTCGTCTGTGGTGAGGCAGGAGATCTGAAAGAAGTTATGGTTCCGAATGAACAGAGGGGAAAACAATGCCTTACTGATGAGCAGATCAGAACACTGGCGAGATATGCCTTTGATTTAGAGAAGCACTATGGAAATCCGCAGGATATTGAATGGGCTATCGGGAGTGATCATAAGGTTTATATCCTGCAGACAAGGCATTTAAGAACACTCGGCGCCAAGCATCCGGGGGCAAAATTTTGTATCCCTACTCGATTTGAGGGTTATAATCTCATTCTTGATAAAGGTGTGATTGCCTGTAAGGGAATTGGTTCAGGCAAGGCTTTTATACTAAAAGACGAAGAAAGCCTGAAAGATTTTCCCGAAGGCGCTGTGCTTATTGCGAGGCATACCTCTCCAAAATTTGTAACCGTTATGCCTAAGGCATCCGCTATTATTACAGATGTCGGAAGCGCCACAGGGCATATGGCTTCGCTGTCACGGGAATATCAGGTTCCGTCAATTCTTGACACCGAAGTTGCTACAAGGATAATCAGAGACGGGCAGGAGATAACAGTGGATGCTATCAATTGCAATATCTACGAAGGCAGGGTTAATGAACTTCTTGAGTATGCCCGTAAAAAGAGAGAGCCCTTTAAAGAAACGCATTTGTTTAAAACACTTGAAAAGGTGTTAAAGTGGGTTGTGCCTCTTAATCTAATAGACCCTGAAAGTGAAAACTTCAAGCAGGAATATTGCAGAACCTTCCACGATATCACACGTTTTGCACACGAAACAGCAATGCAGGAGATGTTCCGTGTCGGCGAGGAGCATGACGTGGAAGGCACAAGGACAGTTGACCTCTCAGCAGGAATTCCTATTAATGTTCATATGATAGATATTAATGGAGGCATAAAAGAGAATGTAAGGAAGGCAGCTTTTGAGGATGTAATCTCAATTCCATTTTCAGCTTTATTAAGGGGCATGAGAAGCATGAAGTGGCCGGTTCCGAGACCTGCTGATGCAAAGGGTTTTTTAGGAATGACGGCACATACCGCTTCTGTGCCGGAAGAACAGATGAGCGAGATAGATAAAAAGAGTTTTTCTATAATATCCACAAATTATATGAATTTCAGTATAAGGCTCGGTTATCATTTTTCGATGATTGAGGCATATGCAAGTGATAATTTAAATGATAACTACATAAAGTTCTTCTTTAAAGGAGGGGGAGCCTCTCATGACAGGAGATTAAGGCGTGTCAGGCTTATAACAGAGATACTAAAAAACATGGGATTCAGGATGAATGTCAAAGAGGATTTGATAGACGCCGTCCTTACTAAATATAAAAAAACAGCCATTGAAGAAATGTTGGTTATATTCGGCAAACTAACAGCCTATACAAAACAACTTGACATGGTTATGTTCAACGATGCTATTACCGATATGTATGCAGAGGACTTCATCAAACAGCATGTTGCAGGGAAGGTGTGATGGCCTTAATCACAATAACCAAACACTTATTAACAGTTTCAAAATAATAACAACATTGATTTGTAAAATCCCTCCTAACCTCCCTTTTCCAAAGGGAGGAATAATGCCCCTCTTTGGTAAATCGAAATAGAGTATGATGCTGACATTTCAAATTTTGCCAAAGGGAGGGATAATACCCCTCTTTGGCAAAGAGGGGTGAGGGGAGATTTTAGAATAATGTCTATTCAATTATGAGACCCTCAATAAAACCTTCTTTTATGGTTTCCTTACTACAAGTACAGGACAACCTGCATGTCCTATTAACCTTTCAGTCACGCTTCCCATCATAACCCTTGTAATCCCGGTTCTGCCTCGTCTACCCATAATTATCATCTCTACATTGTTTTTTTCTGCCTCATCAACAATGTATTTATAAGTTTCCGTACCCCGGCGTTCAATTATCTCACAGACGAGCCCTTCCTTCTCAGCCCTTTCTTTTAATGATTCAAGATGTTGTCTTGTTACTATTTCTAACTTTTCAAACGCTACCAGTGGATAGGTGTAGGCACGAATGTCAGGTGTTTCTGCAACAGATATTACATAGAGTTTACTGCCACATGTCCTTGCTAAATTAATGGCCTCCCTTATTGCACCTCACTGAAATCAGAACGATCTGAGGCCAAAAGTAGCTTTTCCATCTTTGCTGCAGGACATGCCTGAAATGCACTCATCTCTCCCCCTCGCTCCCTGCTTTAACCCGTGAGGTTTACTAAAATAGTGTCTGTGTATAAATTACCAAAAAGTGTAAAATGCTGTCATTCCCGCAAGTGAAACGCGTCGGGAATCCTTCTTAGAAGCCATCAGGAGGATTCCGGACAAGCGGAATGACAGAAAATGGTAACTGATCGACTTTATACACAGACCCTAAATATCGCTCGTGAGCTCATCGAATATTTCTATCATTCTTACTACACCTACAAATTTCTTTTTGTTCTCTATAACAGGCAGTAAAATTAGATCATTGTTAAGCATCAGGTCTGCCGCTTTAGCGGCTGGGTCATCAGGTTCAACAAATAACTTCGCCGGAATCATGACCTCGCTTACAGGGCTCTCTGCTTTATCCTTGGATTCAAGTCCTTTAAGGATATCTTTCAGGGTCAATGTGCCGAGGATGTTATACTTTTCGTCAAATACCAGGATTACCAGCGGGTGAATACATTTCTCCGTCTCTAAAACAGACTTTTTAACTACCATTATTGCCTGCTTAATCGTGAACCAATAAGGCACATGAGGATACTCAAAAACATCAATCATCAAATCCTTTACAACTTTACCTTTTGACATAAAGCCTCCCTCTTAATTAAAGCTTCCACACCAGGACAGCACATCCCGCATGCCCTATCACCCTTTCTGTCACGCTACCCATGAATAGTCTTGTTATGCCGGTCCTGCCATGGCTTCCAACAACTATTAGATCAACATTTTCTTTGGCAGATGTATTAACTATAACCTCATGAGGCACACCTGTCCTGATTAAGGTTTCCACCTTTAGGCCTTCCTTTTCAGCAGCCTTCTTTACAACATCAACAAATTCCTTTGCCGCTGGAACGTCTCCATCTCTCTTGGCAACGGAAAGGACGACCAGGGTACTCCCAAACCGTTTTGCAATGCGTATGGCCTCATGGGATGCAAAATCGCTATGCATTGAGCCATCTGTAGCAATAAGTATCTTATTATAGGTGGGTTTCGCATCTTTAGGTACAACTATAACCCTGCAGAGTGTATAGCCTATGACCTTTGCGGTCACGCTTCCCATCAAAGTCCTTCTTAAACCTGTACGCCCACGCCTGCCCATAATTATCATCCCGACCCTATTTTTTGTTGCCTCGTCTGCAATATATTCATGAGGTTTCTCTCCTGTATGCGCAATAATTTCGCAGTCAACGCCCTCCTTTGATGCCTGTGATTTTACCGCCTCGAGATGCTCCCTCGTCTCTCTTTCCATCTTCTCGACAAGCCCTGGTGCAAGGGCCATAAGCTCGGGATTAGCTTCTATAACTGATACCGCATAGAGTTTACTACCACAGGCCTTTGCTAAATTAATAGCCTCTCTAATAGCACCTTTGCAATATTCAGAACCATCTGTAGATAAAAGTAGCTTTTCAACCCTCTCTATTGGACATACCTGATTTGCGCTCATAATTAGTGACCTCCTGACTTTAGGATTCCGCTTGCTGCAAGAACAAGCACAGCTATTTCTATGATAGCGATTACCACATAAGGGATATCTTTCTTGCGCATCAAGATTGGCAATATAACGAGGTAGCACAAAACAGTAAGCCCTGCAAGGAGCGCTATCCCTACAAAATTAAGATAATCCCCTTTACCTGCCATCGCCAACCATCCCCATCCTGTTGGAGCCCCTAAGTTATGTATGAAATCTCCCGACTTCATAGTCCAGTAATTGGGTATTTCCTGGGGGGATATAAAGGATGGCAATATTCCTAACATATATATAATGAAGGTTACGACTATTAAGATGAGCCCTAAATACATCCCTATATTTAAGATATTTGCGTATGCTATCTGTTCACTTGCTGCTTTTGTTGTTGCTGCTTTTGCTCCCGCTGCTTTTGCTGTTGGTTTATCTTTTGCCATATTAACCTCCTATTTCCAGATTCCAAGGCCTTTAAGCAGGGCCCTCGCTCCTGCAAAGGCCAGAAGTCCTATAACCATCCACTTAATTGCCTTTGGCTTTGTTCTTGCAAGTATCCTTACGCCAACGAGAGAGCCAAGCATTATACCGACGACAGATGGAACAACTATCATCGGAAGCACTGCCCCTGAATTAAGGTAAATCCATGCAGCAGATGTGTCGGTTATAGAGAGTAAAAACTTGCTTGTTGCGACCGATATCTTAAGAGGCGCTCCCATCAGCAGATTCAGAACAGGAACATTAGCCCACCCCGCTCCAAGACCGAACATACCGGCCATTACGCCGATGACTATAAATAGAATCAATCCGGGGAGTGTACGATGTATCTTCCAATCAATATCTTTTCCCATGGATTGTTCAGTGTAGATCCCCATTATCCCAAGTGCCTGAGATAAGCCATCAGCTTTTGGGACATCCGGGAAATCGGATTTTTTTGCTGTGGCCATAATTATCACTATACCTATTATGGTTGCCCCGAGAAGGATATTGACTATATGAGCAGGAAGTGCAAGTCCTATCATGGCTCCTATTATTGCTGCTGCTGATGCAATCAGCGCAACAGGAAGGGCAAGCCGGAGGCTTGCAAGATTCCTTTTGAGAAGTCCGGGACCTGCAGCAAGGGCGCCTGAGAGGGCTACTATAAGGCCAGCGCCCCTGACAAAGTCAATATGAAAAGGGAAAAATCCTCCAATAAGCGGCACGAACAAGACACCGCCTCCAACACCTCCAAGGACAGCCAGAATTCCAAGTATAAATGTGGAGACGAGTAGAATAACAGACCAGGCCCACCACGGAATACTTGAGCCTTTTTGGACTACTTCCTGGGTTGCTGTTGGTTCGGTAGATGCGAATACACTGCCAGCAAATAGAACTAATGTCAAAATTACCACTGATAAAAACAAAAATCCGCATAATCGTTTCGACATGTTCACTCCCTTTTCCTCCTTTTTTATAAAAATTTTTAAATTAAATGTTAAATTTTGCAATGCTTATGTTTAATTTTAAAATACGTGTTAATGTAGCAGAATTGCCTGTATAAGTCAAATTAAAAAATATTTTTTTGTTACGGAAATATCATTTGTGTACTATTTGTAAAGATCATTTGTGGACATTTCATGCCTTTATACAGACAAAAGGGATATAAAGTGCTAATATAAACCTCAAGGATGTAAAGACTTGGAACCGCGATGTGTAGGGTTTGTCATTCCGACTTGTTCGGAATCCTTCTTTATGAGGTAGCTGTAGGGTATGACAGAATGAAAACCAATGCATGTGCACAAATAGTTTCCCATATGTGCAAGAATGATTTTTACGTAACAATTAAAAAATATTTTTGAATCAGCTTAGGATTAGAACAACTTTCTTATAGATTTTTCAGTTGCTCCTTTGTATATTCTTACACTCCCGATCTTTTCAGGAAGTATGAACTTCAGCTCTCCTGCAACCGCCTTTTTATCGAGCTGCATAGAAGAAAATATACGGTTATTATTTATATCCACAGGCATTTCTGAGGGAAGACCGTATAAATCAATAAGTCTCTTTATCCTTAATACCTGATTGTTATCAATTAAACCAATATCCTGTGATAGCATTGCCTCAATGCACATCCCTATTGCAACGGCCTCACCGTGAAGGAACCTCTTGTATCCTGTAACAGTCTCTACTGCATGACCTATTGTATGACCATAGTTCAATATGGCCCTCAATCCTGATTCTCTCTCATCCCTCGATACAACCTCTGCCTTTATCTCGCACGAACGTTTAATGATATGGTTCAATGCATCTATGTTAAGATTCAAAATCTTATCCTTATTGTATTCAAGAAAATCAAATAACTCCCTATCCCATATCACACCATATTTAATAACCTCGGCAAGACCGGCTAATAATTCTCTTTCAGGCAGAGTTCTAAGTGTTTCTATATCAATCCAGACAAGTCCTGGCTGCCAGAAAGTCCCTATCATATTCTTGCCGAGTTGATGGTTAACTCCTGTTTTTCCCCCGACAGAGCTATCTACCTGAGCAAGAAGTGTTGTCGGGACCTGGATATAGGAAATACCTCTCATGTATGTGGACGCAGCAAATCCTGTTATGTCGCCTATAACCCCGCCCCCAAGTGCAATAAGTGCTGATGACCTGTCAAGTTTGTGTTTGAGAAGCTCATCATATATATGCTGCACCCAGAGAAGATCTTTATATTCCTCACCATCAGGGATAATTACAGTAAGTAGGTCAAACCCAGCCTTCTTCACCGAATCTGATACACGTTCACCATAAAGTGGAAAAACAGTCGGATTACTCACAAGACCAATTTTAGGGCTCAGACCAAATGCCTTAAGGTTATCTCCAATCCCTTCGAGGATGTTACCCCCTATCAAAATATCATAGCTTCTCTCACCAAGCTCAACCCTTATCTTTTCCATATTATCTTTAAGAATACCACAGATGAGAGCGGGAACACCCGGTATATTTCATATTAATTCCTTAAGCGAGTGGTTGACATAAGGAATTATGCAAAGTCCAAATTCTCCATTCCATGGCGAATCTGTAAGGCAAGTGCTGCCATTTCTTCATATGAAAGATTCAAAACACCATTTTCAAGTTTCAAAGCTTCTGTTTGTTGTTTTTCAGGGTCTTTCTTCTCTTTCATTCCTTTTAGAAGGGTATCTTTTTCTTTCTCCCTCGTTGCTCTACTTTCGTTGATGGTTTCAATGGTCTGAAAGGGCAGAGAAATCCTCTCAACCTCTGTCCTTTTCCCCTGCCAGTAAAGACCTGTTGGAATATTGTTGTTTTCTTTTGTCATCGCTTAGTTTTTCTCTTTTCTTTTCCATGTGCGATGAAACATATCCTGCATGACAACAGTCATGCGCGGCCATTCTTCCTCTTTAAACAGACCTATCCCTTTTATTACTTTTTGGTGTATTTTCAACCTATTCGGTTGTTTGAGCCGTATAATTAAGATGCCATTATATTTTTTATGGCGATTCTGGACAAATCCTTTGTCTGTGGTAATTAAGAGTCTTTTCTCTTTTTGAACGATCTTCCATAATTCTTTGTCAGTGATGCCTTCATGTTCTGTCCCCCGAATATCCATGACATCTTGACCAAGACTGATCAACTCTCGAACAGTCATGAAAGGAATGTTCTCATCAACGAAAATCTTCATGCGACCACTTCATCAGGGACGATCTGTTCTTCAGTCAATTCAGCAGCATATTCAATACATGCAAGAATATCCTCTCGCTTAAGTGACGGATATTCTTGCAGTAATTCTTCGACGGTGTCGCCGTTCGCAAGCATATGCAGAATTTGATAGACGGGGATGCGCGTTCCCTTTATGCAAGCCTGACCATGACAAATTCTTGGATCAACTGATATCCTCTCAAGCATTGTTGCACACCTCCTTTTGCCTTTTTAGGCTATATCAAAATACCTACTTTTTCTATAACTATAGATATTGATTACTATGAACAACTTGTATGAATCTTTTAGATTCGGAATTATTTATTATTACGCAATCCTTACCTTCTCTATTATCTCCTCTGCAATCTGCAAAGGGGTTTTGCCTTCCGTGTCTATCATGAGGTCTGCTTTCTCATAGAATGGTCTTCTGAAATTTAAAAGCTCTTTAATCTTATTAAGAGGATTTTCTACCTGAAGTAACGGTCTATCATCACTATTGCTCGTCCTTTTAAGGATTGTCTCGGGTGTTGCCATAAGGCATACGATTACTCCGTTCCTCCTCAAGATGTCCATATTTTCCTGTTTTAGTACTACACCACCACCTGTAGAAATAATGCAATTTTTATCTTCAGAAAGTTTTCTTATCATCTCTGTCTCTATCTCCCTGAATCTTGGCTCACCAAACTGTTTGAATATCTCATTGATGGTCCTATTCTTGGACTTTTCTATCTCTGTATCTACATCGATTAACTTCATATTCAGAAGGCGTGATAGTTCTTTTCCGACCTCTGTCTTACCAGTTCCCATGAAGCCTGTTAAGATAATATTTTTCATCTTTTCATTGCGATAAATACCCCCTCACCCTAACCCTCTCCCACCAAGGGCGAGGGGATTTTTCCCTCCCTTGACGGGAGGGATTAAGGGAGGGTGATATCACTTCAGAACCATGAATTTCGCAATAACATCCTTTCTTTTTAGATGTTTCTATTGTAGTAGTTACAAGTCGGGAGGTCAATCTGTTATATTCAAATATGCCAAAGGTTATTGTTGGAATGAGTGGAGGGGTTGACTCTTCCGTCACAGCATATCTTTTGAGGGAGCAGGGATATGAGGTGGAGGGACTCTCCTTTATTCTATGGGAAGCAAGAAGTGGAATTGACTTTACAACACGCTGCTCACTCCAGGCGATAGGAGAGGCATCCAATGCCGCCCTGCATTTAGGAATACCGCATAACACAATCGATGTAAGGAATGATTTTATAGAGAAGGTGATCGAGCCTTTTGTCAATGCATATACTTCTGGCTTGACTCCTAATCCATGTGTATTATGCAATAGATTCATCAAATTCCCTTTTCTTCTAAAGGAGGCAAAGAAAAAAGGTGCTGAGCATATCTCCACCGGACATTATGCAAGAGTTGAAAAAATTAATAAATTGAATAATCCCCCCTCACCCCCCTTTAGAAAAGGGGGGATGGGGGGATTTGAAAATTCTTATTTTTTTCTCAAAAAAGGGATTGATCCAAAGAAAGACCAGTCATATGTCCTATACGTCCTGACACAAAATGAACTCAAAAGACTGATTCTTCCACTCGGCAATTATAAAAAGGATGAGGTCAGGAAAATTGCACAGAAGCTCGGTCTTCCGGCAGCAAATAGGCCTGAGAGCCAGGAGATATGCTTTATTGAAGAGAGAAATTATTTTAAATTTATTGAGAGGCTTTCTCCTGTCTCAGGGAAACCAGGTCCTATCTTAGATATGACTGGAAAGGTAATAGGTACACACAAGGGAATCCATGGATATACCATCGGTCAGAGAAAAGGTCTGGGTATATCATCTCGAGAACCTCTTTACGTTGTAAAGATAGACGCCCTGAGGAACATGGTATATGTTGGGCCGCAGGAGGCTGCGGAGAAAAAGGAGTTTTTTGTTAAAGATTTGAACTGGATTATACCTATCTGGAGAAAGGGCGAGACATTGCCTCGCCCCTACAGGGCATCTGTAAAGGTGCGATCGATGATGAAGGATGAACCTGCAACTCTATTTTTATGGTCAAATCCCCCCTCATCCCTCTTTTCTAAAGGGGAACTGGGGGAATTATCAGGTGAATTGGTTCAAGTTGTTTTTGATGAGCCACAGTGGGCCCCTGCCCCCGGCCAAAGCGCTGTTTTCTACAAAGATGATGTAGTACTGGGAGGTGGCATCATTATTCCCGATTATTAATAAAATAGGGCACACTAACTGAGGATAGAGTATTTGAGCGGATTTTTTGCAGATAGTCAAATAGAGGATGTGAAAATAAAGAGGCAAAAACCTTGCAGGGAGGAACGACCGAGAATGAGCGAGAATACTCTATCCTCAGTTCAATCAGAAATAATTTGTGTTAGGGTAAACAAGTCTTAGTGCATCAGGTGCCACCTCTACTTTTGCAGGGGTCATTCCAAAATAATCACCGTCTAACTGAATGTTGGCATTACCGTCTATTTGTATACTCTTTGCCTTTAGATATTCTACATCCTTAAATCTCAGATGGCTTCCTGTTATAATACCGAAGACATATCTAAATATGTCTGAACGTTTTTTACCTTTAAAAAGACAAACATAAAGAACCGGGTCAGTGAGCCTCGCATCAGGTGTAATCTTGAAATTCCCTCCATATTTAGCTGCATTCCCTATAACTGCAGAATATCCGGAAAAAATCTTCCCATCAATATTAAAAGTTAACTCACCCGGATTAAACCCGGACAGGGTTTTTATCCCGCTATAGATATAAGCTCCTTTACCCGAAATCTTTTTGAGGGCCTCGCTTATCCCCAAAACTGCTTCACCATCAAAGCCAATGCCTGCCATCAGGCAAAAATGACGAGTGATGAGAGACGAGCGACGGCTAATAGTTATCTTACCGAGGGATACAGTTTTTGGAATACCTCTGACAGCAATTCCCATTGCACGCTCAACATCTTCAGGTATATCCAGTTCTTTAGCAAGAACATTTGTAGTTCCAAGTGGCAGGATTGCCATTGGTATATCTGACCATGCAACACCGTTGCATACTTCATTGAATGTACCATCGCCACCAGCAGCAACAATCAGAAAAGGTAACTGCTTTATCGCCTCTCTTGCAATGACCTCTGCATCTCCCTTTTTCTCAGTAAAATGAACATCCACTTTATACCCTTTTGATTGTAGGAAATAAGATGCCTGTGCTATTTTTCTGTCTGATGCTTTTTTTGCTGTGGGATTACTGATAAGGACTATCGAGGACTGTTGAGAATGTCTACTTTCTGAGGATTTCATCAAGTGACATTATACCCTTACAGGAGGCAACTCTTCCAATTATTACAGGCATTCTTTCAAGATATTCTATTATACCTTCAACATTCGTCCCTTCTCTGACAAAAAATGCCCTTCCCCCGCTTTTGCTTTCCTTACGCTTGATATTCGGTATCCTCAGATATCCAAATCTTTTAGATGCCACGTAGCCGGTTGTGTAGGAGGGGTTATCAGATATACACAATTCGGCTAATACTTGCCTGCTGGATGCAACCTTAGATGCAAGTATCAGTGCCTCCTTAACAATATCTGTATTTATCCCGTGTTTTGAAAGCTTCAATGAGAGCACCTTTGATGCAGATTTACTAATTCCGAGTCGAGATGCCCTCACCCCCCTTTCTTTGTCCGGTTCGAGACGATCTCCTTTTTCTGTTGTGATAATAGCAGCGCCTCTCATGTTGCCTTTCCTGATCAATTCGAAAGCAATGTCTATAGCCTTTTTTGATATTCCTAATGATCGGAGCAGCTTAATTGTTGTGTTTTTCCCTTCAGCAGGTGTAATGCAGTTAACCGTGACTATAGGCAATGTTGAGATGGACCTTGATTTTTGTTTTATACTCTCAATTGTAATTATGATTTTATCGGCCTTGCCTTTCGGATGTTTTAATGCCCTCTCAATATATCTTTTAACAATCCTTTGAATATCCGACATATCATAAAGTCCCTCAGCGCCTGAGATATGAATTTCAGAAGTTTTTGAATTTTGAATTTTGAATTTTGAATTCTTAGTTTTGACTTCTTTCGAGGCCCTCATCCTTATGCTCCATAGACTTTTGTTTTTCATATCGGGTACTCATCAACTAAACTTGTCTGGAACTTGGAATTTGGTTATTTTTTATATGCCCTTTTTCCATCATACTTGTATATTTTTCGTCCCCTATGATTACATGGTCGAGAACCCTTATGCCGACTATTTCGCCCACACTGGCAAGTCTTTCTGTTATCAATATGTCTTCACGGCTTGGGCTTGGATCGCCGCTCGGGTGGTTGTGGACAAAGATAATAGATGCTGCAGATTCTTTTATCGCATCCCTGAATGCCTCGCGAGGATGTATTAATGAATTAGTGAGGGTCCCTTCAGAAATCCGGCAGTCTTTGAATACCCTGTTTTTTGCATCAAGCATTGCACATCGAAAGACCTCTTTTTTCAGATTCTTAAAACGTCGATAAAAATACAAATATACATCTTTGCTTGAGGAGAATACAGGTCCTCTTTCAAGGGGTTCTTCCAGTAGTCTTCTTCCAAGTTCAAAGGCAGCCTTTAGTTGCGCAACCTTTGCCTTCCCCATTCCCTTGAATGGGGTAAATTCCATGAGGGATGCATTTTCTATATTCTTCAGGTTTCCGAATGAATTTAAGATTTCTATCGCAAGGTCAATGGCACTTTTACCCCCTCCTCCGGTACGAAGTATTATAGCGAGGAGTTGCGCCTCTGATAGATTATGGGCACCGTGTTTTAGCAGCCTTTCTCTAGGTCTCTCGCCTTCAGGCCAATTTTTGATACTTTGATATCTCATATGTTTAATCACCAATAACCAAATAAGACCCTGTTGGGATGGAAAGATTTTAGCATCTATAATAAATTTGGTAAACCCCGTTAGAAAAAATTTTTCCCACGGAATAATTTTACACATCCCTAAAAGGGACTTTCTTTCTAACGGGGGTAAACCCTGTATAGTTAAAATATCGCTTCTCAATCTCGTACATCGCTTTAGCTGTAATTTCTATATCGGGATTTGGGAAATACTCTTTTCTTTTACTCCCTAAGCATTGACTCTTTCACAATAGATGTTGTAAATAAAACAATTAGCACTTTCGACATATATATTAATTGAGCAAAAGAATTCAAGGAATAGAGCCAGATAGAGGGGGATAAGATGATCGAAAATAAAGTAAGGGAGATGGAGAAAAAATTCAGGGCTTTATGTGGCGAGTTCCTGGGGCAAAAACTAACCAATGATCAGCTACGTTATCTCATCATGCTGCTTGAACTTCTCAAGACAGAAACCGGGGAGAAACTCATGGAGCAAAATCCAGCCAATTATGACCTGCGTCATATCATTCTCTGGCTCGAACCTTTAAGAATGGAGGCTGGAAAAAGGTTACTTGAACAGAACCCGACAAATTATGACCTGCGTTTTATCATGACATTGGTTGATGATCTTAGGGTGGAAGCTGGCACGAAACTTTTAAACCAAAACCCAAATGAGATGGAACTTCGTTGTATCATAAGAAACGTTAAACCTCTCAAAGTACAGGCCCAGAAATTGCTTAAGAATATGGAAGTCAAATCTCGGCCTACATCATAAAAAGCTATAAATAATCTGGGTTAAATGAAATGGGGCACAAAGCCAAATCGTCTGTAGATTTCCTGGGCCTGTGGAGTTTTTATGAAATCGAGAAACTTTTCAGCATTCTCAGGGTGTGAAGCTTTTCTAAGCCTTGTTATATAGTAATTCACCTTATCACGTTGATCCAAGTTCTCGCCAGGTTCTACGGCCTCGACTTTCAACCCCTCTTTTAGGGCATTGATAACCTCTGTTGCCCATACAGGTCCTGCATCAACCGTCCCTTTCTTTATCCTCAAGGGTGTCTCTCGGTGATGAACAATGGTCAGGATGGTAGTTCCTTCTTCTCTTTTTTCTTCCATGATTCTCTTTACTAAGGTTTTGCCACCAGCGCTTTCATACATATCAATAATGTATCGGGTAATATCCTCCATTTCACCTGGCTGAGAAATCCTCACATCTTCACGGCCAAGGTCGTTAACCGTCTTTATGCCTGCTACGTTCCCCTCAGGTATCATGAGAACGATTCTATTATGGAGATAGACAAAGTAATCGTCAATAAATCCTTTATTGGAAAGTTCTTTCATCGCATCTTCTGTTACAGATGTATACACATCAGGTATTACCCTAATCTCTATATTTCCAAATTTAGCACCCCCTGAAAGAATCTGTTTTAACTCTAAGCCAGGAGGAAGGGTTTCATAGAAGATGCGCTTTATTTCAGGGTATTCTTGTTGAAACAGGTGAAGGAGTTCATCCATAACCATAAACTGGTTGCCTGCCATGAAGAGCACAAGGTCAGCATTATCCATGTATTCAAGATTGTGAAGGTCATCACCACGGCTTAATGGTATCTCAGGTAAATAAGTATCTTTATTTCCCATAATGAATTCTACAAACTAAACCAAAAATGTCTTTCAACATGAAAGATTGAGTTATATATATGTTAATCAAAATTTCTTTGCAAAGACAAGGCATATGATCCAGCAATTCACGGCGAATCATTAAGAATATCATAATTCATTGGATACTCTTGATGAGAAGAAAATATTTAATTCTGCTATAGCATTATCTGGACAATTATAGCCTTTGGATTTGGATTTGACTGTTTAGACAAAATTAAGCTAAAATTCGCTAATGCCAACTATATCTATAGATTCTATTCTTCCCGATAATGAAAGA
Source organism: Nitrospirota bacterium (assembly GCA_040756135.1). Lineage (GTDB taxonomy): Bacteria > Nitrospirota > Thermodesulfovibrionia > Thermodesulfovibrionales > SM23-35 > JBFLZS01. The sequence continues at coordinate 101,080 of JBFLZS010000003.1, forward strand.
GACTTTTTTGTAAAAACATACGAAATCATTGAATGACCGGCAGAGATTTTCTAATATTCCTAAAACCCTTTATACCTCAGATGATGAAGCAGCAAAAAATATAGATAAACTTCTAAAAGAAGTAAACGAAGACCCAACAGGAATTTTCTGGGGATAATAAAAAGGGGGAATTATGATATCACGTTATACACGGCCTGAGATGGGGAAGCTATGGAACATTGAGACCAAATATCAGAAGTGGCTTGATGTCGAGATTGCTGTCTGTGAAGCGTGGGCTGAACTTGGCGAGATACCCGAGGATGCCCTGAAGGCTATTCAGAAAAAAGCACGTTTTGATATCCAGAAGATTGATGAAATAGAGAAGGTCGTAAAGCATGACATTATAGCATTCCTTACATCTGTGGCTCAGAGTCTCGGCACTGAGTCGAGGTTCATTCATAAGGGGTTGACCTCATCAGATATACTAGATACAGCCTTGGCTCTCCTTATGAGAGATGCATCTGATATTATCATCAAAGATATCAGGGATCTACTGGATGTTCTTAAAAAGCAGGCATACAAATATAAAGACGCACCAATGATGGGCAGGAGCCATGGTATTCATGCAGAACCTATGACATTTGGGCTTAAGTTTGTCCTATGGTATGAGGATGTGAAGAGAAATCTCGAAAGGATGAAGAGGGCGAAGGATGCAATAAATGTGGGAAAGCTTTCTGGCGCTGTTGGTACATTCTCAAATATCCCTCCTGTGATTGAAGAGAGGGTATGTAAAAAACTTGGCCTGAGGCCTGAACCTGTTGCAACACAGGTAGTCCAGAGGGACAGACATGCAGAATATCTGACAATACTCGCACTGATTGCAGCCTCTATCGAAAAGATAGCTATAGAGATAAGACATCTCCAGAGGACAGAGGTTCTTGAAGCAGAAGAACCCTTTATGAAAGGGCAGAAGGGTTCATCAGCAATGCCTCATAAGCGTAACCCAGTCGGATGCGAAAATCTGTCAGGTCTTGCAAGACTTGTGAGGTCAAATGCGATGGCTGCTCTTGAAAATATTGCACTATGGCATGAGAGGGACATTTCGCATTCTTCCGTTGAGCGCGTGATAATCCCTGACAGCTCAATACTTGTTGATTATATGCTTGACAGACTTAGGGAAATCCTTGAAGGACTTTATGTCTACCCGAAAAGGATGAAAGAAAATATAGCCAAGAGCTATGGCCTCTATAATTCTCAGAGGGTTATGATTGCACTTGCAGAGAAGGGCCTTACTCGCGAAGATGCATATGATATTGTGCAAAGGAATGCAATGAAGAGCTGGAAGACAGGTATTCAGTTCAGGAAGTTATTATTAAAGGACAAAGAGGTAAAAAAATATCTAACAACAAGAGAGATTGATAAGATTTTTGACCTCGAATATTATCTTAGAAATGTGGATTATATATTCAAGAGGGTCTTTTGAGGTCTTTTGATGATAGACATGAGAATTAAAGGTCAGTTGTTCTGCTATAGGATTTCACAGATTCTAACTCTTCTACTGCTTTTGATTTCAGTTTTTCTAAGCGTTCAGCCGGGTAGTCTTCTCTTATAGGACTGCGAACATTTATTGTGATACCAATCATTCTCTGTAACGATCTGCCAAAGAACAAGTTTATGCCGTCCTGAAAAGTTTTTCCTAATATCTCAATATTAGCCTCAGAAGAATTCATCATTCTTTTAAACTGTGATAATGCGTAATCAATAAAGCGCCTCATGGAATGAATTTCCAGTTCAAGTGCCTTTTCAATATGTATCCCTTCACGAACCATTCCTTGCTGGATAAGTTCGTTGACAAGATGTTCGTATTGTTTTCTCCTCTCCCTTTCGAGAGAATCAAACTCTCTATCCAGCAATTCTTTATATACTTGATTTATATCTTCCATGTTCCTTTACTCCCCCCAGCTTATGGCTTCGGTAGGGCATATGTTAACTGCTCCCTCACAGTCACATGTATCGCATGCATCAGGATTTTTAACATGTGCCTTTCCATCATCGGCCATTTCGAAAACTTCAGGACATAAAGACACACATGCCTCACAGCCTGTGCAAAGGCCGGGTATTACTACTGGTCTTTTTGACATATGATTTTTGATATTATGCTCTCCTCCGGATACCCTGGCCTTCATATTTAATTCTATCCATGGGAAATTATTATGAAATTCCAATAAAAATAGCAAGATTAAAGACCTCACTCAAATTTCCAGATGACAACTATCGTGTTATAATGAAAAAATCTGTTTAAGAAATAGGCACCATAAGTATGGACGATGGAAATAGAAGGGGAAAAAATAGGTATCCCTTCAGTTACGGGTTAACAAATCCCCCTTTGGAAAAGGGGGAATGAGGGGGATTTTATAATATCATTGAAAAATCTCCCCTAACCCCTCTTTGCCAAAGAGGGGAACAACAATATGCAACT
>JBFLZS010000004.1:0-97592 GCA_040756135.1 Nitrospirota bacterium
TGAACTACCTCCAGTGCGGGCTGTGATTTTTGTAACATCGGTCATCCTCCTTTGATCCGTCTGGTATAAAACCGATGTTAGCTTATTCCCTCTCATCTTTTCACGCAGGCTTGCCGAAAAGACACAATTGTTCCGGATTTGTCCTTGGCTCTATCCATACCGGCTCTGCAGTTCTATGTGGTAATTTGTTTGGATCTAATGGAACATGCTTCTTTGGTGGTTTTACCTTTTCTAAAAATATTTTGGTTTTCTCTATTGCTTCGCTTAGCTCTTTGCTCTCTGCGCTATGCTTTTCAATCGCATCAAGGTTGTCCTTCAGTTCTTTGAGATTGTTCTCATACTTCGTTACAAAGTCATAGTGTCTGTTAAGAATTTCTCCTCTGGTTTTCCAGCCATAGGCTGGTCCGCCGAGGCGGATGATTGCTGACCGCTGAACGCTGATTGCTGACTGCTTTTTCCTGACTGCTTGCTGTTTGCAAAGGCATTCGGTATTTCACATATACAGAACGTCCAACAGAAGAAAAATAATACTACGAGGGCTATTGGTTTGAAGACCTTACGATTCATTCATTCCCCCCATTTTATGAGGTTCATAAATTCCGTCTTCTTTAGCAGACACATTGTATATAGATCTTCCCCTATGTTGTCAAGAAAATTATTTAGGCTTTTTATGCTCTTTGAATGGCGGTTTCACCTATCCTTTTATCGCACCTTTTTCTTCTTAAAATACTCTCGTGCCTTTTTATAGATGTCTTCAACAGTCATCCCTTCAAAGAGTTTCTCCTGAAGTTTCAAATAATCCCTTTTTTCATAGGAAATCTGAGACAGAAATCTTATGGCATCTGCTTCTCCAAGTTCTTTAAAAAGCACGTTAAGTCCTTTCCTTTTTATCTCTGTATCACTCGCTAACTTTTGCATTTTATTTCACCCCCAATCTTATAAAATCTACAGGGCTTATGATTTCAATCTCGCTCTTAATAAATTGGCCCTTTCTTATCAGTTTGTCATCACATGTCAAAAAATAGTCCGCTTTCCCTTTGATAGCACACGCAAGATGTATCGCATCCCTCGGTTTTATACCTTTTGATTCAAGATTTTTTGCTGCTACTAAAATATCTTCAGCCATATTAATAGTTTCTGAAGCCAGTGATGACGCCATTTCAATTTCCATTCTTATGTCTTCGTAAGGATTCAGGCTATTTTCAAATTCAAGCATAAAAGACCATATTAGAGATAATCTTCTCTCTTTTATAGCTTTTAAAGTAGCATATATAGCTATAGTCTCAAGCCTAATTCTTACCTGAGATTGATCATCAAAAGGCCGATTGTAAATATTCATGTCAAGATAAAGCCGCTTCATTAATTTATCCTCTTTGTAAAATTATATCTCAATCTCCATAAATTATTCTTGGAATTCAAGGGGTCAATTTTGATAAAGATTGTTTTTGAGGAGGCGGTGGGGATTGTATATTCAATGCTTGCTTGCGAGCTTCCAAATGCTGAAATCGTTTCAATTGTCGCCTCGTTCTGTCTCATTGAATTAATATCCTACCCTTTGTTAAGATAATTTTACAGAAGGAGGTAAATAATATGCCCTCAACTTTGAAAGAAGCAATTAATTCTCTCAAGATATTGAAAAAGCCAGCCAAACTTAAAGGAAAAATTTCAGAGGAGCTTTTGGGGAAATATTCAGGCATTATCCCAAAAGGGAAAACATCAACTGAATTTATACGAGAGCTTAGAAGTACAGCATTTGGTAAGATAAAAAAGTAGTTCATGGAACCCGAAAGAATTTTTTAGATACCGATGTCATTGTTAATTGGCTGATACAGGAGACTGAAACGGTATCCGACAAAGAGCTGTGGAAAGCACCGTATGAAATTGTAAGGCTTATCGAAAACAAGACATTTTTTGGAATCATTTCTCTCACAACACTCATGGAAATAAGATATTTACTCCGCCGTAAAAAATCATATACTGCACAGCAGGTTGAAGATGATATATCAAAACTCACCACGCTTTTTGATGTCATAATTCCAGATGAAATAAATCTGCTCAAGGCAAATACGCTTCAGGCAGCGCATACTCTTGACCCCTTTGATGCTATCCAACTCTCTATATGCATAGGACTAAAACCTGTTACTCTTATCTCAAGGGATAAAGATTTTATCAAAATCTCAAAACAATTCATTAATGCCTTACCCCCTGAAGAATTCTTAAATAGTATTTGAAATTTTATATTTCTACTCCTAACCAATATTTATTCTTCCCACTGATGGGGCGCCAGCATAGAATTGAAGTAATACGTTATCAGCTTGAGATGGCCCTGTGTTCTTGATTTTTGCTGTTATTGTGATTGTTTCACCGACTATCGGCGTTGGGTTTGAGAAGGAGATGTCATTTGATGAGATTGAGAGATTCGGCTTCACATTCGCCAATGCCCTTAATGCAAGGGCAGTCGAATAAGGATCATCATCCCATGAGCCATTGGGAAGTTGGGTTGAGGTCAAATAATTAATCGCATTTTGTAGGGGCAGTCCTGAGCTTGTCGAAGGATCACCAACTAAAGCCAGATATACTAAAGCAGTTTCATAAACGGTTGATAGACTCGATCCAAAACCACCTTCAGTATTTTGATGAGCTATTAAATACGATGTTGCCTTATTTATCGCTGTCGCAATCGATGTCGTCCTCTGAAATTGCTGAAGGGTTATGGAAACCAACGCCGTCATATAAACATTGCTCTCATCACCCTCACACCCTGAACACGGCGAAGGATAAAAACCAAACCCTCCATCGGTATTTTGAGTGCTCAAAAGATATGAAAGAGCGTTATCGATAACTGTTTGATCTGAATAATTGACCGCCTTCAATGCTTGAAGGGCAAGGGTTGTTCTTTTAATATCACTTGTAAAACCTTCTGTCGCTCCCCACCCACCATCATCGTTCCTTAAACTCATCAAATAATCCCTGATTGAAGATATATCAATCCCTGCTTGAGCTAATATCAACATCTTGGCAAAAAGATAATCGCTGTTGAATATCTCTGTCGTATTTATCCATTGAATAGATGTGTTATAGGCGGTGCCAATTTCATTGAGATATTTTAGTGTTTCAGCAACAGTGCAAGTGTCAACAAAGGAGTTGTAAGGAACTTCTGATACATCTCCCCAATAGCCTTCAAGGGATTGGGTGGATTGAAGATATGTAAGACCATTAGTGATAGAGGAAGACTGGGCGAATGAAAAAGAAGCATATAGGAATGTCAGAAAGAAAATAAACGAAATTGAAATGTGTTTCTGATATCTCATTAACTCAACTTAACTTGTTTTATCTTCAAGCTCATTTAATTTTTTGAGAATCATGTTTGTCCGACTATCAACTAATTTTGAAAATAAATATGCGCTTATCCATATAGAAAGAGCAATGAGTCCAAGGATCTCTCCTGTAGGAAATTTAAACGGGAATTCATAGCCTGTCTTAACTGTTATATAATACCTCAATATTTCGAAGGACAAATGGATGAAAAAAATAACAAAAATAAGATAAAGCGGAAGAAGTAGCCATCTTGATCGTTTCTTTAAAAGCTCCCCCTTTTTCCCCAGTTCCTTTAGGACTTCCCTCCTAATTTCTTCATTTGTTAACGTAACGTTTGGGTTAAGCCATTTCCTCATTGCCATTATTTTCATCTTTTCTTTAAATTCTTCGAACGTGTTAATCTTTGCCAATTTTGACTTATCTAAAATATTAAATAACCAGAGTATAAAAGGAAATAGAAAGCATAGTATGATTATTGTACTGATAAAATAAAGGTGAATTTCTATGTTCTCCATAATAGCTCCTTTTCAGAAACATACCATCTTCGTCTATTTTCAAAGCTGGCGAGAAGAGAAGTGAGTAGCAAGTAAAGAAGATAGGTAATAGTTACAGCGATTATTGCTCCTGCGACTATGCCCAGTAAAGCTATAGCTGATGCATATATGAATGGTATTAAACCTACCAATTCTATTATTAAATAAGGCACAGTCACAGTAAGAACAAGAAGCCAACCGATTACGTCAAGCATATGAGAAATATTCCCCATGTCTATTGAAACGTCTTCAACAGTTCCACCTCCAGATAACCCTCCGCTTATCATATAATCAGCCGCCCCTGTATCAGGATTAAAGACGATATATCCGATCCCGCTCCAATTATTAAGTTGAATGTTTCTTTGAGGGATACTAACTGCTTTACCCGCATTTACTGCATTGATAATATCTGTCTTAACTTCATTTGAAACTGTAAGCTTGGATAGTATCTGTGATAGATTGTCCTGGTTTATTGTATAGATTGGAATCCCTTGATCATTAGCAATTTTTATGGCTTTGACTGCGGAAATAGAATCAATACTATAAAGTTGCTCAAATATTCCATGTTCCATGCCAGAGCTTATCTGCCCTGATATGAGCATAAATTGTGGTGGCACAGTTTTGTCACCAACTTTAGAAATCGGTGAATGAATGTATCTATCTACATCAATTATCGAACCACTTGAATTGATTTTCGTTGGTATTCCAAGAAAATAGGTAACATTTACTTCCCTGGTAACAAGGGTTTCTGATATATGTTTTATGTCGGCAACCTTTAAAGATTGAGCATATACTTCCTCAAAGGCTTCCAATTCAAAGAAATAGACCATAGCAGTTATGTAAAGAAATTCACCAGTACATTCGTCTGTTTCAATATTCATACTGCATATGTTATCTTTAGCACCTTCTAATTTTGCTTTTCTTTGCGCAATTAATTCTTTCGGAACCTTATTAGGATTTAGTCCGATTCCATAATATGCCCCTGCTGTTATATTGTTTGATACGATATCTGTGTTGATATTAGGACCGCTAAAAGTCATATTGAAAGTCTGCTGATTTCCAAGAATAATGTTACCGCCGGTTGCCTTTACTACTCCTTCTACTTTTATTTGAGGCTTCATGTTGACCAAATATGCTGGAACATTGTATATACCTCCGTAAGAATCTATAATCTGCTGGTCTATAGATGTTGCAGGAGCATAACTCAGGGTTACCCTTTTACCTGCCAGTTCCGGGATGCTCGACGTATAGGAGAGTGATGTCTCAAATAGATAAGCATCGGTAATTACGAAAGTTATCTTATGCCTCAGGCTGTCGGGTATTACCGAATATTTATTTCCTATAACAACCGTTTTATAAGGAAGGGTAGCAGGAAGGATTCCTAACTCTTGTTTTATGATTTCCTTCTTTCCAATAATATCTCCAACTGAGGCATTTGGAAAGTTCTGATTGATATAGTTCTGCACCTGTGTCTGGTAATCCGTTAGAGTTGTCTGTATGTAGTTAGAATCTACATTAGTTACATAACTTTCCGCCTCATTAATGGTTGCAGTAGATTTTATTTGGTCTATGAATGATTGGGCATCAAAAGGAACTGTAGCTTGTAAGTCAATACCTTCAGTGTAAGTATACTGTTTGAAGGAAGGCTCTAAAGGTATCCATGTTTTTAGAGCATCAAGTTTAGACGGTCGCCCAGAATATGGACCATAACTAACATACGTCTCTACCCATACATGCTCCATCAGCACTTTTTCTATCTTTCCTCCAGATGTTAGACCTTTTACCGGGATTCCTCCGGAAGCAATAAGACTCATTGCTGAATTTGAATCCGTAAACCCACCAACCCAATTCTTTACCTTCTCGATTGGAAGCTCAATAGTTCCATAAACATAACGGCTATGTATCCCTGAAGCACGTAGAAGGGCTATAAGCAAAGAGGCAGTATCAAAAGCATTACATTGCTTTGTTTGTAAGCACATATCGGACCCCTGAATAGAACCATAGGTTGGCACAAATTCGATATTATTCCGCACCCAATTGTAGATTTTTACTGGATTTCGGCCTAATTCTTCCGCTTTTGCTCTGATCGCTGGCGTGAACTGGACTTCAATGGTTTCTGCAATATCTGCATCGGTTGGAGGATCGGCAAGAGCGATTTGAAGATAGTTCTGAGTTTCGGGTTCCGGGTTTCGAGTTAAAAGTCCATTCAACGAACCAGCAGAGGCAACAAGGATAGGATCATTATTTGAAAATCCCCCCTTGCCCCCCTTTGCCAAAGTGGGGGTTTGTTTTTTTGCAAGGATGGGATTATTATCCTGTAATCCCCTCAACCCCCCTTTAGTAAAGGGGGAATTTTCTGAGGAGATACCTTCATAGACCTCCCCCTTTAGTAAAGGGGGACTGAGGGGGATTTGTCTTGCTTTAAGGATTTGTTTTTGTCTGTTTGTCTTTCCCTGACTACTGTCTACTGTATACTGACTTACTGACTACTGTCCTTCAGGAATTGTTCCGGACTTGTTCTCGGCTCTATCCAAACCGGCTCTGCCGTCCTATGGGGAAGTTTGTTCGGGTCTAATGGAACATGTTTCTTAGGAGGCTTTACCTTCTCAAGGAATGTTTTTGTTTTATCTATTGCATCGCTTAGCTCTTTGCTCTTTGCGCTATGCTTTTCGATCGCCTCAAGATTGTTTTTCAGTTCGTTGAGATTATCTTCATATTTCTTTACAAAATCGTAATGCCTTTGGAGTATCTCATTTGGAAGCCCTTCATCTTTGAGCTTCTTCTCTGTCTGGTCAAAGGTTTTTCGGATCTCGGTATCAAGTGTTTCAATCTCTGATTTCTTGGTTTTGAGTTTATTCTTTTTTGTGTCAGTGTCGGTAGCGGTGTCTGTGAGGATTTTTTCTATGTCGTCGATTGTCTTCTGGAATTTCTCCTCTGGTTTTTGTGATTTTGACTTCTGAGTGTTTTTGGTTGGATTTTCCTGACTACCGTCTACCGTATGCTGACTACTATTTTTAATTCCATAGGCAACATCTACCCCACCAGCGAACGTCCAAAAGAAAAAAAAGAGAACGATGATTGATATGACCTTAATCGGACGGTTATATTTGAAATCCATCTTCTGCCCTCCGGGAAAGATAGACTATGAAACCATTATAGCATTAGCTACATTTGTGTCAAGCATTTTTATATGACATCTGCAATTCAGACAGTATGAAAAAAGAAATGCTATATCTGCATCATTCTATATGAGGTTTATAACTGAGTCAGGTTAAACTGATTACGGACGACACATTAATAAAGACTACTTACTATTGAAATGTATATTGACCGAAAGAAGAGACAACAGAAGCCCCGCTGCTTTCGCGAGAGAAAGCGACAAAGGGTTTTCGGAAGAACTCAACCCAGGTAATCAGAGATCATGGCGCACGAGGTTTGGCGAGTTGATTAGCCAGACTGCGGCGATACATGCGTACGTGCTCTGCGAACACGAAGATATTCTTCGCTTTTTCTGCGCAACTCGGCAAGTCTTCCTGAAGGAATCGACATGAGGCGGGTCTTCCCCTTATGACTCCAGCTCAAGACCATGCTTCGGTACAACTCTCCCCGAGTACAGGCACAGGAAGACTTCCCGCATTTTCTGGCCATTTCATAGACATTGCCCTTGACCAAGGCGCCACGTCCGAATACAACCTTAACAGAGCGCTTTAATTCTTCCAGAAGACGCTGCAAGTCCTGCCGAAGACGGCTGAGAGTTTCAATATCTGTCCTTCTTGCCTGCATGTTATATATATTAATAGCATACAGACTTAGAAAAAGTCCAGAGAAAAATGATGGGCTTAGAGAAATATAACGATTAGATACTTGTCGAGTGTGCACTGCCGAAGAAATATTGACTACTCTTCCCACTGTCTGAATTGCAGCTACGCTTCCACCTCTGCAACCGCCTCCTTCCTGAATACAATCTTATTGTCTTCAAAATCAACCTCGATCATATCCCCTTCATTAAATGTCCTGTCAAGGATCTTCATCGCAAGGGGATTTAATATCTCTCTTTGCAGTGACCTCTTCAATGGCCTTGCTCCATAAACAGGGTCAAAGCCAATATCTGCAAAATACTCCTTAGCACTATCTGTCAGCTTTAGGTCAACATTCTTCTCTTTTATGAATCTCTTCATCCTGTTCACCTGTATCTCCACAATCTGTTTTAGGAGCTCTCTGGTCAGCGGGTTAAAGATGATTATCTCATCAACCCTGTTTAAGAATTCAGGCCTGAAGAATGTTTTAAGGTCTTCCATAATCTTTTCCTTCAACTCAGCATCGCTGGCGACCCAGTAAGCAGACGGCTTCTTTGCCCTTTCTTCAAGCATCTCCTGTATATGTGTACCACCTATATTCGACGTCATAATAACCACCGTATTTCTGAAATCAATTGTCCTTCCGTGGCTGTCAGTAAGCCTTCCATCGTCAAGGAGTTGTAACAGAAGATTGAATACCTCTGGATGGGCCTTTTCAACCTCATCAAACAGGATTACAGAATAAGGCTTCCTCCTTACAGCCTCAGTGAGCTGTCCACCTTCTTCATACCCTATATATCCAGGGGGTGCGCCGATAAGTCTTGATACTGTATGCCTTTCCTGATATTCAGACATATCTATTCTTATCATTGCGTTTTCGTCGTCGAATAAGAATTCCGCAAGTGCCTTTGCAAGCTCTGTTTTACCAACACCTGTTGGGCCGAGGAAGACAAATGAGCCGAGTGGTCTGTTCGGATCTTGAATTCCCGCACGAGCCCTTCTAACCGCATTTGATACCGCCTCAATTGCCTCATCCTGTCCAACAACCCTTTGCCTCAATCGCTCATCCATATGAATAAGCTTTTGGACCTCTCCCTCGAGCATTCTGCTCACAGGTATACCAGTCCACTTAGAAACCACCTCTGCAATATCCTCCTCGTCCACCTCTTCTTTTAGCATTTTCCTCTTCTTCTGAGCCTCGAGAAGCTTTTTATTTTCACTTTCAAGTGCCCTCTGGAGTTCAAGTAATTTTCCGTATCTGAGTTCTGCCGCCTTTGTCAGGTCTCCTTCACGCTCCGCCCTTTCTGACTCTATCTTTGTCTTTTCGATCTGCTCTTTGTGTTCCCGTATCTTTGCTATAATTTCTTTTTCACTCATCCATTGAGCTCGTAGTTCATCACGCCTCACCTGGAGCTCAGCCATTTCCTTCGTTATCTTTTGGAGCTTATCCTTAGATTCTTTTGAATCCTCCCTCATCATTGCCTGCTTTTCTATCTCGTGCTGGCGTAACTTTCTTTCGATCTCATCAAGCTCTACAGGCATGCTGTCTATCTCCATCCTGAGTTTTGACGCAGCTTCATCAATAAGGTCAATTGCCTTATCAGGAAGGAACCTGTCTGTAATGTATCTGTTTGAAAGAACCGCAGCAGAAATCAATGCAGAGTCCTTAATCTTAACTCCGTGATGAACCTCGTATCTTTCCTTAAGACCACGAAGTATTGATATCGTATCTTCAACACTCGGCTCCTTAATAAGGATGGGCTGGAACCTCCTTTCGAGCGCAGGGTCCTTTTCTATATGCTTTCTGTATTCATCAATAGTCGTTGCACCAATGCACCTGAGATCCCCCCTCGCAAGGGGAGGCTTTAGTATGTTTGATGCATCGATTGCACCTTCTGCTGCACCAGCACCCACAATAGTGTGAAGCTCATCTATGAATAAAATGACCTTTCCTTCTGCCTGCTCAATCTCCTTCAAGACCGCCTTTAGCCGTTCCTCAAATTCCCCCCTGAATTTTGTGCCGGCAACAATTGCACCCATATCAAGCGCAACCACCCTTTTGTCCTTTAATGTCTCTGGCACGTCACCTGCAACTATCCTCTGTGCAAGACCTTCTGCGATAGCGGTCTTACCCACACCAGCCTCACCGATAATCACAGGATTGTTTTTTGTCCTTCTTGATAGAACCTGTATTATTCTCCTTATCTCATCATCTCTACCAATAACAGGGTCAAGCCTTCCCTTTTTTGCAAGCTCCGTGAGGTCACGGCTGTATCTCTTAAGCGCTTGATATTTTTCTTCAGGAGTTGGGTCTGTCACACGCTGTGCACCCCTTATCTCCCTCATAGCTGAAAGGACTTTATCAGCAGATGCCCCATATCTTTTTAAGAGGTCTGAACATGGCCCGCCTATTGATATAAGCGAAAGTAGTAAATGTTCAACGCTCACATATTCATCAGTGAAGTGCTCTGCCTCTTTAGAAGCATTTTCAAATACCTCTTTCAATCTCGGCGATATATATATCTGTCCTAAAGGCGTTGCAGCTATAACCTTCGGGAACTTGTCAATTATCTCTTCTGCATCCTTTTGCAGCGCTTTAGTATTAATCCCGAGCCTTTTGAGTATCTGAGAAGCAACACCTTCTTCGTCCTCAAGCAGTGCCCAGAGCAGATGTTCAGCATCAAGCTGCTGATTGCCCTTTTTCTCTGTAAGCTTCTGTGCTTCTTGTATCGCCTCCTGACTTTTTATTGTAAATTTATCCATTATTTAAAACCCTCCTTATTCTTACCTCTTACTCCTCTGAAAAAATCCTCTTAAACCTCTCAACAAAATCCCTTCTCATATCATCTTCAAGAAGGCTCATCATCTCTTCCATTTCTCTTTGAATTGCCTCGAGCCTTTGCTTCATTCTGAGTATTACTTCGACTCCTGCCTTGTTTACCCCAAGTTCTCTCGTGAGTCTGAGAATCATATCAAGCCTCTCAACATCTTCTTCTGAATAGAGCCTCAGCCTGTGTGTTCGCTTTGGTGTTACAAGACCTTCTCTCTCATATAACCTCAGCGTCTGTGGATGCACATTTAGCATTTTGGCCACAACGCTTATCATGTATAAAGGTTGTTTTTTATCTTTTATAGCCATTACTTGCTTACCATCCCTTTCCGAGGGCTTTCCCTGTAAAGAGACTCTATCTCTTTTATAGCCTCTTTGGCCTTACTGGTAATGTCCTTTGGTACCACTATCTTTATAACGACGTACTGGTTACCTCTTACCCCGGTCTTTGGCGAAGGGAAACCCTTCCCTGAAAGTTTAAACCTCTGACCACCCTGTGTGCCCGGTGGCAGAGTCATAGCTGCTACTCCATCTAATGTAGGAACCTCGACCTTTGCTCCGAGTGCGGTCTCACCAAAGGTAACAGGCAGATCAATATAGACATCATCCCCTTTTCTTTTAAATATCGGATGGGGTCTTACAGTGATTTCTATATGGAGGTCTCCAGCAGGGCCACCACCAACGCCAGCACCGCCCATGCCCCTTAATTTAACCCTGGAACCAGTATCAACGCCGGCCGGAATTTTTACTTTTATTGTTTCTGTCTGTAATATTTTCCCTTTTCCTCCACAGGAACGGCAAACCTTTGTTACCTTCCTTCCGGTACCCCTGCAGTCAGGACATGGCTGGGACATCCTGAAAAAACCCTTTGAGGTTTTCAAGCTTCCCGTGCCCTTACATGTATCACATACCTGTGAAGACTCGGCTCCTGAACCATTACATGACGCACACGTGACTTCCCTGTTAAATGTGATAGGCTTTGTTACGCCGGAGAAAGCCTCTTCGAGGGAAAGCTCAAGGCCCATGACCATATCGGGTCCCTTTGCATATGCAGCCTCTGGTCCTGCCCTGGCACCAAAGAGATCTGAAAAGAAATCACCAAGGCCACCGAGATCAAAACTTTCCTTGAAATCATAAGTCTTGGCTCTTTCAAACCAGGGGCCTTCGCCCTCAAATGGAGAACGGCCAAACTGATCATATTCAGCCCTCTTTTTCGGGTCACTCAGGACCTCGTATGCCTCATTGAGTTCTTTGAATTTCTGTTCTGCTGTCTTGTCGCCAGGATTAAGGTCAGGGTGATATTTGCGCGCAAGTCTTCTGTATGCCTTCTTTATCTCATCCTGTGAAGCACTTTTACTTACACCAAGGATATTATAGTAATCTTTTACAGCAGGAGCCATCCTTACCTTCCTTTATTTCATATCATATTAACTTAGTCAATTTTTGTCAAGTACTTTGTTATGAGTGTTGCGTAAATATCATTCTTGCACTATTTGTAAAAATCATAATTGCACATGTTACTAAGGAGACCATAAGTAAGAGCACATTGCTTATGTTTCCGTCATTCCCGCAGTTCTTAAGCGGGAATCCAGTCTTTTCTTTGGTTTTTCTGGATTCCTGCCTTCGCAGGAATGACACAATAAACATGTCCCTGCAGGCTTTAAGCAGGGAGAGTAAGAACTTTACCTAACAATATGTACACCAATGATTTCCCATATGTACACAAATGATTTTTCCGTAACAGTATTTTGTTATGAGAAGAAGATTAAATAATAATTTGGGTAAAAGTCATGGGGTACCTTTGGAAGGGTAAAAAGGAACCATCCCTGTAGAAAAAGAAGCAGTTCTGATTATTTCAACCTTACTCGAGTCTTAATACGTCTCCTTTCTTTAACGTGGTTACACCGGATTTAGGATAACCGATTGAGAACTTATCCTGCACGGTTTTTACCTCAACCAAACCTACCATCTTTTCCTCCTGACCGAGCACAAGGTTCGTATCAGGGTCTATGATAGCCTCGCCCACAGAATATGCCTTAAAAACCATTCCCGGCTTTATGTTCAGATTTGATCCTGCATTGATATAGACGTTCTCTCCCATTACCTTTATTACCTTTGCAGAGAATGGTATTGCTTCCATTTTTGATATAATAAAATTCACACAATCAGAGATTGCCTGCCTCGTTGCCTGACCAAGAGGAGTTTTCTTAAAGCCTTCTGCATTAAAATCTACTTGTCCCCTTGCGATACCAACACCGACACCAGAAGCCTCTGCGTGTCCAGTTGCATTATGGGAATACAACACCTGCCCAGTTGTTGTATCAATTAGTCTTATATCAACAGCCACATGGGCGCTGGAAGTTTTTACGCCGAGCCTGAAGCCCGCGATACCAATACCGCCTCCTCCACCAGATTCTGCCATATCAAATTCTGATACCACGCCTCTTAAGATTATCTGTGCTCCTAAGAGTTCACCCACCTTAGCAGCAGACTCCTGTTTCACTAAACCTGTCTGGCCGAGTTCCTGCTCTCCTATGACATCTTGCAATACCTGTCTTTCTACTACTATGAACCTTCCGGTCTTCATGAGTTCTGTTGTAAGCATCTCTGCAAATCCTTCTCCAAGCTTCCAGTTCCCATATACACCGGTTACCTTGTTCTCGAACCTTGTCACTGCAACCCTTTTTTTGGGTCCATAATAAGGTGGATAAACAGGCCCAATAGGTTGAGCAGATTCCTTCTCCACAGTGCTTTCTTTTTCTTCCTCCATTGCAGACTGGTCAAAAGCATATGTGAATTTAACAGTAAAAGCCGACAACAGAATTACTAAAATACATATGTATTTCTTGAGCATAGTCTTTACCCCCGTATTAAAAAATTTCGTGTTATAAAATAAATATTACCATAGTTTAACCCAAATTACGCAAGGTTAAATAAAATACTCGTTATTTGTCATTCTGAACTTGTTTCAGAATCTCCTACTGTCATTTCCTTCCCATCCTTTAAGGAAGAAAGCATATTGTCATATTATCACAAAATACCAATTTATATGCGCTGGGCGCTTCGCCGCCGGTGCGCAGATAGATAATAAAAATTCATAAAGAACGGTTATTCGTAGACACTGCATTATGTGAAAAATGCAAATCAACTGCGATTGTGTATGACATTGATTTGCTTGATCAAGATTTAATTTCTGAAGCTTCGAAAATTACAAGAAAATCAGAAGCTCAAATCAAAAATGACTTAAAAAATGTTTACGAAATATTAAATAGAATAAAAGCCTAACGAATCACTCCAGCGGATGGCTTTACAGCCACCGCTGATTTAAGTTGGCCATAATATAGAAGATAATGATTCTGACGCTGACCATTGAGTGTATTTGGGGTGCTTACCTGAAAGAGCCCTGTATTCGCGTAATTGAAATAGAGGAAAACGCAAGTCTCTATGAGTTACACGATGCGATTCAAGATACTGTTAATTTTGGGCGGGATCATCCCTTTGAATTCTACTTAGCAAACAGTTCATCACCTCAGGCCCATAAATAATGGCTAACCGAAAAAGACGAATGGGAGGATAAGGAAGATGACTTTTATAGGATCAGGCTGACAGACATCTGGCCCACTGGCCGGAAGAAACTGTACTATCTATTCGATTTTGGGGACAACTGGACCTTTGAAATCCACAAAGAACGGGGAGTAAGAGTGCCTGAGCCCGGAGTTAAATATCCAAGACTGATAAAAGCAATTGGTCCCAATCCAGAACAATATCCGAGATTTGAAGAATGAATGAGAAAATGGCCAACATGGCCATGCACCGGATCGGCAAGAAACGGCTCTTGCCTCCCGGTTATGGCCATGTTATGCGATCAACGACATTTGGAGTCTGATGAAAAAGAAATAGTTGCCAATTTAAACAACATAATAAAGTAAAAGGAAATAAGAAAATAAATGCCTAACCACTCGCTCAAGAGGGACGCAGGACCGGCCGCCATTTTTTTTCATCCCCGGTGTCAGTGCACCGCGCCCCTTAGCTCAGTCATCAAGATAAAGTAGATAAGGAGGGTATCATGAAAACAGCGCCTTTAATTTTAGTCTTATCTCTTCTCATCCTTTTTTCCTATTCAGAAGCATTCAGTGCCAATCCCGCGCCTTACACTGAAGAGGCATACAAAAAAATTGAAGCAGAAGCGAAAATGAATAAGTCTATCTATGATGCAAATTTATCAAAAGAAGAAAATTTAAGAAAAACTGTAGAATTATTCCGTAGTATATATTCGAAGGCTGGCTATAATTATGATGATACTATAATCAAAGTAGTTGATGATATGCGACATCATCCCGAACGCATTCCAAATAATCCATATTCTGTCCCAACAATGATATATGTTGGAGTACACATAATGATGTCCGAGTGCAATTACGTAAATGTGGATTGTCTGAAATTTTTTTCGTCTGATACTGCGGAAGCAATTATTTGGCTAATAAAAAATACTGAGTTCAAGTTTTAGCGGTATATGACAGTTTGAGGAGTATCTTATCATATCTGAATGGGAAGGCATAACACGTCAATCAAGGCGATGGGGGATAAGCCTCTGCGGGTTTGCAAAAGTGCTTGCACCTGAATTTCTGTACGACAAAATGAAAGTCCTGGCATACGAATCAAGCCCGGAATAAGCCTGCTTTCAATAACAGCATCATAAGTTGACTTCAAGATTAATGTGGGTTATTATAGCTATAAATATCCACATTATATGGAGGACATAATGAGAACAATACAGATGACTTTAGATGATGACCTGGTTGTGGCAGTAGATAATATTGTTAAAAAACTGAAGACATCTCGTTCCGCTTTTGCCCGTAAAGCATTAAAGGATGCTATCAAACAGGTGAATATAAATATGCTCGAAAAGAAACATAAAAAAGGATATGAGCGTCATCCTGTTGGCAAAACGGAATTAAATGTTTGGGAGACAGAACAAGAGTGGGGTGATTAATGAAGCGGGGTGATGTGAGATGGTACAAGTTCAAAACTCCTGACAAGAAACGGCCAGTGGTTATTCTAACAAGAAATTCTATACTGGATTATTTAGCTGAGGTTACAGTTGCTCCAATAACTTCAATAATACGCGACATACCAAGCGAAGTACCTTTATCCCGTGAAGACGGCATGCATAAAGATTGCGCTATTAATTGTGACCACATACAGACGGTTTCAAAATCAAAAATTGGGGCATTAATTACTACTTTATCTAAAGAGAAGCTGCTTGGGCTTCGCAACGCAATAAGTTTCGCTTTAAATCTATAACTTCAAATGGAGGAAGAGCCAACAAATCACTGAGCCGTGGCGTTCTGCCACTGCTTAGTTTAGTTGTTTAAAAGCTGCTTTTCAGATATTTAAACGGAGCGTCTTCCCTCCGCAATCTGTGCTCGAATGCGCTGCTTCTTGTATACCTTCCTGTTAAAATATAAGAATAATTTTGGAAGGATTGTGGTCGAAATGCCAAGCTGCTTGTCTAAGAGCTCGAACACCCAGTTAACTGCCCTCAGGATCGGGGTAAACGCAGCGGCAGTCAATCTGAAAAGCTGTCGGACAGGGGAAAATATTAGAAATCTTTTGATTGTACTCAGCAAGGCCGGGAAAACCTTTGTCTTCTCAAGCCATGTATATCTGGTCATGGTCTCAAGGGCGCAGCAGAATAAATACAGAGGGTCTATAAATAGCCCCTCGTGGCGATAGAGTTTGAGGAGGGTTAACATTATCCTGAAAGGTGTCCTTTGAGCAAACTTGACCCTGTATTTAATCCTTGCAAGCTCGTCTCCCTCGATCCTTTCCATTCCAGGTATTGCCCTTCCTGTTTCAGGATCGTAGATAAGATTGTACATAGGGGAACCCTTCTGAACACGGAACCTGTTAGTCACTAAGGTGTCAACATTCCACTTGCGTCCAAACCAGAGCATATCCGTCATATCCTCCTCTGTTTCACCCGGGGACCCAAGGATAAAATTGCAGATTAATAAGATGTTTGTCTTCTGCATCATGCGCATGGCCTTTTCAATGCTTTTTAGGGTCTGACCTTTGCCATATAATCTAAGTGTTTCATTTTTAAGTGACTCAACCCCAAAACTCAATGCAAGGAGACCTGCCTCCTCCATTTTTTTAAGGGCTTCAACGCTGCTTTTAAGCACGTGGTCTATTCTTCCAGTCCCTATATAGAGTTTGCGAATCCTGTTCTGAAGCAGCAGATCCGAAAGCTCTTCAAGCATCTTCATATTGGTGGTCATGTCATCGTCAACCCAGCCTACGATAGGTGCATCTATCTCTTTTATTTCATTAAACAAGCTCCAGGCAGACCTGCCATGCCAGCGCATGAAATTGCCATCAAAGTCCTTCCCGTATTCAAAACAGAATTTACACCTGTAGTTACAACCCACGGCAGCCCGTATAAGGTCAGCCTTTATCCCCATCATATGATAATTGTACTTGGCGTTGCGCAGATTTCTTCTCGGGTAGATATCTTCAGGGAGGTCGTGGATGACCCGTTGGGTATAGACGACCTCGTCGCCTTTTCTATAGGCAAGGTTTTTGACATTTTCAGGTGTTCCCTCGTTAAGGAGTTCCATAATAGGAATCTCGGGATTGCCACGGATAATAACATCGATCTTCTGGTACATCTGTAATATTCTGTCAGGTTCTTTAAATCCTGTGCCTCCTGCAACAACCGGGATTCCGTCTGGGATCTGGAACAGTATGTCGGGTATAACATGGATATCCCACTTACCGAATATTGAACAGTCCTCGAAATAGCCATAAAGACAAACAAGATCTGCGTTTCTTAGGTGCTCTTTAATATCCGTCTCATAACGCATATCTAAAAGTATTGCATTTCTACCAGTCGCAGCAACACCGGCCTGCATATATTCAGCAGCGATAGGCGGGAGGGCATAGTATGGATTAATGTACGTGAAAGGATAAACAATAACTACATTTTTGATATCCCCTTTTCTTTTTTGTAAATAAGAAATGGAAACCATTAGAGGATTAGAGATTTTTAGATTGTCTGAGGAGAAAAGGCATTAACTCCCTCATAATGAGGCCTTCCCTGTAACCATTGCCGTTAGGATTTACCTTGACGACATCAGATCTCTCCCAGTTCTGGAACAGGTCAATAATCTTATTAATCGACTCTTGTTGCAGTCCCTCTATTGTCTCTCTAACCGGCAGAGAGGTAACGAGATTTTTATCAATAAAATCGTTTATCTTCTCCCGATAAAAAAGCGATAGGAATACCATCCCTTTTAATATCCTTTTGTTTGTCTTGAAAGAAAATATAAACCTTTCAAGCGAATTCTCAAGGAAAAGATCATTCCTTGCCTGTATCTTCCTGTCAATTGCCATGGCTTGAAACCAGTAACTCTTGTCAATAATGCTATCAGCCTTTATCTCCATTACTGAATGCCTGAAATTTTTCTTATCGATTATATATGTGTTATGAGCAACTGTATCAGCTGCAAGATGGCTCATATATCCGTATACGAATGCCCTCTGTTGTTTTGTCTTACTTGCCTTCATAAGATCAAAGGCAACATCCCAGTTGTGCGAGTTTTTTTCATAAGGGAGATATTTCTTTCCAACAATAATATCGGCCACAAGATTTCCATAAAGAAAATCCTTCCTATACCGCCTGATGATCTCGAATAATCCCGCGGGAAGCAGTGAACCCATGAAATACAGTTCATTCCCGATGTATATATGTGTTAACGGCCCCCATGCAAACGCCGCTGTTGGAATTAACAAAAAAGATAAAATAATTAAAAATCTAAAAAATATCATTTCAGCTCCTTTAATTGTCATATTTTATAAGCATATATTAGCTTATTTTCTAAAGAAATATCTACCTGATCCCGCTTTAACGTCAAACTCGCATATAAAAAAATCAGCAGTTAACCCGAAAAATGCAATTAAATAATGCAGATGTTGTGAAAAAATTTATTTTTCGATACCTTAGTGTACCTTTAGCGAATGGGATAACGAATATTTTTATCAATAGAACATATAAAAATATTTTCGATAATTCATCGAGTTAAATAAATTTTTGAACAATGTCTGCATTATTCGGGTTAAGGGAAAGATACATATGTTGAGAAAGAGAGAGCGCATATTTTATAATTCATTAATTTTCGTTGTAGAGAAATCTCTAAGTTATTCCGTCGGAAGGAAAAGGTTTTTTTATGAAAATGTACTTCTTTTTTAAGGTTATTACATTGCTATTTATTTTCTTTTTTACCCATCAAATTCTTTACTCATCCGAAATATTTTCTGATGAAAAACATCGGGAAGACGTACGTAAAGAGCCTGAGTCTCATGCTGCTGTTTCACTCGACCGCGTAATTGCAGTGGTCAACAAGGAAGTTATAACATGGAGCGAGCTATATAAGATGATGGAGCAGGAGGCAACAGACCATGTGAAGGCGTTGCATGAAGAAGAACGGATGAATATATTTAAAGATAATGAGGCATTCTTTCTTGATAAGCTTATTGACCTGAGACTCCAGATCCAGGAGGCCAAGAGGCTTGGGCTTGGGGTTACACCCGAAGAAATGACAGAAGCTATAGAAAATATAAAAAAGAAATATTCATTGACTGATAACGCCTTAAGGGAATCTCTCGAAAAGGAAGGGTTAACATTTGAAGAGTACAGAAAAAGACTCTCTGAACAGATAACTGTCAGCAAGCTTGTCGGTCAGCAAATAAGAAGTAAAATTGTTATATCTGATAAAGAAGTAAAAAAATACATGGAGGAAAATAAAAAAAGATTCGGTGATGGTGAAACTCTCAGGCTGAGGCAGATATTCTTTAAGAGACCAAAAAATGATGCAGAGAAGAAGGCATTAGAAGACAGGGCAGATTTAATCATTCAGAAATTGAAGGCAGGTGAGGATTTCTCCGCACTTGCAAAAGAGTATTCTGAAGATCCTTCAGGAAAGTTTGGTGGTGATCTTGGGTTTATGAAAAAGGACCTTCTTGCAAAAGAATTCATTGATGTACTTGATACAATGAAAATAGGCGATTTCAGTATCCCATTCTGGTCTGAAAAAGGGCTTCACATTATAAAGCTTGAGGAAAAGGTATCGGCACAAAGTATAGATGAAGTGAGAGAAGATGTAAGGAAGCAATTGGCCGAGGATCAGTTTTCAGAGAGATATAAAAACTGGATTAAAGGCTTACGAGAGAAGGCCTATATTGAAATAAGGTTATAGGTGCAAAATCTCTCTAAGTGCTTGATTTTATTGGCGGTCCCAACGGGATTCGAACCCGTGTTTTAGCCTTGAGAGGGCCATGTCCTAGGCCTCTAGACGATGGGACCGCTTGGCTGGGGAGAGAGGATTCGAACCCCTGTAAGCAGATCCAGAGTCTGCCGTCCTGCCACTGGACGACTCCCCAAAAGTACTATTATTAGTACTATATAAATAATTAAGAAGGTAAAATGTATTTCTACTATATCATAAAGCCTGAAACCCCATCAATAATTGTCACCTTTCAGTTATCACTTCATCAGGCAGTTCATCTACATCCCCGGGCGTTATTTGAAAATGTTTGGCGAGCAATTCACCTGCTTGTCTCATAGCTTCACATAACGCATCACAGGCTCTACCATCTTTTATTCCATTAGAAACAATATTTGCGAATTTATTCAGAGTTTCCTGTTCAATCTTTTCATAAATGCCTTTATCAGCAAGAACCCAGACTTTCCTTTCAAGTAAAGAAAGAAAAAATAAAATCCCTGTATTCTTTCTTGTCTTATAAAGTCCTTTCTCATAGAATGCCCTCACTGCCCTTTGCATTACTGTATGTTCTCTCCTTTTAAGCCCTATGAATCCAATTTTAAGGAGAGGGAATTTTTGAAAAATATACTGGGAGGGAAAAAAGAACAGGAAACTCCACGGTATGAAAAACCAGAGGGATGAATGGAAAAACAAAATTGTTAAAATTAATGATAAGAGGCTACCAAAGAATATCCCCCCTAATAATTCAGCCTCCATATATCGATCACTGCTGTCAACCACCATGACCGCAACTTCCCCAATTGTACGCGATTCAACTTCATGGATGGTTTTTGTTATCCTTTCCATGTCCTCCTTTTTAAAAAACTTTTCTGCCTTTATCTTATATTTCATTACCAGTCCCCTGACGCTCCACCACCACCAAAACCACCACCTCCACCGCCTCCGAAGTCACTGCCTCCGCCAAAACCTCCACCAAAATCACTGCCTCCTGATCCGCCTCCACCTGTACCATAATATCCGCTACCTGACCAGAAACCTCCGCCTCTGTAAACCCCCGCTGAAGAGAAAAGTATTGGAAGTAACAGACCTGAAATTAAACCTAATAAGGCAAAAAAAATGAGCCAGGAAAACCCAATTGAAGGAACTGTTAGATAAACGAATACAGGTAGCCCGATAGCTCCTGCTACAGCAGATAGAATACGCGAAATGCTTCCGAGAACAAGCATAACAAAGGAGCCAAAAATGAGGAAAGTGATGAAGCGTGAAGAATTATTATGTTTCTGAGAAAGATTATTCCCATCAGCCTTGAACTCCCCTCTTGTTGCGTCGATTAGGGCATGGGCGCCGGAGATAAAACCTCCATCAAAGTCCCCTCTTTTAAACTGTGGCTTTATAACAAGGTCTATAATCCGTCCTGCCATTAAATCTGTCAACCTTCCTTCAAGTCCCCTCCCTACCTCAATCCTTATCTTTCTTTCCTGTTTAGCAACAAGAAATATTACACCATTATCTTTGACTTTCTGACCGATTTTCCATGCTTCAGCAACCTTAATGCTAAATTCTTCAAGCACCTCTCCCTCGAGAGATGGTATTGTCAAAATGACTACCTGTGTCGAGTCTGTTTGTTCAAACGCCTTTAACTTATTTTCAAGTTCAGTCTCTGCTGAAGGCGATATCATATTGGCATAGTCATTGACATAGCCCTGAAGTTTCGGGACATCGAGGGCATGGGCGGAAGGAAATAAAAGGAAGATACAAGATGCAAGATACAAGATGCAAGATATAAATTTAAAATAGTTTTTCAAAGTTAGAATTTTACCTTTGGAGCCTTTTCAGCCCCTGACTCAGCCTTAAAAGGCTCTCGAGATTTTAAATGCAATAGATATTTATTTGTGAAATTATTTGGGAATACCCTTATTGAGGTATTGAATGTCGCAACAGCATTGTTATAACGTGTGCGTGCAACATTTATCCTGTTTTCTGTCCCTTCCAGTTGATGCTGGAGGTCCTTAAAACGTTGGTCTGCCTTAAGATCAGGATATTTTTCTACTACTACCATAAGCCTTGAAAGTGCACTGCTCATTGCTGACTGTGTCTCCTGAAACTGTGCAAAAGTCTTGGGATCATCGAGAATACTCTTTGACATCTGAATCGTTCCAACCTTTGCCCTTGCCTCTGTCACTGCTGTCAAGGTCTCCCTCTCATGCTTTGCATATGCCTTTACTACCTCTACAAGATTAGGAATAAGATCGTTTCTTCTCTGATATGACGCCTCAACATCACCCCAAGCTGCTTTCACAGCCTCTTCATTCTTCTGCATGATGTTATAACCACAGCCGTAGAAACTTAAAAGCATAAGGATGAGTAAAATATAATTCTGTTTCTTCATATTTCCTCCTCAATTTTTTTATGGATGAAAGCTAAATATAATTTTTAACTATAACATATCTATTCTCAAAACTAAAAAATTATGGTTCTTTCGTAAAAAAGTTGAAAATCATGAATACTGGATTCCCGCCTGCGCGGGAATGACAAACTGCTTACAATTAAAAACGTCATTCCCCGACCCCCGATTACAACCTTCGAGGGCAGGCTTGATCGGGGAATCCAGAGTGCCTTTTCAACTAAAATACGAAAGACACAAAATTATTAACCACAAGTGCGAAAACACATATTGCCATGTATGTGGTAAACTGCTGATAGAAAGATATTATTTGATATTAATGAAAAATATTAAGGACAATAGATGCCTGAAATATAGCACCATTATTCTTGGAAGGTTTGAATAAGATAATGGGTCAATGCAAATTATGTAATATCACATCAAGCCTCATATCTAAAGAGATCAGTGTATGCCTTAAATGTATAAGAGAGAAACCCGAGGATGCCCTGCTACTTGCCTTGGAGGCACACAGAAGGAGCAGGTCTGCCTTTGGGCTTCCTGAAAATCCTCCTAAAGACCTTGAAGGTATCCCCTGTAACATCTGTGTGAATCAGTGCCGAATCCCTGAGAATGATATAGGATACTGCGGGTTAAGGAAAAATGAGGGTGGAAGGCTCATGGGTGTCTCACCAGAGCAAGGTAAACTTTCCTGGTATCATGATCCCCTTCCTACAAATTGTGTTGGAGACTGGGTATGCCCTGGAGGAACAGGGGCAGGCTACCCTAAATATGCTTACTCTCCTGGACCTGAGTATGGATATAAAAATCTTGCTGTTTTTTACCATGCGTGTTCATTCAATTGTCTATACTGCCAGAACTGGCACTTTAGAAGAGAGACCCTGAGGCCTCACACAACTTCGGTCCACAAACTCGTTTCATCTGTTGATAAAAAGACATCCTGTATTTGTTATTTCGGGGGTGACCCAACACCCCAGCTCCCATTTTCACTCAGGGCATCAAGACTTGCCATTGAGGAAAATATGGACAGAATCCTCAGGGTATGCTGGGAGACAAATGGCTCCATGCATAAAGGACTCCTCGATAAGATGATGGAACTCTCGCTGATTTCTGGCGGCTGTATAAAGTTTGATTTAAAGGCATGGGACGAAAATCTCCATATCGTCCTGACAGGGATTACCAACAAAAGAACCCTGGAGAATTTTTTAAGGGTTGGTGAAAAGATTAAGGTAAGACAAATCCCTCCCCTTGTTATTGCGAGCACCCTGCTTGTACCCGGCTACATAGATGAAGATGAGGTAAGGCATATTGCAAGATTCATAGCATCAATAAGTCCTGATATCCCATATGGCCTGCTGGCGTTTTATCCTCATTTTTATATGTCTGACATGCCTTTGACTACAAAGGTTCTTGCGGAGAGATGTCGAAGTGTTGCTCAGGAAGAGGGGCTCAGGAATGTGAGAATAGGGAATGTACATCTTCTTGCATAGTCAGGCTATAATGGCAATGAGTCTGTTCTTGATGCGAATGTTGTCTATTTATCGAAGCTTGCATCCATGGCCTCAATCGCCCTTGAGATCATCAAATTAAAAGAAAAAATTTCAGAGTTGTAATAGTGAGCACATTGATTTATAAAATCCCTCCTAACCTCCCTTTGCCAAAGGGAGGAATAATCCCCTCTTGAGAGGGGTGTAGGGGTAGTGTAATACCCTCTTTGGCAAAGAGGGGCGAGGGGAGATTTTCTGAATAATATGAATTCTATTATAAGACCGTTATTAACTGTATGTCGCTTTTTTATTTCCTTCCAACAGGCATGATATAAAGTGGCTGTTCCCTGTCAGGCATCTTCATAATCTTTTTCACCTCATCATCGTAAAAGGCCCCGATAACCACTGCACCAAGATTGAGCGAGACTGCCTGCAGAAATACATTCTGGGCTGCATGACCGGCCTCAATATGCACATACCTTATGCCTCTCTCTCCATATTTCACGGTTGTTCGTTCATAAACTGCTGAAAATACAATAACCGCAGGAGCATCTCTCACAGAAGACTGGTTGAGGGCAGCACTACACAGTTCATTCCTTTTATCGCCTTTTACAACCATCTCGATCCCATGTTTATGCGGTCTATATCTATAAATTCCGCCTGGAAGGTCTCTTACATTGCCAGCAAAAATATACACCTCAAGAGGGTAAAGAGCCCCAGCGGAAGGAGCTGTTCTGAAACCGAATGAACCTGTAATTCCCTGTGCAGCCCAGAGGAGCTGTGAAACCTCAGCAAGTGTCAGAGGTTTGTCTTTATAATCTCTGACACACCTTCTCTTAAGTAAGGCTTCTTCCACAGAAGTATTACTTTTATACGCAGGTTCAGGTAGTTTTATTATCTCTGACTCATCTTTTGACATCGGTTCATCTTTCTCTTTTGCCTGCATTATTATAACAAATACTATCCCTATACATAGTACAATTATAGATAATAGGAATCTCATAATTGAATAGACATTATTCAAAAAATCTCCCCTTTCCCCTCTTTGCCAAAGAGGGGTACACACCCCTTAATCCCCTCTTTATAGAGGGGAACTTTTCCTCCCGGAGCCTGCCCTGAGCGAAGTCGAAGGGGCAAAGGGAGGTGAGGGGGGATTTTATAAAACTAATGTAGTTATGAGAACGTTAATAATAGGAACGAATATGTCTTTGTCTTATTAATAATCAAAAATATCTCTAATAAGTTTTACTTCTTGCTGCCTCTTTTATCAATGCCTGGCCTATAACATTCCTCTGTATCTGATTTGTACCCTCATAAATCTGGAGAATCTTTGCATCACGCATCATCTTCTCAACAGGATACTCCCTCATATATCCTGAGCCACCCATAACCTGGACCGCATTTGTGGTAACACGCATAGCGACATCAGTCGCAAAAACCTTTGCCATTGCTGATTCCTTTGTTATATCCTTGGCACCACTGTCTATATACTTTGCCACTGAATAAACAAGCGCCCTTGCTGCCTCTATCTCTGTTGCCATATCTGCAAGCATATGCTGGACTGCCTGGAAACTTATTATGGGTTGTCCGAATTGGATGCGCTGCCTTGCAAACTTCAGCGCCTCTTCAAATGCACCCTGGGCTACTCCAACTCCCTGTGCCCCAACGCCTGTTCTCGAGTTATCAAGTGTTTTCATGGCCACAATAAACCCAAACCCTTCCCTCCCCAGGATATTATCCTTAGGGATTCTACAGTTATCGAATATAAGCTCTCTTGTAGTTGACGCCCTTATACCCATCTTTTTTTCTTTTTTGCCAAAATGGAAACCGGGAATTCCTTTTTCAACCATAAATGCAGAGGCGCCTCTTGCGCCCTTTGCCTTGTCAGTCATCGCGATTATCGTATAAATCTCTGCCTCGCCTCCATTTGTTATCCATTGCTTTGTGCCATTTAAAACATACTCATTTCCATCAAGCCTTGCGGTTGTCTGTATGCCCGCGGCATCGCTTCCTGCATTTGCCTCTGTAAGGCCAAATGCAACGAGCCTCTTTCCCGCTGCGATATCCGGAAGGTATTTCTTCTTCTGTTCGTCAGAACCGAAAAGAAGCATAGGATATGTACCGAGGGCATTTGCTGCGAATGTTGTCGAAACACCAAGGCATGCCCTTGATAGTTCTTCAACCGCAATACACAACTCGAGACTTCCTTTTCCAAGCCCTCCGTATTCCTCAGGGATAAAAAGACCGAAGAGATCCGACTGAGCAAGCACCTTCATTATTTCCCATGGAAATTCCTCTTTCTCATCAAGTTCTTCTCTTACCGGAACGACCTTCTCCTCAGCTAACTGCCTTGTCAGTTCCTTTATCATTACCTGTTCTTCAGTCAAAAAGTAATCCATTATTATCCTCTATTTTACTTTTTCATTCTTCAAAATATGCTGCAGATGAAGTCTCAGATTCCCAGACAGTAATAGCAGAGAGATGAATGTTACCGTTATTTATTTTTTTTCTGAGAGAGTCATAAATCCACTTTGCGATGTTTTCTGAAGATGGGTTTTTCTCGGTAAATGGGAATATATCATTCAAAAAGCTATGGTCAAGCGGTGCGACAACCTCTTCTGTAAGCCTCTTGAGTTCGTTGAAATCTATTACTATATCTATTTCATTAAGCCTTTCCGCAATAACATGCACCTGAACCTTCCAGTTATGGCCATGAAGTTTTTCACATTCCCCCCTGTAACCCCTGATCTGGTGAGCTGCTGAAAAATCTGTTTCTATCATCAATTCAAACATCTGTTACTTTCTAAGTTTTTTTAAATGCATCAATAATAACCGTATTCAATATAAAATAGCAATTAGTCTCGCGATGATGGGGTCCGCGACAAAAAATGGGTAGGAACCTGGGTCCGTTCCAGAGGTGTTAATTTATTTTTTTCAAGCGGATCAATCTGTTTTTGTCCGAGGGGACATTAAACCACATGGTCTGTTCGTAGTATTCCTTGTACTCCGGAATTGCATCGTAAAGAATGCTCTCTTCACGTTTTGCCCGTATCAAGATAAGGACAAATTGTAATAAAGCCAAAAGAGATACAGGCAATGTCTGATAGATCATCATCTCGTCAATGGCAAGGATGATATAAGCGAAATAAAGAGGATGCCTGATGTATTTATAGGGACCTGTCTTGACCAGTGAATTAGCCTCGGGCAACACAGTCAGGTTCGATTTTAGACTCAATAATGCCCAGATTATGAATAGACCGACAAGAAAATTCAGCAGCGTCCCCGTTTGCCTGAGAATATCAACGGGTGTAAGGCCGGGAGAAAAAAGGATAACAAAAATGGGATGAATAGATACCAATGAGCTTATGTAGATAGAACTGATTCTTCTGTCAATAAATCTTGGCTTGTTTTTTAGAGCCTTTATTAAGAAATAAATATCCATGAAATTGATGATAAGATAGGGAAGACAGATCAAAAATTTTATGCTGCTTGCTAAGCCGGCTATTTGCCTGATCATAAATGAGATGGAAACCAGGATCACAAGGAGATGCATTAAAAGTCGAATTTGCATATCACTATCCTGATAATTCTAAGAATTTTTAAGCTTATTAACGGTCTCAAAATAGAATTCATATTATTCGGAAAATCTCCCCTCACCCCTCTTTGCCAAAGAGGGGTATGATTCCTCCCTTTGGCAAAGGGAGGTTAGGAGGGATTTTATAAATCAATGTGCTCACTATTATGAGACTGTTAATAACTCAATTAATTACACATTCAAATATCTGTTACAGTATATCCATACCTTTTAAGTTTTCTTCTTGAAGACCGAGATGTAAGGGAGGTTCCTGAACTGGTTGTCATAATCAAGTCCATAGCCAACCACAAATACATTCGGTACTTCAAAACCTACGTAATCCAGTGGAACATCTACCAACCTTCTCTCTTTTTTGTCCAGGAATACACATATCTTTAGACTATTAGGTCCCCTCGCAAGAATCCTTTCCCGGACATAATTGATAGTAATACCTGTATCAATTATATCGTCTACGAGAAGCACATCCCTATTCGATATGTCTTCCCTGATATCACAATGTATCTTCACCTCTCCTGTTGTATCAGTCTTTATATAACTTGAGGCCATTATAAAGTCAACCGTAAGGGGGACTTTGATAGCCCTGACAAGGTCTGAAAGAAACATGAAAGCACCTCTGAGAATTCCGACAGTTAGAATGTTCTTGCGAGCATAATCACTTGATATCCTCTCCGCAAGTTCTTTGACTTTAGACTGTATCTGCTTGGTTGTAAAAAGAGGTTTTCCTATTACCATATGAATCCTCCTTTTATTTGAATGCGTATTGTCAAAACTTAACCACAGAGAGCACAGAGAAAACCGAAACTACAGAGGACACGAAGAAATAATTTATGTTTATAAAAGCTCCGTGTTCTCTGTGGTCTAAACTGTGGTTTCATGTCTTATCCTCTTTTAAATGCATCAATAATAACCGTATTCAATATAAAATAGCAATTAGCCTTGCGATTATTCGAGGCCCGTTACACACCCCCGCACCCCCGAAAAGGGGCGTTGCCCCAACGGGGCTTTTCGCCCTCTCAAGAGGGGAATTCCCTCTCCCCTGGCGGGAGGGGCGAAAAAAAGAGGACAAAATGAAACCACAAAAAAAGAATTTCACCACAGAGCACACAGAGAAAAAGATATTTTTAAGTTTAAAAAACTCTGTGAACTTTGTGTTCTCTGTGGTTAATTTTTGACAATACGAGGGCGAGGGTGAGGGAGTGAGGCTTTATTTATGAACTCATTGGTAAAGGATGTTATAATAAACAATAAGATAATAAGATAATAAGATGTCTATTAGAGTTTTTTATACCTCGTTTCTGTACAGAGAGTCCACAGATATCCTTCTCAAGGCAGCAATTGACAATATAAAGGACTCTGATTATTCAAAAATCCTTTATATCGCACCCACACCGAGAAAGGTCAGGGACTGTCAGAAGAGATTTCATGGGCTAACCCTGTTAGATAACAAACACCTAACAGGGCTAACAGGAGGCTGCTACATCCACCCTGAGATGATGACGATAAAACAATTCTCAAAAAGACTTTATTCTCTGTATGGAGAAAAAAAAGTCATCCCCCGCTCTCTGATACCGATCATAATATCGAGGCTATCAGACAGGGGGATGGGTTTTGCATCTATTATCACTAATTTTATCAATGAGATTAAACAGCGTCATCCTGACAAAGATATCAAAACTATTGGCAAGGAACTTAAGGCTATTTTTCACGAGCTCGGTATTCCTGAAGAGGTCTCCGTCAGGGCGATGGAGGCTCTCGAGATATTCGATGCATATCAAGAGCTCATGAATAAAAATTCTGCTGTGGATGAAAACGATATTATGGTAGCCTGTCCCGGCCTGATTGAGAGGCATAATTACCGCCCCACAATCCTTATACTCGATGGATTCTATGAACTTACCGGGTCGGAAGAGGCAATCCTGAAGAAGCTTATAACAAATGCAAAAGATACCTATATTTCAATCCCTTGCGATACTACTTTTTTAGATATAACAAGCAATTATATAAATTTTCTAAAGCATTACTTTAATATTGAAGAGGTCTATTTATATCCTGAAAAAGAGGCGATAGATCTTCGACATGCTCAGGTTTATCACCCATACCCTGGAATAGAGGAAGAGGTTGAAGGTATAGCAAGAAATATAAAGAACTGCTTTATATCCGGCAAGATAAGGGATTTAGAAAAAATAACAGTTACATTCCCTGCATTATATAAATATACAGATATGGTAGGCCGTATCTTCACAAGATACGGCCTACCATACACCACCTCGATTTCAAAACCCGCTGGAAGGACACGACCCTTTCTCGACCTGATAGCGCTGCTTGAATCCGTAGCAGATGATTATCCGAGGCTCTCATTCTCAGAATGCCTTATATCACCCTATTTCAAAAATGTGCCTTCGGCACTTAAGGAATGGATACCTCATATTTGCCTCAGATCAGGCATAATCAAGGGAAAAGATGCATGGCTCAACCTCTCAAAGGCAATCAGCAATCAGCAATCAGCAATCAGCAATCTTATGCCCGATCTTGAAAAGGAACTTCGATGGGTCTTCAAGAAACTTGCTCCGCTGGAATCTATCAGGGATGGAGGGAGCTATAGCCAATACTGCGAGGTTATCATTAAACTTTTGAATGACCTTGATTTCTCTGATGTCAGCAGTAAGGATATAGATCTAATGGAGCAGGTACTTGAGATACTAAAGGATCTTTCCTTTATTGATAACCTCACCATTTTCAATCCTCATATTGCGACCCTCACATTGCGACAATTTACAGATGCCCTGAAGCATATCCTGAATGCTACAGAGACAGAAACAGAAGGTACAGGTGTTCAGGTCATGGGCTTCCCCGAGATAAGGGGTATCGAGCCTGAATATCTGTACATCGGGGGACTTAAGGACGAAGACCTGCCATCAAAGCCCGATATTGACCATATACTGCCTGATAGTGTAAGGACACAATTTGGGCTTGTAAACCTGAAAAGATATTTACTCCTCCAGAGATTTACATTCCAAAGGGCGATAGAATCAACAAAAAATCTACACCTCTCCTATCCAGTTATGGAAGGGGATAGATTCTTTCTTCCCTCCCCTTTCCTTCCCTGGAACAGAGATGTAAAACATCAGGTTCACGGAATCTTCTCAAAGGAGGAAGATCTCATAAGAAAAGGCAGAACAGCCCTTGCATCATTTATAACAGAGATAGGAGGTATCGAAGAAAAGTTAAAAAATAAATTTGGAGAGGACTCTTATATCAGGGTCACAGATATAGATTCTTACAGGAGCTGTCCGAGAAGGTTCTTTATAGAAAAGGTCCTCCAGCTTGAACCATTAGAGATAAAAGAGTATGAGGTCGAGGCAAGGCTTCTCGGAACTATTGCCCATGAAATTATGCAGGCCCTGATATCAAAGCCATTTGCAGATTTAGAAGATCTCAGGATTAGAGCAGAAGCGATAATAGACAAACTCCTCTCTGATAAACCTGTAGAAGACTACTGGAAAAAGGTGATTAAGGATACATTCCTTTCAATCCTGCCAGGAATATATGAACTCGAAAGCAAGCTTGCGGATGAAGGATATTCATTCATGCATGCAGAGGTTCCTGTTAGGGGCGAGGTTATAAAGGGAATAAAACTGAAGGGGAAGGTAGACAGGATAGATAAAAAAGTTCCGAGTTCCGAGTTCCGAGTTCCGAGTTCTAAGGATAATAAACTCGTCACTGATGTTGTTGAGCTTATTGATTACAAGACAGGAACAACACAATTCAGTGGGTCACAGGTAATGACAAAGGGAGCTACACTTCAGTTGTTCCTGTATGCAGCACTGTTAGAGGCTCTTGGAAACAAAGTAGAACGTGTAGGCATCTATTCACTCAAGGACATAAAGCTATCATGGATTCCCGGAAAGATTGATAAGAAAAATAATCGGACAATCGATGACTATATTGGGTCAGGTCTCCGTTTCCTCAAGGAGACTGTATCAAAAGTGAGAAAGGGAGATTTTTCTGCATCCCCATTGAACGAGCAGACATGCAGGAACTGTCCTGAAAGACCATACTGTCCGTATGTACAAAAGACGGTTGCGGGGATGCTCCCCTCTCCCCTTGCGGGAGAGGGTTAGGGTGAGGGGGAATGGAAAAGTATCTTGATATAACAAAAAGCGTTATCATCTCATCCCCTGCCGGTTCGGGAAAGACAGAGAAGCTCGCAAGGCGATATATAAGTTTGCTGCTTGGCGGCTCTGAAATAGAAAAAATACTTGCAATAACCTTTACTGAGAAGGCGGCAGCAGAGATGAAGGAAAGAATTCTCAGGATACTTGAAAAGGAAAACCCTGATATGTTCCTGAAGGTCAGGGAAAAGATGCCTCTCATGCGCATATCCACAATACATTCGTTCTGTCTTAAATTACTAAAACGGTTTTCAATAGAACTCGGCCTTGACCCTTCCCTTGAAGTAATAGATGAATTCAATGCATCCATCCTGTGGTCTGAGTCTGTGTATGAAAGCCTTATGGAAGAGAAAAATAGCCCTGACCTATTCTTCAATATGATGAAAAACAGGGGCGTCAAGGGCTGGGATAATCTATCCAGAATCCTCGATGAACTACACGGAAGGAGGCCGCATCCAGAGCTTATATTAAAAGAAAGTCGCCCTGTTGAGGGAGAAGAAGAAAAGAAAATCCTTGACCTGTATTCAAGATGTCTAAAACGTTATACTGATAAAAAACGTGAAAGACATCTAATTGATTTTGACGATCTTGAGCTACTCGCGTATGAGGCCCTTGTCAAAAACCCTGAATGGCAGAACATCCTTTATTCATTTGATGAACATACAGACCATATACTCGTGGATGAGTTCCAGGATACAAGCTCCCTGCAATGGAAGATTATAGACAAACTCACAGAAGAATGGCGCTCGGGCCTCGGTGCAAAAAGGGATTCTGGAAAGATACCAACCATCTTTCTCGTCGGAGATGAAAAACAGTCCATCTATCTCTTCAGGGGTGCAAATGTAAGCGTCTTTCGGGATGCAAAGGAGAAATTTTCCGAATGGCTCAGTAATGAATATTACTTTGAAGAGATACGGGAAAACTACAGGAGTCTGCCTGAAATAGTAAACTTTACAAACAGTCTTTTCAAAAGATTAATGCCTCCAACCCTGTATGAAAAATGGCGTACTATGTACACACCATTTGAGACAACAAGGGTAGGCAATGGCCATGTCGAGCTTATCCTGATGGAAGGTAGTGAAGGCATAAAAAAGAGGCGTGAACAGGAAGCCTCGGCCTTATCAAAAAGGATACAATCATTAATTAATCAATACGAGGTATGGGATGGGGAGACAAAGAGAACCTGCACCTATGGTGATATCGCGATACTTTTAAGAAAGAGAACACACCTCGGCATATTTGAAGATGCATTAAGAAGAGAGGGAGTACCCTTCATTGTATTAAAAGGTATTGGTTTTTACGATGAGCCAGAGGTTGCAGTACTGAGAGAACTGCTTTCTTTTATCATTGATCCGATGGATGATTATAGCCTGTTCTGTCTCCTCAGGTCTCCTCTTTTTGGTATTGACTACAGGATATTATTCAGACTGATTGATAAAAAAGGTGACCTCACTTTATTAGAGAAACTTCAATCTCAAATCCCCCCTTCCCCCCCTTTACTAAAGGGGGGAAGGGGGGGATTAATGGCCCGTCATTTATCTGAGGCATTTAATCTTATCTCCGGCTGGATCAGGAGATCTGCACATACACCCCTTGCTATTCTCCTTGAGGATGCGCTTTCAGAGACAAAGGGGTGGCAGTATTACTGGGAAAAACAGAGATATGTAAACATAAAAAAATTCATAGGACTTATTGAACAATATGAGTCACAAGGTTTCTCCAGCCTTGACATAAGGGAAAAACTCATCAAGGCAAGATGGGGTGAGGAGGCGAAGGCAAACATTAATACAGAGGGTATGAATGCTGTAAAGATAATGACAATTCATGCTGCTAAAGGCCTCCAGTTTCCAGTAGTATTCCTTCCGTCACTTGATGAAGATAATCTTCCAAGAAGCAGCTCAATAGTGATAGAGGAAGATGGAGAAAGGCTCTCTTTATCATACGAAGAAGACCCTAATAAGAGGAAAAAGATTGGACATTTCATCAGGCGAAGGGAAAAAGAACTCGAAGAGGAAAAAAGACTCTTTTATGTTGCAATCACAAGGGCAAGGGATTTCCTCTGTATGCTCGGTGCACCAAAGAAAGAAGAAAAACATAAAGGAAGGCTCGCATATGTTACTGATAACCTCGAACACCTCTCTTCTCTCAAGATAATAACCGAATCGGATATTAATGTCTTTAAAAATCCCCCCATCCCCCCTTTACCAAAGGGGGGTAAGGGGGGATTTATTTCTTACGAATTTTCAGAACAATTCTTGTTTGAACCAGCATACACAGAACCCATCTCATATGAACCTTCACTCAAATGGCAGGATGTCACAGAGGATTTAGACATAAGGGTAAAACACGGTGAAGACTGGGTCTTACTTGGAAAGGTTTTTCATAGTCTCTTTGAAGAGCTCGCAAAGGGGATCATAAGGTTTGACGAAATAGAGAGAAGAACATTGATACTTTTAAGAAATGAGATACATATAAAAAAAGATATAGAAAGATTGATGGAGATTATAAGAAAAGATTTTGAAAAGCTTGATTCATCGGGGTATCTAAAAGATGTAGTTCTCCCGCAGATAAACTCCTATGCAGAGCTTCCTTTTATCATGCAGAAAGGAAACACAGTCTTCAGGGGCAGGATAGACAGGATTGTTATAAAAGATAATATCGCCAATATTTATGATTATAAGACCTTTCCTGTAAAAGAAAGAGAATTATCAGAACTTATTGATGAATACAGGTTCCAGATGGACATTTACACGGCTGCTGCAGAAAAATTACTTTCCCTCAAGACAAAAGGGTACATCTTGTTTACACATTTGCCTTTACTGGTAGAGGTTTAGAGACAAAGAGGGGCATTACACACCCCTACACCCCTCTCAAGAGGGGATTATTCCTCCCTTTGGAAAAGGGAGGTTAGGAGGGATTTTATAAGAATTACGTACACATTATTATGAAACCATTATTAATTGTTCATGGAGGTGCCGGATCCAAAAGACCCGGCAAGGAGGTTTTTAAAAAGCTTTCCGGCTCACTCTCATCAGGTTATAAAATATTGAGCAAGGGCGGGACTGCCATAGACGCAATCGTTGAATCAATAATGCTTCTCGAAGACTCAGGAATCTTTAACGCAGGTTCGGGAGGGAACCTGCAACTTGATGGTGTCAGAAGACTCGACGCATCGCTTATGGAGGGTCGGTACTTTAAGGCCGGCTCGGTAATCGGCCTTGAGGGCATACGAAACCCGATCAAGGTAGCAAGGTTTATTATGGACCTGCCTCATGTGATATTCACGAATAAAGGTGCAAAAAGGATTGCAGATGCAATAAAAATTGAGTCCTTACCAGAACCGGATAAAGAGTCGTTAGAGTATCTGGAAAAGATAAAGAAAAGGGAACAAGCACTGACCGAAATCTATAAACAGTATTTCTCGACAGTCGGGGCGGTTGCCTTAGATACACATGGAGATATTGCAGCAGGTGCGTCAACAGGCGGGATACCTGCAATGCTTCCCGGAAGGGTCGGCGACACCCCTGTCATAGGGTCAGGTATATATGCGGAAAACTCACTTGGTGCTGTATCTTGTACCGGCGTGGGAGAATATATAATAAGGCTTTCTCTTGCAAAAGAGATATGTATGAATCTTAAGACCATGACTCCTTATAAGGCATCAGTATTGTCACTAAAACGGCTTTCTAAAATAGGCGGCGAGGCAGGGATCATATTAATAAATAATAAAGGGCGATTCACAATAATGCATACAACTGAATATATGCCTTCAGGATATGCTGACAATCGGGGATTTGTAATCAAAGAAGGATTTGAGAAGACCTCCATTGCTCTCTTCTGATGATGTTGCTTGCGAAATACTTAGCATTACCATCAATCAATTCTCTTAAAGCGAAAGATAATTGTTCATCAAACAGACTTTTCTTATCAGGTCTCATAAAGTTTAACCCGGGTTATTTATGAAATCATCCCATGTCAGTATCCCGTCCCTCCAGAGTCTTTTTTCAAGTTTCTCACCGATGCCGTTTAGGACACTGAATGTATTTCTTATCATTTGCCCCTATTATACCTCTTTAGCATTTAAAAGGATAAGGCTTAAAGTGTGAGGTAACTATATCCTTACACTATTATCGCTGAGGGTTGCCGCTAAGTGCGGAGGGTACATTCAGCATGATAAGTAAGTATTCAGACCCTTGATGATCCCCTTTGTCATTTTTTTCTCCCTTTAAAGCTGAGAGAGCATATCAAACTATATATATGGCATTTTCGATATTGACTAACAACAGCATTTAATGATAAGATTACACATATAATTACACATATGGAGGGATGAATGAAAAGAACAAATATTATGCTTACCGATGAACAACATAAGAAACTGAAATCCTATGCAAAGAAAGAAGGGAGAACCCTCGGAGAGCTTGTTAGGGAAGCTTTGGATAACACTTATAAAAAGAGAAATATTTTAGAACACAGGAAAAATATTGCTCTTGATGCCTATCAGGAAGGCCTTATCAGTCTTGGAAAGCTGTCTGAGATTTTAGGCTTAGACATAGTTAGTGGGAGACTATATCTAAAAGAAAAGAATATTCCACTTAAAGTTCAGGATCTCCAAGAAATTGCCAAGGATGCAGTGAATGCCTGATGTCATTTTTGACAACTGTGTTCTCAGCAATTTTGCCTTATCAGAAGCCGTCCATATCATCAGGAGACTTTATGAAAACACTTCATTTGTAACTAATTTTGTCGTTGCAGAAAATATGAAAGGTATTATTAAAGGATACAATGAGCTTAATAAAATAAGGGAGGCAATAAGAGAAGACTGGCTTAAGGAGGTAACTCTGGAGGGTCAGGAGGAGAAGAAACTCTTTGAATCGCTATCGGTGTCTTTAGGGCTGGGTGAGGCATCAAGCCTTGCTGTTGCAAAGACAAGGGGTTTCATTTTTGCCTGTGACGATATGGTTGCAAGAAGAGAGGCACAATTGCTGAATATAAAACTCACTGGAACTTTAGGGATACTCATAAAAGCTGTAAAAAAGAGGCTTATTTATCAAAAAGAGGCAGATAGGATATTAGCCCGGATGGTTGAAAACGGCTTTTATTCACCTATAAGGTCGTTAAAGGAAATACTATAACCTTTCTTAGTTTATCCCCATCTCTGCTATAATTAGTGCATGAAACGTTCATGTCTTAAAAAGACGCAAAGGATAATGAAAATTAGTAATCCCCCTTATACCCCCCTTTAGAAAAGGGGGGCAAGGGGGGATTTGAGGTATTTTCAGGTGAAACATATTGACAGAATATGCGAAAAATACAATATAGCCCTATGTTATCTCTTTGGCTCTCAACAGGACCAAGGGAAGGCCATTCTGGAAGGTAAGCAGGTTGAAGTGGTAGACACAGAATCAGATATTGATTTTGCGGTTCTGTTTAAAACGCCTCCTGAAAATTCCCTTGAAACCTATGCCTTGTTGAGCCTTGACCTTCAAGAACTCGTAACACCTTTTAAAGCTGACCTCCTTTTTCTACATGAGGTTGACCATTTGATACAGCTTGAGGCAATTAAAGGGATAAACATATATTCCTTTGACAATGTATTTAGAGATGAATATGAAGAAAAGGTGATGATGTTCGCATCGGATGAATTAGAGATATTTAAAATGAATGAGAAAGATCTGTTAGAGGCGATAGACAATGGTTATTTCGAATTTGAATACAAAGCTGATAGATATAGACAGCGGTCTACGATTCGTAGAGGAGAGGGTTAGGGTGAGGGGGGATTGGTAAGAGGAAAATGAGGAATATAAAAGTCAGTCCGGAAACCATAGCAATATTGCAGGTACAGTTGGAGTTATTCAGGAAGAAATTCGGCAGGGACCCGGGACCTGAAGATCCTGTATTTTTCGACCCTAATTGCGATGTGCCGACACCAATTTTAAAGACGCAGTTAAAAGAAAGCTTAAGAAAAGCCTGCGAAAAAACAGGCGTTGACTATAGCAAGGCGATTGAAATGTTCAAAATTGATGATGCATAGAGGGTGAATTTATGTCAACCTTTCAGATACTTCATATCTCTGACCTTCATATAAAAACAAAAGAAGATTTTGACAGGTCTGTCGTTCTCGATCCACTCATCAAAAGAGTTATAGAAGACCTGAAATTAGACTTTAAGCCGGAAATAGTTATAGTAGAAAAGACCTGCTGAAAGGCATGAAGAATTATTACACTTTTATTAAAAAGAACTATCCTCACTTAATTCAAATGGGATGAGAAAATCTTCATCAATGGCAATCAGTATGGTCACTCATATACATTAATATCTCCCAAAACCACCCCGTTAATTTCTCTCACAGATTTTATTGGTGATTTAAATGTTATGGAATTACCATCCATCTCAAGAAGGATCCCCAGTGCCATTGTATCTTTATTATGATTCAGCCCGATTAGTGTGCCCTCTTTAAAGCCTATCTCTTTATGCATGAGTGGTTTACCATTATGAAAGAGGTGAACATCGTCCAATAAGAACTCGGCAACCTTTTTCTCATCGAAATACTCATTAAATCTATCTTTTCTATATCTAATGCGGGACTCTCTACTTCTTTGCTGTGCCATTTTAGATGCTTTAATGCGATGAATATCGAGACCCTCGATCATTGATAGAAGGTGTTCAAGTTCGTTATGCCTTTGTATGGCAATGATATGTTCAGGCATTATGGCCTTTATCTTTCCGATCTTTAATGACTTTCCAGCCTCGCCGTTAATTAAGCCTGTTGTATCTACAAGTACAAGTTCAGATTCTGATCTGCCGATGTCAACTAATTTTTTTACTCCCTCTATCATCAATGGGATTTTTTTTGCAGGGTTTAATGAACCAATAAAGAATATCTTATCAGTGCTAAAGTCTTTAATGTCTTCTGCTGTTTTGAATATCTTCATATTAATTGTACCGGGTAATCCGAGAGATGATTGTCCAATATCGGAGTCAATAAGTGAGGCAGCTCTATTTTTCGATATAAACCTTTCTATTAGATATCTTGTCAGTGTGGATTTACCTGAATTGGTTATGCCTAAGAGCAAAGCGGTGCCTCTGCGATTTACAAGTCCTTCTACTAGATCTTCCCATTCAGGCTCTGGTGTAATTTCTAACCTCTTGTAACCCTTTGGCTGCCCTTTACCTGATGACATCGATTAAGTATATATATTAAACCTGTGTAATCAATACCAATTGAGCCTGCCTACTCCTTATCTACCTTTGAATAAGGGAGATTGAGTTTAATAACCTGATTCTTTTCTCCGAGTTTTTCGATCTCTTTCCCATCAAATATTAGCTTTACTCCCCCTGCATTGCCGATCTTTAATGAGAAACCATTTTTTGCCTGAAATTTGACTGACTCTCCTGGCTTTAGCAATATATCTTTTGTACTGGTATTATCTATATTTACAGAAAACCATGTGGTGTCAGTAGCAAAAACCTCAAGGATGTGAACCCCGCTCCACGGCTTTACACCCGTGGCTTCCTGTGGAGCGGGGTGAAATGTCTCAACAACAGTCGGGGATATTTCTGGTTTGGTCTCGGCAGAGGGCGGAGGTATTTCTTTTTTGGTTTCGGGAGCGAATAGAGGCATTACAGTTTTTTCTCGCGAGAAATGGAAAAGAATAAATATAACAGTTATTATCAGTATTAACAGTGCTGGAATTAGTACGTATCTGGTCTTTAGCTTTTTCTTATACACATCCTCATTTTTAGGCATTTCTTTATTTTCGGTTTGGGGAGGTGAAATCTGTTGAATATAAGCCTTTATGGCAATCTCCGGATCGATGTTCAGAATTTTAGAATATTCGCGAATGTAACCCTTTACATAAACCTCCTCTGGAAGCCCTTCAAATTCTTCATCCTCAATCGCCTTGAGGATTTTGTATCTTATTTTCAGGGTCTTGGAAATTTCATAGAGATCCTGACCTGATTCTTCACGTCTCTTCCTTAATATCTCCCCTACCAATTTATCTCCTTATCTAAAGGTATTTCTAACAATAAAATAGGTTCTTTCGTAAAATAGTTGAAAATCATAAATACTGGATTCCCGCCTGCGCGGGAATGACAAACTGCTTACAATTAAAAACGTCATTCCCCGACCCCCGATTACAACCTTCGAGGGCGGGCTTGATCGGGGAATCCAGAAGCCTTTTCAACTAAAATACGAAAGACAATAAGATAATAACATAATATATAAAGTCAATAAAGCGAAAGAGCATTGTAGACTGCCTGTGTTATTATAGCTAACGATGAAGCGGGTTGTTGTAACAGGCATCGGTGCAGTTAGTTCCCTTGGAAATTCATTTTATGAGTCCTGGAGGGCTGCAAAAACAGGATTATCAGGCATACTGCCAATAACAAGATTTGATGTCTCTGATATGAGATGGAAGGTCGCAGGTGAGTTAAAGGGATTTGATGCAGGGAAATATCTTTCTCAAAAAGAGATGATCCGAGTTGACCCGTTTGTGCATTATGCTGTTGCTGCAGCAATGATGGCAGTAGAGGATGCAGGACTGATAGATCAGAAGTCAGAAGTCAGAAGTCAGAAGTCAAATCCCCCTCCACCCCCCTTTACTAAAGGGGGGGTAGGGGGGATTACTAACTCCGAACTCTTAAACTCTGCTGGGGTTATTATCGGTTCAAGCCGTGGAGGGATCACAACAATAGAAAAAGAGCTGCAAAAATTATACGCATCACGTATCACGCATCATGCATCACGCATTTCTGCCTATCTCATGCCATCAACAACGATCAGCATGGCTTCGTCTTATGTTGCCCAAAAACTTGGTATAAAGGGCCACTGTCTCGGTATATCCAATTCATGTGCATCAGGCACAAGTGCGATAGGTGAAGCATATAGGCTGATCAGGTCAGGCTATCAAGGTATCGTGCTATGTGGTGGAGCCGAAGCCCCTTTATGCAGGATATGTATTGAAGGATATGGTTCATCAGGTGCTTTATCCAAGGTCAACGATCCCTCTGCGAGCAGGCCGTTTGACAGGACGAGGGATGGATTTGTCCTTTCAGAAGGCGCGTGTATTTTTGTCCTGGAAGATTATGAGAGTGCATTGCGAAGAGGTATAAGGACGTACGGAGAGATTGTAGGCTATGGGAATACAACAGATGCATTTCATCAAACCATACCGGCCTCTGAAGGTGAGGCAAGGGCAATAAAGATGGCAATAGATGAGGCAGGATTGAAGCCTGAAGATATTGATTTTATCAATGCACATGGTACATCGACACCCCTTGGTGATAAAACCGAGACAG
The DNA here is from genome assembly GCA_040756135.1 of Nitrospirota bacterium. Taxonomy (GTDB): domain Bacteria; phylum Nitrospirota; class Thermodesulfovibrionia; order Thermodesulfovibrionales; family SM23-35; genus JBFLZS01. The sequence continues at coordinate 40,721 of JBFLZS010000004.1, forward strand.
AGGCGATAAAGCTGTCATTTGGCAAGAGAGCCTATTATATCCCTGTAAGTTCTACTAAATCCATGACTGGTCATATGCTTGCTGCATCCGGAGCCCTTGAGGCAGCTTTTACCTTAATGAGTATGAATGAAGGGGTTATTCCACCAACAATCAATCTGAAAGAGAAAGACCCTGAATGTGATCTTAATTATGTAACCGAAACAAAAAGGGCTGATATTAAATCTGCTATTTCTAATTCATTCGGCTTTGGTGGGGTGAATGCGGTGCTGGTTTTTAAAAGGATTGGCCTCTGAATTCCCTCATTGCCTCGTCTTGCAGTGTTTCTATATCGTTTCTGTATTTGGGTGAGAAATGCATTACGATAAGATTTTTAACCCCTGCATCCCTCGCAATCCTTCCGGTGATCTTTGCCGTAAGGTGGAACCTTTGTAGTGCCCTGTCTCTATCCTTCTCCATAAAATATGTCTCACAATAGAATGTATCAGAGTCGCGTACAAATTCTGCAATCTTTTTAATATTTTCATCATTTATGGACACATCAGTCACATAAGATATCTTCTGACCTTTTGTTATATTTGCTATCTTTTCTAACTCTTCAAATTTATATCTCCTGTTAGAGACCACTAACTCTGTATCTCCTGATCTACGCTCTCTGATAGCCTTTTTCAATTCTGACAACCAGGGTCCTACAGGAAGTCCCATTTCTCTTAAGACGACCTTATTAATATTGATGTGAAATTCTTCCTCGATCGAGAAGGCAAGACACGGTACCTGATGGTCTAACTGTACAGCCTTTATCCTAAATAGAGGCTCCCTTAAAATAATCCCGCTGAATTCAGACGTGCTATTGTCTACCCTCTTAAAGTAGTTTCCAGCATGAAAGCTTGATGCGATCATTTTATCTCCCCTTATACAGAAAACCTCTATCTTCAAGGGATATTCTTTTATAAGGTTCCATGTGTAGCCTCTGAGTTTGCCTTCTACACACTCAGTAATATTTGAAGGCCCATATACCCTCAGAGGCGTTTCCCTCCTCAGGAGTGCCCTGAGAAGTGTATCAAATCCTATGAAGTGGTCTATATGTGTATGTGTCACAAAGACGTCTGTTATCTTTTGCAGATCGCCAGGTTTGAGTCTGTCAATACTACCTGCATCGAATAAAAATGCCCTCCTTTCCCTTATCATCCTGACAAAGAGAGTTGGGTCTTCAAAAGGGCCATTTACAAGTCTATGAATAAATGTAGATTTCATGAGTGATTATATACCAATATGATATAATAATACCAAGATTACCATGGAGTATAGGGCATAGAGCGAAGAGGATAGAGTTTCATACCTTTAGCTCTTTGCTCCATGCTCTTTGCTATAAAGTGGAGGAAATATGTCAGAACTTAGAAAGGACCCTATATCCGGCCGCTGGGTTATTATCTCTGTAGAAAGAGGTAAAAGGCCAACAGATTTTGTCTCTCCTTCTCAGAGAAAAAAAGGTGGTTTCTGTCCCTTCTGCCCCGGTAACGAATATACTACACCAGCAGAAATAATGGCTTTTAGACCTTCTGATACAAAGCCGAATTCACCGGGATGGACGTTAAGGGTCATGTCTAATAAGTTTCCTGCCCTCCAGATATATGGAGACCTGAATAAGACAGGAGAGGGCATTTTTGACAAGATGAACGGGATAGGTGCTCATGAGGTTATTGTGGAGACACCAGATCACATGCTAACCCTCTCGACTATGCCGTTAAAGTCAGTTGAAGATGCACTTTGGGCATATTACCTACGACTCTCTGACCTAAAGAAAGATCAGCGTTTTAAGTATGTGCTGATATTTAAGAATGAAGGAGATGCTGCGGGTGCATCCCTTGAACATTCCCATACACAGTTGATCGCACTGCCGATTATCCCTAAACTGGTGAAAGAAGAGACCGATGCCGCAAAACGTTATTATGATTTAAAGGAAAGATGTATTTTCTGTGATGTTATTAATCAGGAACTCGAAAGCAGGAAAAGGGTAATATACGAAAACGCAAGGTATGTTGCACTCGCACCATTTGCGCCGAGTGCGCCTTTTGAGACGTGGATATTGCCTAAGAGGCATGAGTCGAGGTTCAGCCCTCCGGATAAGAGTTTCTCGGGTCTTGCAGAAATACTCCAGGTTATCCTGAAACAGATGGACAGGATACTCGATGTGCCTCCTTATAATTTCGTGTTACACACGTCTGCTTTTACCGATGAAATAAATGATTACTACCACTGGCATATAGAGCTTGTGCCCAAGCTCACAAAGATTGCTGGCTTTGAGTGGGGTTCGGGTTTCTATATTAATCCTACACCTCCTGAGGAGTCAGCAAGGTTTATGAGGGAGGCAAAGATATAATGAAATTTGTAATCCCCCTATACCCCCCTTTAGAAAAGGGGGGCGAGGGGGGATTTGAGGTATTTTCAGATGAAGATACTCATTGCAACTCCTGAAGCCGTACCTTATGTTAAGACCGGCGGCCTTGCAGATGTTGCGGGGTCCTTATTTAAGGAATACAGAAGGATGAAGAAAGAGGCATACATTATCCTGCCTTTTTATAAAAAGATAAAGGATGGCCAGTCTTCGATAGAGGATACAGGTGTCAGGATAAATGTTCCGGTAGGAGACACGGTCATAGAGGGAAGGATTTTCAGCAATCAATATTCAACCTATTTTATAGGGTGTGATAAATTTTTTGACAGACAAGAACTTTATGGTACACCGGCGGGAGATTATAGTGATAATATATCGAGATTTGTATTTTTCTCAAGGGGGATAATCGAGGCATGTAAGGCTTTGAACTTTAAACCAGATGTAATCCACTGTAATGACTGGCAGACAGGACTTGTGCCGCTTTATCTGAAGACAATATATAGAGGTGATAAATTTTTTAAAAATGTGGCTACTATACTTACAATACATAATCTTGGATACCAGGGTCTTTTCCCATCATCGGACTTACCCATCACAAATCTTGGGTGGGAGCTTTTCAACCCCGAGGGCATTGAATTCTACGGAAAGATAAATTTTCTTAAAGCAGGCATTATATCCGCAGATATCCTGAATACAGTTAGTAACACTTATGCAAAAGAAATCCTCAATAAAGAGTTTGGTTTTGGCCTTGACGGTGTGCTGCGAATGAGAGAGTCGGTACTTTACGGTGTTATAAACGGTATAGATTATGAAGAGTGGGACCCTTCGAGAGATCTGTTTATACCTGCTAATTATAGCTATAATGACATCTCGGGGAGGGCATTCTGTAAAAAGGAGCTTATGAGATTATTGTTTGGACCGTCAGACATTCTTGATGCCGAACGCATCCCGCTCATAGGCATTGTCGGAAGGCTTTCTGCACAGAAGGGATTGGACCTTGTTCTACAGTCCATCGATGAACTCCTGTCCTTTGGTGTAAAGCTTGTTATCCTGGGTAAAGGTGATGAAGTGTACCACAACAGTTTTTCAGAGGTCGCAAAAAAATATAAAGGCAAGGTATCTGTTATCATTGGATTCGAAGAGCCACTTGCCCACAAAATTTACGCAGGTTCAGACTTTTTTCTGATGCCATCGAGGTACGAGCCATGCGGACTTGGCCAGCTTATAGCCCTGCGATATGGATGCATTCCTATAGCAAGAAGGACAGGTGGACCTTCTGATACTATACATGATTATGAGCCCCTGAAATCGAAGGGTACGGGTTTCCTTTTTTCTGATTACACACCCTCTGCAATGCAGGATGCCGTAAAAAGGGCCCTTTGCGTTTATACAGATGAGGATAAAAAGCACAAGATGATAATAGATGGTATGAATATGGATTTCTCATGGAAGAAATCAGCAGAAAGATACATTGAACTCTATAATGCTGCTATAGAAAAAAGAAAGGCTTAATAAGGTATTTCTGATGGATACAGCACACAAACAAAAACTTGCTGAAATAATTTTTGAAAACATCCAGGACGGTATTATAATGCTTGATAGAAGCTACAGGATACTCGCTGTTAATAAATCTGCAGAGAAATGGATAGAAAACCCCTCCTCTGACCTTATAGGTAAAGACTGCGCTGAATTATTTCATGATCTTACAGGGATATGTCCACATTGTGCAGCCAAGGTCACGTTCGAAACAGGAGAGGTCAATATTGTGACGCAGAAAGGGAATCTTAAAAATACTGCATATTACGCTGAACTTTCAGCATATCCTGTAAAGAATGAGACAGGGGAGGTTATTGAATGTGTTGTATTTATTCAGGATGCAACTGAAAGGATGCTCTGTCATGATGAGATTCTTGGTCTTTATAACGAGGTTACCCAGACAAAGGAGTATATCGAGGGAATTATAGAAAACTCGGCAGATGCAATAGTCACCTCTGATCTCGATGGGTTTATTACCTCATGGAATGAAGGGGCAGAGAGAATATATGGATTCACAAAGGAAGAGGCATTGGGGAAATTTTTACCTTTTCTTCCTGAATTTCTCATTGACCCTGAATGGGAAAACACTCAAAGGATAAAGAATGGAGAGGTACTGAAGGATATGGAGACCTTCAGGAAGAGGAAGGATGGTACGATCATAACAGTCAGTCTTACGCTTTCTCCGATTAAAGATGTGGCAGGTCGGGTTATTGGTATCAGCGGTATATCCAGGGATATATCAGAGAAGAAACGTATTGAGAGAGAGCTGATCATGAGGAACCAGGAACTTTCGAGACTCTTATTTATCAGTTCAGCTATGAGGGGGACACTTGAACTTGACAGGTTGTTAAGAATGGTTCTTGCTGCAGTTACCATGGGCGATGGGCTCGGCTTTAATCGGGCAATCCTTTTCCTGGTTGATGAAAAAAGGAATATATTGAAGGGGGCTGTGGGGGTAGGGCCTGCGAGTTCTGAGGAGGCGTGGCGTATATGGGAGAGACTTTCCATAGAGAAGAAGACGCTGGCTGACATAATGCATGATATAGAAATTGGGCCGTTGAGAAAGGATTCTTTTTTTGACAGACTCAGCCGCGGTATGGAGATACCTTTGTCAGAGGAAACAATTCTTACAAAGACCGTGAAAGAGAAGAAACCTTTTAATATTCATGATGTAAAAGAAGAACCACTCTCAGATACACTCCTAATACAGCAGTTGGGCACACATGCTTATTCAGTTTCGCCTCTGATATCGAGGGATAAGGTAATAGGAGTCCTCTGGGTTGACAACCATTTCAACAGGAGGCCTATAGCTGAGGGAGATATGAGGTTTCTCAGCGGTTTTTCAAACCATATTGCAACAGCCATAGAGAGCGCAAGGCTCTTTGAGCAGGTAGCCCTTGCAGAGCAGGAACTTGAGAATATATTTGAGTCAATATCTGATATGGTCTACTTCATTACGAAGGATTATGTGTTAAAGAACATCAATAAGGCTGTCAGCAAGAGGCTGGGTAAACCTGTAGAGGAAATCACAGGGAAGAAATGCTATGAGGTAATTCATGGTATGAACGGACCGCGGGCAGAGTGCCCGCATCATAAAACTATTGAGACAGGGAAGGCATTTGTAGAGGAGGTTGAAGACCATCATCTTGGCGGTACGTTCATATTTTCAAGCTCTCCGATATTTGATACGGCAGGGGAATTTATAGGTACGGTAAATGTAGTTAGTGATATAACAGAGCTGAAAAACCTGCGTGAGAGGCTTATAATGGCAGAGAGGATGGCGGCACTCGGAGAAGTTGCAGCAAAAGTAGCTCATGAGATAAGGAATCCTCTTGTCTCTCTTGGGGGGTTTGCAAAAAGACTTGAGAAGAAGTTAGACGGCAACCTGAAAGAGTATGCAGATATAATTGTAAAGGAAGTCGAAAGACTTGAGGGCATACTTAATGAGATTCTCAGTTTTGTTAAGGAAACAAGGGTTGTAAAGGAAACAGTCGATTCTGCCAGACTTATTGAAGATGTTATCTCTCTTACAAAATCCGATCTTGAAGAGCGGGATGTAGTTCTCGTCAGAGAAATTGGCGAGCGTATCGAGATGTATATAGATCCTAACAGGATGAAAGAAGCCCTGCTTAATATACTGAAAAATGCTGTTCAGGCTGTGGGCAGTAACGGTAAAATATTAATAAAGACATATATTAAAGATAATAATGCTGTGGTTGAGATAAAAGATACAGGCGCAGGAATAGCCGAGGAGGACCTGCCGTTTATATTTGACCCTTTCTTTACTACAAAAAGGACAGGTACCGGACTTGGCCTTGCTATAACACACAGGATTATAGAAGAGCACTCGGGAAATATTGAGGTAGAGAGCAAGCCCGGCGCGGGAAGCATATTCAGGGTATTTATACCATTGAAAATGAGAAGTGAAAAATAAGAAGTGAGAAGTGAAATCTTAACTTCCTATTTCCTATTTTCCACTTCCTACTTTTAAGAAGGAGGAGAGATATGAAGATACTTGTGGTTGATGATGACCTGCACATCCAAAGGCTATATAAAGAGGAGTTTGAAGATGAGGGCTATGAAGTCGTTGTAGCATCCAATGGGCAGGAGGCAATGGAGCTATTCGATAAAGAAATCCCTGATATTGTTACTCTTGATATTCTTTTGCCCGACATAGACGGAATACGAATTCTGAGACAGATGAAGGAAAAGAACCCCAGGATACCCATTATCATGTCTACCGCCTATGATTACAGGGATGATTTTGCTGTATGGGCTTCAGAGGCATATATTGTTAAGTCATCAGATCTTGACGAGTTGAAGTCCATGATAAAGAAGCTTACCAATAAGTAATAATGTCGCGTGAAATCTATCTTGAAAGCACACCTTTACACGAGGCGATAGCGAAGTGGCTTAAAAAGCTTGATTCTGAAGGGGTTATGAGGCCACTCTCAGGGGAAACAATCAAGGTTGTAAATTCCCTTGGAAGAGTTACCGCTGAGGCAATCATCGCAAATATCTCTTCTCCGTTTTACCATTCGTCAGCGATGGATGGCTATGCCGTGAGATTCGCAGATACTTTTGGTGCCTCAGAGAGGACTCCTAAAAGGTTAAAGATAGGAGAACATACAGTTTATGTTGATACAGGTGATCCTATGCCTGACGGGTTTAACGCAGTAATAATGATAGAGGATGTAAATATAATAAAAAGTCAGAAGTCAGAAGTCAGAAGTCAGACAAATCCCCCCTTTCCCCCCTTTACTAAAGGGGGGTTAGGAGAAATTGATGAATACATCGAGATAATTTCGCCTGCAACACCCTGGCAGCATGTGAGGGTAATTGGTGAAGACATTGTGGCTACAGAGCTGATACTACCTGAGAATCATAAGATAAGACCTGTTGACATAGGTGCAATGCTAACAGGCGGGCATATAGAGGTGATTGTCAGGAAAAGACCGCGTGTTGTTGTTATCCCGACAGGTACGGAACTTGTTGAGGCAGGAGGGGATTTAAAGAAAGGTGATATTATCGAATATAACTCAAGAATCTTCAGCGGTCTTGTCTCTGAATGGGGAGGTGAGTCTATCAGATTCAGGATTATACCCGATGTGATCGAAGAACTGAAAAGGGCGATACTGGATGCCCTCGACATGGGGGACCTGGTTGTTGTTAATGCTGGTGCATCTGCTGGCTCGGAAGACTTCACTGCAAAGGCTATAAATGAGCTCGGAGAAGTGATACTCCATGGCGTTAGCATAAAGCCGGGTAAGCCCGTCATCCTTGGATGGATAAAAGGTAAACCCATTCTTGGCATACCCGGCTATCCTGTATCTGCTTATATAACATTCAATCTATTTGCAAGGCCACTTATTTATAAATGGCAGGGTCTCGATATAGAAGGGCCTGAGATATTGAGGGCGAAGATTTCGAGGCAGGTCGCATCTACCTTAGGACATGAGGAATTCCTTAGAGTAAAGGTGGGGAAGGTCGGTGATAATTTTATCGCAACCCCTGTTAGCCGTGGAGCAGGTATACTTATGTCTCTTGTACGTGCTGATGGTTTTGTCCGAATACCTGCTATGTCCGAAGGTATTGGTGCAGGCACAGAGGTAGATGTGGAGCTAATGAGGTCTAAAGGCGATATTGAAAATACGATTGTCTGTATCGGAAGCCATGACAATGCCCTCGATCTGCTTGCTAATATACTAAAGAAGAGGCATCCTAAGTTTTCTCTCTCATCAGCCCATGTGGGTTCAATGGGAGGTCTGATGTCATTAAAGAGAGGAGAGGCATATATGGCAGGAACACATCTGTTAGATGAGAAGACAGGGGAGTACAATGTATCATTTATAAAAAGACTTCTTCCTGATAAAAAGATCCTCCTCATAAATCTTGTCTATAGAGAGCAGGGTCTTGTTGTGCTAAAAGGTAATCCCAAAAACATAAATGGATTTGAAGACTTAACAAGAAGTGATGTCGTGTTTGTCAACAGACAGGCCGGTGCAGGAACAAGGCTTCTTACAGATAAGTGTTTAAGAGAACTTGGGATAAAACCTGAAAATGTAAAAGGTTATGAAAGGGAGGAATATACACACATGGGCGTTGCATCTGCGGTGCTTACAGGGGTTGCAGACACTGGCCTTGCAATACTTGCATCTGCGAGGGCATTAAATCTCGATTTTATCCCTGTTGCAAAGGAAAGATATGACCTTGCAATACCTCGTGAATTCTTTGAGACGGAGATGCTTCAGAATCTCATAAAGATTATAAGCGAGGACACAGAATTCAAGGATATGGTGATGGCGCTTGGGGGATACGATATATCAGATATGGGAAAGGTGATGTATGAAGGTTAATTATCCCTTTTTTTGTGGTTCTCCTTTTTCTTCAACCTCGCCTTCAATAAGTCTTTTTGCACCAATAAATCTTTTGAAATAATATGGGGTTTCGAGACTGTCAATAGTAACCTTCTTGCCCCTTGATGATGCATGTATAAAAAGGTTATTGCCGAGATAAATCCCTACATGTGAGGGGAAGGATGCATATGTCCTGAAGAAGACGAGGTCACCTATAGAAAGCTCTTCCTTATCAACAGGATTTCCTTCAGAGAATTGCTCTCTTGCCGACCGTGGAAGATTTATCCCGATCAGGCTATAGACCTTTTGAACATATGCTGAGCAGTCAATCCCGAGAAGGCTGCTTTCGCCAAACCTGTAAGGAATACCTAACAATTTTTTTGCGAAAAGGATAAGCCTTTCCTTCATACTGAGTTCTTTTAGGCCGGGGTCTTCAGATTCAGAGGCCTTCTTTATCTCATCTTCGATATGTGGCTGTGAAAGTATTGCCTCGTGATTTTTTATTTCAGCCACTTCAACCACGGGTTCTAAAAGGATTTTCTGACCCGGTTTTAATAAGTTTGTCTCGAGATTATTGATATCCATCAGCTCATCAGGATCGATATTAAACTTCTTTGCAATCTTCCAGATATTGTCGCCTTTTTCCACAGTATAATTCCTTGGCTCGGTTCGTTTAACAAGGAGCTTTCGTCCTATTCTTAGTTTTTTTGATCTAAGATTGTTGATCTCCTTGAGTTCATCTATTGATATTGAGTACTTTTTCGATAAGAAAAATAAGGTATCGCCTCTTTTTACTACGTGGTATAAAGAATCCTCTTGACGTTTCACCGTTTCAATATTATCACCTGAAAATCCCCTATTTCCCTTTTTAAAATCCCCCTCTAATCCCCCTTTATTAAATCCCCCCTCACCCCCCTTTGCTAAAGGGGGGGTGGGGGGATTATCCATTTTCCAAAGTGTATGGGAGGATTCAGTGTGATTAACTTTATCTTTCTTTTGGGCAAGTTTATTCTTCTTTGGAGCTCCTTTTTTATTCGATGGAATGGTTATTTTTATGCCTGGTTTAAGATTAGCAGGCCTTAAATTATTAACTTTAATGATATCTTGTGTTCTAACCTTAAATTTTTTAGCTATTTTATATGGGTTGTCGCCTTTTTTTATTGTATAAGTTGTATCAGCGTAAATATTGCCTGTGATAAAAGTTGCAAGCGTAAGGATAACAATAAAAAGATAAAGCCTTATCATACTCACCTCCCATAATTAAGCAGCTTCCTCCCGTACAAGGTCCTTAAGAGTCGGTAACTCTGTAAGGTCCTTCAAACCGAAATATTGTAAAAATTCTCTTGTTGTCCCGTAAAGAAAAGGCCTTCCAGGTACATCTTTGCGGCCCATTATCTTTACAAGCCTTTTTTCAAGAAGGGTCTTGATAGCGCTGTCAGAATTAACACCCCTGATCTGTTCAATCTCAGCCCTGATTACAGGTTGTTTGTATGCTATTATAGCCAGGGTTTCGAGGGCAGGCATTGATAGTCTGCTCGATATATGTGTACTCCTGAACTTCTTTATCCACTCTTCGTACTCAGGATTTGTTACCATCTGATAGCCATTGGCAATTTCAACTATGAATAGCCCTTTATTTCGCTCTCTGTACTCTATGATAAGTTCGTTAAGGAGGCTTTTTATTTCAGACTCAGGAAGTTCTATTATATCTTTTACAGCGGAAAGCGTTATCGGTTCCCCTGAAAGAAACAAAAAAGCCTCAAGTATCGATTTCTTTTCTATGTCTTCCATCACAAGACGTTAAAATATACCAGAAATTAGCCTAAAAATTCAATCTTTTTCTTCAAAAAAATTTTCTTTGATGATTTCTTTAGTTTGCTGCTTAATGCATCATCTATTGTATTTTTTTGCCCTTTTTAGTAGCGATATGATGGCTACGTAGTTTCTGTGTATAAAGTCGGGTTTTGTCATTGTCCGGCTTGACCGGACAATCCATGGTTCTACAAGCTCACCATGACAATTGTCACCCTGAGCCTGCCGAAGGGTGGATTCCCCGATCAAGTCGGGGAATGACGGAATATTCAATTTGCAATTTATACATAGACTCTACGGAGTTTTAACAAGACTTAAAAAACTGTCAGAAGATAGAGGAATTAGCAGTATAAATAGGCTAATGACAACGGAACCACTCCCGATGTATAATTTTGCTAAAAGGGGTTTTTCATATGAAGAGGCTTGTTGTAAAGATTGGCAGTAATATACTCGCTGACGGGAAAAAAGGGCTTGATACAAAAAGGATCTCATCTATAGCACGCGAAATATCTGAACTACAAGATATGGGATATGATATTGTCCTTGTCTCATCGGGTGCTATCGCTGCTGGCATGGGTAAACTTAGTTTAAAAGAAAAACCAAGAGATATAAAACTTAAACAGGCTGTTGCGGCAATCGGACAGAGTAGCCTCATGTGGGCTTATGAGAGGAGCTTTGGAGATTATAGAAAGAAAGTAGCACAGGTGTTACTTACACGAGATGATCTTTCTGACCGGAAAAGATACATTAACTCTAAGAACACACTTCTTACATTACTTTTATATAAGATTATCCCAATAATAAACGAAAATGATACCGTTGCAACTGATGAGATAAGGTTTGGAGATAATGACTATCTTGCCTCTCTCGTTGCAAGTCTTATAGAGGCTGAGAGGCTTATAATACTTTCAGATGTTGATGGGCTTTATACAGAAGACCCGAGGCGAAGTGTAAAGGCAAAGATTATTGATTATGTGGAGGAAATAACGCCCGAAATCGAGGAAAAAGCAGGAGGTACAGGAAGCGCAGTGGGTACAGGAGGAATGTATTCAAAACTCCTTGCTGCTAAACAGGCAGTTAGTCATGGTATCATTGTGCATATAATCAGCGGGAGAAAGGATGGACTCCTGACGTCTCTTGTGCAAGGTAAACATTGTGGGACTATATTCGAGCCAAAAAAGGAAAAGTTGTCGTCAAGGAAGGGCTGGATTGCTTATGGCAGCCGTTCAAAAGGAAGCCTTATTATAGATGAAGGTGCAATAAAGGCACTGATACAGGGGGGCAAGAGCCTTCTTCCTTCAGGTATTGTCACTGTTGAGGGTGATTTTGACACAGGCGATGCAGTCTACTGCCTTGATTCAAAAGGGAACCGTATTGCTAAAGGTCTGACCAATTATTCATCTTCAGAGATTGACAAAATAAAGGGCAGAAAGACATCAGAGATTGAAAAGGTTCTCGGGTATAAATACTCTGATGAGGCGATACACAGAGACAATTTGGTGTTATTGTAAACTTAAAAATTCTTACACTATTCCTTCTTTCAGTATATCATGCAGGTGAATAATCCCAATAGGTTTCCCTTTATTATCAGGCACCACAAGTGCCGTTATTGAATAGCTCTCCATAATGGATAATGCCTTTGCCGCAAGTTCTTCTTCAGATACTGTCTTTGGATTTCTTGTCATGACTTCACCTGCTGATAAATCAAAGAGCTTTCCTCCCCATCTTTCTAATCCCCTTCTTACATCTCCATCTGTTATTACTCCGGCAATTTTTCCGTCATCGTCTAAAACAATAGTATGACCGAGCCTCTTGGATGACATTTCTATAACTGCCTTAGACATTGGAGTTTCGGGTAACACTAAAGGCAGACTTTCACCAGTAAGCATTAAATCTTTTACCTTAATAAGAAGCTTTTTGCCGATGCTGCCCCTCGGATGGAAAAAGGCAAAATCTTCTTCTTTAAACCCTCTCTTTAAAAGCAATGCAACTGCAAGGGCATCACCCATCGCCATTGCCGCTGTTGTCGATGCGGTGGGAACAACACCAATAGGGTATGCCTCTTTTTTTACAGAGACATCGAGGGTAACATCTGCTACCTTTGAAAGGGTTGCATTCGGATTGCCTGTTATTGAGATGATGTGAACATTAAACCTTTTTAGAAAAGGTATGAGTCCAAGAATCTCTTCTGTCTCACCGCTATTTGAGATGGCGATAATGACGTCATCCGAAGTAACCATCCCGAGGTCACCATGGCTTGCCTCAGCAGGATGAAGAAAGAATGCGGGTGTACCGGTTGATGCAAGTGTGGCTGCTATTTTCTTGCCCACGAGACCTGACTTACCCATCCCCGTGATAACGACTCTCCCTTTACTTGAATAAACAATATCTACTGCCTTCTCAAAATTACTGTTGAGTTTCTCGATCAAGGCATAAACAGCATCAGCTTCTGTCTTTAAAACCTTTTTCGCTATATCAAGGATACTGACCTTAGAACGGGCTTTCTTTTCCAATGCCTTTTTCTTCCCCATATCCCCTCTTCGCTTTATTGTAGAAGTATAGCCAAAAATACCAAGATATTATATCTCATAACCTCTTTTTTAAAAAGAATTTTAAGCATCATATTTCGTCAGTCTTAAACAAATAAAACAAGAAATTGCTTCAAAAATTATAATGAGTTGCAGGATATCGAAAGAGACTTCACTGATTGGTCTATTGCCTTAACAGAGGCCAGAAGTTTCTCTACTTCATCCAGTTTTATCATATTCGGGCCATCGCATAAGGCCTTATCAGGCTCCGGATGGACCTCCATGAATAGCCCATCAACACCAACCGCTACTGCTGCCCTCGCAAGAGGTTCTGCAAATTCCTTCTGACCGCCTGAACAGTTTCCCCGCCCTCCTGGAAGTTGTAGACTATGAGTAACATCAAAGATGACAGGGTATCCAAAGGACCTCATTATAGATAATCCCCTGAAGTCAACGACAAGATTGTTATATCCAAAAGAAGTACCCCGCTCTGTAATAAAAATATTCTGGTTTCCTGTTGATGTGAACTTCTCTATTATATTTTTAATGTCCCAAGGCGCAAGGAATTGCCCCTTTTTGACATTAACAGGTTTTCCTGTCTTTGATGCAGAAAGGATTAGATCAGTCTGCCTGGATAAAAAAGCAGGAACCTGAAGGACATCAAGAATATCTGCAGCAGGCTTGACCTCCTCTACTGAATGTACATCTGAGATTACAGGGATGTTAAATTTGCTCCTGACGTCGGAAAGTACCTTTAATCCCTTCTCTAAGCCGGGTCCTCTAAAGGAAGAGATAGAGGTTCGATTAGCCTTATCATAGGAACTCTTGAATAGAAGAGGGAGACCAATTCGTTCACATATCTTTTTCAGTCTTTCCGCAGTGTAAAATATAACTTCTTCGCTTTCGATAACGCATGGCCCGGCAATAATGAAAAGAGGATTATTACCTCCAAGCCTTGTATTTGCTATATTTATTTCCTTCGTCAATATTAAATGCCTCTGCCTTTATCTTCCGTACCGACTTCTGAGTAGGGGAATAAAGCCCTTTTTCCCCTGACAGATGCCTCTATAAATGCCCTGAATAAAGGATGAGGATCTGTCGGTCTTGACTTGAACTCAGGATGAAACTGGCATCCAAGGAACCATGGGTGGTCTTCAATCTCAATAATCTCTACAAGTTCTCCATCGGGGCTAAGGCCGCTAATCTTCAGCCCATGCCTTGTGAGTATCTCCCTGTATGCGTTATTGAATTCATATCTGTGCCTGTGCCTTTCGGATATCTCTTTCGCACCATATGCCCTGTAGGCATGGGTTCCTTTCTCAAGGATGCACGGATAGGCGCCGAGCCTCATGGTGCCACCTTTCTGGGAGCCCTCTGTGCGCACTTCAACTCTTCCTTTTCTGAAGTCATACCATCTTTCCATTAGATAAATAACAGGGTCATTTGTATTTAAATCAAATTCTGTGCTGTTAGCAGAAAGACCGCAGACATTTCTCGCAAACTCTATTACAGCGCACTGCATACCGAGGCATATACCAAAGAATGGTATCTTCTTTTCGCGTGAATATCTTATGGCCTTTACCTTCCCCTCAATCCCCCGATGTCCAAAGCCTCCTGGCACGAGAATCCCGTCAGCTTCGGATAGATACCTCTCAGGGCCGTAAACCTCTATTTCTTCCGAATCTACCCATTGCAAATTCACGCGAGCATCATTTGCAATGCCGCCATGGGCAAAGGCTTCCATCAGACTCTTGTAAGAGTCCTTTAATCCCGTATATTTTCCGACTATTGCAATATTGACCTCATTCTTAGGTTCCTTTATCTTCCTCACAATATCTTTCCACAGGGTCAGGTCCGGCTCATTTAAATTCAGGTTAAGCTTCTTCTCTATCAGGTAGTTAAGGCCTTCATTATGTAGCACAAGGGGAACTTCGTATACCGTCTCAACATCCCTTGCAGAGATAACAGCATCTCCATCGAGGTTGCAGTGAATTGCGATCTTTTTCTTTACATCGGGTGGAAGCGGCCTCTCAGTTCTACACAAGAGTATATCGGGCTGAATACCTATTTCTCTGAATTCCTTGACACTGTGTTGTGTAGGCTTGGTCTTAAGTTCACCTGCTGACTTCACAAAAGGGATAAGGGTAAGATGAACATAGAGTACATTTTCCCTGCCAACATCATAGCGAAACTGTCTTATTGCCTCAAGGAACGGGAGGCTCTCAATGTCTCCAATAGTCCCGCCGATCTCGACTATCACCACATCATAGTCATTGCTTGCAGATTTTATAGCCTTCTTAATTTCATCTGTTATATGGGGAACTACTTGGACCGTCTCTCCAAGATAGTCTCCGCGCCTCTCCTTTGTGATTACATTGTAATAAATCTTTCCCGTTGTATAATTGTTTGCCTGTGAAGTCCTTATTGATGTGAATCTCTCGTAATGCCCGAGGTCGAGGTCCGTCTCTGCACCATCATCAGTAACAAACACCTCACCATGCTGAAATGGGCTTAGCGTACCCGGGTCAACATTGATATAAGGATCTAATTTTTGAAGGGTAACCTTTAATCCTTGCGCCTCAAGGAGTGCGCCGATGGCAGCGGCCGCAATACCCTTGCCGAGTGCTGAAACAACGCCTCCGGTTACAAAGATATATTTAGACATTTTTCCACCTTTTGTAAGTCTTCAGGGGTATCTACCCCATAAGTTTCAAAAAAGGTCTCCTTTACCTTAATTTTCATCCCGTTTTCGAGAGCCCGCAATTGTTCGAGTTTTTCTATCTTTTCAAGTTCTGTTTGCTGCATATTAGCGAATGAAAGGAGTACCTCACGCCTGTAACTATAAATTCCGATATGCTTATAACAGCGGAAAGCTTGGAGCTTAGAGCTTGGGGCTTGGAGCTCAAAAATACTTTCAAATTCTTTGCCCTTTGCCCTTTGCTCTTTGCTCTGAAGTTTCCACTTATCCCTGTTATATGGTATAGGCGCCCTCGAAAAATATAGTGCAAACCTCTCTTTATCAAAGACTACTTTAACCACATTCGGGTCTATGATTTCCCCCGGGTCTTCAATTTTTTTTACAAGTGTACCTATAGAGGCTCTTCTGTCGTCGAGAAGAGTAATAACATCGTCAATCATTTCAGGACGTATAAGGGGTTCATCAGCCTGCACATTAACAATTATCTCATAATCCATTGATTTAGCAACTTCAGCTATCCTATCAGTGCCTGAAGGATGCTTTTTATCTGTCATTATTGCCTTGCCTCCAAAGGTTTGTACTTTTTCTAAAATCTTTTCGCTGTCTGTTGCAACAATTACATCGTCTGCGAGGTGTGAAAGTTTTGAATTATTATAGACATACTGTATAATAGGCTCCCCTTTGAGGGGGTATAAGGGCTTTCCCGGAAAACGGGTCGATTCATAACGCGCAGGGATGATGACTACCGAAGTCATTATGTAGTATTATTATATATTTCTTTATCATAACTTGACAATGTTTTTTTATAAACAGTATATTCTCTCTTTAGTTTATAAAAAGTAAAGTAGAAAAGGAAGATATATGGCAACAAAACACAAGATTCCAGGCTCTCCGTGGAGGGCATATATTGAGAGTGCATTTTTTGCAAATTCTGTAAGAAAGACAACGATGGCTGAACTCTATAAACTCGCTACAACACAACCCGAAGTTGTCACAACCTCTGAGCCTATATATAAGCCGGAGCAGTTTGGACTTCCTAAGAATGCTAATGTCCTTATCTCTAATGATGGAGGAATTGTAGGACGGACAGCGAGGTCAAGGCGGTTAGTTCGTGAAATGGGGAAGGATAGGGATAGGGATAGATATCTATCCCTTATAGGAGAGGCCGTTTACAATTTCAACCGACGTGAGGGGTTGTGGCTTGAAGGGATTGTTGGGTTGCATCCCGATTTTATGGTTAAGGCACATCTTTTGAGCCCTGCAACTGATGCGAAGAACATGCTTGATTGGGGTTTCAATTTTACCCCATGGATGAAACCATGGAGTGACCTGTATGTGAAGTCACGTATATTAGATGAGCCAGATATACTCGTATTTGCTGACCCTGAATGGTCGCATCCTGATTTCCCCAGTGGACTTGTCATTATCGATGAGATGCAAAATTGTATCGCTATTTTAGGATTACGCTATTTCGGTGAGAGGAAAAAGGGTACACTGACTCTTGCCTGGACTATTGGTGTTCGACAGAATATGGTTGCCTGCCATGGGGGCATTAAGAAGATTGGCAACAAACCTCCGGTTGCTGTATTCGGGCTGTCTGGTTCTGGAAAATCTTCAATTACCAATAGCCATGATCATGCAGGGACATTAAGAGAGGATGAAAAGGTTACCGTTATTCATGATGATGCATTCTTAATAGACCTGGAACATGACTTTACCGTTGCGCTTGAGCCGAGTCTTTTCGATAAAACAGATGCAGTTGAATTTCAGGATGATATAATCAAGTATTTCTATTCAGCCCAGAATGTAGCTGTAACAGAGCTCCCTGATGGCAGTAAGAAAATGGTCTGTGCAGATATCAGGAACGACAACGGTCGTTGTATTAAGACAAGGGATATGTTTAACCATGCAGATTTCTGCGAAAGACCATGCATGGTCATATGGTTACAGAAGGATACAAGCCTGCCACCTATCTGCAAGGTTAATTCAATAAACCTTGCTGTGGCCATGGGGGCATCACTGAGCACAATGCGTGCTAAAGGGGTAGAAAATGTTGACCCGAAGGAACTCGAAAAATTAGTGATTGAGCCCTTTGCAAACCCATTCAGGGTTCACCCACTTTTAGAAGATTGCATACAATTTAAAAAACTGTTCAAACTGGGGACAGAATGCTATATTATGAACACGCATGCCTTTGGTCTGCCAAGGACTCTGGTAGATATTCCGAAGGATCTCTCGCTCTCCATTGTCACAGAACTGGTAAGGGGGAACATCGAGTGGAGGGAATGGAAGGCGTTTCAGGGACTTTTACTACCCAAAAACGGGAAAGAGTTGTTTGGTGCTGATTATGATAAAAAATATAAGCCAACAAGGGATCCAGAGTATCTTAGATTCTTGCGCGACAGGATGCAGGACCGTATTACTTACTTATCTAACAAGAGAGACATGGAACAAGATATGGACAGTGTCTTTATTGACCCCCTTGTTGCGGCAAGAACTGTGATTGACCAGATTTTGCACCCTATTTAGAAAGGCCATAATGTTTTGGATTTCTCGAGTATCGCAAGGCAGATAATCATATCGGTATTCCCTATCCTGATAGCTATTATATTTCATGAGCTTTCTCATGGTTTTGTTGCAAACAGATTGGGTGACCCGACAGCCAAGATGATGGGCAGGCTTACACTGAATCCGATAGCCCATATTGACCCGATCGGAACGATACTAATGCCCCTTATGCTTTTAATTTTTACTAATGGTCAGTTTGTTTTTGGATATGCAAAACCAGTCCCTATAAATCCGATGAACTTCAAAAATCCTAAAAGGGATATGGCAATTTCAGCGGCTGCAGGTCCAATAACAAATATCCTTCTTGCAATTCTTAGTGCATTAACCCTTCATTTTCTGCTGAAACCTTTATTAAATTTCCTGCCCGGATATATTTCGAATATTGTTATTCTGCCTTTGCTGATGATATTTACATATTCAGCTCTTGTGAATATTGTCTTAGCATGTTTTAACATGATACCGATACCTCCTCTTGATGGGGGAAGAGTATTGACCGGTTTACTCCCGTATAAACAGGCGATCTCATTCAGTAAAATAGAACCCTTTGGTTTTCTGATTGTTATTTTACTGATAGTTACAAATATAGCAAACTATTTCATCGTTCCTTTCATATTCTTTTTTGTGAATCTACTTCAACTTAAATATTTCTTGGCATTACTCCATTAAATAATCGAGGATTGGTTCCTTCCTGAATTGCAAGATCAAATACTCATTTGGAAACACGGGGATATTGAATGGAAATTTATGGTAAAAGCGGATAACTACGGATGACTGCCAACGTGTGCGCTGAACCTCCCTTCAAGCTCACCCAGCTTATTCGCCAGAAGCATATAATCTCTTTCAAAATGGCTTACTATAGCCCTTATATCAACCTCAATACGCTCAAGCCTTTTATCCATTTGCTCAAATCGCTTATCCATCTGCTCAAATCGCTTATCCATTTGCTCAAATCTTTTATTTGTATCTTCCCTCAGTTTGCCTATTTCATCCCTTATAGATATGAGTATTTCTACTGTAATATCCCTGACCTTCCCTTTCTCCATTAAATCTCCTTTTTACACAAATTATATCAAAACACATGCTATTATAGCATCTATGTCCTGCGTCATGTAAAATGTAACCATATAGACAATCGTTGCGATATTTATAATATAACTACATACTTGTCCAAAATCTTTACCCAGATAGAGATCCTGATAATTCAGATAAATATGATATAATTTAAAACCCTTAAAAATAGAAGGTATAAGGTAAAAAATATTTCAAAGATTATATGAGGTAATGGGTAAATGAATAAGGAAAGGGTACTCAGCGGAATGCAGGCAAGTGGAAGGTTGCATCTCGGCAACCTAATAGGGGCATTGAGCAACTGGGTGGGGCTTCAGGACAAATATGATTGTTATTACTTTGTTGCAGACTGGCATGCACTTACTACAGGATATGCAGACACGTCATCTATAAAAGAATCTACAACGGATATTCTCATAAATTTCTTGGCAGCAGGCATTGATCCTGAAAAATGCACGATATTTATTCAATCGAGGGTACTTGAACATGCAGAGCTACACCTTCTTCTCTCGATGATAACCCCGCTCGGCTGGCTCGAAAGGGTTCCTACGTACAAAGAAAAACAGCAGGAACTCAAAGACAGAGACTTATCCACATATGGTTTTCTCGGATACCCGCTCCTTCAGACCGCTGATATTATCATATACAGAGCTAAGTATGTTCCTGTGGGAATTGACCAGGTTCCACACTTAGAGATAAGTCGAGAGATTACAAGACGTTTTAATTATCTTTATAGAGAAATTTTCCCTGAACCGGAGGCATTGCTTACAGAGTTTCCGAAGGTTGTAGGAATCGATGGAAGAAAGATGTCAAAGAGTTATGAAAATGCAATATATCTTTCTGACACGCCTGAAGAGGTTGAGCAAAAATTAAGGACTATGGTTACCGATCCTGCAAGAATAAAGAGGACAGATACAGGTAACCCAGAGTTATCCCCTGTTTACCAACTCCACAAGATTTTCTCATCAAAAGAGGAGCAGGAAGAGGTAGCAGAGGGATGTAGAACTGCGGCTATTGGCTGTATTGACTGCAAAAAGATTCTCATCAAGAATGTCTTCAAGGTCATGGATCCAATCTGGACAAAGCGCAATGGACTCCTTAATAATCCTGATGTCCTTCATGATATCGTGGATAAAGGAACAGAAAAGGCAAAAAGAGTTGCCGGAGAGACCATGAGACTTGTCAGAGAGGCAATGGGCTTATATTGAGCCCCTCTTAACAAAAATGCATTAAAATTAGAAAGAGTTTATCTATTTTTTAAAATTCCTCTCGTTATTTCTATGTCGCTTAACCGGAACAGGGGAAAGATTTGGGTTGAGGGTATATGCCTCTTTAAAGTATTTTATTGATTCAGAATAATTCTTCATCTTATAGCTGGCATAACCAAGAAGGTAATAAGCATATGGATCAGGGTTCTTCTCAACATATTCCTTCAGATATTTTGCAGCTTTCTTAAAATCTCCCTTTTTATAAAAAGAGAGGGCATCTTTAAACCCACCGGTATCTGCAAAAACCAACGAACTCATTAGAAATAAGGCTATTAATCCCAGTATAAAAATTCTCATAACAAACCTCCTAATCAAAATTAAGATCCTTGTATCTATCCTTTGTCCCGAGGATAGAGGTAGATGGTGCATACTGTCTTGGCTCTGAACCTTCCTTGAAATATTCTTTAATACCCGCTGATTCGTCCTTTGATAAAAGTCCTGTCACAGGATCTATAGTATGACTAACTATGCCTTCAGGGATAGGGAATTCTTCAACCTCCCCGCTCAGGAAATCCTTCATAAAATACACCCAGAGAGGAGACGCTGCGCGAGCACCTGTCTCCCGAGGACCGAGTGACCTCATATCGTCAAAGCCAACCCACGCAACAGAGACTAAATTTGTTGAATAGCCTACAAACCATGCATCCCTGTACTCATTTGTTGTCCCGGTCTTTCCAGCAACCGGCCTGCCGAGTGCCTTTGCCCTCCATCCCGTGCCGTTTTTTACAACATCCTCCATCATCGAGGTTATCAGGAATGCAGTCTGTGGACTTATAACCTCCTCTGCTTCTGGTTCATTGCTTTCGAGAACCTTACCTTTTGAATCAGTGATATATTTTACTGCAATAGGTTTTATCTTCATGCCACCATTCGCAAATACGCTGTAACTCAAGGCAAGATCAAAAGGAGTAAGACTTAATGAACCGAGAGCTACTGTAAGATCTCTCGGCATGTCACTCTGAATGCCCACAGTTCTTGCAAATTCCAGCAGGTTATCTATTCCTACAGCATCGACTAATTTCACTGTAACGACATTTCTTGAATAAGTTAATGCCTCTCTAAGAGTTGTAGGCCCATAAAATTTGTGGTCATAGTTTTCAGGACTCCATTCCCCTTTTGGTCCTCCTTGGTAGGTCACGGGTTCATCTACCATGATGCTTGCAGGGGTAAAGCCGTAGTCAAGAGCGGCTGCATATATAATCGGCTTGAATGCAGAACCTGGCTGGCGTCTTGCATATATGGCCCTGTTAAACTCGCTTTTTACAAAATCATACCCGCCGATAATTGCCCTGATAAATCCGGTATCAGGCTCTAAAGACACTAAGGCTCCTTCTACTTCCGGTTCCTGCTCAAGTGAAAGTCGGACATCGCTGCCACGTATACTTTTTATGCTTACCTTTACTATATCTCCGGGTTTAAGAATCTGTGTCAGCCTGAAATCTTTCAAAACCTTGCCAGTCTTCTTCTTCGGGTCGATGACATTTGAAGCCCATGTTGCATCCTCGATTAAAAGCCTCCCTATAATGCCTCTTGTTTTTATTATGGCCTCATTATTACTAACCTTTAGAACAAGTCCTGAAGAGATATCACCTGGGGTTGTGACAACCGAGGTTGTGAACTCTTTCACTTTCATCTCTTTTTCAAAATCAATGTCTGTTTTATGTTCTAACGGACCACGCCATCCTCTTCTTTTGTCAAGCTCCCTTAGCCCTTGCTGCAGGGCCTTCGCAGCCGACAATTGTGCCCTTCTATCTAATGTTGTATATACCTTCAACCCCTTTTTATATACTGCCTCTTCACCATATTTTTCTTCAAGATATTTTCTTATATAATCTATGAAGTAGTTGTTTGCCTCTATGCCCTTCCTCGTGCTTGAAAGATAAACGGGCTGTCTTAGTGCATTATCTTTTTCGGATCTTTTAATAAAACCTTCTTCCTCCATGCGCGAAAGTACGATACTCTGTCTCTCCTTTGCCTTTGCCAGATTATTGTAAGGGGAATATAATAAAGGCGCCTTTATGAGACCTGCAATAAACGCAGCTTCAGACAAGGTTATATCTTTAACCGATTTCCCAAAATATATCCTCGAAGCCATCTCAACACCATATGCACCATGGCCGAAATAGACCTTATTCAGGTAGAGTTCGAGTATCTCTTTCTTTGAGAGGTTCTTTTCTATCTTTATAGCGAGCGCTGCCTCCCTGAGCTTTCTTTTAAGGGTTTTCTCCGGTGTAAGAAACATCACCTTTGCAAGCTGCTGGGTTATTGTGCTTCCGCCCTCCTTGAGTTCCACATAAAGAATGTCCTTGATGACCGCCCTCGCTATGGCAAGATAATCAATTCCCTTATGCCTCCAGAACCTTGAATCTTCAACCGCTATCACAGCATTTATTACGTGTTCTGGTATCTTATCCAGTGGGACAAATATACCTTTTTCTACTTTGAGTTCTCCTATAAGGACATCATCGTCAGCATATATCTTTGTGCCTGCTGTAGGCCTGTATTGCTTAATCTCTTCAATTGATGGCATACCTCTGCTGACCGCCAGATAGCCCCCAGCAGAGGTACCAAGTAAGATTGAAAAGGATGCGAGGATAATAATAAATTTCAGTCTCATTTTTGAATTATAACTTTGATAAAGAAGACGTGTCAAAACAACATTAGGTGAGGAAACATTAAAACTTCTTGCAACAGGCTATTTTACTAAAAATGGATTACCTTCAGATTAAAAAATTTATAGATTATTTAATCACCAAAACTGATGCCCAAAGACCTCGCTGTTTGGATTATATCACTGTCCAGAGGCACTGTTTTCATTTTACCAATTGCCTCTTTGATTGGTACTGCACAGATCTCGGTGGAACGAAGTGCAACCATTGTGCCGAACTTGCCAGCCTCAGCAAACCTTATCGCTGCGGTGCCAAATCTCAAACAGAGCAGCCTGTCGAAGGTAGTAGGGGCACCCCCCCTTTGTAAATGACCGAGAACTATCACCCTCGTCTCTTTTCCGGTCTTCTCCTGGATATTATCGGCCACTTTCTTACCTATCCCACCGAGTCTGATCTCACCATGACATTCTTCGATCACTGTTACATCTCCCCCAATAGGTTTGGCTCCCTCTGCAACAACGACAATAGCGTAATTCTGTCCAATAACCTTTAGTTGTCTTATCTTATTACACACTTTTTCAATATCAAATGGGATCTCGGGTATCAGGATGACATCGGATGAACCCGAAATGCCCGAATAAAGCGCTATCCAGCCCACATATCTTCCCATTACCTCAACAACCATTACCCTATCGTGAGATTTAGCAGTAGTATGAAGTTTATCTATAGCCTCAGTTGCTGTATTGACCGCTGTATCAAAACCGAATGTGACATCAGTCGAATTTATATCATTATCAATTGTTTTAGGAATACCGATTACAGGAACGCCTTTCTCCGAAAACTTATTCGCAATGCTAAGGCTCCCGTCACCTCCAATCGCAACAAGTGCATCAAAACCCAGGGCCTTAAATTTCGAAACCACTTCATCAGAAATATCCGTCTCCACAACATTTCCATCAGGCATTTCCACAGGATATCTGAACGGGTCGCCCTTGATTGCAGAACCGAGAATCGTGCCCCCGATATTTGTAATATCCCAGACAGATTCCGGTGTCAGACGTACAACCTGATTCGTATCAATAAGACCCCGATAACCATATTTTATCCCATAAACCTCCCACCCTTTTTTGTAGGCAGCAAGAACTACACCACGGATTACTGCGTTCAACCCAGGTGCATCACCGCCTCCAGTATTAACAGCTATCTTCATTTTATCTGAAATCCTCCTCTAAGGTTTCCCGTATTCTTCAAATCTTCCACCTTTTGTAATCCAGACAACATAAGGTGCTGCCGTTATATCACCATTTGAATCGAAACCTATCTTTCCAAGGGCACCGCTGAATGTCATTGAATGTAACTTATTGATGATTGTTTTCCCTTCAGTTGTCTTAGCCTCTTTAATTGCAGTCAACAAGATATTTGTAGCGTCATAGGCATAAATAGAATATGGGCCAATTTCTCCGTATCGTGACTGGTATCTGTCAATAAAGCCTTTTGCTGACGGGATATTCTTCGGGTCAGGGCTGAATGTAAGATAGGTACCTTCTGCTGGACGGGTTCCAGCGATCTCGATAAATTTTGGATCTATCGTTCCGTCACCGCTCATGAATTTAGCGTTCAATCCAAGTTCATTAGCTTGTTTTACAAGGAGTCCTGCCTCAGGGTAAATGCCTCCGAAAAAGATGAGTTCAGGTTTTTTAGACTTTACTGTAGTGAGAACCATTTTGAAATCTTTATCCCCCTGGATAATCCCTCCATAATAAACTACCTTGACCTTATCAACTATGAACTTTTTGAACTCATCAGCAAGACCCTTGCCGTATGTTGTGTTATCATGAAGAATAGCTATGTTATTAAGTTTAAGATAATTTATAACAAAATCTGCTGCAATCTTACCTTGCTGATCATCCCTGCCACAAACCCTGAATACCCCCTTATAACCCTTTTCTGTAAGTTGAGGGTTTGTTGATGCAGGGGTAATCATTGGAATTTCTGCGCTATTGTAAACATCTGATGCAGGTATGGAGCAACTTGAATTGAAATGGCCAATAACTCCGACTACGCCCTCATTAACCATCTTATTTGCAACAGCAACTGCCTGTTTGGGGTCATGCTGGTCGTCGCTTACTATCATCTGGACCCTCTTGCCAAGGACACCACCTTTACTATTCCATTCCTCAACTGCAAGCGAGACACCGTTCTTAAAATCCATACCCATTTTTGCCTGGTCACCTGTCATAGGGCCTGCAATGCCAATCTTTATTGTCTCGTCTTTTTTCTGGCATGCTGAAAACAATAAACAAAAAGACATGATAATGAATAAAATCTTCCTCATTTTTGTGTAATTCTCCTTCTATATCTTTTATCTTCTTTGAAAACTTACTAAGACGGCCATAAGTAAGGATACATGATCGTCATTGCCCGACTTGATCGGGCAATCCAGAGAAAGGAACTGGATTCTCCGGTTGAGCCGGAGAATGACAAACGGACAAAACTATGTCGCCATACTAATGACCTCATTAGTACATATAACATTTTAATAATGTCGGGTCTTGAATTCAATATTTCTTTTTAAAGAATCCCTACTCTCCAAGATAGGCATTCCTTACCTTTTCATTTCTTAACAACTCTTCACCGATGCCTTGCAGTACCAACCTCCCGTTTTCAAGAACATAACCTCTGTTTGACAGTTTTAAGGCTGCCTTCGCATTCTGCTCGACAAGGAGAATTGTAACACCTTCACTATTAATTTCTTTTATGGTTTTGAATATCTTGCTCACAATAATAGGTGCAAGCCCGAGAGAAGGCTCATCCAGAAGAAGAAGCTTAGGATGAGACATAAGTGCCCTGCCTATTGCAAGCATCTGCTGTTCCCCTCCACTCAACGTACCAGCCATCTGTTTATATCTTTCTTTCAGAATGGGGAAAAGGTTGTACACCATTTCAAGAGAGGATTCAAAATTGCCTCGATTAGAAAATCCTCCCATCTCAAGATTCTCTATTATGGTTAGTTTAGGAAAAATCCTTCTACCTTCGGGTATCTGGCTTATACCCATTTCAACAATCCTATGAGGAGGAATTCCTTTAATACTTTCCCCATTAAATACAATATCACCTGAAAAAGGTCTCAATATCCCGGATATCGTCATAAGTGTTGTAGATTTTCCGGCCCCATTGCTCCCGATGAGGCAGACTATTTCACCATGTTCGACTTCTATATCAATACCCTTTAAAGCCTCAATAGGGCCGTAGGATACATGAACATCAACAAGCTTTAGCATAGCCTCTATTTGCATGGACAAGAAATAATTTCTCTACCATATACAATTACATTTAATTTGTTCATATTCCATCTTCAGACTATTCCACATAGCTATTGTTTCTTTGCAAAGAGCAACCTTATTGTAATTATGTTTTGATTTCAGGTGTTTTATTATTGTCGAGTACATTGTAAATCGTGTTTGAAAATCAATCTTTTTGCCCCAATTAGAAGATTCTCTTAAATACTTAACCCAGCTTTTATCTGAACAGCCATTAATAGTGCTTTGCAGCCCCCTTAAAGAACCGAGAGTAATTCGTTCCGGGAAAAGATGCTCAAAAATTAAATCTACCAATTGCAAATAGGATTCTTCCCATCCATCTATTGGAACCATTGGATCTATTCTAAGCCTGACTTCATATCCTGCATGGTAAACCTTTTTTGCTGCCTCGATTCTCTTTAAAACAGGAGGTGCTTTCTTCTCCCACATTTTGGCAACAGGTATAGCATTGAGACTAAAGCTTATAATTACTTGACCGTGTGGTTCAAGTTCTAAAAGATTTTTTACATTGATGGATTTGGTTAAAAATAAAACTTTATGTAGTTTTTGAGTTTGAAATATGGGAATAATGAATTTTGAAAATGGGGATCCGCCATTTTCAGACATTAGTGAATCAGCAATTTCACCCGTATTTAGGACTTCTGGTGTCTCGACCTCCTCTAAAAATCTTCTGGTATGTTGTTCTATTTTCTCATAAGACTTGACCACAGGTTCTTTGCCATTAGGTCTGAATCTAAAAGTCCCTTTTAAATAACACCAGCTACAGTCATAGGGACAGCCATAAGCCCACTTAAGTTCAAGAAAATGAGGGCAAACTACATCAGTTGATTTCTCAGGGGAAGGCGTCTTATCAAATCTTATAATTATAGAGCCATCATTGACTCGCTCCACCAATATTTCTTTTTTACCGCTAAGTTGTGGATATTCCTTATAATAAATTTTTGGCTTTAAGGTTTGCTTAGGAATGAAGAATAAAAATTCAGCAGTTGCAGGGTTATTTTGTGGAAATATTATTCTATCCTGTTCACTCAATCCTCTTAGAGTTTTAGAAGTGATTCTTTCTATTTTAACTTTATTTTTCTTTTCTAATTCTTTAAGTGCCTCTCTATAGTGTTTATCAATATAAGGTGGTTCAGAATACCAAGGTTCGCATACTTCTTCCTGGATTTTTTCATATTCTATAACTCTTCCTTTAAACCGCTCCAATAAATGCTTCTTTAAATCGTCAATGTTGTTTATGTCAAATAGTTTAGTTTGATACCTTGCTGCTAAATCTTTAGGGCCCAGATATGCAAAATTACCCTCTGCACTTTGATTATACATAATGTTTTTCATTGACATTTTTATTCTCTCTCGAGATATTTTACAATCCTTCTTGCAATCTCAAAAACAGCAGCAAGCTGGGTAGCTTTGACCTCTTTTAAGCCCTTAATCTGCATTAACTCTTTCAGTGATATTCCCATAAGCCCATATAAAGAATGATACTTCTCTAATATTTCATCCGCAATATTCTGCGCTGACTTGCCTTTTACTCCAGAGCTTAAAATTATTGCTAAAAGTTCACTTTCAGTGCATGAATCCGGCCCAAGCCTTCGAAATTTGCCCCCCGGATGTTTCCAAGAGACATTCTTATTATCTTTTGTTCCTGATAAAGCAACATCCTTTTCCATAGTTATATGTCCTCTAAATAAATTAGCAATAGTTTACTCGATAAGCTTTTCTCTTGCTCTCTCAACTTTTGGCCAATCCGGAATCTTCAATCTATATTCAGCCATGCCTTAATTATTTTCTATAAACCCTTTTGCAACAAATTCACTTTATCAACGAATTTAATAATTCCTTCATCTTATTTAAAAATTCTGATGCAGATTTCACCGCCTGTTCTGCTTCCTCGTCTGTTGAGAAAAAACTTAAATCATACTGGTCGTTATGCCTTATTTCCCTGTGGTGATCAAGTAAATCAACCCATTTCTTTTTAAGTTTTTTTGTCTTGACATATTTTTCTTCAAGATATCTGGCAACGCAGGCATGACTTTTTTCCCTAAAACCATCAAAGAACAGGATTGCTCTTGCAGAATGAAACATAACCATGTAAGATGCAAGGACAGAAGAATCAAATGCTTCACTTTTAAGTGTCTTTTCTGCCTCTTTTAACCATTTTTCTGACCTTTCGATGGAACGGAATGCCTTCTCTCTTGAAGGCGGAATTTTCCTTAATAATCCCTCACTTATGCAGTCATTATAACTGAATGCCACCTTTATCTCCGTATATGATTATTGAGCCAAAAGCCAATGAATGATAGAATAGTGTATCCTCTTTTTTTAATTTCTCAATCTTTTTATCAGTCAAAAAAAGAATCCTTAAGTTCTTTATTGCTTTGTTTAATTCTGATGTTAAGGCAGCCTGTTTCTCTTCACTTGTTTCTCCAATCATTATCCATAAATCAACATCCGAATCTTCATTATTTTCACCTTTTGCACAACTTCCATATAATCCCACCGATTTAATAAAAGGGTATTTTTCAAATATTTTTGTACTGATATGATTTATGTTTAATAATATCCTAATTCCTTTCGTTACTGAGGAATTATTTATGACAAATTTTCCATTTGACTTTTTGGCTATACCTTCTTTTACCAAAATGTCAAAATATTTAGAAACAAGTCCCTTGCTCAGTTTAAGTTGATTTGCAATATTATTAACACTGATGTTATCTCTTTTATAGATAACAGTTTCAAGGATTCTTATTCTTTCTCTCGTTGAAAATATATTTTCCATGTTCCCATCACATAAACTAATTGTTCACGATTTATGAACTTATCGTTCATATTTTATGAACACTTTATGCTTTTGTCAAATGTTATCTTTAGGTTAATCCTTCATTGCTTTTTCACTTGTCCATTTTGGATATTATTATTCTTTAAGATGGGCCAATCTGGAATCTTCAATTTTTATTCAGCTCTATGAATTATTGACTATGTCCGCCGCTCTGAGATTCAGAGTTTCTTTGCTTTGCAACAACTTATTCGTTTGATTTTTCAAATGAAATCGAATAGATAATCAGTTGGATTTTCTTTGGGCCATTCTGAGACATATTCTAAAATCGCATCTGCAATCCCTTTAAAATCGTTCAGTTTGTAAGACGATGAGACTATCAGTACTCCTTTATGTGATATATTACTTGCGAAAAATTGACGGGTAAGAATGATGTAATCGTTTCTGTTTCGAGTTATGAAGCAACGCTTCTCTAAGGCTGCATATTCTAATTGTTCCTGATCTGTAAATCCTGTTCGTCCAAGCTCATGCACGCTAATAGCATCTATGCCCTTCTCTCTGAGGATAACTGCTATTTGTGGGCTCAGGTCTTCATCCAGGAGAAGCTTCATCCCTTCTTCCTGACAAATGGAAGTTCAGAATGGGCTTTCTCCTTACTCCATGCCCTGTTCATCTCTATCAATTTTTTTATTTCATCAGGATAGGTCTTTGCATACCCAATTGCTGCCATGATCTGTCTGTCTGTAAGCCAGTGAAATGTCTCTTTTAAGGCATGGATATCATTATTGAGTTCCTGATAGGCTGATATAAGTTCCCAGACATCTATCCCTGTACCTTCAATCCGCGCACGCCTTCCTGCAGGTCCATCAACAAAGACTATCCCGGGACACTTCCTCATCTTCACGGCTTCAGTAATTAGTTCTGATGTGAGACTTGAGAAAGTTTCTTTTTTTGTGTGTAGAAGGCTTTCAACATCAGATAAAGTCTTTTTATCTATACGAATACTCTTAACGACACTACTCATTTTCCCCTCCGTATATTAAAGGTCTCATAATTGAATTGACATTTATCAGAAAATCTCCCCTTGCCCCTCTTTGCCAAAGAGGGGTATTATTCCTCCCTTTGGCAAAGGGAGGTTAGGAGGGATTTTATAAATTATTGTATTCATTTTTTAGACTGTTAATAAGTATATGTATACATCATACTACATTGTAATATTATACTTGTCAAGACACAACACCTTTCAATATTCCTTACCAAGATAAGCCTCTATAACCATCTTATCCGTCTTTATATCTGCTGGTAGCCCTTCAGCAATCTTTACACCGTGGTCAAGGACAACAATCCAGTCAGATATCCCCATAACCACCTTCATATCATGTTCTATAAGAAGCACTGTCTTTCCCAGTTTTTTCAAATTTTTTATGAGATCCATGATCTCAGATGTTTCTTGGGGGTTCATCCCTGCGGTTGGTTCATCGAGCAATATCAATGATGGCTCAGTTGCAAGCAACCTGGCAATCTCCAGCCTTCTCTGTGCACCATATGGAAGATTTTCGGAAATGGTATCAGCATATCCTGATAGTCCAACGAACCCGATATATTCCAGAGATTTCTCCCTTATATTTCTCTCCTCGTTCTGAAAACTTCTCCATCTAATTATCGAGCCAAAAAGACCCGAGCGTGTTTTATGGTGCTGACCAACCATCACATTTTCCAAAACTGTCATTGCTTTGAATAATCTGATGTTCTGGAAGGTTCTCGATATACCGAGCCTAACAATATTGTGTGGCAGTAAACCGGTGATATTAGTATCTAAGAAATAGATAGTTCCTTTTTCAGGTCTTAAAAATCCTGTTAGACAATTAAAGACTGTTGTCTTACCAGCACCATTTGGGCCTATAATACTCATTATAGTACCATCTTTTACCTTAAAACTTACATCTGCAATAGCTTTGACACCTTCAAAGTTTTTTGATAAATGTTTAACTTCTAAGAGAGGCACCTTTACCCCCGATTAATCCTTGAGGTCTGAATATCATTAGAAGTACTATCCCGCTGCCAAGTGCAAGCATTCTGTAAAGCTGAACTTCCCGTAGAACTTCCGGAAGTAAAACGAGGATGATGCTGCCTAAAATAACCCCCTGGATACTACCGAGACCACCGAGTATGACCATACAGAGAATAAACACAGATTCCATAAATGTAAAGCTCTCTGGAGATACAAAATGCATCTTGCCGGCAAAGAGGGTGCCTGCAAGCCCTGCCCAGAAGGCACCGAACGCAAAAGAATAAATCCTATACATGGTTGTATTTATGCCCATGGCTGACGAAGCAACCTCATCTTCTCGTATAGCAATCCATGCCCTTCCTATCCTCGAATAATACACTCTTCTTGTTACAAAAACTGTCAAGACTACAAACATAAGAACAAAGTAATAATAGTAAGTGAGTTTTCCAAAAGATACTGACATGATTGAAGGAGAATCAATCCCTGATACTCCATTTGGCCCCATTGTCAAGCTATCCCAGTTATTCAGGACTAGCCTGACTATTTCGCCAAATCCCAGAGTAACAATAGCAAGATAATCTCCTCTTAAACGCAATGCAGGTATTGCGAGAATAAATCCGGCTACAGTCGAAAGCCCTATAGAAAAAGGGAGAGCCGACCAGAAATCAAGCCCGAGCCTTGTATTCAATAGGGCATAGGTGTAGGCTCCTATTGCATAGAATGCTACAAAACCGAGATTGAGCAAACCAGCAAAGCCAACTACTATATTTAAACCAAGAGCAAGGATCATGTAAATCCCTGCGAGAATCGCTACATCGGTGAAGTAGTCTGAAGAAATAAAGGGTATAAAAAGAAGTAAAATGAATAAAACAAAAATCATACTTCGAACGTTGGGATATCTTATTATTGCCAGTATCCTGTTTCCAATGCCCTGCAATCGTTCTCTCAATACTTTTGTATAACGGAGAAGAAATTTCAAAAATAGGAGAAAGACTAAAAGAACACCGAAGAGTATTACTGCTGCCTTCAGCCCTCTAAAAGGCAAGAAAAGAAAAGAGAACCACAGGGCTATTATTAATGACTTTGCTTTGTAAGGTCCTTCTCTGAATATCGCTTTTAATTTGTTATATTCCACTTCAGACTATTCTCCTATACTGCCGCCTTGCCAAAAAGCCCTCCGGGTTTAACGAGGAGTATTATGATCAGAATAGCAAAGGCATAGGCATCCTTATATTCGCTTGATATATAACTCGCACCAAGGCTTTCTACAAGCCCAAGTAAGATACCCCCAAACATAGCGCCCCGTATACTCCCTATGCCACCAAGGACAGCAGCAGTAAAAGCCTTTATCCCTGCGATATATCCAATAGAATAGTTGACAAGTCCATAGTACATGGCGACCATAACCCCTGCGACTGCAGCAAGCCCTGAACCAATAATAAAGGTTGATGAGATGACAGTATCTATATTAATACCCACAAGAGAAGCCATTATTTTGTCTTGCGCAACAGCCTGCATCGCTTTTCCCATCTTTGTTTTTCTCACAAAAAAACGCAGGCTTAACATCAAAATTCCTGATGCAAATATAATAAACAATTGAAGGTATGTCGCCCTCACGGATAAAAATTCTATAGCTGAATTTGAGAAAAGAGACGGGAAAACCTTGTCAGTAGCTCCTTGTGTAAGCATCACATAATTCTGTAGGAATATTGATACCCCGATTGCGCTGATTAAAGGACTTAATCGGGGTGCATTTCTCAATGGTTTGTAGGCTATTTTTTCTACTGTAAAACCGTATGATGAACAGAAGATTATTGAAAGAAGAAAAGTAAGTAATAAAGCAAGAGGAAGACTGTAATATGTCAAACCTGTAACGGTAAAAAACCCAAAAAAAATAATTCCAAGGTATGCTCCGAGCATGTAAATCTCGCCATGGGCAAAATTGATGAGCTCGAGAATGCCATAGACCATGGTATAACCAAGTGCAATGAGTGCATATACGCTACCAAGGGTAAGACCATTTATTAATTGTTGCAAAAACACAAATGATTTTAACAGAAAAAAAGGGAGAGGGCAAAATATAAAATATTAAAATAGAAAGATTCTAAACTTTCACAAACTTCCTAATATTGCTCTGATTTTCTCTGAGAGCTTTAATGGTGTTGTAGTCATCTTTAAAAGGTAATCTTTTGCTCCTAATGCCATAGCCTTTTCTATATCCAAAGGGACACACCTTGTGGATAGTATCAGGACAGGAATCATTTTGAGGTCGGGGTTCATCTGCATCAATTGTAAGATCTTGAAGCCATCCATACTATCTAACCATAAATCAAGAACAACTATATCAGGCATTGAATCCTGTAATAACTTAAATGCCTCTAAGCCATTCGATGCCTCGATTACAGTGAAGTCATCCTGTAAAAGCCTTATTTTATATACAGTCCTCGATTGTGGATCGTTATCAACAAGGAGTACCTTCTTCTTACCGGAAACCCCTACCGGATAAACATGATGAAGTCTCTCCAATAGGTCATTGATCTTTATAGAATCCTGACGTGAAAGACCGATAAATTTCACCCCTATACCAATCCCTGGTTGTGCATGTTGAACCTTCGCCTTTATCTTGATAGGCCTATTATCAACGTCGAAACTCAACTTGAGTATAGCCCCTGTGATAAACTCTACCTGCGTGTATATGTACATACCACCTTTACTGATATCGAGTACATAAGCCTTTATACTATCATTTATTACTACCTCTTTTTTAATTAAAACTCTCTTTTCTTTCCTATTATCCATTAATTTAGTTTACACCAATAATCTAAATAATATCTATAAGCCGTCTTGTATTTTCTACAATATCCCCGCTCAGTATCGCTGACGCAACTGCAACGACATCAACTCCTGTATCAAGAACCGACCTGATATTTTTGATATTTATTCCCCCTATTGCAACCACTGGTATGTGTATCTGCCTTTTTATCTCCTGAAGCATATCCGTCCCTTTTGGTATCCCGGCATTCTTTGTTGCAGTATGAAATACAGGGCCAAAGCCGATATAATCAGCACCTTCTTTTTCTGCCTCTTTTGCCTGTTTTAAATTGTGAGTCGAGATGCCGATTATTTTATCTTTCCCCATTATCTTCCGCGCTTCTCTTATGGGCAGATCATCCTGCCCGAGATGTACCCCGTCTGCATCAACAGCAAGTGCAATATCAGCATAGTCATTCACTATAAGCACAGCATTAAATTCCTTTGTGAGCTTTCTGAGAATGATTGCTTCTTCATAAATCTCGCGCCTTGATTTCTCCTTATCCCTGTACTGAACCCATTTCACGCCATTTCTCAGCACTTTCAATGTCATCTCTTCACACGAAAGTCTGCATGTCTTACGATCAGTTATAAAACATAATCCGCCTAAATACATGATTTATCCTCTTAAATTTAACTTATAACGTATTTTTTTCTAATCACATCATAACCCATGAGTTGTTATTTATGTCAAGATTAAAGAATCTTCATTTTTCATTCTCCGCTACTGCAGAAGCGTTCCTAATCAACTCGATCAGTGAGGCAACCCCTTGCATTATTTCTTTTAGTAGGTATATAGTACCAACTATGAGGGCTATTAAAATTCTTCACACCAAAGAGGTAAAGTGTGATGAAATTGTAGAAATCAAAATATGGCACGTTCCAAAATCAGATGATAAGCCGCATGGCGTTAAATACTCAATTGTATATGTCAAAGGAAACAAAAGGCTTGTAGGGTATGACAATGCAGAAGGTAAAGGAGACCATAGGCATTATAAAGATAGGGAGGAACCATATAAATTTACCAGCATATGGGATTTAATAAGAGACTTTAAAAGAGATGTAGAGAAAATAAGAGGGGGTGAGTGGGATGAAGGTTAAAAAGGTCAGAATAGAGATAAAAGGACTTGATGAGGCATTAAGAGAAGCCGGGGAGGTTTTTGAAAAGCTGTCAAAAGGCAAGCATATCCAAAAAAAGACGGCAATCTATTTCAGCAACTTGAGAGAAATGCGAAAAGTACTTACCGAAAAACGTTTAGAACTCTTAAAAATAATAAAGGATAAAAAACCTGCCTCTGTGTATGAACTTGCAAAAATGGTTGGCAGGGATATTAAGAATGTTCTGCAAGACTTGACATATCTTCAAGAACTCGGTCTTGTAGAGATAACAGAGACGAAGGACAAGAAAATCCCTCACGTAGACTATGATAAGATTGCCTTTGAAGTGGCAATTTAGAAGGAGGCATCTTGTCGAAAAGATCAAAACAATCTAAGGCTGTAAGGTAGATTGCCTAAGTGCCTTTTTTCATGTATAGTTTTTAAAATGAGAAAGGAGGCATATTGAAATGTACAGGAAAGTCATAGCGTTATGTTTGACTGTTCTTCTTGTTTCCATTGCTATAGCAGCCCATGCAGAGGAAATATCTCCAGAGAGGGAAGTATCCGAAAAGCTTATTGCACAAATTGATACTTCTTCAGGAGTAATAAAGTTTTTAAAGGTAAGTCCTGCAGTAAGCGTGTGGCTTACATAGCTAAAGCTAAAGAGGGCGATAAGTGGTTAGTGGTAGTGGATGGTAAAGAGGGGAAGAAATACGATGGCATAGGCGCTCTTATCTTCAGCCCTGACAGCAAAAGGGTAGCTTATCAGGCTATAGAAGGCGATGAGTGGTTTGTGGTCGTGGAT
Source organism: Nitrospirota bacterium (assembly GCA_040756135.1). Classification (GTDB taxonomy): domain Bacteria; phylum Nitrospirota; class Thermodesulfovibrionia; order Thermodesulfovibrionales; family SM23-35; genus JBFLZS01. The sequence continues at coordinate 76,877 of JBFLZS010000004.1, forward strand.
GGAAAAGAGGGTAAACGATACGATATGATTGTTACCAGCGGCTGGGGAAGGGCAAGGGTTATCTTTGATTCTCCTGATAATATCCATTACCTTGCCAGAAAAGGCAGCAGCATCTATTTGGTTGAGGAGAGGATAAGGTGAGATAAGAATAAGCAAGGTATTCGTAATTTATTAGGAGGTAAGACTATGAAAATAACAATCGAAACAGAAAATGATGAAGAGATAAAAAAGGTTGAGGAATTTCTAAAAAATTTAAAGCCTTCCAAATTGGAGACTAAACGTATAGGGAAGACGGCTAAAATAAAGAAATTTCTTGGTTATATCCATCTAAATCCTATCCCTGTTGATAAAGTTATGATCCCTGACAGGGCAGAGAGAAATGCCAGATAAATATTTCTTTGATACAAATCTGTGGATGATTAAATATTTGTAATTATTATTCAGAGGTTTTATTTATAGGAGGTAAAGCAATGAGAGCGGTGAAACTAAAAGATAGTTTATATAAGGAAGCTGAAAAATTGTCTAAAACACAAGGGATAAAGGTTGAAGATCTGATACCTCATGCCTTAAAGCAAGGGTTAAATGTTTTGAACGAAAAAAAGGTTCTTGAACTTTATGAAGATCGAAAAATAACCCTCCAGAAAGCTGCCTCCATGCTTTCCATAGATATATGGGAGATGATAGACAAAGTAAAAAAAGCTGACCTACATATAGACTATTCAACTGAAGAACTGGCAGAGGATTTGAAGTAATGCGGGAGAAGGCTGTTTGTAATGCCTCTCCGCTGATATTCCTTGCAAAGATACAAAGGCTTGAACTTCTTGATAATTATGAGCTTTATACCCCTGTTCAGGTTGAAGCCGAGATTCTCAGGGGACTTAGAAATAAAAAAGAAAACGCAAAACAGATTATAGAATATCTCGAAGGTAATAATATCAAGGCCGTAAAGATAAAACCATTAAAAGACCTTCCAGATTTTCTCGGTCTTGGCGAAAGGGCGGTAATCACTCTTGCTACCAGAGAAAATATTAAGAGAGTTTTCATAGATGAGGCTAAAGCAAGAATTGTTGCCAGATTTAAAGGGCTTAATCCAAAGGGCACACTTGGAATATTATGGGATGCTTATAAGAACAGAAAAATTGACAGAGAAACTACTGAATTATTAGCACTCGATTTAATTCAGAAAGGGTATCGGATAAGAGAAGAAGTTTTTGTTGAGTTTCTTAAAAAGATAAAGCAAGAAACCTTTAGATAAAAATTGGAAATATGAATAGGGACGGCAAGATATTCGTAATTATTGACTTCCGAAAAACTCATCACGTCTTTTTTTAATGCCGGCGAGCAGATTATTTAGCTTTGCTATTAATTCTTCTTTGTCCTTGCCGAGAAGTTTTAAAAGGGTCTTTAGCTCCTCAATACGCTGCATCACTTGAATGTTATCCGGTTCTATTGAGAGAAGTTTTCTGTATATGCTCATTGCCTCCATATACTTACCCTCTAATATATATGGGTCTGCATCGCTAATATTTAAGAAGGGCACAGCAACATCTGATTCCTTAAATACGCCTTCAAATGACAACTCTTCCTCAGGTAATCCTTCAGTTTCTATAACAGTTTCTGAGACCGCCTCTTCTACTTTTTCAATTGTTTCAGAGAGGGTTTCGGGAGGAACCTCAAAGGGCACCTCATGCTGAGGTTTATGTTCTCCCTCCATGTCTGCGAGGTTCATCGCCGCCCACTCATCCATTGGGTTCAGTTGTAATACCGTCTTAAATTCTTTTATTGCTCTGTCTTTTTCTCCGATATCACTATAAATCTCGGCCAGCTTTTTATGAGCATATAAATTATCAGGTATCGCACTAATAACTTTCTCGAACTCGGCCTTTGCCTCTTTAAGCATATCCCTCTCAATATATATCTTGCCCAGGGAAACACGTGCACTCATGTATCCAGGCTGTCTTTCGATTCCCTTTATAAGGACATCTATGGCCTCGTCACACATCCCCGCCTTCTTATATTCTTCAGCAAGTGGAATAAAGAGCTTTGAATTCGGGTCCTTATCCACCTTTTCCTTTAATCTTTCGATGTCTTCAAGTGCCATAATATGCTCAGATTTTCAAAAATATCAAAAAATCAAGACTTGATTTCGATGAGCCTGTCTAATATTGCATCTGCAACAGACTCCTTACTTAAAAGTGGAAGTCTTATCTCCTTCCCCCTGTCAATAATTACAACCTTGTTTGTATCAACATCAAACCCCGAACCGTTTTGTGTTATATCATTAAATATGATCATATCCATATTTTTTTCTTTTAGTTTCTTTTTTGCCCTTTCAATCCTTCCACCCGTTTCAGCTGCAAACCCGATAATAAACGGCTTCTTCCTCTTTTTCCCGACCTCTGAAATAATATCGGTGGTCGGGTTTAGCCTTAAAAGTAGCTTTCCAGATTTTTCGATCTTCTTTTTAGATTTTTCTGCAGGCATAAAATCGGAAACAGCAGCAGACATTATCAGTACCGTTGATAAATCTATTTCTTTATTTACAGCATTAAACATATCCGCTGCGGTTTCCACAGAAATAAATTTAATCCCCTTAGGTTGGTTTAATGCTGAATGGCCACTTATTAATGTTACCTTAGCACCTCTCCTGTACGCAGCTTTTGCAATTGCATAACCCATCTTGCCAGAAGACCGGTTAGATATGAACCTGACAGGGTCAAGATACTCCCTTGTAGGCCCTGCAGTTACAAGGATCTTCTCTTTTGCAAGGTCCTTCTTCGAAAGCGCAAACCTTACCGCTTCGATTATCTCAGAAATGTCTGACATCCTTCCTATACCCTCTTCTCCACAAGCCAGATCTCCCTTTTCAGGTCCCACCTGGATAACCCCACGGGATAAAAGACTTCTCAGATTCTCCTGGAAAATAGGGTTCTCATACATCCTCCAGTTCATTGCTGGTGCAATAACTACTTTTCCTCTGAATGAAAGGAGACTTGTGCTCAGAAGATCATCAGCGATACCCCCTGCAAATTTCCCAATTATATTTGCTGTTGCAGGGGCTATAACCATGACATCTGCACTGGCAGGTAGATTTATGTGTACCATGGGGTCGCTGTAAAGGTCAGAATAAACCCTGTTCCGGGAGGCAATCTCGAGAGACAACGGTGTTATAAAATTTTTAGCGGCCTCAGTCATGATAACAGTAACCGATGAACCTTCCTCTCTGAGTCTTCGTATTAAATCAACAGTCTTATAAGCCGCAACTCCACCTGTTACACCAAGGAGTATGGATTTATTCCTCAGCACCTTCCTCTCGTTCAGCGCCTTCCTCTTGTTTTTCACCGAAGAGACCTTCCAGAGTCTTCTTTTCCATTGTCTCCTTTTCGTGGAGATAAACCTTTAGATCCTTCTCAAACTCTGTGAGGTCCTCAGTGATAGTCTCCCTCTTTTTCTCTTCGAGGAGTTTTCTATAATCAAATTTTTTAGCCTCTTCTTTTGCCTTTTTCGCCTCTTCACCAGTAAGGAATTCAAGGGTATTATCTATTGTTTCCTCAAGGGCTTGAGTAGTAATTTTCTTTGACTTTGTTTTAATCTTAGGCTTAGCTCCTAAAGCAAGTTCTTTTGCCCTCTGAGATGCTATTGCTATAATTCTGAATCTCCCATCGATCTTATTACGGTCATATTCAATCGGTAAAGAAATAATGTTCATCTTACCCTCCAATTCTTGAACTATCAGGTTTTAAACCTCTCTTCGATCCAGAGTGGGTTAATCATTTTAGTGCTAGCCCTGTGCGAGATTATTATTGCCTCGAGTTCTTTGAGCGCATCCTCAAAGATATTGTTAATTATAACATAATCATACATGTGGTAGTTTTTTATTTCAACAGCCGCCATCTCAAGCCTTTTTTCTATCTCCTCTTTTGAATCGGTCATTCGTTTTTCGAGTCTTTCTCTCAGTACCTCTATAGAGGGCGGGAGGACAAAGATATATGTGCCTTCTCCGTATTTTTTCTTTAGCTGCATTGCGCCCTGCGAGTCAATATCCAGAATAACGTCAATACCTGAATCGATAAGTTCTTCAAGCCTCTTCCTTGAAGTACTGTAAAGCTCTCCGTGTATCTCTGCCCACTCTATGAATTCTTTTTTATCAACCATCGACATAAACTCATTCCTGCTAATAAACGTATAGTCTCTGTCGTTAACTTCTCCCGGTCGTGGATGCCTTGTTGTATATGAAACAGAAAATTTTAGATCAGGCACCGATGAAACAAGTTTCCTGCATAACGTTGTTTTACCGGTCCCTGAAGGTGCAGAGACTATAAATAGGCTGCCCTTATTCTTCCTCTCCTGCAAGGGTTTCCTTTCCTTCGAAGAATCTCTGTGTGATTGTCTCTGCCTGAAGTGCTGACAATATAATATGGTTGCTGTCTGTCACTATTATCGAGCGGGTGCGCCTTCCCTCAGTTGCATCAATTAATCTGCCTCCCTTTTTTGCCTCTTCGCGAAGCCTCTTCATGGGTGCAGAACCCGGGGTCACAATTGCAACAACTCTGGAGGCCGCTACAACATTGCCGAACCCTACATTAACGAGTACGGGACTGAGGGTACCTTTTTTCATATCTATTCCTTTTCACCTGAAAATACCTCAAATCCCCCCCTACCCCCTTTTCTAAAGGGGGGCGGAGGGGGGATTACTAATTTTCATTATCCTTTGAGTCTCTTTGAGACATGAATGTTTCATTGTATATTCTGTACTTGTTCTCTCATCTTTTCGATCTCGGTTTTCATCTCTACTGCAAGGTTAGATATAGTATAATCACTCGACTTATAGGCCAGGGTATTTACCTCCCTGCTTATCTCCTGAAGGATAAAATCGAGCTTTCTTCCTATGATGTTATCGTTACTAAGAATTTCTAAAAATTGTTTTACATGGCTTTCTATTCTGCTTATCTCTTCTGATATATCGAGTTTCTCGGCTATTATTGCGGCCTCCTGAGTTATCCTGTTACTATCCACATCAGCCTCAAGTATCAGCCTGAGCCTTTCAGTAAATTTTTCCCTCCATTTTATAATCTCATGAGGAGCAAGTGATTTTATTTTATTGTTCATCGCATTCAATAACTCTATCCTCTTGTGCAGATCCTCTGAGATGAGTTTGCCTTCTCGTATTCTCATTTCCTCGAGATTGGAGACAGCTTCATGAAAAGCAGCATAAAGGGCATCTATATCGTATTTCGGCTCTTCCTCAATAAGGAGTTCCCTGTATCCTGCGAGTGTCTCTATGTTTATCTCACCGGGAATGGAGAGTTCTATTTGTAAATCCTGCAAGGCGGCACATATATTCCTTGCCAGCTCTTTATTTATTCTTAGCTGCGTTGCTTTATGATCATTTGTCGAGATAGAAACATCAAATCTTCCTCTGTGAAATCTTCCCTTAAGGATATTTCTTAAAGGTATTTCATATTGACTCATATAAGGGGGCATCTTTATTGCTGTGTCAATAAACCTGTGATTTACAGAGCGGATTTCAACCCTGAAACCATTGTTTTCTGCACTGCCAAAGCCTGTCATACTCTGTACCATTTTTTATAAACTATAAATCAGTTAGACAATTTAGTCAAATACTTCCGATTGGATATTTTCAAAGAAAAGATAATTGATGAGATGATGCAGATTATGGCTGAAATACTAACTGCGTTGGTAGTCCCGACAGTATCTGCTAAGATGCCTATAAGTGAGTTGCCTATAGGGGCGGTGCCTAAAAAAACAAGTGCATATACACTCATCACCCTTCCTCTCAGATCATCCGGTGAAGAGAGCTGTAAAAAACTATTTGCTGTTGCAAGAAAGCTCATTATTCCCCACCCGATAAATGTAAGAATAGCTATAGAGATAAAAAAGACCTTTGATAATGAAAAGACAAAAAGCGAAAAGGAAAAACAGAGAGCTGATACGGAAATAAACCTGTTTTTTTCTTTGATATCGCCTTTAAAGGCAATAAACAATGCAGCCGAAAGGGAACCCATGCCGGTGGCTGCCACAAGGAATCCAAGCCCTGTAACACCTGCTCTTAAAACCTCCACCGCGAATACAGGAAGAAAGGTTATATAGGGAAGGCCCACAAAGCTGAACACCGCAATGAGAAGTATGATCCGATATATATCGGGTTGTCTTCTTATAAACTGGATTCCCTCTATGAAATCTCTTGCAAACCCTTTCGACCTTGTTTTGATCTCTCCTTTTGTCTTTATTTTTGAGAGTGCAATTATAACTGCAATAAAGCTGAAGGCATTTAGATAAAAACATCCCGGGAGTCCTATGTAGGAAATCGTCACCCCGGCTATAACTGGGCCGATCATACGTGCGCCGTTAAAGGCAGCAGAATTTAATGCTATGGCGTTCATGAGATTGCCTTTACCAACCATCTCTATAAAAAAGGATTGTCTTGCAGGTATATCAAAGGCATTAATAGTGCCAAGTAGCGCCGCAAGCAAGGCAACATGCCATACAGCAATTAAATTAGTATCCGTGAGTATGCCAAGAAGAAGGGCAGGTATGATTGATAATGCCTGTGTCATCAATAGGAGGTTTCTCTTCCTGAATCTATCTGCTGCAATGCCGCCTACAAGGGTAAATAAAAGAATAGGTAGCGATCCAGCGGCTGCAACCATACCGAGATAAAAAGGCGATTTTGTCAGGCTGTACACAAGCCATCCCTGTGCAACAGACTGCATCCATGTACCTGACAGGGAAATAAGCTGGCCAAACCAGAAGAGTCTGAAGTCTCTGTAATGTAAGGCTGAAAACCTTCCGAAATTTGCCATTTGTTATTTTAACGGTTCTATCGCTATTTCTGGGGAAATTATCCTCAGTTTCTGCTGCCAGTCTGCATAGTAGGTAATGTCAAAAGTTATATGGAAAAAGAGGTATCCCTTCAGTTACGGGTTAACAAATCCCCCTTTGGAAAAGGGGGAATGAGGGGGATTTTATAATATCATTAAAAAATCTCCCCTAACCCCTCTTTGCCAAAGAGGGGAACAACAATATGCAACTATTCATGCACTCATAACTGAAAGGTTACAAAAAGAGGGGAATATATGAAACATGTGAACCGATTAATTCATATCCTGCACTTTATCTCTGCAAAAGGGAGTATGCACTCCCATATGCCCTTTCCTCCGTGCACATACCTTTCCTTTAACTTATTGGTATCGCTGAAGCCGTGGTCGGAGACGAGAAGGAATGAGGGGATGTTCTTTAGGATTGGCATTATGCCTGCGAGGAATTCATCCCTTATTACTAAATACAGGGGATAAAGATTAAGGCTTGAGGCATGTGCCTTTATATCTATGAAATTAAAGTGGAGGAATTTTATATCTGCATCATCCTTCAAGATATTCTTTAAGCCCTTTTTACCAATGCCCCTCTCAGCCCATTTTAGCAAGACATAACTTCTGCCATTAATATTTCCCCTATCCTCTATACCCAGCGCCTTCCGGAAGTTGGATGTTGTTGAGGGAGGCGATACCATGAATGGCTCGTCCTTAATAACAAAACCCTGTTTTATAAATTCCTCTTTAAGCATAAGCCAGAGGTCATATCTCAATCCATCAAATATGGCCACCACACCCGTTATATGTTCCTTTATATAACCTATCTCTCTAATGCCATTAAGCTTATCAGCGCTGCTATTGTATACATTTACGATGTTGTCAAATCTTCCCTTAATTTTTTCTATTGCATCATATGAAATCTTTTCTCCCGTTTCATTTTCGTATCCTGTCTTTTCCATCAACAGGTTTAAGGGAGCGATCACCTTTGTGAACAGTTCAGCGCCTTTATGCTTATCTCCTGCATTAAGCATTTTGATAGTTGTGAGCATATCCCTCGTTAATTCATCATTAACAGAAACCAGTATTTCCTCCCTGATTGTCCTATCCCACAATCTGTAAAATATCTCTTCCCTTAACCTCTTCTTTAGAAAATCAAACTTCTCACTATCTATAAAGCGGAAGAGTTCCTCAAGGGAGAGGTTCTGCCATCTTATCCCATCAAGCATTCCATCCTGTTTTAACTTCTCCTCAATACCATCTATACCATAATCACTGGTTATCTCCCTTAATAATCTCTCTCCCTGTATGCCGTATTTGGCGAGGTCTTCGCTCACCCAGCTTATATTTGTTTCTTCCTCACCCTTAACCCAGATGATTGATTCTTCTTCATCCCCTATCCATTTAAAGAACATTTCCTTCAATTCGTTGAATCTCAATCTCCTTCCCTTTATATCATTAATAAGGTCATCGATCCTTATCTCCTTTATCTTCCACTTGCCTTTTAAGGCGTGTTCTATCTCCTTCAAGGTGTCATCAGTGAGGAGCGTCAATACAGGGGAGAGATTTATGTCTTTAAGATTCAAGCTAAGGAGGGATGTTATCTTGTCTGCGGTATCCCTGTTTCCCATATCGCTGATGCCGAGGATATATGATTCAATCCTCTCCCTATATTCCGGTTTTTGGATATGGGTTATGAAATTAACTATACCTGCGCTGCATGTCTTTATAAAATCTGTATCTACAGAGGACGGCTCATCGCCAATCTTATAGCCACACCTGCATATAGGGTTTTGAAAAAGCTCATAATTTAAATCCCATGGACATTTATCAGGCAGGACATCAAGTTCCCTTTTTATCTCCCACCAGTCAAGGTCAAAGACAATGAAGCCAACAGTCATGGTTATCCTTTTTAATGTCCTTCCCTCTTCGCTCTCTTCAAGCTCTTTTTTGATCCTGAATACAGGGGATTGATAATACTTTTCATGCCCATCTTTATATGTGTCGGTAAACCTCTCATAGAACCCCTCCCATTCATCTCTTATGGATAAAGACTCCTTATCCGGTGCCCTGATGAATTCCTCTATAGAGGTGATAATGTCCTTTTTCATCTTCTCCAGTTCACCTTTGAGTCTTAATGACGGATGCGTCAGGTATAGATAATATTTGTTTATTGTCTGAAATTCCCGGGTCAGGAAGCGGTGAACCCCTTCATGATGGATGAAATCCCTTTCAAGCGCCAGATTTTCCCGCAGGTGTGAGAGTATCCTTTCAAGCCCTTCAGCAGGGGGCAGGGATAAGGTGATGGAATTCAAAAAGAGCGACAGACGATTAAATAGCGAGGTATCAATATTGAGCCTTTTAAAGATGGAATAATCCTTATAACGGCTGATGAAATGATTGGTCTCCTCGAGCATCTTCCTTGTTTTGCGAATTAGCTCCACAGCTTCTTTCCACATCATCTTCTGTGTCAGCGGGGTAGGGGTCTCTTCTACATCACCCCATATGAACCTCCCATGATGTATGTATCCGAGCAACTGCGGCGACAGCACCTTTCCCTGCCTGATCTTTGTGACCTCTCCTGTCTGAAGTTGTGAGAATTCCTTTAACTCGATCATGTCATCCCCTCTATAAGGGACTATATAGCCTGATACGACAAAGGCGCTTACGATTAGATTTATCTGCGCCTCCGACATACCCCATCTGCCTTTCTTCAGGCAGGTCTTTATCTTAGTAAGGTCATCTTCGTGGGAAACAAGATTCAGAAAATGTGATACCAGGTCGTTTTCTGCATCAAGGGATATGAGGAAGCTGCCTCCCCTCTTTTTCACTATGCCCATTGGTTCGAGCAGGCCCTTTATGTAAGGTGTCAGCCCTTTCTTTTCAGCCTCATCAATGGTTATCTTTCCATATCTTATGCAATGACTGAAAAGGCTGCTGAGGTGATGTGTTGAGAAATAATCAACCCTCGGCATTATACGGTAGTGGTTCGGATGAATCTCCAGAAGGGATTGGTCAAATAGATGGCCGAGCAGCTTTTCTATGGGAAGGTATCCGATATCTTTAAGGTTTTTCTCTATCCTGCCGGAGCCGTATACTATCTCGCCGGAAAAATAGGCATTGCTTACAGCCTCCCTGAAGGCTGCCTCATCCCTTTTTATCTCGGCCTCAATCTCAGGGAATTCCTTCAGGAGGTGGTGCCTCGCAATAAACCCCTCTAAAAATAGTATCTCGTCCTCTGTAAACTCCCTCGGTACCCAGAAAAGCAGTGATGGAAGAAATGATGATGGGTATGCCTCTTTTATGGTATATATCCGGCCCTTTTCTTCCATGAAAGGAGATAGGATTACAAGGAATCCATCAAGCCTTTTTTCAAGGCCATCAAGCATCCTTTCTATCTCATCCTTCTTTAACTGGCCATGAAGCATCAGGATTACCACACATTCCCTCATACTGTTCTGCCAGAGAAATTTATACCCCTTGCCATGTGCCACATCCTTCAGTGGTAAATATGGCATGTTCAGGTGATTACAGAGCTCTGTAAACAGATAATTCCTGTCAGCAAACCTCTCCCTTAATGCCTTGATCCTTCCCTTAATTCTTATGCCCTCGTCAACCCTGGGGTCTATGTAAAATAAATCCCCTTCCTTGATGATATACATCTGGTGTGCTACCAGCGGCTCAAGGACACCATCCTTTATAAACTCATAATTTATCCCCGATGTTATGGTGCTTATCTTTTTAAGGAGTATCTCTGTAATGTCCTTATGAGTCTTTCTCTTTTCAAGGGGGGATATCTCTGTAAGTATCATGACCTTTATGGCAGAAAGGGCAATCTCTTTCTGATTGGCATTAGAGAGGATTTCATCAATATGTGTCCTGTAGTAGTCATAGACAACCCTCACAAGCCTGCTGTACTCCGGAACCTCCCTTATCCTTTCTTCAAAGTGGTCAAAGATGACCTCAGGGGTAATCAACGTATCAGGCGGTTCATCAAGGATATCCCTGACCGCCCTGAAGACAAACTGAATAACACCCCGATGCTGTGAAAACACAGGTGTGAGACCTGAAAGGAAACGAACTGTAATGGGATGGAGGGGATAGGTCTTTTTGAATTCCTCAAATTTAAGGGAAAGGTCCGGATAATATTTTTTCAGTTCAGAAAAGACCCCTTCTATTACCTCCTCTGAGCCTTCCTTCTTTAAGACAATCCGTTTATCAATGATGTCTTCTATGTGTGATGATGTGAGGTTTACCCTTATGGGATATCTGTCCTTTATCCTGTTGAATGTAGATGCAGATATATGGCCTGTCTCCTCAATCCATTCCTGGAGGGATGCAACTATCCACAGCGGATGGTGAAATGAAAACTCCCCGATAAACTGCAAAAACCTTGTATCCTCATAAAAGGCTGAAGGTGTGGGCTTTGAGCGGAGGAATTCAGAAAGTTCATCAATTATAATCACTGTGTCTCTATTTAATATCCCTTTAAACGTCTCCTCTCTGTTTAGGACACTACCCTTATAACCAAGACTTGTGAGGATTATATCCTCAAGGTTTTGAGATGCAGGATACTTCACAAGGGAGACCTTTACTGCATTTATATCCCCTGCCTTTATCCATGGATAATCGTCAAGGAATGGTAGATTTAAAGTATTTTTTTCCTTTAAGAGAAGATAAAGATATGATAAGAAATGGGATTTGCCGCTTCCAAAGTTACCCTTAATAAAAATTCCACAGCCCTTACTGTCGTCTATCCTCTTTAAGACAATCCTTAAACTCTCCTCTACCTCCTCTGTAAAGACAAAATTTGAGATTATCCCTTCAGGGTCACTATCGGCATCGTCAAGCTCGATCACGAGCTTGACCTCAGGCACCTCTACAATATTCCTTAATCTTTCCGCCATTAGCATTATTATACCTAAAATCACATTTCTTATATTCGCAAGGAGACACAAGCCTTGAGTCAGGCAAATCGAGCAGGATATCTTAGAAAACACGGAAGAAACAGTCCGTGTGTAAATTCTAAATAGAGTCTGTGTATAAAGTCGTATTTTGTCATTATCCGGCTTGACCGGATAATCCAGAACCTATTGAAAACACTGGATTCCCCGATCAAGTCGGGGAATGACGGATAACTTAATTTTTAGTTTATACACAGACTCTAAATAGATATTATCCGTCTATTTGTGATATCAGCCATTCAGGAAAGTAATTCCATGGGATAGCTTGGTTATCTGATGGCATGGGAGTTGATTTGTTTACACGGCATACGAGCAACCCTGTTTCCGCTGAATCTTTACCCGCAATGGTTTTGAACTTATTGAGCGGTTCAAGATGTTTGATTGTCGGTGTAGAGGTTAATTTTATTTCTACAGGATAAAGTTTATTTCCTATATGTATGATGAGGTCTACCTCCAGCCCGTCATGAGAACGCCAGAAGAATATATCCGGTTTTTTGCCTTTCATTGTAAAAACCTTAACCGCCTCGCTGATTATTATTCCCTCGAATATCGCTCCACCCATTGCTCCTGAGATAGCTGATTTACCGTCAGGCTGCTTTGTAATTGCGCAAACAATAGCCGGATCAAGGAAATAGAGTTTCGGGGTTTTTATGATTCTCTTTCCGTAATTCCTGAAATAAGGCGGCAAAAAATAACATAGATAAGACGCCTCAAGAATCCCTGCCCATGCCTTAATTGTAGGAAGTGAAATCCCTATCTCCCTCGATAAGACAGCGGTATTGAATTCCTTTGCGTGATTGGCTGCGGTTAATCCGATGAATGATTCAAACGCCCTTAAATCCTTTATATTCTGCAGTTGTCTGACATCCCTTTCAACGTAAGTTTGGATGTAGGAGCTGATCCAGAGGTTTCTCTTTTCAGGATAAAGTGAAGGCTCTGGATATCCTCCATTCCATATGAAGGATTCAAGCACATCGGCCTCTATGCCCTTATGCTCAAGGTGACTGAAAGGAAGAAGCTCAATAATTGCAATCCTGCCCGCAAGGGATTCGGTTATATCTTTCATCAGTTGAAACTGCTGGGAGCCTGTTAGAAACCACTTTCCGGCCTTTCTTCTCTCTTTGTCTATCCTTATCTTCAAATAAGGAAAGATTTCTGGCACATACTGAACCTCATCAAGAATAACAGGACGTTTCTCAAAACGGTTGAGAAAGCCGTTTGGATCGTTAATGGCAAAGCTTCTTTCCAAAGGGTCGTCAAAACTCACATAATCGGATATTTTCCCCATCTCGTGGAGCAAAAAGGTAGTTTTTCCTGCCTGTCTCGGACCGGTAATCAAGACAGCCGGGAAATGTTTAACAGCATCCTTCAATACATCTGAAAGCAATCGCCTGACATACATATTGACAATTATAATATTTAACTTTATAATTGTCAATATAACGTCCCCAAAGTTTTCCCCAGTTTTATCACAAGCCAGTACCCAGTTGCAAAGTGGCATGAGCTGATCGGAGAACCAACGCTTGCTGATGCTATCCTCGATAGAATCGTACATAATGCACACAAGATTATTTTGAAGGGAGAATCACTGAGAAAAACAAAAGCAAAATTGACTCAATCCGACCATGAAAAGTAAGATAACAATACCAGCTTCGCTATGCGTTCTTAACTGGACGGAATCGAGCGGAACAGGTGGACGACTTCACCGGAATAGGCAGTTAGAAAGTCATTTTCTAACGGGGTTTACTATATAATAGGGTATAAAGGTAAAGAAATAATGGGCTCAACATGTTAATCTTTGAAGTACTCTCAAAGTTGAATAAGAAAATTAGACTTACTGAAATCCAATGGGCTCATATTGAGTCAAAACATAAGGAGTTAAAGAACCAAATTCAGAAGATGATAGCCACTTTAGAGAATCCTGACTTTGTCTATTATTCACCAACAGAGGAAAACTTTCATTACTATAAGCGCTTTGAAGAAACTCCGGTGACCGAAAAATATCTTCTAATGGTTGCCAAACATTTAAACGATGATGGGTTTATCATAACTGCCTTTTTTGTCAGTAAAATAAAGAAAGAAGGCAAGGAGGTCATATATGGAGAAGAAAATATCCATAAGTTATGATCGAGATGTTGATGTGGTTTATCTTATATTTGGGGAACCGACTGAAGCAGTTGGAGAGGAAATAGAAGAAGGTATTTTCGCGAGATATGACCCTAAAACTGAAGAGCTGGTAGGATTGACCATTATCAATTTCTCCAAGAAATTTGGTGTCAAGCCTAAAGAAGTAGCTGTCCCTATATATAAATAAATCTTTTTTTCGCAGTTACTTCATCCCAGCACTGCAAGGGGACGCTTCAAGTTCATGCCAGAGGTAAGCTCGTGCCTTTATCCTGTTAGATGTTTACCCCGTAAGAGACCGAAGGTCTTACGGGGTTTACTATCTAATAGGGTTCGCTCCTCCAAGCTTGTCATTCGCCTTGCGATCCTCGCTGCGCTTAAGCAAGTCTCGGCCAATCCCCAGGGAAATAAATAGGGTCTTAAATTCTAAAATATTAACAAACAAAATCTGTTATAATTCTGCTTTAGAAGCCTTCGGCTATATTTACCCCTAATTACGATTCTCAGTGCTTGGCTCAAACTGTCTGTAAGCCACAAGGGTGGGATCTCAAAGGTATACATTTTTAGACGGGCATCCCCGATGCCAGTGATAATGCCTTCTGGCATAGCTTTTGGAAAGCAAAGCTCGCTCACATGGGCCGTATGGGGATCAGTGTTTTTTCGCGTCCATTGCGCTATCGCAATCAAACCGTGAAACTGCCGGACGGCACTACTTACACATTTCTTGAGCTTTTCGTCAGATTTACGTCAGAACAAACTTGTTTTCCGTCAGATTAACATTTTGCTTTGAGCGTATGAAAATACAATATCCCCCTTTGAAAAAGGAGGATGGAGAGTTACATAAATTTTTCAGTTTACGCTATATATACAAAAATGCTATTCTTTTATATATAAAGATTTGGAGGAATCAGAATGAAAACACTGATTGATATTGATGAGAAACTGCTGAGCAGAGCAGTAAGGATAAGCGGCTCGGAGACAAAAAAGGAAACAGTTAAGATGGCGCTCGAGGAGTTTATTAAATTGAGACTCCGTCAGAGACTTAAGGACATGGCCGGCAGCGATATTCTTGATCTTTCATTAACTGATCTTAAAACTTCACGAAATATTCGATTGAAAAAACAGGCTGACCAGAGAAAGAATCTCAAATGACCGGCCACCCCGAGGCATTAAAATGCCCTGTTCTTATTGATACAAGCGCGTGGATCTGTTATTTTGCAAGAAAAGGATTTGAAAAATTAAAAGAAACTATCTTTAACCTTCTTGATGAAAATCGGGCTGCAATATCAGGACCGATTCTTGTAGAACTTGTTCAGGGATGCAGGACAGACGTTGAAAAAGAGAACCTAAAAGAAGTATTTGAAGGAGTTCTCTGGTATATGGTAACTAACGAGATGTGGCATCATGCAGCGGATATGGGTTTTAACTTAAGAAGAAAGGGTGTTACCGTATCGGGTGTCGATGCCCTAATTGCAACCATAGCCATTGATAACAACATTCCCCTTCTCCATAATGACAATGATTTCGACAATATCTCAAAGCATACTAAACTTCGGAACTTTGCTTCTCCTTTGCTTTTCAGGCAACCTAATAAATAATAGCCCTGCTCCGCCTGTTCGGTTAACAAAACACCTATGGAATTTACTTGACCTTTGAGGGGATACGGCAAATCGAGATTTCAAGGGGCTTATGAAATTAGACCTTTCTCTATTCATTTTCAATGTTACGTGGAACATTTAAGCACTGCAAGGGGACGCTTCAAGCCTCTGCTGTACTTCAGCTTTAAGCTTATGCCAGAGGCAGGCTTATGCCTTTACCCCGTAAGAGACCGAAGGTCTTACGGGGTTTACTATCTAATAGGGTCCGCTCCTCTGCTAAAACCCCGGTTAATAACCTTCTCAATGGAAATCTCGCTGGTTACAGAGAGTTTCTACGTCTTATTACTTACCTAAAATTAACTCGTGATTACCCGTTAAGAAATAACATTTATGCGTTTAACGCATCTCGCAGCCGATTCTATCCTTACCAATTTAAGCCACTAATTAAGTTCCTAGATTCTCCGAGCCAACGTTTATTAATTTGTGATGAAGTCGGTCTTGGTAAGACAATCGAAGCAGGTTTGATCCTCACAGAACTTCGCGCTCGACAAACAGTTAACAGGGTCCTTGTCATATGTCCAGCTAATTTAACTCCAAAATGGAAATTAGAATTGAGAAATCGATTTGGTGAAGATTTTAGAATTCTTCAAGTAAGTGATTTTTCCGAATATCTTAAAGAATACGAGGAAGAACCTGAAAGGGCAAAATTGGATGGGATAATTTCTTTAGAAAGCATTCGTACCAATAGGGTTCTGGAACAATTAGACTCACTCTTACCGAGTTTTGACTTAATAATCATAGATGAAGCTCACCACATGAGGAATCCTGGCCGTAAACAACGTAAAGCAGGCGTTTTGGTAAGTCAATCTGCTAATGCAATGCTCATGTTGACAGCAACCCCTATCCATCTCGGCAATGAGAATCTTTTCAGCCTCTTAAATATATTGGATGAAGAGGATTTCCCGGATTTCGTGACATCGGACTTGCGGTTTCGACAAAATGAACCTATTGTTAAAGCTCAAATTTGTCTTGGACAAATTCCACCAAAAATATCTGATGCTAAAACCTTCCTCACTCAATCAAGCGATTCTCCATGGATAGAAAAAAATCCGCTCTATTCTGAGGTCTTAGAGCATTTAGATAGAATCCCACAAGATACTTTTGATCCACAAAACCATAAGAAGCATATTATAGAACTTCAGCGGGGTCTTGCTGAACTCAATTTATTAAGCCATATTTTTACGAGAACTCGTAAGCGTGAAGTACATGCAAGTATTGCTATGAGGCGAGCTTTTGCTTTGGAAGTAGAATTTACTCCGAACGAAAGAGAATTCTACGAAGCAGTTACAGCATTTATTATTGCACAAAGCGAGGCTCATGGTAATACGCCATTGATACATCAATGGCGGTTAAATATGCCCCAACGTCGGCTTGCATCGTCTATACCTGCAATGGTGGAGTATTACCGTAATCATTTGGTCTTTGATTCTGATGATCGGCCAGATGATTTTGAAGAGGAAACTTTTGATGTCGACGATATGGGTTCTTCCGCTTTAGATCTTAAAAGTGCTCGGAAGCGTTTGCAAAAAATTATTAAGGGTTGGCCTTCAGAGGCCTATGACTCAAAATATGAAAAATTCAAAGGAATTCTTGATCAACTAAGGAAGGATGAAAAGTGCAAAGTTATGGTATTTGCTTTCTTCAAAGGTACGCTCCAATATTTATTCAACCGTTTAAAAAAGGAGGGCATTAAAGCTCTCATTATATCAGGCGATATTGACCCGGATGACCGTCCAAAAATTATCGAAAAGTTTCAAGATGACCAGAATATGGAGGTATTGCTTTCTTCAAGAGTGGGGAGTGAAGGGCTAGATTTTCAATTTTGTAATACGCTATTTAATTACGACTTACCATGGAATCCCATGGAAGTAGAGCAAAGGATAGGACGTCTTGACCGTATTGGTCAAGAATCACCAGTTATCCATATATATAATCTATGGATAAAAGACACTATTGAAGAGAGAATTCTTAGACGGCTGTATGAACGGATTCACATATTTGAGAGATCGATCGGCACTCTTGAAATGATTATCGGAGATATTGTTCAACAGCTTGAGAGGGAAATTTTTAGAAAATCATTGACGCCCGAAGAACAAAACAAGAAGGCTGAAGAAGCTATTTTAGCTATAGAGAGAAAAATACATGATTTGGAGAAGTTAGAAGCAGAAGCTGCCCAGTTTATCGGAACAGATAAATATTTTGAGAATGAAGTTGAGTCTATACGATATCGAAGAAGATATGTTACTGGTGAACAGTTGAAACGCTTTATTGTTGATTTTTTCAAAAACCATGCTCCTCGTACTAGGCTCGTATATGATGACGAGACTCAAATAGGGCGTCTCTATCCTGACGAAAAATTGAAATCATTTATCACCGCTCATTACAAAGCCAGTCACCTTGCTCGTTTCGTAGCTACTAATAATCAAGGTGTAGAGATTACTTTTGATTCTCAGGTTGCGTTTCGTAATCCACGAGTGGAGTTCGTCAATGTTCTCCATCCCTTAGTAATGGCAATAATTGAAGAATATAAGTCAGGTAAAGATAGTCATACAAATGCTCAGCATATTTTATTGCGTACAGAATTACTTCCAAAAGGGTATTATTATTATCTTATATTTCGTCTGCGAGTTAATGCTGCGAGAGCAAGAAATACACTTGAGTGTATTATTCTAAATGAAAATCATAAAGAGGCTTGCGATTTTGAAACCGCAGAGATAATATTTGGGGAAATGATTGAAAAAGGCGAAGAGCCGCAAGGTTTACCTATCGAAGTAAATTCGCATGAGGCTGGTCTTGCCTGTTCTAAAGCTCGGAATTCGTTCCTTCGATACATTCAGGAATTAAGGACCGATATTGAACGAAAAAACGACAGCTTTGTTGATCGCCGCTTGGCAAGCTTAAATACTTCTTATGAAAAAAATATCAAGAAGCAGAAAGATTTACTTGAGAAAGCTCAAAAAGAGCGAAAACAGGAACGCTATATGAGGATGCTAAAAGGCACAATGAATCGTCTTGAAAATGAGCTTGCAGAACGGCGGGCAGAATTAGAACAAAAGAGAAAAGTAGGGGTTGCATATGATGAAATCGCTGCAGGAATTCTTGAAGTGGTTTAAACGAAGGTTTAAAAAGGACAAAGTTCACGATAAGGAGAGTGCCCAAGCAGTATCCGATCAGAAAATAGAACGTTCTAAGATCGAAGAACCTGCCCTTAGAAAAGAAGTCACTCCCCGAGCAATAATACGTAGAAAAGAAAAAGTTTATATTCAAGTGGGACTTGATTTTGGTACAAGTGCAACAAAGATAGCATACTCACAACTGGGGGGAAGGGGTCGAAAAGTAAATCCTATATTGTTTAATCACAATTTACCACATTATCCGCCATATTGTTTGCCTTCTTTAGCAGCTTTTGACGAAACAGGGAAATTGCTTCTTGGTATTGAAGCAGCACGTTTCTTAGCAGACAAACCGTGGGATTCAGGTCTTCGCCGCTTTAAAGTAATCGTCGCAGGAAAGTATGACAAGTCATTCGATGACCAAATATCAATAGATCTCTACAGAAAGTATCTAACACAAATTTCACTAAATCAGTCAGATTGTGAGCCAGAATGTTTAACAGCAGTATTTCTTGCTTTTGCGATGAAGCAAGCACGACATGAAATGCAGAGAAAATTTTCAGAATGTGAATTAGATATGGCATTCAATACCTGTATCCCAATAGATCATATTCAAAATAACGAGGTAAATAATGTATATCAAAAAATATTGGCAACTGCAGAAAATGCTGAAAAAGATAATGATTGCAACAAATTATTAGAGATTGTGAGAGAAAAATATAAAAATGTTGAATACCGTTCTATGGCCCCTCGATTGTTTGGGGTTCCTGAAGCTGTTGCAGAAATAGCATTATATCTTGTCTCATTACAAGTTAGAAATGGGTTACATGCGGTAATCGATTTTGGTGCAGGCACAACCGACTTTTCAATATTTTACCTTGAAAATATTAGAACAAGAGATGAGCAAAAGTTTTGGTATGCTGCTCGTAATCTACCAAGAGGATCTCAACGCATTGAATATATTGTATCAAGATATATGGGAGAAATAAGTAAAGGTGAAAATATTACAGATTTACACGTTGCACATGCTACATCTAATATTAACAAATTACCTGATGATATTAAAAATCAAATAAGAAAAGAATTAAAAGGACTATGGGAAGATTCTCATGCAGTATGGGGGCAAGCTTATAGTCACCGAAGAAGACAGTCAGAATGGGAAGGAGATAGGGTACACGTTTTAGTTTGCGGTGGAGGAGCAAAGGCACCATTTATTAAAGACATATTTAGCAAATCATGGATGAAAGATTGGGGACCTTATCCTGTCTATCCTCTTCCTATACCTGATGACTATGATTCATTGGATGGTAAAGCATCCTTTGAGAGAATGTCTGTTGCATATGGATTATGCCAACCGTTGCCTTCCTTGGGGGACTACACACTTCCAAATGATGCACCAGATCAAACACCGCCAAGACTACCTATTCGCGAAATGTCAGAGTGGGACGAACGTATTCCAAGACCAGGGTGGATAGGATAAAAAAATAGTGTTTATTTTGTTTCTTAAAGAAAAACACGTCAGCTATTTAAAGACAGGAACTTGGAAATTTTGAAATGCTTTGAATATTCCTCTTGCAAGGTCTCACCCTCCACTTATCCAATCCGTTAATTGTTCAGGGTCCCTGCCCATCAACTTTCCCAGCCTTTCATAAGAAAGCCCATTAACACGCTTGTAATAAGCCAATTTTGCCCAGCGGATACTCTGAACACTCAAAGGGCACATAAAATCAACAGGGTAAGATTAAGGCTAAGGTTAAGAAAGGACTATTTGAGCAATTTGAAACTTAGGCTCAGTCCCGTGCTCCCAGTTCCAAACGTTCGACTCGGTAACGTCTATCATCTTTGCCACTTCTAATTGTAGTAATCCGAGGTCAGGGCGTCTCTTTCTGATATGTTCACCGTATCCCTTCAGTTACGGGTTAACAAATCCCCCTTTGGAAAAGGGGGAATGAGGGGGATTTTATAATATCATTGAAAAATCTCCCCTAACCCCTCTTTGCCAAAGAGGGGAACAACAATATGCAACT
>JBFLZS010000005.1:0-86764 GCA_040756135.1 Nitrospirota bacterium
CTATCAGGTTCACATCAAGATTATATCTTTACTAAATTCCTGATTGAAAGAATAGATTTCTCTAAATCTAAATACTTACGGCTGGCTGCATAGATTGAATTTTTAATGAAAAAACGGTACTCTCAAGCTATCTTAGCCAATCGGATTATATATGGTGCTATAGAATATGCGAGAAAATTGGGATTTGAACCGCAGAAAGACTTTAGATTATCACAATTTACTCTTGACGAATCATCTGATGCAAATCTCTCCTATGATGTAAAATTTGGTAAAGATGGAAAGCCACTATATATTGCTGGCCCGAATGATAACGTCGATTATGTTATAAAGCAACTGAGTAAGAATGTTGGAGATGGAAACTTCCACTATCTCCTATCGGTTGAATTATAAAGAAGTAGTAGCGTTCAGCGTGGTAGCTATTGCCCTTGCGGGCCGACGGCATAGACCGGAAGAGACCGAGTTCTATAAACCGACAGAAAAATATCTTCTTTTTCATGCATCAATGTTACAGATCGTGAGAGTTCGGTAATAGCAAAATGTAATATCACTTCCGGCTTTACATAAAATAGTTCTACGTTCCTCTGTGCAACATAATATGTGAGGAGGTTTACATGGAGTGCCTCTCTGCATAGTCTGAAAAGTTTTTTCAGCACATTCTTCATAGACACATCAACCCCTGCTACCCTCAGGTTGAATGCACCACAAACAAAAATTATATCAAACTCCCTCTCAATCTCTGCCTCTTCTATATCCATGGCAATAAACTCCGCTTCAGGATACTTACTTTTTGCCAGTTCAATAAGATTTTCATTTATATCAATACCACAATAATTTATAGTAATATCCTTCTCTTTGAGAAAACCATAAAGATCTCCCTTCCCGCACCCAAAATCAAGAATTCTTTTCCCTGAGAGATTTCCTGCTATCTCAAGAAGGGTCTCATACCTGCGGAGTTGGCCTTCATGCGTCCATCTGACTGTCTGTGGCGCATCACCAAAGTCTTTTAGATGCCTGTTATAGAAATATAAAAGTTCTTTTTTGCCAAGTGGGTCCATTACTCTGACACTCATCCTTCTGATTGCCTCTTGTAGGCTATCGCCATATTGATAATCCCATCTACCCATTCTTTTGCGCCCAATGCATGCAGGTGTGTATAAGTTGCAAGGACATTTTTATAACATAGGCCGTCCTTTTTATCGACTATTCCATGCCCCTTTTTCACTCCAAAGGCAAGATAAACACCATCCTTTTTAGTAATATCGAGGACACGTGAATAATGAAATTCGTGCCCGCGTAAAATCTGTCCGGGATTAAAGAAAGGATTTGAAGCCCTGACTTCCACGATACTGTAGCCATGGCCTTCTGGCTTCTTGCTCACTCCAACTGTGATGGGTAAAACGCCTGCCATTGAGTAGGTCTTTCCTTCCCAGATCAGTTTCTCACCGAGGTACATTAAACCACCGCACTCGGCATAGATGGGCAAACCTTCTTCAGCGGCTTTTTTAATATCCTGCCTTAGTTTTTCATTGGCAGCTAAAGCTGCTGCATGGGTTTCCGGGAATCCTCCTCCGATGTAAAGGGCATCAAGATCAGATGGCAAATCATCTGTTAAGGCGCTGAATTCAATCAGCCTTGCTCCTTTCTTTTTCATCGCCTCTATATTCTCAGGGTAGTAAAATTGAAAAGCCGAATCTCTTATCATCCCTATCCTTAATCCCCCCTCGCCCCCCTTTAGTAAAGGGGGGGATGGGGGGATTTGTAACTTCGAATGTTGACCTTTGACCTTTGAACTAATTTTTAGGGGTAGGGCTTCATGGGCAATTTGCCATAATTGCTCCATGTCCAAAAACTTTACCACTGTTTCAGCAGCAGCATCTGTAGCCTCCTCAGCCATGGGATGTTCCTGGGGAGGCACTAAACCAAGATGTCTTCCTGGAAAGGTAATATTTGTTAGTCTGGGAATAGCTCCAACAACAGGCAAACGGCAATAATGTTCTATACTTTTACGAATTACAGTCTCCTGACGGGCATTTGCTAATCTATTTAGGATTACTCCTCTAATTTGCACATCCGTGTCCAGATTCTGACAACCGAGCACCAATGCAGCAATGGTGCGTGTGACCTTTGTGCAGTCTACAATGAGGACAACTGGAGATTTAAGGAGTTTTGCCAGCTCTGCAGTGCTTACGCTACCCTCAACATCCAGACCATCATAAAGTCCCCGATTTCCTTCAATAAGAGCTATATCTGCGTTTTGAGTATGCATCCCAAATGAAAAAAGTGCCTGATCCTTGTTCATCAGAAAAAGGTCAAGGTTATAACACGGATGGCTCGCTCCCAGACTCAACCATCCCATATCAATGTAATCAGGGCCTTTTTTGAAAGGTATGACTTTTAATCCCTTTTTCTGCCAGGTCCTGCATAAACCCACACTGATAACGGTTTTACCTGTATCTCCGCCAAGGCCTGCAATGGTGAGCCTCGGACAGCTTATCATTTTTTAGGACCGGGCACCTCTATAGTAGCGCAGGTACTGCCACTACACTCCTTCATAGTGCGGGTGACCCCACCACTGCGAGACTTAATAACCCCTATCCTGCTTAAAGCTCGCTCTACTTTCTTATATCCACATTCCGGACATTTCATCTCTACTTCTTCGTCGCCTTTCTTAAGTTTTAGAAGCTCGAAGATATGCCCGCAGCGGAGACAACGAAATTCATAAATAGGCATAGAACCTTACCTTTCTTTCAGAATCTAAAAATTAGACATTGAAACGAGTTCAGGGTAACAATATGAACTCCTTAGTATATAATTTACTTTACTCATAAAAGTCAATGACTGAATTTATCTTCTTCCCTTTGACAAAGCAGGTCAACTGACCGTCTGAATAGAAAATAGAAAATCGTTCGTCCAGAAATTCTGCAAGACAGTCGGCTACACTGAAGATAACAAGTGGTTTGTTTATCACAGCGAGCTTGTTGGCAATAGCATGATAAACCTTTTCCCCTCCCTCAAGGGGTCTTACCGGCCGATAGAGATAAATGAAATCAACAGATGCAAGAGATACATTAACGATGTCATCGTGAACCCATTCTATGCGATCATCACTGATGCCGAGTATCTTTTGAAAAATTCTGCCGATACGAATCAATTCCGAGGAAAGCTCTATCTGGAGTGTTTTACGGTGTGGGTACAGGCACTGAAGCAACAGTCCCTGTAGTCCATTGCCCGCGCCGAGGTCAGCGATAACTGACTCGGGCTTGATAAACTGTTCTGCCATGATGAGAGGCGAAAGACCACCCGGGTGGCAAGAATAAGCATTTCTCTTTTTGAACAGATCCTTTTCAGATGAAGAATATATGTTGCCTGCGCTGTGCAACTGGGCGTAAAGATATAGCAGTGCGTATTCTTGTGAGGTTGAATCTCCCTTTTCTCTTTCTGTTATGAAGTTTTTTACATATTGATCAATATCCGGCAGTTCTGTTTGAACAGCACTATTTGATGCAAGTTTAAGAAGGGATTGCGCAATAATAGTAATCTGTTTTTCTGAAAACATGATTTCCGGGGGATCATTAAATTGCTGGGTCAATTTCATAGTGTGTTTGTTGCTATTATATCATAATTATGAATTCCTCTTTGACAATTTTTTGTTTTTAATACAGAATTAATAAATACACTAATTATTGTCTGTTATAAACTAATACTTGTGTCACCCTGAGCTTGTCGAAGGGTGGCTAACCGCTTGATTTTATATCATGGTTCGACAGGCCTTCGGCGTGAGCTCAGTCGAACGCTCACCATGACATACAGGCGTTATATCGGTTATACACAGACCCTAATTACTGCGTCATATATAATGAAGGAGGAAGTGATGAAGACGGTATTTATGGAGCTCCGTTGTCCCTTCTGCGGATATGCTATTGAGCAGAGTAAGGAACTGAAGGAAAGAAAGCTCCGTGAGTTCCCCCTTGGTGTTTGTGATCATTGCGGAGCTGTCTATGCCTATGATGTTACAGGTCACAACAGAGGGGCTGCCTTTGTTGAGGCATTACTGTTTGCCTGTAATTATGATGATTATCTTGCCTTTTCACTTTCAGCAGGAGAAGACTATTCCGACGCAATTGTAGAACATTATGATGCTATAACTCATAGTGTAATACTTGGAGAAGGTCTTGATGATAGAACTGTCAGAGGGGTGTTAATCTTTGTTAAGCTTAACAGAGAATTCCAGGAAGTTACAGAGGAAAAGGTTAAAGAAAAAATAAAAGTCGCACTTCCATCTTCTTCACCAAAATTACGCTCGGAAAAGTTCTCCAGAGAAAAAGTGCGTAAATATTTATCAGAAAATAAGTTTGAAGAGATTATTGCCCTGGCAGAAGAAGATTCCCGGGTAATTTCTGAGATTCATCGCATGCTTTATACCCCCGATATAAAGTTACGCTGGCGGATAATAGAAATATTGAGTGAGGCAAGCAAAAAAATAGGAGAAAAAAGACCGGATGAAATAAGCAAATTCTTGAATCGGTTATTGAACAGTGCAGCAGATTCTGCCTCATCAGCCTGGGGCGCCATGGAATCCGTTGGAGCAATTATAAGCGCTAATCCGGATTTATTCGGCGAGTTTAGCCAGCCTTTACTCTCCTTTTTATTAAATAAGGATATTTGGAATGAAGTCACATGGGCCATCGGAAAGATTGCAACGACGAAACCAGACCTGGTTAAGAAAGCCTATCCCGTCCTGTGCTCTTTCTTGAAAAATCCTGACCCTACTTTACGTGGCTACGCTGCATGGGCGTTGGGTATGTTAGGAATCCCGGATGTAAAAGAAGAATTGAAAAAGCTCGAAGCAGATAACCAGCGGCTTTCCCTGTACGAAGAAGGGGAGCTAAAAGAAAAAACCGTTGCACAATTAGCAAAAGAGGCAATTGAAAAATTGACTGCAAAGCAGTCATCCTGAGGCAAATGCCCGAAGGATCTCAAAGGTATGGGACCATCCATAGAATATCTCGTATCTTCCCCCGATGGTGATATCTCTGCAGATAAAAATAAGTGGCATTTGCCATTAGAATGCGATACCTTAAAGACTCCTTACAAAATATATTTCAATTCTATAAGAGAATTCCTCGTCAGAGATGACTTAAAACTCCTCCTTGAAGCAATTAGCAGAAAACTTGGGCGGAAAATACATTTAAAGGAAGTCAATAAAATTATCGTTCGTTCTGAAAAACATGGATTTTTATATCACCCGGCCAGTATTGAAGTAATTCTCAACCCTGTTAGAAAGGAGGGGGGAGAGGCAGGGCTTTCTAAGAGGGTAAAATTCGGTTTAAATGTGGCCATATCAGGGGTTGGCAAGGATTGTTTAAGAGAAGAATTTTCTATCCTCAAGCGGTTAAATAAAAAATTCAACCTGCCATACTTACCAGAGCCCTATTTTTTGGGCGAACTTAATGCGATGTCCTTCCTTCTTGAGGATTGGTTTGAGGGGTATCATGAATTCCATATCTGTAAAGATGAGGAAGGCAAACAGAGATTGAAACTCTGGGATTTTGACAGCGGGTATAAATACCTCTCGTCAGGGCAGGGTTTCGAACTATATAAACAGGCTTCAAAGATTTTAACCCTTTACTATGATTTTATAGACTTCAGCCAGATATATCCATGGCATCATGCAGCAGGGGATTTTGTGGTGAAAATCCCCCCTCACCCCCCTTTTCCAAAGGGGGGTGAGGGGGGATTAGATGTCCGTCTCACAACTGTAAGGCGATACGAACCGCTGATTGTCTTAAAAGATAAAGACCCTGTTAATCCTTTTCTGGGATTATTCTATTTCTTTTTAAATATTACTACGAGAATGCGCCTGGACAAACTGGATGGACTGGGTGAGGTGGTATGGGCAGACGATACGTGCCTTGAGGCCGCCGTAGCAGGATTCCTCGAAGCGCTGAAACTGAAGGAAGAATTAAAAGATTATATTGGTTCGGTAGAAGAGTTTTTGGGATTGCTAAAGTCCTTTGGAGAGGAAGAGCTTAAAATTACCTTTAACTCTATAATTGACTTATATACCGGAGAGGAAGACCTTCCGGTATTAATAGAGAATTTAGACGAACATGTAAGGAAACTATATGCTATTCTCCAAATTCTCCCTTTATAATTTCTTCAAGCGGCATTCTTAGAACCCTTGAAAGAGGCAACATGAAATTAGCTTTATTTAATTTTGCTATGGGTGTGCCGCCCTCGGACAAAAGCTCTCTGGAAATCTGTACGAGCTCATTATACAACTTGTCAAGTTTCACTGTTGGATAGGTTACTTTTTCCTGAAAACCGGATATGCCGCAGGCATATGAATGCTCTTTGTTATCCTTTGTAAGGCTGTAAGGCACTCCATATATCCGGCAGATAATCGGACGTTTTTCGTAAAATATGCATTCATCTTTATCTGTTAAAAAAGGACATCTTACCTTCTGTTTGCCTAAACCATATGTCTGCATCTTGGGTTCATCATCGAAAACCTGCTGCAGCATATCCTTTGCTCTCAAGATCCCTTCATCCGCCTTTTCGGCCCTCCTGAGGATATCCCGGCGTATCTTTCTTCCCAGACGGTTGAAATGGTAATTAATATATGCTGCCTCTACTGGAAATACGCCAAAAACAGCGTAACAACAATCACAACAACGGATATGACATTTAATGCTAAGAGGGTATTTTTCTTGAATTGTCTTGAAAAGAAGATCAGCTTTTTGGGCTATATTCTCATATCTCGAAAAAAGATCATTTATCATCCAATTTGTCTTTCTGACGATGAGGTTCCAATAATTTTAAAAACTCAGGATGTATTTCAAACCCCAGTTCTAATGCCTTATCACAATATTTAATAGCCTCGTCAAACTCACCCTTTAAATAGTGCGCATTTGCTAAGTTATTGTAGCCTAACGAGAAATGCGGGGCTAATTTTAGCATCTTCTTATTCATCTCGATGCTCTTTTCTATATCCCCTTTTTGGAGATAAGCATTTGCAAGATTGCACATAGCCTGAACAATCTCCGGATTAAATTCCAGCGCCTTTTCCAATGCTTCTATAGCTTCATCTGTATTTCCCGTCTGGAGGTAGGCAAAACCCAGATTTGCATATCCCCTTGCATACCGGGGTTCAATCTCTATAGCCCTTAGATTTGCCTTAATTACCTTCTCTAAATCCCCCTTCTTGAAATATATGTATCCAAGATTGACAAATGCCTCGAACATCCGGTCGCTATCCTCAATTGCCTCTTCAAAGGCATCTATTGCATCATCGAGTCTGCCCTGGTTCATTAAGACTACACCTAAATTATATTTAGCAGTGGCACACTCTGGATTTTTTGCAAGCATTCGCTTCTGTTCAAGGATGAATTTGTCAATATCCTTCGGCTTTTTCACAGACATACCTTCCCATCTTTTTTAACACATAATTTAAATAACGCATCAAGGAGGGAGTGTAAAAAGTTATATAGATGTTCTGCCAATAATAAAATTTTGGTGGCCGGTTTTTACCGGTCACCAAAATTATAGTAATCAGTCACTCAGTCTTACCGCCTGCTTCTTCTGCTGATATACCTCTTCCTTTCAGCCCGTACATTGTTGTGCTGCCAGTCGAGAGGTACTCTACAATACCATCCCGGACCATCTCAGAGGCAACATTTTTCACCTCCGATGCCTTAGCATCCGGAACAATCTTTTTCACACCGGACAGCATATCCTGAAAATAAACCTTGGTCTTTGCGCCCTTTGAGAGGTATTCAACGATGGCATTTTTAATCTCTTCTTTTCCCATAGATTCTCACCCCCTTCGTAATTTACGATATGTATTTTATAACACAGCATAAAATAATTGTCAACGGTACCTAAAAAAGAGATGCTTCATCCCGAAGCATATCGGGATTCAGCATAACAGGCTGGAGATTTGTCATTCTGAGCGTAGCGGAAAATCTCCTTTTGAAGAATTATCAAATATATAAGTGAATCCAATCAACGTCCCATCAGGTCTTTTAGACCTGATGGGACGAGTGATTTTTATATGCCTCCTACTGTCTTAGATACTGCCCATGCCTGTTCCGTAAACTTAAATTGAGTTGAAGTCCTCCATGTATCATAAGCCAGGCGATAATCATCAAGCAAATGCCATGTAAAAGGCAATCCTGTCTTCTCGAAGAATTTCTCCCAACCAATCCTCTCTGCCCAGTCACCAAGCCTTTCATACTTATTCGCATCCTTTGCATAAACATCTACAATCTTTTTGATTGTATCAGTAACCTCCGGCCAGCGGGGAGGATTGCTGGGTATGGCGGTGGCAACTATCTTTGAGAACTTTGGTCTTGTTAAGCGATTGGATATCTTTCCGCCAACAAGGATATTTATACAATCTCCCTCACTATCTGTTAATGGCAGGGCAGCGCACATCGTATAACAGTTCCCGCAGAACATACACTTATCATAATTCACCGACACGCTCTTCCTTCCATCAGGTAAAGTAACAGGCTTGATTGCATATAACGGACATGCAGCAATGACAAGGGGAATTTCGCAGATCTTCCCTACCATATCATCATCAATAACAGGCGGTTTACGGTGGTAGCCAAGAATGGCGATGTCAGAGCAGTGAACAGCTCCGCACATATTAAGGCAACAGGCCAGTGCTACCCTGAGCTTTGCAGGCAGGGTCATTTCCTGAAAGTAATTAAACAGGACATCTGCTGTTGACTTCACCACTCCGGATGCATCAATGGCAGGGGTGTGGCAGTGAACCCATCCCTGGGTATGTACGATGCTCGTAACGCCAAATCCTGTTCCGCCCACAGGGAATTTATAGGAACCTGCAGGAAATTTTCTCCCGTCTGCATCCTTCTTCAGGGCCTTTGCCTTTTCTTCACTGTCTGTTATAAACTCGATGTTATTTCTTGTTGTCCATCTTATGTAACCATCGCAGTACTTATCAGCAATGTCGCATAACTCACGAACATGTTCAACAGACATTGACCTATGACCGCCGACTCTCACTGTATAAACCTTATCGCCTGTCTCGGAGACGTGCATCAATAACCCAGGCTCTAATATCCTGTGAGAGACCCACTTGCCGTAATTTTTCCTTATAAGGGGCGGCAGAAATTGCTCAAAACGATTAGGACCGATATCGGTAATCCTATTTTCCATTGGTTTTTTTGGATCATAGTAAGCGCCAAGTTTACCTTTCGACATAAAACACCTCCTTTATATTTATTCTTTTATAGTGGATGTCTCTTTCTGTACTCTTTAATATCCCTCTTCCATCCTCCAGGAACCTCAGCCTCTTTGAAGAACATATATGGATTTGAACGGGGCTCTTTTACCATCTGAGGCATAGCAGGGATGCCGAGCACATCTAAGAAATGTCTCAGACCAAATCTCTGAATGCACTCACCAATACGTTCACGGTTCTTGCCTTCTTCCATCCACCAGTCAAGGGCATTCCTTAAGACCTGTTTTATGCTGTCATAAGGCTTTTTTGCATACATGAAGGGGATCGTCATTACAGCCATTTGTGCGCCTTCTAATATAGGCGCCTTCGCCCCAAATAGTATAGAAACACCCTGATCAACGCCCACCCTCAGCGCCTCGGGCATGACATCAATGCAGTGCATGCAGCGGCTGCATTCAGCATTGTTAATTGTTATTTTCTTTCCATCCCAGCTCATGCACTGAGTAGGACAGCGTCCAATTACCTCCTCCTGGATATTAAATGGTCCCCAATTTGCGGTTGCTCCACCGCCATTCCGTGGAATCTTGCCAGCCACATACTCATTTACAGCCTCCTGGTTTATCCTGATGTCATCTTTCCATGTGCCAATAGTAGCGCAATCAGAACGCGCAATAGCGGCAACACAGTCATTGGGGCATCCGGAATATTTTAACTTGAATTTATATGGGAAGGCTGGTCTGTGTAACTCGTCCTGTAAAGTCATAGTAAAGTCATAACACATGTCCATGGTATCGTAACAGGCAAACTCACAACGCGCCTTGCCAAGACAGTCCGATGGGGTACGGAGGTTTCCACCCGAACCGCCGATGTCAACGCCAAGGTCGTGGGTGAGATCGAAGAATATAGGCTCTAACTGTTCTGTGAATGTACCCATAATGACGAGGTCGCCTGTAGAACCATGCATATTGGTTATCCCGCTTCCGCGGTATTCTGCTAAATCACAGAAGCCTCTAATCCAGTCAGTTGTATAAAATTTGCCGCCGGGTTGATTTATTCTGTAAGTATGAAAATGAGCAACATCCGGAAATCTCTGTTGCTGGTCTGAATAACGGCCGACTACTCCGCCGCCATACCCTAATACGCCAACAATGCCGCCGTGTTTCCAGTGAGTTTCCTTATCTACATAAGAAAGTTCAACTATTCCTAAAAGGTCATCTACTAAACCCGCCGGAATCGTTAAATTATCCTGACCGAGTTTCTTTCTATGAAGCGCCTCTCTCTTAAAGTCACTCACAAAACTGGGCCAGGGACCTGTTTCCAGTTGATCCAGGAGCGGGGTAGCATGTTTAGGCTTAAACGCCTTCAGTTCTTCATCTGTATATGAAGCCTTTTTTAAATCCTCTTCGCTATAGATTCTTATGTCATTGTAAGTCCTGTGGCCTTTAACTTCCTTATCCCATAAGTGCTCTTGTCCTTCAGCTCCCATTATAATACCTCCTTTCTGAATCTCTAATCTTGAGTTTGTTAATACTTAATTGTTACAATAAATTGAATTTTCCACCCCCTTCCTAAATATTTTCCCATCAAAGAAGAAAATACGTCCTCCATTTTGATTTTTAGTGAAGCCCTTGTTATTGACAAAAAGTAAGCAATACACGTTACTACAATATATATCTAATGGTCAAATAAAAAAAATTAATCAATTAATCATAATAATTTATTTATTAGTTTACTTTAGAAAAATTGATAATTATAAATTTAGTTTTTTTCTAATTTTTTTTCCCTCCACTTTAGACCAAAAATTTGGATGCCCTCATCTAAAAATTTCTGTTTACCCCGTTAGAGCCCAGCCCCTTTGGCAGGCCCCGTGAGATAACTCAATATTTAGATAGAGTCTGTCCATAAACTCGTATTTTGTCATTGTCCGGCCTTCGGCGTGAGCTCAGTCGAACGCTTGACCGGACAATCCAGAACCTATTGAAAAGACTGAAATCCCCTCTCAAGTCGGAATAACTAATTGTAAGGGTAGGGTAAAAAATAACCCCCTTAGAAATATTTTTTCTAACGGGGGTTACATTCATCTTTGCATAAGTGCTATACTTTCATGCTATGTCATGGGAGGTAGAAAATGAATAAGAAAGGATTATTGCCTTTTCTTTTTATTCTGTTCTCCTGGTCTGTTTATGTTTATGCCCAGGAGCTTCCAATTGTCAACTCAATAGAGATTAGAGGCCTGAAAAGGATTGAAGAGAGTGCAGTAAAGTCTAAAGTTACTCAAAAGGTAGGGGAACCGATTTCAACGGACAAAACAAGAGAGGACATCAAAAATATCTTCAAGATGGGGTATTTTGACGATGTCAGGGCAGAGATTGAGCCACTCGAAGGTGGTATAAGGCTGATATACATTGTGAAGGAAAAACCTACCATTGTGAAAATCGAATTCCAGGGCAATAAGGAGTTTGACGATTCCAAGTTAAAGGAAAAGATTACAATAACAATTGGCTCTATCGCTGATACCGTCCTGATACAGGACAATGCAAACAAGCTCAGGGCATTTTATGAGGAAGAGGGATACTGGCTGTCAAGCATTGTCCCCGTTATTAAAAAGATAAGCACTGACGAGGTTAGTCTGACCTATCAGGTAGAGGAAGGCCCAAAGGTAAAGATAAAAAGAATAAATGTGGAGGGGAATAAGGCTATCTCTACACGCAGGATAAAAAAGGTCATGGATACTGAAGAATGGTGGTTTTTCTCGTTTATTACTTCCTCCGGCTATTATAAAAAGGAGCGTATGGAATCGGATATTGAAAAGATAAGGGATCTTTATTTAAATAACGGGTTTATCAAGGTAGCAGTGGGAGAGCCAAAGATTCAACTCACGGATGATAAAAAAGGAATGATTATAACAATACCGGTTTCAGAAGGCGACCAATTCAAAATCTCTTCTATAGAATTCTCGGGTAACAAGGTCTTTGGTGACGACGAAATAAAGAAAAGAATTACTATGAGACCTGACAATCCTTTTAGCAAAGAGAATCTTAAAAAAGATATTGTCTCAATATCTGAACTTTATTCAGAAAACGGATATGCACTTGTGACTATCACCCCTGATGTGATACCTGATGAAAGCAAAAAACTTGCAAAGGTAATCCTGAAGATTGACGAAGGCGATAGATACAAGATAGGCAGAATCGAGATTTCGGGGAACACTAAAACCAGGGATAAGGTTATCAGAAGAGAGGTAAGGTTCGACGAGGGAGATATTTTTAACAGCGCCAAGATAAAAAGAAGCTATGAAAGGATCAACAACCTCAACTTTTTCGAAACAGTGGAGATAATCCCCAAACCACGGCCTGAAGAAAAACTGGTAGATATGGACATCAAGGTAAAGGAAAGACCGACCGGCTTTTTTAGTATCGGAGGAGGTTACAGTTCTGAAGAGGGTGCAATTGCGATGATTGATCTAACACAGGGCAATCTCTTCGGTAGGGGACAGACCATAAAAATCAGGGGGGAACTAAGTGGAAAAACTTCGTACTACGATATCAGTTTCAGGGACTCATGGTTCATGGATAAGCCGATCTTATTCTCTACAAGTATTTATAAGATTACGAGAGAATATATAGACTACGATAAAAAGGCAACAGGATTTTGGGTCTCATTTGGTAAAAATCTTTCAGAATATTGGTGGGGCGATATCACGTATAATTTTGAGAATGCATATATACACAATATATCTGAAGACGCCTCGAGCATAATAAAAGAGCAGGAAGGCACAAAGATTACCAGCAGTATCACTCCGTCATTGGTACGGGACTCGAGAGACAATTATCTTGATCCTTCAAAAGGTTCAAGAAATTCCATCTATCTCACATATGCAGGCATTGGAGGGGATAATTACTTTGTTAAAAGTGAGATTGATTCTGCATGGTATCTCCCATTCGGAAGTACAACAGTCATGTTCAGGGGGAGGTTTGGCATTGCTGCTGGTATCTTTGGCAGGAAACTGCCATTATATGAAAGATTTTACCTGGGCGGCATATACACCATAAGGGGTTTAGGATATGGTGAAGCCGGGCCAAGGGATGAAGAGACAGGGGAAGAAATAGGCGGTACAGAAGAACTAATCTTCAATACAGAATATATTTTTCCTATCGTTAGTGATGTAAAGTTAAAGGGTGTGATATTTTTTGATGCGGGTAACGCTTATGAATCATTCAAAAATTTTGGCACCCTCAGGTACACTGCTGGAGCGGGTGTGAGATGGATCTCGCCTATTGGACCTATAAGGATTGAGTGGGGTTATAATATTGATAGAAAACAGGGAGAGGAGTCCAGCAGGGTTGAGTTCGCATTTGGAACATTCTTTTAACGTTTAGAATTTTTAAAAATAAGGAGGATATATGAAAAAATCGATATTTAAAAAACTCTTAACTCTTAACATTTTGCTCTTTGCTCTTTGCATCCTGCCATTTTCTTCATTCGCAGCAGATATTATAAAGTTTGGTTCTATGGACCTGCAGAAGGCATTAAATGAGTCTGAAGCAGGGAAGAAGGCAAAATCTGACCTCGAGACATTAATAAAATCAAAGGAATCCATTATAAACGAAAAAAGTAAGGTCGTAGAAAAGCTAAGAGGCGAGCTGGAGAAACAGTCATCTGTGCTTTCCGCAGAGGCAAGGAAGAGCAAGGAGGACGAACTCGAAAAATTGCTCAGGGAATATCAGCGGGCTGTACAGGATTCACAGGCTGAAATTAAGAAGAAAGAGGGAGAATTAACAGAGACAATAATAAAAGAACTTCGTGAAATAGTAGAGAAGATCGGTGAGGAAGAAGGATATACTCTTATCGTTGAGAAAGGCTTGGTTCTTTATTCAAATAAAGGCATAGACCTAACGGACACTGTCATAAAAAAATATAACGAGTCAAAGGCCAAATCTAAGAAGTAGTGAAGCTTAAAAAAATTGCATCGCTTCTTAACGGCGAGATAATTGGTCCGCCCCAAGGGGATCACATCGAAATCACAGGTGTCTCAGGTATAAAGGAGGCTCACAAAGGAGATATCACATTTATCTCGGCACAGAAATATATGAAAGACCTTTCAGGGTGCAAGGCGTCATGTGTGATTGTCAAAGAACCAATAGCTGATTTGGCGATAGCACAACTAAAAGTGTCAAACCCTCTTTTTGCCTTTGCAAAATTGCTGGAACATTTCTATATAAAACAAAAAAAATCTACCGGTATTAGCAAGGATTCAATTGTGTCTAATAAGGCAAAAATAGCAAAGGATGTCTCGATCTTCCCCTTCTCTTATATATCAGACGGTGTTTCAATCGGCGAAGGAACTACTATTTACCCACTTGTCTTCGTAGGGGAAAATAGTAGTATTGGAGAAAAATGCATTATCTATCCAAATGTGACCTTAAGAGAGAATGTGAAGATCGGCAATAGGGTAATAATACACTCAGGTTCAGTAATAGGTTCTGACGGTTTTGGATATGTTTTAGAGAAAGGCAGACATCATAAGATTCCTCAGGTAGGAGGTGTTATAATTGAAGACGACGTTGAGATAGGTTCTAACGTCTCTATTGACAGGGCAACAACTGGGAACACAATAATATGTAGCGGTACAAAAATAGACAACCTTGTTCAGATAGCTCATAATGTAAAAATCGGTAACAACTCTATCATCATTTCACAGGTAGGAATTGGTGGTAGTACTGAGATTGGCGATTATGTTACTTTAGCTGGTCAGGTTGGGGTTTCTGACCATGCAAGAATAGACTCGGAAACTATTATAGGCGCACAATCAGGTGTTATGGGGCATATAACTAAAGGGGTGTATTCTGGAACTTTTATTTTACCCCACAGAGAATGGCTAAAGGCTCAGGTTATATTTGCAAAACTGCCAGAACTTTATAAAAAGATTAAGGAACTCGAAGAAAAGATAAATGTGCTTGAAAGGAGGAAACCCGAATGATGAATATAAAGGAGATACAGGAACTCTTACCACATAGATATCCATTTCTTTTAGTAGACAGGATTATCGAGATAGAACTAGGGGTAAAAGTTGTTGGCATAAAAAATGTAACGATTAATGAAGAGTTTTTTCAGGGACATTTTCCAGGGCATCCTATAATGCCTGGTGTTCTGATAATAGAGGCAATGGCACAGGTAGCAGGTATACTGGCTTTTCGTTCAGGTGCTAATGTAGGCAAATCCGTTTATTTCATGAGCATAGAGAAGGCAAAATTCAGAAAACCGGTCGTCCCTGGAGACCAGCTCAGATTAGAGGTCAACGTATTGCAACACAGAGGGAATGTTTGGAAGTTCTCTGGCAACGCAGTTGTTGAGGAAAAGGTTGCCGCTGAAGCTGAATTTACTGCTATGGTCACAGATAAAGAGATTTAATCCAATGAATAAAGAAATTCATCCTACAGCAATCATCGAACCCGGAGTAGAAATAGAAGAAGAGGTCTCTATTGGCCCCTTCTGTATTCTTAGAGAAGGGGTTCATATAAAGAAAGGGGCGCGGCTTGTTTCGAATGTAATCATAGAAGGTAAAACCGAAATAGGTGAAAACTGCACAGTATATCCATTCACAAGTATTGGTCTTCCACCACAGGATTTGAAATACCAAGGGGAAAAGACAGGTGTAAAGATAGGGAACAATAATATTATCCGAGAATACATAACAGTCCATAGAGCATCTGTAGGTGGAGATGGTGTAACAGTAATAGGAGATAACAATTTTCTTATGGCTTATGTTCATATAGCTCATGATTGCAAAATAGGCAGTCACGTAATAATGGCAAATGTTGCAACCCTTGCGGGCCATGTAGTTGTTGAAGATCATGCTTATATCGGCGGGCTTGTAGCAATACACCAGTTTACACGGATCGGAGCTTATACAATGGTCGGCGGGTTTAGTGGTGTAGGACAGGATATACCACCATATATGACCGCCTCAGGAGCACGGGCAAAACTCTTCGGCCTTAATACCATTGGTCTCAAGCGGCATGGTTTTTCCGAATCAACAATAAACGAACTTAAAAAGGCATACAAGATACTTTTCAGAGAAAAGCGGACATTAAAAGATGCGATAAAAAAGATCCAGGAAGACCTTCCGTACACAGATGAAATAAAGCATCTCATAGAATTCATACAGAAAAATAAAAGAGGAATCTGCAGATAATGAAAATAAGTAATCCCCCTCTTTCCCCCTTTAAAAAAGGGGGATTTACTTTTATCAATCAAAAAGTAAAATTAAATATACCCCTCTTTTTTAAAGAGGGGGTAGGGGAGATTACTTAAAAAATTTGTATCTTTCGTATTTTAGTTGAAAAGGCTTCTGGATTTCGTCCTCCGACTTGATCGGGGGATCAAGTCGGGGAATGACACTATTTTATAAGCAGTTTTGTCATTCCCGCGCAGGCGGGAATCCAGTCACTTATTATTTTCAACTTTTTTATGAATGAACCAAAAATTTTATTAATGAAAAAACTTGGTTTAATCGCAGCTACGGGAGAACTTCCAATGGCTATTGCCACTGAGGCACATTCACAGGGATATGAGGTTATAGCTATAGCACTCGAACCTCTCGCTGACAGGTCACTATCTTCTTATGTTGATGAGATAAAATGGGTAAATGTCGGCAAATTCGGAAAAATCATTGATTCTCTAAAAAAATATGGCATAAAAAAGGCGGTAATGGTTGGGAAAGTTCCAAAGTCATTGCTCTACAAAAGCAAGATCATGCCTGATCTGAGGGCTGTAAAGCTCCTATTTTCTTTAAAGGACAGAAGCGACGATTCAATCCTGATAGCTATTGCAAAAGAACTCGAAAAAGAAGGGATTAACCTTCTCGATATAATCCCCTTCAGTTCGCGTCTCCTCGCAACAGAGGGAGTACTTACAGAAAACGGGCCTACCGAGGACGAACGGAAAGATATCGCCTTTGGCTGGAAGATTGCCAAAGAGATTGGCAGGCTGGACATAGGGCAGACTGTTGTGGTCAAAAATCAGGCTGTTATGGCAGTAGAAGCTATTGAGGGGACTGACGAGGCGATAAAAAGGGGGGGGATTCTTGCAGGCAAAGGCGCTGTGGTCGTAAAGGTCAGTAAACCCAACCAGGACATGAGATTCGATGTGCCTACTGTTGGATTGGATACCATACGTATAATGGCAGAAGTCGGTGCGAGAGTTCTTGCCGTTGAACCAAAAACCAGCCTCATACTCAACAGGGACGAGATGATTAAAGAGTCAAAAAAGGCAGGCATTTCTATTGTCGGTTATGCTGGGTAACCTTCTCTCAACCTTAGCTAACTTTTCGCAAGCCTCGCCCAAGCCCCGATATTAGTTGTTTCTTCAAATCCTCTGAAGAAACCTATTTCAGGCGATTCCAATACCGAAAACTATTTTTAAACCCTCTTGTACCTTCAAAAGGTCATCGTTGCTAATGGTACCGATTCGTTTTATCAACCTCTTTTCAGAAACAGACCTGACCTGAAATACATCTATAACAGAAACTTTTCCGATATTATTAGATTTATCAGGAATGAGCCTGATCATCCAGGGGACAGCTTTAAACTTTTCTTTGAAATCAGTAATTGGAGCAATGATTTTGAGAGGAAGAACACCAATACTGTCATCATTGAGAATCACACAGGGTCTTGTTTTTTTGATCTCAGCTCCGATAGTCGGACCCAGATTTATCAGCCAGATCTCTTTCTGATTCATCTAAACTCCTCGCTGTCGAGGTCAGTGAATACAGTAAGTTCTTCATCTTTTCTATACTCCGAGGCCATCATCTCTGCCACTCTCTGAATTTTCTGCCTTCTGTATTCCCGCAGGAATTTCTCAAAGGCCTTTTTAAAGATTTCTGATTTTGACATGCGGAGTTCTTTCTTTAGTTCTTCAATCTCTTTGGAGATCTCCGAAGGCAAGGAGATGGTTACCCTTTCATAATGTTGTATTGTTTGCATAAATTACTCCTTAATAATTATCATAATATTTAACTTAAATTATACCATAATTTAAGTTAAATATTTTTTTATAATTCTAATCACTATCTTCTTTGTCAGTCTCACATCCACTTTGTGCATTTCTGAAGCTAATTTTAAACCTGATTCTTTTTTATTAAAGGCGTCATTGGAAAGGTTTTTTTATGCACATATGCCTGTATAATGTTGGGGCTAAACCTCTCCATGCCTCATACCTTTCAGTTCAAAAATCTTTACCTCTTTTTCTTTTCCTTTTACTTTAACAGTTCCCAACTCCCCCAATTGGTAGTGCCCGATCAATCCTTTCTCTATCAATGTGTCAAGATGACTTATAGTAAATTCTGTCAAAATAATCTTTGCATTGTAATCTCTCGTGAGTTTCTCGACTCTTGCTGCAAGGTTCACATGGTCACCTATAACCGTATAATCCATCTTCTTGCCTGTAGCACCTATGTTTCCAATAATAACCTCCCCTGTATTAATACCAATACCACAGTTAAATACCTCTTTCCCTTCTTTCCTCCATTTCTCCTGCATCTTTGAAAGAGCATAAGCCATATTCAAAGCACATCTTACAGCAAGCTCTGCGTGGTTAGGCTGATCACTTGGTGCGCCCCAGAAGGCCATGATTTCATCCCCAACAAACTTATCCAGTGTACCATCCCATCTAAAAATAATGTCTGTCATTTCCTTGAAATACTCATTCAGCATGTCTACAACTTCCTCGGGTGCTTTCTTTTCAGAGAGTGTTGTGAAACCCATAATATCAGAGAAGAGAATTGTTACCATCTTTCGCTCACCGCCGAGTTTTGTTTTTTCTGGGTTATTGATAAGTTCTTCCACGATCTTGGGTGACACATAACTCGAAAAAATAGACCTGATTTCCCTTGACTTTTTCTCTTCAAAAAAATATTTTGCAACAGTAACAACTAATGATATTGTCATTATATTTGCTGCAGGGTATATAAAGTTAACCCAGAGGCCCATAAATGAGAAAAATAACTGAACAGTGATGATATAGCCCAACAGGAAGACAGAAGAAAACACTGCTGTCTTTATAGCACTGAGCTTTGGAAGGACAAATCCCATTATGAGCCCTGTCAGTATAAGAACCAAGATCTCGACATAGCCTTTACTCTTTTTAAGAAATTCACCATCTAATATATTCTGAATAACTGTTGCATTTTTCTCTACACCGGACATATTCGCTGAGAATGGAGTATTCTTCAGGTCATACGTTGCGATAGCTGATGTACCGAGAAGAACAATCCGGTTTCTGAGCCTTTCTTTATTTACCCTTCTATTCAATATATCCGAGGCTGAAATATGTTTAAATGTCTCCTCTTTACCGAGATAATTTATGAGCATCCTCCCTCTCTCGTCAGATGGAATAAAAACTCCTTCAGCAAGTTTCACTCCTTTGTTTCCAACTATAACCATTTCATCCAGTTTTAATCCAAGCGATAGGCGTGCTGCCTGGAGGGCAAGAGATGGAAAGAATTCATCACCATATTTAAGATACAGGAATTCCCATCGCAGTTTCCCATCATGGTCTGGATGGCTATTCACATGACCTACAATAGTATCCTTTGAAATCTCTGACACTGTTGGAAGAACCCTTTCAGCTATAACAGGATAGAGCTTTTTTGTGTCCTGAACTCTGAGAAATGCAGAATTTATAATTTGTTCCGGAATATCCTTAATATCTTTGTAACTCTTATCAACTAATGAGTCAAAGGTTGTTGCGAGAACAATCCTCTCTTTAGCTTTTTTTAATGCATCACCAAGGGCATTATCAGCTTTCTTGCTTTCTGGCTCCGAAAAAAAGAGATCCACGGCAAGAACATCAGGATCTGAATTTAGTATTTCCTTTACCAGCTCAGCCATCAAGGTCCTGCTCCACGGCCAGCGCCCAAATTCCTTAAGACTCCCCTCATCAATTGCAACAACAACTACCTCGCCTGACTTTGTCGGCTCCGAGATAAGATTTCTTATATGAAACCTGTAATCAAAGGTCATGGCCTCAACACGCTCTTCTATCGAAGGTGGCCGCCAGACAAGCAGGGACAGGAATATTGCTGAAGACAGAATGCAGAAAACTAATATCCATTTCATTTCCCCGAGTTTAAACTTCATATGGCTATTATATCTTGCGTATGGTCAGCATTTCGACTTAAATAATCAGAGGTAAATTTAATCTTTCAGTGCTGCCTTTTTCTGGTTTGCAACAACCACGAGCACATAATTCTCGGAGTTAAGATATTTCTGTGCAACCCTGAGAACATCTTCTTTTGTTACTGAATTTATGTAATCCGGATATTTTTCCACATAATCAAGGCCGAGGTTATAGAATTCAACATTCACGAGAAAGTCGGCAATTTTTCTATTAGTATCAAGCCTTCTTGGAAAACTACCTGTCAGATATGATTTTGCATCTGAAAGCTCCTGGTCTGAAACCCTTTCTTTTTTTATCCTCTCAATCTGCTTGAGTATCTCATCAACAACTGTATTAGCAGACTCATTTTTAGTCTGAATACTTACTTGAAAACTCCCTTCTTCTTTGTAAGCAGAGAAAAAACTATGCACATCATATGCAAGACCCATCTCATCCCTTATAGACTGCATAAGCCTTGAAGCGAAACCTCCTCCACCGAGGATATAATTCATAACTGATACAGCATAGAAATCAGGGTTGTCCCTGCTGATACCGAGATTCCCGATTATAATATTTGCTTGAGTCAGGTCTTTATCTATTTTTATGACTTTCTTTTTCTTTTCATTACTAAGTTTTTCACCAACCCTCAACGGAAACTCCGCCTTCTTCCATTCACTAAGATATTTTTTAATCAATGTCTCTAACTCCTCAGATGTCAGATCTCCTACTATAGATAATATTGAGTTGTTGGGCAGAAAATAATCTGAATGGAATTTTATTAAATCCTCTCTTTTTATTTTATCAATTATCTCAACAGAACCTTCTATAACCCTTCCATATGGATGTCCCCCAAATACCTCTTTGTTAAAGGCACGCCCTGCAAGGAAAGAAGGGTCTTCCTCACGCTGCCTTAGAAAGCCTTTAGTAAGCTCTCTTTTTCTATCAATCTCTTCCAGTGGAAAGATAGGATTAAGTAAGATATCGGAGAATAGATCAAACCCTTTGTTAATGTCTTTTTTCAAAACTGAGAGTGTAATTGTTGTATAATCACTTCCAGCCGATGCATCAAGAGAAGCTCCGATAAATTCTATTTCATCACTTATCTCAACTGATTTGCGATTTTTTGTACCCTCTGTAAGAAGTCCAGCAGCAAGATTAGCAAGCCCGGCCTTATCTTGTGGTTCATTGAGCTGACCAGCTTTTACAATAAGTGTAACCATAACAATCGGGAGATTATGGTTCTCCGAATGAAGAACTATAAGGCCATTTGGAAGAATTGTCCTTTTTACATCAAGGGCATGAACATTAGTAGACAGAAGACAGTAGACAGTAAACAACATAAAGATAGTAATAATTAACGATTTAATAATCCCCCCTTTAGTAAAGGGGGGTAAGGGGGGATTTAATTTCTGACTTCTAACTATATGCTTTTTACTATTCACTATTCACTGACTTTGTTGGTATTAGAATCCCTACCGTCCTGTTATCCTCTATTAAGTATTTTTTTGCCACTTTCACTACATCCTCTGGTGTCACTTTTCTTATCCCCTCCAGGTATCTGTCAATAAGCCTCCAACCCCCGATCATTTCAAAGATCCCGTATTTCATGGCCTGCACATATATCGAGTCCTGTTCCATTATAAACGATGATTCAATCTGGTTTTTTGCCTTTTGAATTTCGCGTTCAGATGGTAATTCCGTTTTAATCTTCTCAATCTCTGCATAAAGAGAATTCTCTATATCTTTTATATCCCTTCCAGGAGAGGCTATTGCTGAAAAGAAAAAAAGATACGGATCCTTGTTAAAGCCACTGTAATCAGCAGATGCGCTAATTGCAATCTTTTTCTCATAGACCAGAGATTGATAAAGTCTTGCGCTCTTTCCACCGGAAAGTATCAGGCTGAGGACATCAAGGGCACAACTGTCCTCATCAGGAAAACTGGGTGTATGGTAGGCCATAAGTATATATGGTAGTTCTGCTTCTCTTTTAAGTATTACTCGCCTTTCGCCCCTTTGCTCTGGCTCAAAAGAAACAATATTTTTCATGGGAGGTCCAGGTGGTATTTTTCCAAAAGAGTTTGAGATCTTCTTTATCAACTTATCCGGAATCACATCCCCGACAATAACAATTTCAGCATTATCAGGTGAGTAGTAAGTCTTATAATAATTATATAAATCATCTCTTTCGATTGATTTAATATCGGACATCCAGCCGATTACAAGCCTCTGATAGGGATGTACCTTGAATGCTGCTGCAATAACCTCCTCAAATAAAGAACTCTGAGGGTCATCCTCATATCTCTGTCTTCTCTCCTCCATAACAACACTTTTTTCTGAAAGCACTTCTTCTGGGTCTATTGTCAGATTTTGCATCCTGTCGGCTTCGAGGTTAATGGAAAGTGTTATCCTGTCTGAGGAAAAGATCTCAAAATACACAGTATAGTCTTTTGATGTGTGTGCGTTATCAATACCACCATTTTTCTGAACAATCTTTGACAAAACAGAAGGCCCGTGTTTTGGCGTTCCCTTAAACATCATGTGTTCAAGTAAATGGCTCAGCCCGGATTTGCCGGCAGGTTCATCTCTCGATCCTGTACGATACCATACCTGGAATGTCGCTACAGGAGCCTTGTGTTCTTCAATAATCAATACTTTCAGTCCGTTTTTTAGTTTGTACTCTTTTACCCTGTTAGAAAAAAAATTTCTAACGGGGGTTACCTCGGAGGCATTGATAGCAATTGGTATCAATAAGAAAATAGATACAAGAAAAACCCTAACATATTTCATAGATAAATATACCAGAAACTTTAAAAATAGTTAAAGTGTGGAGACAATTTGCCCATCCGGGCGGTAAGCTAAGAGAGCCTGGGGCTGAGTATCCCTTCAGTTACGGGTTAACAAATCCCCCTTTGGAAAAGGGGGAATAAGGGGGATTTTATAATATCATTGAAAAATCTCCCCTAACCCCTCTTTGCCAAAGAGGGGAACAACAATATGCAACTATTCATGCACTCATAACTGAAAGGTTACGAGGCTGAACATCAGCGGATAGCTGTATTTTACATTTGTTTTGGATTTATGCTATGTTTTATAGTTTAAAAAGAGAAGAATAGTTTTAGCTAAAGCGCACAAGGGTATGTCATTTCGGCTTGTCCCGTTAGAAGCAATTCTTCTAACGGGATTTGTCCGAAATCCTTCTGAAGAAAAAGGATTCCCGACAAACAGGAATGATATTTGGGATAAAAAAATTGAAGTTATACTGTTACTTAAAGAGATTTAATTATTTATGATAAAGAAGATCGTCCTTGCTTACTCCGGAGGTCTTGATACCTCAGTAGCAATAAAATGGCTGAAGGAAAAATATCAGGCAGAAATAATAGCCTTCTGTGCAGACCTCGGCCAGGGGGAAGACCTTGAGGCAATAAGAGAAAAAGCATTCAAGACAGGCGCTTCAAAGGTTTATATAGAAGATCTGAAAGAGGAGTTTGTGAAAGAGTATATATTCCCGATGCTAAGAGCAAACGCAGCTTATGAGGGTTCATATCTGCTCGGAACATCAATAGCAAGACCTCTTATTGCTAAAAAACAGATAGAGATAGCGGAGAAGGAAGGCGCCGAGGCAGTCGCCCATGGCGCCACGGGCAAGGGCAATGACCAGGTAAGGTTTGAACTCACGTATTATGCGCTTAAGCCTGATATAAAGGTTATAGCCCCGTGGAGGGAATGGCCATTTAATTCAAGGCAGTCATTGATTGAATATGCAGAGAAGCAT
Source organism: Nitrospirota bacterium (assembly GCA_040756135.1). Lineage (GTDB taxonomy): Bacteria > Nitrospirota > Thermodesulfovibrionia > Thermodesulfovibrionales > SM23-35 > JBFLZS01. The sequence goes on from JBFLZS010000005.1 coordinate 24,141, forward strand.
GGCATCCCTGTTACCGCAACAAAGGAAAGGCCTTATAGCATTGACAGAAATCTATTTCACATCAGCTATGAGGGAGGGATTCTTGAAGATCCATGGCAAGAACCGCCATCTGGAATGTATACAATGATTGTACCGCCTGAGAAGGCTCCTGATAAGCCTGTGTATGTAGAAATATCTTATGAAAAAGGTGACGCTGTTTCAATCAATAATGAGCGTATGTCCCCTGCAGGCCTGCTCATAAGATTGAATTCCATTGCAGGTGAAAATGGTATCGGGAGGGTAGATATAGTGGAAAACAGATATGTAGGAATTAAATCCAGAGGTGTTTACGAAACGCCTGGAGGCACAGTGCTTCATTCAGCTCACAGGGCTGTTGAGTCAATAATACTCGACAGAGAGATAATGCACCTCAGGGATTCCATTACAACACGTTATTCTGAGCTTATATATTATGGGTACTGGTTTTCTCCTGAGAGGTTTGCTATTCAAAACCTTATAGACGATATACAGAAAGATGTCACAGGTACCGTCAGGGTTAAGCTATACAAAGGAAACAGTTATATTGTCGGGAGGAGTTCTCCTAATTCACTTTACCACCCCGAGCTTGCAACCTTCGAGGCAGAAGATGTATATAATCAGAAGGATGCAGAAGGGTTTATCAAGATTAATGCCATTAGGTTGAAATTAAGAAAATTGAAAAGATAGAGAAATAACCAATGACCAAATCTCAATAACCAGATAATAACCAATAATCAAATTTAAAATAACCAAACAAAACAGTAATAAGTACCTGACCAGTTTGGTTAATTGGTGTTTGGTTATTGGAATTTATTTGGTGCTTGGTTATTGATTTTTGGTTATTAGAGGCCTTAGATTATGTCAGATCTCAGATACTGGATTGCACTGTCTATGTTACAAGATATTGGTCCGATAGGTTCCAGGAAATTGCTCTCGGTGTTTATGACGCCTGAAAGGATATTTGATGCAGGGACTGATGCCCTCCTTTCTGTGGAAGGGATAGGGATAAACAGGGCAAAAAATATAAAAGAATTTTCATTGTGGGAAGACGTTGAGAAACAGATTACAGCCATAGGAAAAAAGGGGATTAAGGCTATTAGTTTCGATGAGCCTTCATATCCAGAATTGCTCAGGGGAATAGAGGATGCACCTGTTGTCATTTATGTCAAGGGTGATATCCAGCCTCAGGATAGATATGCAATAGCAATTGTCGGATCACGCAGGCCTACTCCTTACGGAACATCTGTCGCTGAAGATATTTCAGAAGAGCTTGCATCTATGGGGTTTACTATTGTTAGCGGTATGGCAAGGGGCATTGATTCTATATCGCACAAGGGGGCATTAAGGGCAGGCGGTAGAACCATTGCAGTGCTTGGATCCGGTCTTGATGTACCTTACCCCCCTGAGAATAAGGGCTTAATGGATAAAATTGCAAGTTCAGGCTGTATTATTAGTGAGTTTCCTATCGGAACGCCTCCTGATAAAGAGAACTTCCCCAGAAGAAACAGATTAATAAGTGGCCTTTCATTCGGGGTACTTGTAGTAGAGGCTACATCTGACAGCGGTTCCCTGATAACAGCAGGATATGCCATTGAGCAGGGGAGGGAGGTCTTTGCAGTACCTGGCAATATAACATCATCTGCTTCAGAGGGCACGAATAAACTGATTAGAAAGGGTGCGGTACTCACACGGAAGGCAGAAGATATTGTCGAGGAACTCGCACCTGTTTTAAAAGGATTTATAAGATCAAAAGAGAAAGCAAAGATAGAGATTACCGATGAAGAAAAAAACCTTTATAACCTGCTCTCGGGGGAGCCAAGACATATAGATATTATTTCTCGTGAGAGTGGATTACCGGCATCAAAGGTACTCGGAATCCTTCTTGGACTCGAGCTGAAAGGCGCTGTTAAGCAAACATCCGGAAAAAGGTTTTATCTGGCATGAACACTCTTATAATCGTTGAATCACCTGCTAAAGCAAAGACAATACATAAGATACTCGGGAAAGAATTTTCGGTTAAGGCTTCTATCGGTCATATAAAGGATCTTCCGGAGAAAGAGCTCGGGGTTGATGTTGAGAATAATTTCAAACCCCGATATGTTGTAATTCCGGGAAAGGAAAAAATTATTAAAGAACTTAAGAAGGCGTCAAAAGATTCTGATAGGGTATTTCTCGCCCCTGACCCTGATAGAGAAGGCGAAGCTATAGCATGGCATATTGCATCTGTCGTCTCAGAAAAAAAATCTTTGAATGAAAAGATATACAGGGTTACCTTTAATGAAATAACAGAGCGAGCTGTACAAGAGGCAATAAAGAACCCTGGCAGAATAGACATGAATAAAGTCGAAGCCCAGCAGGCCCGAAGGATACTTGATAGGCTCGTTGGTTATGGACTCAGTCCTCTGCTATGGAGGAAGGTACGAAAAGGACTTAGTGCAGGTCGGGTTCAGTCTGTTGCGGTAAAGCTGATTGTTGACAGGGGACGCGAGATAGAGGCATTTAAACCTGAAGAATACTGGAGTATAAGTGCAGAATTTGAAGGCTCTAAACCTCCTACATTCTGGGCAAGGCTATACAAGATAGAGCAAAGAGCAGAGAGCAAAGAGCAAAGATTTTTAATACCCAATGAAAATACTGCAACAGCTATAGTCAATGACTTAAAAGATAAAGAATTTATATTGAGTAATATAGAGCGCAAACACAAGAAAAGGATGCCACAACCTCCGTTTATCACAAGTACAATCCAACAGGAAGCAGCAAGAAAACTGAGGTTTACTGCAAAAAGGACGATGATGATAGCTCAGCAGCTTTACGAAGGTATAGAACTTGGTGAAGAAGGTGCAGTAGGACTCATTACATATATGAGAACCGATTCTCACAGGGTAGCTCCCGAAGCTCAAGAATGGGCAAGGAAGCTGATTGAGAAGATTTATGGAAAAGACTATATACCTGAAAGACCTCCGGTCTATAAAAGTAAGGCATCTGCTCAGGGTGCTCATGAAGCAATAAGGCCTACATATCCTGATAAAGGACCAGAAGAAATAAAAAAATTTCTTACAAAAGAACAATATGCCCTTTACAATCTAATATGGAATCGCTTCGTATCAAGCCAGATGGCACCAGCACAACTTGAACAAACGACGTTTATTATCGATAATCTCCCCACCCCACCAATAATCCCCCCTTACCCCCCTTTAGAAAAGGGGGGATGGGGGGATTTGAAAAAAGGGTATTCGGGGGGATTTGAAAAAGGTGAAGGGGGGGCGATTAGTAGGTCGCCATCTTACGAATTTCGGGCATCAGGGACAATAGTCCGCTTTGATGGCTTCATGGCCTTATACACAGAAGAGAAGGATGAGTTAGAAGATGAAAATGGTTTCACACTGCCTTCTTTAAAAGAAGGTGAAAAATTAAAACTCCTCAATTTACAGCCAAAACAGCATTTCACACAACCACCGCCACTTTTTACAGAGGCGACACTTGTAAAAGCACTTGAAGAAAAAGGTATAGGCAGGCCAAGTACATATGCAACAATTCTCTCTACAATCCAGGACAGGAAATATGTCCAGAAAACTGATGGTAAATTTTCTCCTACGGAGCTCGGCATTATTGTAAATGACTATCTTGTTGAAAGGTTTCCTGAGCTTATAGATGTAAGTTTTACTGCTAAGATGGAAGATGAGCTTGACAGAATTGAAGAAGGAAAGATGAAGTGGGTAAAGGTTGTAAAGGATTTTTACAAGCCCTTTAACAGTGAATTAGCAGAAGCTACAAAAACCTCAGAAAGAGTAAAACCAAAAGATATACCTACTGATATTGTATGTGAAAAGTGTGGTCTCTACATGGTAATTAGATGGGGAAGACATGGAAGGTTTCTGGCATGTTCAGGATTTCCTGAATGTAAAAATACAAAACCTTTAGAGAGTCAGCAGTCAACAATCAGCGGTCAGCCGTCAAATGAGATATGTGAGAAATGCGGGGCTCCGATGGTAATAAAATCAGGGAAATATGGGAAATTCCTCGCCTGTTCAAGGTATCCTGAATGCAAAAATACAAAACCTCTTTCTACAGGGATAAAGTGCCCTAAAGACGGAGGAGATATTGTGGAGAGGTGTTCAAAAAGGGGGAAGCCGTTCTGGAGCTGCAGCAACTATCCTGAATGCAAGTTTGCTACATGGTACAAACCTGTTTCTAAGAATTGTCCTAAATGCAATGCCAATTTCCTTTTCGAGAAGCGAAATAAAGAAGGGCAAACAGTACTCTTCTGTCATAAAAAAGAGTGTGGATATAAGGAAGTTGAAAAAGAGACATCGGAAGAGGCAGTTCCTGTTGAGGCTGTTTAATACTAAGTTGCATTAATATCTCTTTATCCCCCTCATAAGATAACGCCCCTGCCTTCGGCATCCCCTCTTAAGATAAGAGGGGAGAAAGGGGAGTTATGATTTTTAGGGGGGAGTGGGGAATTACTGTTAAGATGAGACCAATCATTATAGGAATTGGCGGTGCCCATAGCGGGGCTGGAAAGACCTCTTGTGCTTCACTAATTCTTAAAAGACTCAAGGGCTGGGGTGCGATAAAATACACAAAGACTTCTCTTTATAGCTCTATCATAGAGGATCTAAAAGTCCTTTCAGAGGAAGGAAAAGACACGAAAAGATTACTGGATTCTGGTGCTGAAAAGGTACTCTGGGTCCAGTCACCTCCCTCTGAACTGGAGGAAATTCTTTCAATGGCTGTGGCTATGCTTTATGATCTTAAAGGTATTCTAATTGAAGGCAATAGTGCAGTTGAGTTTTTAAACCCCGATATTGTGGTATTTATATCTGGAGAGACGGATAGATTCAAGAAAAGCGCAGGCAAAATCCTTAATATGGCAGATGTTGTCATCTTCGATAAAGAGCCTCCTCCGGGGACACCGGAAGGCGCTAAAAGGTTTCGCAGGGATGATGTGGAAGGATATGTAAATTTTATAATAAGAATTGTGAATAAATATGACAAACGTTCTGTTTAATCTTTGTTACTAAGGAGTTCATAAGTAAGGCACCACTATTGAAAAATCTCCCCTTTCCCCTCTTTGCCAAAGAGGGGTACATTTCCTCCCTTTGGTAAAGGGAGGGTAGGAGGGATTTTATAATCAATGTCTTCATACTTATGACCTTATTAGTATCTATTATCACAGTTTTAAATGTTACTATTTTGGTGTTTCTTCAACCTTCTTCCAAGTCTTGTCCGGATCAAACTTTTTCATGGCTTTTGCTATATTTTCCGTATTTTTGCCGAGATTCTTTTGATAAATAACCCCTTCCTGATTTACTATAAAGGTCATGATACCCGAGTTCCCATACTGTGCAGGATAAGCTACGAGAGCAAATCCGAGGATCATCTTTCCTTTGACCACATAGTCGTATGCACCTCCTGTAGCGTGTTTCCCTTGTCCCTTTAATATCTTGTAATAATAGCCGTGAAAAGGCGAAAAGTTGATACCCTCAGATCTCTCAGCGTATCCTTCATTTGCGGCCTGTGCAACAAGAGGACCCAGGGGGCTCATTTCTTCACCTTCTTTTGCCTCCCAGTAGAGTCCATCGTGTTTGCCTTCGGTGCTGATAAATTTTTGGGCAAATTCCACTACTCCACCACCTTTACAATCCTTGCTTGCATATTCACGCTGTGCATCGACATAGGCATGAAGAACTTCGATAACATTCAATTCGTTTCTGCCTATTCTCCGGTTCAGTATCTCTTCCTTTCCCGCCTTTGTGTCAAAAACCCATGTATTGTTTTTCTTCACAATTGGTATCGGCAAAGGCCAGTCATCTGTCCCTACGTGAAGGACCATTTTGTCGCCAGATTCCTTCTCAAGTTTGTTCATCTCGTCATAGGCATTCAGGAACTTTTCACGTCCTGCCTTATCTGCTACCTCGTCACCGGAAGAGATCAATTCTTTTCCTGCAGGGCCCAAAATAGCCAACATTTCTTTCTTATTATCTGTCTTAACTGCAACGACGATGGCCTTCACAGCTTCTTCAGGTGAGGCAAAACTCTTCTGCCGTATGCCTTTGGCAAGCAGAGGTGAATAGGTTCCGCTAAAAAGTATGACAGCAGCGATGATGCCGGTCAGAGCAATGAGACAAAGTGAACCTCTCTTTTTATACCATGTAAATGTATTCATTCTCTTTTCCTCCCTCGTAATCCCTTTTCTTCCTTTGTTAAAAATATCGAATTCATTATTACCTTACGTCACCTTACCTCCGGAATCCACCACCGCGGAATCCACCACGCTGGCGGCTCATGAACCCACGTTCGCTTGCCCTGCGCTCAAACTTACCATCACCGATACCCCTAAAGACATTGCCCCGGATTGTGGGTCTCTGTAGTCTTTCGCGTTCGATTCTTCCACCGGGTGTACCAATCCACCCCCGCCTTTCAATAGTACCACGCAAGACGTCTCTGGTCTGTCTGTCAAAAGGTGGACCGAAATAACCGCGAGCCTCTGGCCTTCCCATGTATATACGTGAAGGCGATTGCCCAAAATGCTGACTTATTACCCTGTCTCTGTAAGCAACACCTCTTCTATGAACCGGTTCATGCCTCCAGGGATGTCTACCGATGTCCCGAGGAAATCTGTGGAAGTGCCTTATCCTGTGTATATCTATAACAATATGATGGTGATGCCAGTCGAACCAGCTCCATGAGGATATACCAATTCCAACAAAAATACCCAAACCGAATCCGATAAATCCTCCGGCTATAACCGCGCCTGGTGGATAATACCAATAATACGGAGGATAGGCAGGATACCACCACGGACCATATACATAGAACGGGTCGTATATCGGTACATAAATGACCTCAGGCTCCACTGGTTCAATCCTGATAACGTCATTCTCAACAACGACCTTCTGTTCTTTTGTTGTCTTGAGATTGCCCTGTTTTAGAGCCTTCCTGCGCAATTCCTGTATGGTATCCATAACGTCATCCTGCTGACTCAGGAAGGCGTCTCCCAGTTTTGTCGTCAGATCAAGCTTCTCGCTCATTGCGTATAGGACTTCAGGAAAATGACAGAGTGATTTCACGCTTGCATCCCATGTCTTTTCCTGGAGCGCCTTGTCAAGTTCATCGCCTTTAAGGTCTTTATTCTGCTTTATCCACCGCTCAGCCTCAACTACTTCAATCGGATATGTTGAAGCCATCAGTATCTGGGATAGAAGCGAATCAGGATACAAGGCGATCGGTGCAAGCATCTGTGCCAGCTCTTCTTTCTTGAATTTCATGGGTTGTTCTGTTTGTCCGGAATCCTGAGCCATTATTCCGGGTGGTATCACAAGCATGAATATGATCACCCATGACAACCCACCTATACAAATTTTCGTAACCTTCATAGTGCCTCCTTTTTTAAGTACCTCTTAGGAAAATTCCCTCGGATTCTCAGATTTCCAAAAATCACGTCAGGGAAGATCAGTCGCCAATGATAGAGTGAGATCTAAGCTCTTTTACCATTTCATCGAAGTACGTACGATGATTTATACCGAGTGACACCAGTACATCATAGACATCCATATATCGGTCAATTTCTACAATGGAGAAATATCTCTCAAAAATATCATCAAATATCTTTCCCTTGTCTTTCTCAAAATATAAATCCTCAAAGGCATGGAAAATCTTCAGTGCGATGTCTTCAATATCAGTCATTTTCTCCCCTCTAAAACTACATTAGAATTATTATAACATAATACTATTCATGTCCTATAAAGCTCTATCCTGTAACTATTGAGGAGAGATTCATCAGCAGGGCTAATCTGCATCTTAAAGGTTTTTCCATTTTTATACACACTAACATTAACAGAAGACAAATTCTTTGCGTCAGAGTATCTTGCGCAGATAGAGGCTGCAACACTTATGGCCTCATCCGTAATCTCACCTTTCACCAGTGTTATCGGGCTTCCATATCCCTCAACCTTTAACAGGCAATCATCATTTACTGGCAGGAAGCTTATTGCCTCATTCTCTGCTTTATCCCTCCCCACAATAATCTTGCAGAAAGGAGAAAATCTAAAATGCCTGCCTATCCTCAGTAGATTAATATCTCTCATATCAGGAGCAGCATTATATACTAATAAGTCTTTGAGCCTGTATGCATAATTAGGCTCTGTTAGAAGACATCCTCCTGCTGGTGCAGGATAATCTGTAAGTCCGAGAGCTTTTGCCATGTCTATTTGTGATTTCCTCGAACGTCCGCTGAAGCCATAAAGTATTTCTCTATCAACTATTCCTTCAGCCTCGGGAATGGTAATCTTCAGAAGTTTTGCACTGAGTGGTCTCAACACGTAACCTGTAACCCCTGCCTCCCTATCAATAAGATTGAATACATCCCTTCTCTGACTCATCGGCCTCTGACCAAGCACCTCGCCTGTTACAATAAAATCTGCCCCTATAGTATTCATAAACACCTTCGCTTCTTTAAGCATCAGGATTCTGCAGTCTATGCAGGGGTTCATATTCCTCCCATAACCGAACCTGGGGTTCTTTACTATCTCTATAAATTTATCAGTAAGATGACAGATTTCTATATCAAAGCCAAATTTTTGAGCAACCTTCATTTCTTTATTTGAAAGGCATAAAGAATGTCGGAAATTAGTAATCCCCCCCTTACCCCCCTTTAGAAAAGGGGGGTAAGGGGGGATTTGAGACATATCACAGTCGAAAGGCGTTTGGAACTTTAATGCATTGACTTCAATACCCTGCTTAAGTATTGTCAGGATTGCAAGTGTACTGTCAAGGCCCTCTGAGAATAATGCTACTGCTTTTGCCATATTAAACATAGCGTCATAATAATTGCCGCATAGTTGTCATTCCCGCTTGTCGGGGAATCTTTCTTGAAGAAGGATGCCGGACAAGCCGGCATGACAGTTACGTGTACTTTGTTTGGCATAATTTATATCACTCTGTATAAAACCTATTTGTCATTAGTTATTCGCTATTAAGAGTCTCATAATTGAATGAACATTCTTTTGAAAATCTCCCCTTGCCCCTCTTTGCCAAAGAGGGGGGATTATTCCTCCCTTTGGCAAAGGGAGGTTAGGAAGGATTGGCTGAATTTGGTCCAAGCAACCGCAACCCTTTGACTAAACCAAAAACTTATATGGTTCTGGCAATCAATATTAATTATTTGCCTCGATTTACGCGTAATGACCTGCGCAATTGCTCTTGTGTTGCTACTGCCGTGCCAACCTCACCAACAACTATGCCTGCTGCATGATTTGCGATAACTGCTGCCTCCTCCATACTCGCACCTGCTGCATATGCAAGAGTAAAAGTTGCTATTACTGTATCTCCTGCACCGGTAACATCATATACATTTCTCGCCACAGTAGGAATATGTATAACTTTATCCCCTTTAAAAAGACTCATACCACTTTCGCCCCGGGTAATCAGTACTGCATCACATAATATTTTTCTTAAAAGTGCCTTCCCTGAACTTATAAGAGATTTCTCATCTTTAATTTCTATGCCTGACGCAATAGATGCCTCCATAACATTAGGTGTAATAAGCGAAACATTTTTGTAGTAATGAAAATGGCTTACCTTCGGATCAACAGAGACAAAGATATTCTCTGGCATCGAATACTTAAGTACCTCTCTCACGAGTTTAGAAGATATCACTCCCTTCTTATAATCAGATATAATTACTGCATCATGGTCTTGCACACCACTGCGTATATATTCCAGGAGTCCCCTAAAAACCTTCCCATCAACCTTACCTTTGTCTTCCTTGTCAAACCTCACCACCTGCTGATTATGAGCGATTACTCTCGTCTTGACTGTTGTGGGTCTTGAGCACCAAAAGACACCCCCACATTGTATACCTCTTTCCTCCATCATCTTCCTCAGGATATCGCCTGCCCTATCGTTGCCTGCCATCCCAACTATTGTTGCATAGCCTCCAAGTGCTACTATGTTGTTTGCTGCGTTTGAAGCGCCTCCAAGAAGAAAATCCTCATCTGTAACCTCAACAACAGGGACGGGTGCCTCCGGGGATATCCTTTTTACCCTTCCCCATATATAGCGGTCGAGTATTAAATCGCCGATAACGAGAATCTTCTTCTTTTTAAATTCATTCAGGATTTTTCTGTAATTCATAATGAACTACCCCGTAGCAGAGTTGCGAGGTATCACGACTGAAATTGTTTTTATTTTTGTCATTCCGCACTTGATGCGGAATCCAGATTGTCTTGTTGTATTTCTGGATTCCCCGATCAAGTCGGGGAATGATAGAGCCATATGATTAACATATTCCACCACAAAGCTGAGCTTCGAGGATTTTTGCTGACCAAAAGAAATTTCAAAATGATTAAATTCAGTTTATCAAAAAAAACCGTTAAAAACAATAAAAAGGGCGGGTCAATAACCCGCCCTTAAGCGACTACGATTTTTGATTCATGTTAGAATGTGAGGCAAATGCCGTGAACTATCTGCGTAACGGTCTTCTTGTCGATACCAAAGGTATCTTCATAATAGTTACCAGGCCAGAAAGCGGCAGCTTCTAAGAAGTAGCTTAGATTCTTTGCGATCTGGTAAGTGCCTTTGAAGTCAAGTTCTTGACCGGCAGTTTTCGAACCATCATTGGATTCATTCTCTGATGCATAGATGAGGAAGCCATCAAGGGATAAAGTAAGCTCTTTCACAGGATTCACATCAAGGCCGAGGTTGTAATATGTGGTGTTAGCAATACCTGTGTTCCTTGTATTACCTCCTGAAGTTGATGTAAGTAATGCTTCCTGGGCTGTCGTCCTTATTGTGCGCTCATAGATTTGAGTATAATGTACCCACCTTGCTAAAGGACCAATCTCATCAGGCCCCATAAGTGTCTGGAACTCATCAACATCTTCGTCAGTAAAATCATCATCACCGCTACCGTATGCTAAGGAACCCCTAATGGTTACAGGGTCAAGCGCGTAGCCCAATTTTGCATAGAGTCCATAACCTCCGAACTTTGCATCTGAACCGCTGAAAAGAACATCTTTTGCCTTTCCAAACTGAAAGTCAGCCTCTGCTGCATAACTCAAGCCTGCAACCTTACCATTTCCATGGACACCAATGTTATGGAAGTTGACTTTATCAACGTTAGGAACAGACCCACCAATGGAAGGCACAAAACCGTCGCTATGAATCCATGTCCAGTTCGCACCTATTGTATTATTTTTGTCAATACTATAAGTAGCGATCAGGGCATAGAGATCAAGGTCATCCCAGCTCTTTATTGAACCAAGAGAGGTATCTCCTTCATTAACCTTTACTGAAGCTGCGGCTAAGTGGAGCTCCTTTGCTGGGTCTACCCATAACAGGATCATATCATTGCCAAATCTCTCATTATTAAGGAACTGTTTTTCACCGAGTGTTACCGGCATATGGCCTACCTGCAGACCAGAAGGAACACCTAAAAGACCTGAGCCGGTATACTGAATCCATAACTGGCGGAAGAAGAGGTCCGATGCCGGTTTTGTATCATATCTCCCCCAGTAGAATAGACCGGTATTAGCATTACCATTCCCGCCTGTCGTTGTCTCAAGCTCCATAAAGCCACGGACATTGTCACTCACCTTTGCATCAATCGTGAGATATGCATTCGTGGTATAAAGTGCCTGAGAACTTGAACCTGTTTCATCTGTGATGCTTGTGGTGGTGGTGGTGTTGAATATGTGGGTATTCGTTATCGTAGTATTATCAATAGGCAAATTGCTATATGTTGTTGTCGTTGTCGGAGCAGGAGGCACCACATAAACATCATTAACCGTGAGAGTGCCAACGTTATCGAAGTACCAGCCCCTTACCAGTATCTTACCGCCGAGCGTTACCTGGACCTCGGCAAAGGCAGTGACTGCAAAGCTTAATATAAAAAGCACGCCTAAAACTATTGCCAGATACTTTTTCACTTGCTAAACCTCCTTTTAAAAAGTTTAGAAGTTAGAAGTTGAAAGTTAGAAGTTTAAAACCAACTAACAACCAACGTCTAACTTATGATTCCATCCCGCAAGGCAGGATTTGCTTTCCTGTCATTCTGAGCGTTAGAAGAATCTCGCTCACTCGTAATGACAATACTATACTCAACTTATTATCTTCTTTTCTATCACCTCCCCTTCATGAGATCTCGGCCTCCAACGAAGGACCTTTACAATTTGAATACTCTATTAGTGAGCACTCTGCCCCTTTTACCGAACTAAATCTGCCACATTTATATCATTACTCGGGCAACTTTGTCAAGAAATTTATTTTGCAAAATTTATATCATCCTCAGAGAGTTTTGTCAAGATTTAGTTTAATAAAAGCAAAAAAGGGGCCAGATTTCAAAAAGTAGTCAGCAATTAGTGGTCAGAGAGGCTAACCGCCTTGAAATTATAGGTAAAAAATTTGTGTTCTACTATTTACTGTCTACTATTTACTATCTAATGTTTTCTGTACCTGTATCCTTTCTACAACAAGGGTGTGGATTATATGTTGCAAATAATTCCTCCCTCACTAAAGGGAGACCAGTGCAGCGCCAAAATCCATTACTAAGAAGTTCATAAGTAAGACCACAATATTGTCATTCCCCGGCTTGACCGGGGAATCCAGAAAGACACTGGATGCCCGATTAAGAACTTCGGGCATGACGTACAAAGATGTTGTATGTGTCCTTACTAATGACCGCATTAGTAAATTGCATATTGTATTTCTTTCTGTCATTCCCGCAAGCGAAGCGCGTCGGGAATCCTTCTTAAAACAGGGAAAGATTCCGAACAAGTCGGAATGACAAATAAAAAAGAGCGGATGGATTAAAACCATTTTTATTTCAGCCAGTTTAATAAAACAATGACGTGACCGTGAAAGAGGGACAGAAGGGATTTACAAAGGGGAACAGGTTGTGATAATATGTTTTCAGAATAGAAAGCCACGAAGGCTTAAAAGAGGGCTTGCAGGCCTAAAAGCTTTCGCGGCTTTTTTATTTGCCGCGGGAAAGGAAAATATATGAAGTTCAAAGGTTTAGGGTTTCATCATTTGCTCTTTGCGCTTAGTTCTTTGCTCTCTGCTTTCTGTTTTGTAGTCAATTCATATGCTGCACACCCTCTTATAACAGACGACACCGGAACTCAGGGGAAAGATAAGTTTGAATTCGAACTCGGTGGAGAGTATGGACACGAAGATGAAGATGGAGTTACAGAGAACAGTATGGAGATAGTACCGGTATTCGCATATGGGATAACAGATGATATAGATATCGAGCTTTGTGTTCCATATCTGTATGTAAGGACGAAGGAAACAGAAATTACAACAGAGGCGGGGTTTTCGGATGTAGAGATTGATTTAAAATGGCGTTTTTATGAGAAAGATGGTTTGAGTTTTGCCTTGAGACCCTTGATTTCACTCCCAACTGGAGATGAGGATAGAGGGCTGGGTGCTGGAAAGGTAGGATACAGCTTACTATTATTTGTCACAAAGGAAGTAAAGCCATGGAACGTAGATAATTCTATCAACGTTCCATGGTCATTCGATTTAAATATTGGATATAAGAGAAATGAAAACAAGAACGATGAAAGAGAAGATATATGGCATGCCTCACTATCTTCAAGGGTAGAGGTTGCTAAAGACCTCAATGTTGTTGCAGATATTGGCATAGAGACGAATCCTGATAAGTTTTCAGATATGCATCCTGCTTTTATTCTGGGTGGTTTCATCTACTCCATATCAGAGAACCTTGATGTGGATTTTGGTGTAAAGGGGGGACTTAACAAGCCCGAGACTGATTATTCAATCCTTGCAGGAATAACATTTAGGAGGTAACTATTATGCATATGGCAGATGCATTACTTTCACCTGCTGTAGGTGGCACGTTCTGGGCGGGTACAATAGGGGCGCTTATTTACTCAGCAAAAAAATTAAAGGAAAAAATGGATGAGAGGATGATTCCACTAATGGGCATCCTTGGAGCATTTATCTTTGCAGGACAGATGATAAATTTCACCATCCCGGGAACTGGCTTAAGCGGTCACATAGGGGGAGGGATGCTTCTTGCGATTCTACTTGGGCCTTATGCAGCCTTTCTTGTAATAGCATCCGTCCTCATAATCCAAGCCCTCTTCTTTGCAGATGGAGGATTGCTCGCTCTCGGCGCAAATATATGGAATCTTGGTATTTACCCCTGTTTTATCGGTTACTCACTTATTTACCGGGCTATCGTAAAGCAAAGCCCATCAGCGAAACGGATTACCGTCGCTTCAATCCTCAGTGTCGTGATCGGTTTGCAGCTCGGTGCTCTCTCAGTCGTTCTCGAAACAAAATTATCAGGAATAACAGAATTACCTTTCAGCACCTTTCTTTTGCTTATGCAGCCAATCCATCTTGCAATAGGACTAATTGAGGGATTTATCACGGCAGGAATCGTCAATTATGTTAGAAGCCTGAGACCTGATATTGTCAATAATGTTGAGAAAGTGAAGATTCTCTCCCCGGCTGGTTCAATGAAAAAGGTACTTATTGTAATGGCACTATTGGCAATCCTGACAGGCGGCGCCCTCTCCTGGTTTGCATCTACCTATCCTGATGGACTTGAATGGTCAATAGAAAAGATCTACGGTAAACCCGAGATAGAAAGAACTAACCCGGTTAAAGAAGGTTTGTCGAAACTTCAAGATAAGACAGCTATCCTCCCTGATTATTCCTTGCCAAAGAAAGCAGAGGGGAAAACTGAGGCACAGCCATCATGGCCAGCCGTAGATCCGGGGACTTCTCTCTCGGGCTTTATCGGCAGTATCATGGTATTATGTTTGGTAATACTTTTCGGCTTCGGGATTAAGGTTATTAAAAAGCACAGAGAGAAGATATGACATTTGATAAAGAGTATCTCAATATAGGTTATCTTGACACACTCTCATACAAAGACACCTTTGTCCTTAATCTCGATCCGAGAATAAAAATTCTTGTATCTTTTGTATTTGTTCTCTTCGTTGTCTCCTTTCCGAAGCACGAACTCTCGGGTCTTATCCCATTTTTCATCTATCCTGTTTTTTTACTTACTGCTGGAGATATCCCGTTGAAAGCAATTGCAAAAAAAGTCCTCGTAATCTCTCCCTTTGCTGTCTTTATCGGGATATTTAATCCTCTGTTCGATACCAATGTTATTGTCATACCTTTCGGTATTCCAATCACCAGCGGCTGGTTATCCTTTTTTTCGATCATGGTTAAGTTTATCCTTACTATCAGCACCGCCCTACTTTTAATAGCAGTTACATCTTTTCCTGGGATATGTAAAGCCCTCGATAGTCTGAGGTTCCCGCGCATATTTGTGATCCAACTGCTCTTCGTTTATCGTTACTTGTTCGTCTTGCTCGAAGAGGCCCTGCGTTTAATCAGAGCGAGAGAGGCAAGATCCTTCGGGAGAAAAGGGAAGGAAATAAAGACATTCATACGTCTGATATCAATTCTTCTCGTGAGATCCGTTGAGCGTGCAGAGAGAATTTATCAGGCTATGCTTTCGAGGGGATTCAGAGGCGAGATCAAGGTTCTTAAGTCACATAACCTCAGACTTCAGGATCTCCTTTTTGGGATATTTTCAGTAAGTATTTTTTATGTTTTCAGAAACTACGATATAGTTAGTATTCTCGGAGAAACAACAAGGAGATTAATAAAAGGTGAATTTTTCTGAAATACAAATACTGCCTTGTCATTCCGAACTTGTTTCGGAATCTCAGGATCAAAAGGATGTTGAAACAAGTTTAGCATGACATCTTAGAAGAATAGGATGAGCCATCATATAGTAGAACTTAAAGATGTCTATTTTCGTTATCCTGATGGAACTGAGGCCCTGAAGGGCATCTCCTTTAAGATATTCCATGGTGAATCCGTTGGCATAGCAGGTGAAAATGGTGCCGGAAAGACAACACTCCTCCTCAACCTGAACGGACATCTCCTTCCAACAGGGGGAGAAATATCCATAGGAGAGATACCACTTACAAAAAAGACGAGACAGGAGATGAGAAAGAAGATTGGATTTATCTTCCAGAGATCGGATGATCAGTTATTCATGCCTACTGTCTATGAGGATGTAGCTTTCGGTCCAATAAATCTTGGTTTAACCCCGGAAAAGGTTGAAGAGAGGGTAAAGAATGCCCTTGAGATGGTAGGTTGTCTTCATCTCATACATAGACCTCCTCATAGATTATCAGAGGGCCAGAAAAAGGCTGTAGCAATTGCCACTGTCATGGCAATGAATCCGGATATACTAATTATGGATGAACCTGCTTCAAACCTTGACCCAAGATCACGGAGGCAGCTTATAAACCTTCTTAAGGAGTTTAAACATACAAAGATTATAGCTACACATGACCTTGACCTGATACTTGATGTATGTGAGAGGTGTATTGTTATAAAGAACGGCCAAATTATGGCAGATGGTTCTGCTGAAGAGATCCTTTTAAATGGCGACTTGCTTAAGGAGAATAGTCTTGAGCTGCCTCTTTCGAGACAAAAGAGATAAACGAATTACCCCATAATAAAGCTTTTATTAATAGTCTCAAAATAATGTGGACATTAGTCAAAGAAATCCCTCCTAACCTCCCTTTTCCAAAGGGAGGAAATGTACCCCTCTTTAGCAAAGAGGGGAGATTTTCTGAGTGATGTCTATTCAATTATGAGAACCTTAATAATTCCTGAATAACTCAGTAACAAGAATGTCATTCCGCACTTGATGCTGAATCCAGAAAGCATTGAAAACCTTGGATTCCCGATTACGGACTTCGGGAATGATAAAAAAATGCTGTAGTAAAAAGCTGGTATGCTAAAATGTTGAATGGCCGATTTATTAAAGATCTCGCTTATATTCGCAGTAATATTGCTTCTGCTGAGGAAGAAGCTGAACATCGGCCTTGTAATGCTGATCGCTGCATCTGTGTTATTCCTGCTTTATCGGATGCCTTTCATCTCGATATGGAAGACATGCAAAGGTGCTGTCTTAAATGATGTGACTATCAAACTGATCCTCGCCTTATCCTTCATCAGAATCCTTGAGTTGATACTCAGGGAACATGCGGTTCTTACAGATATGATGGGTGCTGCAAAGGCAATACTTAAGAACAGAAAGATGGTCATTATATCAATGCCTCTTCTTATAGGTCTTATGCCATCGGTTGGAGGTGCATATTTTTCAGCTCCGATGGTAGCCGAGACAACCAGTGATATCAAGATGAGCCCCGAGGAAAAGAGTTTTATCAACTACTGGTTTAGACATCCGTGGGAATATGTACTACCATTATATCCGGGGATTCTGCTCGCATCGGCTATTTCGATGATAGAGCTTCACAACCTGATTACTGTAAACATAATATATGCAATTTTGATATTGATAACAGGATTTATCTTTTCCATGCATGGTATTAAGGGAGTGGTAAAAACAGAAGAGAGGCTTTCAAAAAAAGGGTTATGGAGTTTCGTACCGATAATCAGTGTCCTTTTACTAGTAGTCATATTCCATATAGAGTTACATTATGCACTTCTTGCTGTTGTCATATTTTTGCTTTTATTCTATAGGTACAATCTGAAAAATACCTTCACAGCATTTAAACACGGCTTCTCTCTTGATGTAATCATCCTGATACTCGGAGTCATGACCTTTAAAGAAGCTATGGAATACTCAGGGGCAGTCAAAAACCTTAGCCAATTTTTTATAAAAGAGGGTATCCCGGTCTTGCCAATTCTGTTCCTCCTCCCATTTATTACAGGTCTGCTCACAGGCATTACAGTGGGTTTTGTAGGAGCTACCTTCCCTCTTATAATAAGCATTGCTGGAAATTCATCCCTTGGTGCAATATCGTTTGCATTTGCCTCCGGGTTTTTAGGTGTCCTCCTGTCTCCTGTACATATATGCCTGATTCTTACGAGAGAATACTTTAAGGCTGATTTGTGGGGAATCTATAAAAAGATGATACCGGGTTGCATTATTGTCTTCTGCGGAGCAATTGTGGAGTATTTGATATTGAGATAAACGTGCAAATTAAATGCTCAAAAATGTTAAAATTTGTAAAGTAATCCCCCCTCAGTCCCCCTTTAGTAAAGGGGGATTAAGGGGGATTTGTTGACGTATGTCTATTTTGAATTTTACTTTAAAAAATTAGGAAGTGAGAGGATGTTTTCTTTTGAAAAAGATGCTATAAAAAGGGCAACAGAAAAACTAAAGGAAATCCTGGGTGATAACCTTATTGAAGTGGCAGCCTTTGGCTCAAGAGTGAGAGGAGACTTTGATGGTGATTCCGACTTCGACATTCTTATAGTGGTAAAGAAGCGGACTTCTGATGTTATTGACAAAGCAATTGATATCTTTACAGATGAAGAAGATAAAATGGGCATTCCATTCTCTGTGGTTATTAAGGAAATAAAGTCCTTTGAAAAGGAGAGGGCTTATAATACCACTTTTTACAGAAATATCAAGAGAGAAGGAGTGGTTTTTTATGGACAGATTTAGCATCGAAGAAAAGAGAACCCTCTCTGATTTGAGATCCACTAAAAGCAGAGAGGCGTTATCAGATGCATTAAATAACTTTAAGGCAGGCATGTATAAAACCTCTGTTAACAGAAGCTATTATGCAGTATTACATTCAGCACGGTCATTATTGATACTCAAAGGAATTGACCCTTTGCGTCACGAGGGCGTTAAAACCATGATGTCTTTGCACTTTATTAAGGCAGGCATCATTCCACAGGAGGTTATCAAAATATTCAAGGAACTCTTAGCCATCAGAACAGATGTTGATTATGGCGATTTTGAAACCGTTGATAAGAGTGAGGCTGAAAAGGCCATCAAGAAGGCAAGGCGATTTATTAAGATAATTGAATCTGCAAGAAAAAATTTGATTAAAGAAATACCCTCTGCTGAGTAACGATATACCCCGGCTATTTTCATGCATGATTCAGGATTACATATTTATTATGCCCTTAGAACCCTCAGAGAACGCCCAGTACAGTGCCTGAGCATCTTTTTTGTCCAGTACAACATCAATAGCAGTAAACGGCTTCCCTCGAAGTGTATTTAATACTGTAAACACAGGACGGGAAACATATCTTTTGATTAAATAACCGATGTTACACACCCATGAGAAAAGACCTTCTGATTTCGGTCTTATAAAAATTGATATCCCTCCATCCATATAGAGGGTATAATGCACAGGCATATCCTCCAGTTCCATGGCATCTATCTTAAATTCATCATCTGTACTGCCATCGCCTTTTTTTATCCTGCTTCTTCTGGGTTTAAAAAGTGTGCTCTTCTTTAATAACGAATGCGGTTTTGCGGCGACTGTATCTCCCCAGAGCTTTACACCTTCTATCCTAAGCTCTCTTAATACAGTGCCTCTTGCCTTAAAATATATTTTTTTGTTTTCAATGTCGAAGATGAAATAGATATTCGGCATGGAAGCCAGTTTAAGTTCAGATTCGAGTAACTCATGCTCTTTTTTAACCTTTTCCTTCTCACTACATTCAGCACCTGCACTGATAAGGAGGGCAATAAGGAGGCAGATCAAACGAAACCACATATTAACGGTCTCATAATAGAATTCATATTATTCAGAAAATCTCCCCTCGCCCCTCTTTGCCAAAGAGGGGTATTATTCCTCCCTTTGGCAAAGGGAGGTTAGGAGGGATTTTATGATAATCATGTGCATACTATTTCGAGACTGTTAATAATTTCAAAAGATATATATCTTTGTCCCTATGCCAGATGCCGTGTATATAGCCCTCAGGTCTTCATCCCCAACCCTGATACATCCATGCGTTACACTTCTTCCGAGGAGCCTCGTATAAAGTGTCCCGTGTATGAAATAACCATCCCCGAAACCAAGCGCATAGTCTCCAAGGACACCATTTTCTACCCTGTCTTTAAAATTTTTCGGAATAGTCTCATCTTCTTCAATGAATGCCCAATCAGGTTTTGTCCACGAAGGAGCTACATATTTTGTTTTGACTGTAAATTCGCCTCTCGGGGTATCGAATACCCATTTTCTTCTACCATCTGGGTCTTTCAGGATGTTACCGCTTCCTGTGGAAACTACGGCTTCTCTGATAGTCCTTTTACCATATCTAAGGAACAACCTGTTTCTCGCTGTATCAATGACTATATAGATACCATCAGGATTGAGGCCCCTGAGCCTGCTTCTGAGGATAGAATTTTCTCCCCTCAGATCAGCTAATCTCTTCTTGTTCGTCTTTTTATCAATAGCAGTTGCATGGGCAACCTTATGAGCGCCGATATAATACCCTATAGCCTCTACAAACAAAAATACTCCGCACAATATGAAAATAATTCTTAAAAATGTTTTATTTTTAACCATACCTATAGTCCCTTTATCGCTGCTCCTATACTGTTTTCATAGTCCACAGCCACTACAATGGCAACAGGGGTTCCGACATTAACTAAATTGAAAACCTCATCCATATGTTTATTGTCGAGGGCGATGCAACCATATGTCATATTATCCTTCCCCCCACCGTGTATCTCTATCAAACCACCTATGCCTGCCTTACGCGGGATATGCCCCCGTCTCTTTTCCCTGATAAATTGTCTTCTGTCTTCCTCATTGGGATAATTTATAAGCAGGGCTTTATGGTAGCGGCTTTTTGCCAGTTTTTTTATAATATGGTATCTCCCTTCAGGGGTTGCACCATCGCCTGCATAAAGCTTATCCTTTGAACCATTGCGTCCAAGACCAACCGAATATACCCTGAAAGGGATGCCACCCTTATAAATTGTAAGACTCCGCTCACTTTTGTTCACAACAATTGCAACGGTTTTCTTATCCCGGGATTCAACAATAATATCATTCACCAATCTCTGCCATCTTGCTATCTGGTTCTTGTCAACATATCTGTTAAGTATAGGGGATATCGTATCTTCTGCCGCCTCTATAAATGCGGAAACATCGCTTAGTTTTTTCCCTGCATTATCATAATCATTATTTTTACACAGAAAATTTATTTCTGATATCAACAGCTCTGCCTTTATGATGTCTTTTCTTGCATATCTCCCCTCATTAATCCTGAGTGTCAACCACTTAAGATTTTCTATCTTGTCTTTAAAGAATGCGAGCTTGCTTAAGATATTATCGGACCTCTGCTCCTGAATCTTTTTGAGTATCTCACTACCCTGTCTTAAGATTTCCCTGAATTCAGTCTCGACAGGCTTATAATTCCTGAATAAGACAAACCTATCCTGCTCCTTAATAATGTTATCTTTTCCTTTTTTCAGGGCAGAAATATATATGCTATATTCTTCAGGCGTGTATATCTCAGCTCCCGACCTCCAGAGGTTACGCTCCTGAGTTTCAGCGAGCTTCACCTCCGGAGGTAACGAGGAAGCAGCACATCCAAATGTAAGAAAAACACAGAAAGATATAATAACCTTTGCTGACTTTTTTACCAAGATAAAGGCCTGTAGCCTATTTCGTTGCTTCAGCCTTTGGTTTTGCACCTACCTTTTCAAGTGCCTGATTAATCTGATCAGAAACAGCGGCTGCTTTATCCTTAATTGCATTGGCTTTTTCAGTTGCCACAGCATAGTCCTCGGCATCTATCAGGCTCTGTACCTCTGGAAGTGATTCCTCAAGTCCTTTGATATCAGCCTTCATCGCCTCTATATCTGCCTTTGAACCCTTCCCCTTTGGCGCCTTTGCAAGCAATGCCTTTGCATCAGTCACTGCAGTCTTTGCAGCATCCTGTGCGGCAATAGCATTATTTTTTGCCTCTTCCTTCTTCTGGGGTAAATTAGTCTTAAGGGTCTCTGCGTCTGCCTTTACCTTTACAAGAATCTCTTTTGCCTGTTTGTAATTCTTTGCATTAATTTCATTCTGGGCAGCCTGCAAATCGTCATTCAGTTTTTTTGCGTCCTCTGCTGCATATTTACTAGCCTCTGGAGCGACTGCATCCACAGCAGACTTTGCAGCATTTAGTTCCTCCGTTGGCGGTTTGGAACAACCGACAGCAAAAATTAACACTAAAACCAACCCTATAATTGAGTACCTTAAAACACTTTTCATCTAAATTCCTCCGGTCAATCAATAATTTAATCTTCGTTACTATGTAACGGATGTGAACATCTCCCGAAATTTACTAAGACTTTGCTCTGTGGCGAGGTACGGAGATATTCACATGATATAAATCGCCTCACCATGTATTAATACAACTCTTCTCGGTATAGCATCGCCTCCTTCCAGGGTTTAAAATAACAAATAATAACAGTATCCCTTCAGTTACGGCTTAACAAATCCCCCTTTGGAAAAGGGGGAATGAGGAGGATTTTATAATATCATTGAAAAATCTCCCCTAACCCCTCTTTGCCAAAGAGGGGAACAACAATATGCAACTATTCATGCACTCATAACTGAAAGGTTACCAATAACAAACAATATATAAACCGTGCCTGTGATGTCAAGAGTCTATCCCTTTATAACCCCGATTGGCCTGAGCCTTGCAACCTTCTTTGAAATGCCTACATTGTGAACAACATCAACAACATTAGATATATCCTTATATGCCTCGGACATCTCCTCTGCCAGTGTTCCCCTGCCAGCAGATCTGACTATAATACCCTTATCCTCCATCTCACGCCATATTGCACGGCCTTTTGCCCTCTTGATCGCCTGATGTCTCGACATTACCCTGCCAGCGCCATGACATGTTGAACCAAATGTCTCCTTCATCGCCTTCTCAGTTCCCAAAAGTACAAACGATACCCTTCCCATATCACCAGGAATTAAAACAGGCTGGCCAAGGGGTCTATAAATCTCTGGTAAATCTGGGTGACCTGGTGGGAATGCCCTTGTCGCTCCTTTTCTATGAACTATCAGTTTCATCTTTTTACCATTAACTTCGTGCTCTTCAACCTTTGCAATATTATGTGCAACATCGTATATCAGAGTCATACTGAGTTTTCTGGGGGATATATCAAATACCTTCATAAACGTCTCCCTTGCCCAGTGCATGATACACTGCCTGTTTGCCCAGGCATAGTTGGCTGCTGCCCTCATTGCAGCAAGATAATCCTGTGCCTCGGCGCTTTTAAACGGCGCGCACGCAAGCTCTTTGTCAGGCAGTTCTATCTTATATTTACTAACAGCCCCTTCCATGACTTCAAGAAAATCGGTGCAGACCTGATGGCCAAACCCTCTGGAGCCTGTATGTATCATAACGGTAATCTGGTCTTTAAAAAGCCCCATACTGTTTGCAGCCCTTTCATCATAAATTTCATCAACATACTGCACCTCGAGGAAGTGGTTACCCGAGCCCAGTGTGCCTTGCTGTGCCCTACCCCGCTCATATGCCTTGTTGCTTATCAGTGACGGGTCTGCTCCTTCGATACAGCCCCCTGATTCTATTTTTTCGAGGTCTTCAGCATCTCCAACCCCTTGTTCAACAGCCCAGCGTGCACCTTTGAGAAGAAGTTTTCTTTCTTCTTCCGGACCAAGGCGAATCTTTCCTTTTGAACCGACTCCAGATGGTATCTCATTATATAGAACTCCAACGAGTTCCTTGATCCTCGGGACAACTTCTTCTTTTCTAAGGTTGCTTCTGAGAAGGCGAACACCACAGTTTATATCATAGCCAACACCGCCTGGTGAGACGATCCCTTCATTTAAGTCAAAAGCAGCAACTCCTCCAATCGCAAATCCATATCCTGTATGCACATCAGGCATCGCCATTGATGCCTTTATAATCCCGGGCAGAGTCGCTACATTGGCCACCTGAGCTATTGATTGAGACTCGAGATCCTTTTCAAGAATCTCATCTACATAGATTACCCCCTTAACCCTCATCCCCTGCTTGTAGTCACTTGGAATCTCTATCTTTGTATTATCAATCCTTCTGAGTTTTTCTAATGCCATATTACCCTTTAATAATCAATCACCAATAACCAAACACCAAATAAGATCCAATAACCAATAAACAGGCTATTCACATTGTCATTGGGCCTGTTTGGTTATTGTAATTTGGTCATTGGTTATTCTTATTATTATATATCAAATATAACATCAATCTCCCATAAATCGTCTACCTTTTCTATCCTGAGCCTATGATATGTAGCAGCCTTGATTAAAAGTTTCCCTTCATGACGCTCAGGATCAAATTCCTCACCGGATATTGAAGCTTTAAGTTTAAAAACCTCCCCTCCATCCAACCCTTCCCCGATAGTAATTCTTTTCCCTATAAAACCGTATGCATCGAAATGAAAAATCAGCTCATTAAGCCATGAAACAAAAAGCCCATCAAGCGAATTGCTCTCGATCGAAACATCAACTGTTTTTTCCTCTTTTATAGCATCTGTATTTGTAATAAGACTATACATCCCTGTAGCGGCATTTATAAATGCCTCATCTATGCTTTTCCCAAAGGCCCTGAGGCCAACGTCTCCAGAGATGTCAAGAACCCTGAACCTTTCCATGGAAAAAGCATATCATTCACAGGATACGGAGTCAAATGAAATATCACCATCCCCATATCCATTCAGTGACGGTGGAGTTTGGCTGTCATGGATTCGACAAGCCTTCGGCGTGAGCTCAGTCGAACGCTCACCATGACAAACCCACAATGTGTCGTGTACTGTCACCCTGATGGTTCGACAATCTCACCATGACAATGTCATCCTGAGCTTGTCGAAGGATGTCGAAGGGTGCGCCGTTTTTGTAAGCCGCCACGCTTCACTGAATAATTACCCCTCCCCACACCCCTCCCATCAAGGGAAGGGAATTAGAAGAAATAGTCATATCAAGAGAACAAGGATAATAGCGAAAAGTTCCCTCTCCCGTTGCGGGAGAGGGTTAGGGTGAGGGGCGGTGTCGCCTTTGTTTATTGTTTTGGTGTTTCCTCAGGCTCCACTGATTGCTCAGGTTTTTCCTGTGTTTCTTCTTTCTTCTTTTCTTCAGAGCTAAGTTTAGAAACTGCCTCTTTGTTAATCTCCACCGGGTATTTTTTCTTCAATTCCTCTATATACGAATCGAAAATCCCTTTCTGTTTTTCAGCAGAAAGACGCTGAGAAATGTAGTTTTTTACCTTTTCAAATTCGACAGACTTACCCACCTTTTTATCAGTAACTTTAATGATGTGATATCCAAACTTTGTCCTTACAGGTTTGCTTATTTCACCTGGTTTCAGCTTGACAGCCACTGCTTCAAACTCAGGAACCATTTGGCCTGCTGAGAAGAATCCGAGGTCCCCACCGTTTTTTGCTGAAACAGGGTCAATCGAACTCTTCTTCGCAACCTGAGCAAAGTCTTCGCCTTTCTTTAGCCTTTCTAATATCTTCCTTGCCTCATCTTCTGTCTTCACGAGTATATGGCTGGCCCTGATCTGGCCAACAGCAAAATCCCCTTTGTGTTTTTCATAGTAATCTTTCACATCCTGGTCTGAGACCTTTGCCTTCGACTCCATTTCCTTTTCGAGGAGTTTACCTATAAGTGTGATTTTCTTAAAGTCTTCAACTCTTTTCAGGTATTCGGCATCCTTATCAATGCCCCTTTTTAGTGCCTCTTGATAGAGAAGCTCTTTCTTTATAAGTTCATCGAGAAACCTCTCCTTCCCACCACTGCCCTCAAATATCTTCTGTGCAAAATTAGGCAGGTTCTTCATCTCTCTATCAAGATCAGCCTGCATTATTTTGACATTGCCAACCTTTGCAAGATATGGCCCCTTCTGTTCTTCCTTTTTTGCACATGCAGTAAATGCAAAAAGTAGTGCGCTAATAAACATTAAAACCGCAAATCTTCTCATTAAATCCTCCTGTTTTCTAATCAAAGAATTCCTCTTGATTGTTTTAGGAGACATTATATATTAATGTTAAAGTTTTTTGACACATAAAAATTTTTATGTTATTTTAGCAATGTTTTAAGGTCTTTTTATGAAATGGAATAAATCGCATAGATTATTTAAGAGAGCATGTGAGCTTATCCCTGGGGGAGTCAATAGCCCTGTCCGTGCATTTAAGGCAGTTGGAGGAAACCCGATATTTATTGACAGGGCCGAGGGTTCAAAGATTTATGATGTAGATGGTAATGTTTATATAGACTATGTCCTTTCATGGGGCCCCCTAATACTCGGCCATGCCCACCCAAAAGTTGTAAATGCCCTAAAAAAGGCATTAGAGAAAGGAACAAGTTACGGCGCCCCTACGCCTCTTGAGGTCGAACTCGCAGAGCTTGTCCTGAAGGCATACCCATCAATGGATAAGGTGAGAATGGTAAATTCAGGCACAGAAGCAACAATGAGCGCTATCAGGGTTGCACGCGGATTTACAGGAAGGGATAAGATTATCAAGTTTGAGGGATGTTATCACGGTCATGCTGACGGACTGCTTGTTAAGGCTGGCTCCGGCGCTACTACATTTGGAGTTCCGGACAGCCTAGGGGTGCCAAAGTCCTATGCCAGAAATACTATTACACTGCCATTCAATGACCTAACAGCAGTAAGAACAATAATCAAGAATGAATGGAGATCCATTGCATGTGTGATAATTGAGCCAGTTGTTGGGAATATCGGCTGTGTACTTCCGAAATCAGGCTTCCTTGAGTCCTTAAGTAAGTTAACAAAGGATTACGGTATCGTTCTCATATTTGACGAGGTGATGACTGGTTTCAGGGTTGCATATGGTGGTGCACAGGCATATTATGGCATTGCGCCTGACATGACATGCCTTGGCAAGGTCATAGGTGGCGGTTTACCGGTCGGCGCATATGGCGGTAAAAAGGAAATAATGTCAATGGTCTCACCAGAAGGACCTGTTTATCAGGCAGGCACCTTATCAGGTAATCCCCTCGCAACGACAGCAGGCATAGAGACCCTAAAAATACTATCAAAAGACAGCACATATAAAAGACTTGAAAACATAACAGCCCTCTTAGAAAAAGGGCTTATAGATGCAGCAAAAAAGTCAGGTGTAAAAACAAGATTTTACAGGGCAGGCACGATGTTCTGTAATTATTTTACTGATACCGACGTCGTTGACTATAAGACAGCAAAGACATCTGACACATCAAGATTCTCCAGATTCTTTTCAGGTATGCTAAGAAGGGGAATAAACATAGCACCTTCACAGTTTGAGGCTGGCTTCATATCACTTGCGCACTCAGAGAAAGATATAGAAAAAACTGTAAGGGCAGCATACGAATCCTTATTAGAAATTAAATAACCAATCACCGATAACCAAACATTAAATAGTATCTGTGTATAAAGTCGTATTTTGTCATTATCCGGCTTGACCGGATAATCCAGAACATATTGAAAATACTGGATTCCGTCCTCCGACTTGATCGGGGGATCAAGTCGGGGAATGACGGATTATCTGAACAGCAGTTTATACACAGACTCTAAATAAATTCCCATAACAAAACACCAATAACCAAAAATGTCTGGATATTGGAATTTGGTTATTATTTGATTATTGTAATTTGGTAATTGGTTATTCCAACTTTTGGTTATTGTAATTTGATTATTGGTTATTTTGGTCTTTGTCTGGTAAAATTTAATTTAAGGACAGGATATGCCAGAAAAAACATTTTGGAGTCAAATCGCCCAGGCATGGAATATAGGACTTACTCTTGTAGTTTCGACAATCTCCGGGGGTTTAATGGGATATGGACTTGATTATGTCATGGGTAAGTGGTTTGGTATCCACACCAAACCATGGCTTACATTTGTATTCCTGATCTTGGGCATCATAGCAGGCTTTAGAGAGCTTTACAAGATAGCGACTAAACCAGATAAATATAATGAACCTTCTAGTAAAAAGGACATTTAAACAGTCGATTATTATTCTCCTATCCATGTCAATACTTTCAGCATTCATTGAGTGGAAAAAACTTCCTGTAAGTATCCTTATCGGGGGCATCCTCGGCCTTGTAAACCTCAGGGCTATTGCAAGGGGGGTTGAAGGCCTGATCAAAACGTACAGACCGACTGGGAAACTCATCTTCTTCAGTATTTTTAGGCTGATTATCCTTGGTTCTATCCTAACCATCCTTGTTGTTTACAAACTGGTGAACATCTTTGGTGTCCTTATCGGATTCACCGTTATTCCTGTAGCGATAATAAAAGAAGGGTTAAGGATTGCAAAAGAAATGTAAAGATACAAGATGCCCGATGCAAGATGCAGGATAGAGAGAAGTAAATAATCGTGCATTCTGCATCATGAATAACCGTTAAAGGAGACAACATGTTAGAGCTTAATTTTTCGAACATGATGGAAGAGGTGATCGGTGCGGGGGGGCTTTCAAAGCACATAATAGAAAATTTCAGAGATAGGATAGAAAAGACACACAGGCAGATAAAGGACAGGGTCTGGCCCGCGCTCGCATTTATAGACCTTCTTTCTCAGGATACCTCCAAGATAAAAAAAATTGCAAGACATATCAGAAAAACATCAGAGAATTTCTTAATACTCGGCATTGGCGGCTCTGCCCTCGGTCCAAGGGCAATCTTAGAGGCACTGAGTCCCTTCCATAACCTCCGGAAAAGGCCGAAGGTATTTATCTATGACAACGTTGACCCGAGGACATTAAAACATATACTTTCGATAATAGATTTAAAAACGACCTCTGTGAATGTCATATCGAAATCGGGCAGCACTGCAGAAACAGCAGCTTCATTTATGTTTTTATGGAATAAAATAAAAAAGGCGATTGGGAAAAAGATATCAAAGAGATTTATTGTTACAACAGACCCTGAAAAGGGGAACCTCAGGAAAATCGTTAATGATGAAGGATTAATGTCCCTCATAATACCTCAGGGCGTTGTCGGTAGATATTCTGTATTGAGTTCTGTCGGACTTTTGCTTGCAGAGGTTATAGGCATTGATTCAGATGAGATGCTAAAAGGCGCGATGGACATCAATAATAAATACTCTAAGCCTGAATTATGGAAAAATCCTGCTTACCTCTTCGGGGCATTGCTTTATTTGCTTGATAAGGAAAAGAAGAGAACTATTAATGTAATGGTTCCATATGCAGACAGCTTGAAACCACTCTCTGAATGGTTCTGCCAGCTTTGGGCAGAGAGTCTTGGAAAGGACGAGAAGGGTCTTACCCCATATCCTTCTTTGGGCACAACAGACCAGCACTCACAGTTGCAATTATGGATTGAGGGGCCTCAGGACAAGGTTCTGATATTTATCAGGATTAATGACTATGGTATTGATATAAAAATACCCAAGGTATTTAAGGATATAGAAGGGCTTAGCTACCTTTCAGGTCATACACTCTCAGAGCTTATAAAGGCAGAAGAAGAAGCTACAGAGCTCGCTCTCGCAAAGGCCGGGAGACCTAATATGACAATTATAATACCGCAGATTGATGCATATCATATAGGCCAGTTATTCCACTTTTTTGAACTCGCAACAGCCTTTACAGGGTTCCTCTACGGGATAAACCCCTTCAACCAGCCAGGTGTCGAAGAGGGCAAGAATCTCACCTATGGCATGATGGGAAAGAAAGGCTTCGAGTCAAAGAGAAAAGAGGTGGAGGAACACAGAAAGAAAAGGAGTAGATGGAAGGTTTAAGGCTTAGTTTTTGCTATAAGGGCCATTATGTGGGCATCGGGTGCCGTTGACAACAACAGGACATTGTATGCCAGATGAGGAAGGCAGGGGAAAATGACATATCCAGAGAACAAGATCAGGTCTTTTGTCCAAGGGGATGCCCCTGCTTATTCTCTCGACTATCCTCTTTTCAAGATGAAAACAATATGTTGCTTCTACTAAGGATTCAATAGCCATAAACTATTCTAAAAAGTATCTTTCCAATAAATGCCGCTGCAGATTTACATCAAACCTGAACTGTCCTTTTTGACCCCACTTCCTGCATCAGAGTATTTATCTCTTCCCCATCCATGGTCTCTCTTTCGAGTAGCGCCTTTGCAAGTGCCTCAAGAAGGTCCTGGTTTTCTGTGAGGAGTTTTTTAGATATATCATATGCCTCAATTACTATTCTCTTAACCTCTTCATCTATATCAATTGCAGTCTTTTCGCTGTAATCTTTATGTCTCGCTATCTCCCTTCCGAGGAAGATCTGTTCATCCTTTTTCCCGAATGTAAGGGGGCCGAGCTTCTCTGACATGCCCCACTCTGTAACCATTTTTCTTGCAAGCTCTGTTGCCCGCTCAAGGTCATTGCCAGCCCCTGTGGTTGTATGTTTCAATGATATCTCCTCTGCAGCCCTGCCTCCAAGAAGAACCGACAATGCCTTCATAAGATAGTCTTTAGAATAAGTATATCTGTCATCTATAGGTAGTTGTTGTGTAACCCCAAGTGCTCTTCCCCTCGGAATAATGCTCACCTTATGTATCGGATCAGTACCTGGTGTTAGTTTTGCGACAAGTGCATGGCCTGCCTCGTGATAGGCGGTGTTCCTCTTCTCCGTTTCACTTATTATCATACTCTTTCTTTCCACACCCATTAGTACTTTGTCTTTCGCTGCCTCAAAATCAGACATCTCTACCTTACTCTTAGATTTCCTTGCTGCAAGCAAAGCTGCTTCATTAACAAGATTTTCAAGGTCAGCACCGGAAAAACCAGGTGTTCCTCGGGCTATTTTCTCAAGATTTACTCTCTCATCAACCGGGATGTTCTTTGTATGAACCTTGAGTATCTCAAGCCTACCCTTCACATCCGGTTGTGGCACAACCACCTGTCTGTCAAACCTTCCCGGCCTTAGAAGCGCAGGATCGAGGACGTCAGGCCTGTTTGTAGCTGCAAGGATAATAACCCCCTGATTGCTTTCAAAACCATCCATCTCTACAAGGAGCTGATTCAGGGTCTGCTCACGTTCATCATGACCCCCGCCAAGGCCTGCCCCCCTATGACGGCCAACAGCATCTATCTCATCAATAAAAATAATACAGGGTGCATTTTTCTTTGCCTGGTCAAAGAGGTCCCTGACTCTCGACGCCCCAACTCCAACAAACATCTCCACGAAGTCAGAGCCTGATATTGAGAAAAATGGTACTCCCGCCTCACCTGCAATAGCCCTTGCAAGAAGTGTTTTGCCTGTACCAGGCGCACCAACTAAAAGAACTCCCTTAGGAATCTTACCTCCAAGCTTTTGAAACTTCTGGGGATCCTTAAGAAAATCAATAATCTCCTGAACCTCCCCTTTTGCCTCTTCTATCCCTGCAACATCAGCAAAGGTTACCTTGACTGACTTTTCAGAGACCAATCTTGCTCTTGCCTTGCCAAAAGACAATGCCTTGTTACCGCCTGTCTGCATCTGACGCATGAAGAATATCCAGATAGCAGCCAGGAAGATTATAGGACCCCATGAAAAAAAGAGATTCCAGTACCACGGGTTCTGTTCCTCGGGCTTTGCACTAATCCTTACATTCTTGTCTCTTAATATCTTTACAAGTTCAGGATATTGTGCAGCATATGTTTTGAACCTCTTTCCATCTTTCAATTGGCCAGTTATATAGTTCCCTTTGATAGTAACATCTTCGACTTCGCCTGCCTCGAGCCTTGTCATAAATTCAGAAAATATCATCTCCTGTTCTGTCTTCTTAGAAGTGCTTAGAAGATTAAACAGAAGTATCATCATAACCCCGATTAATACCCAAACAAATAGACCTTTATAAATGTTTAATCCCATATTTTTATTTTAGCATATCAGAAATGCTTTTTCAGAAACTGATTATTTCACCTTCTATTAATCTTTTCTGCATGTTTATCAGTGTATTTATACCTTCCTCTGCAAGTTTGATAAGGCTGTCCAATGTAGTCTTTGAAAAAGGCATCCCCTCTGCAGTTCCCTGTATCTCAACAAATCTTCCGCTTCCCGTCATCACAATATTCATGTCTACCTCTGCTACGGAATCTTCTAAATAACAGAGGTCAATCCTTGGCTCGCCATTAACAATACCCACGCTTATAGCAGCAAGATAATCCTTAATAGGTGTCTTATCTATGAGCCCGTTTCTTAATGCATATCTAAATGCATCTGATAGACATATAAACGCGCCTGTTATTGCAGCTGTCCTTGTACCTCCATCCGCCTGTATTACGTCACAGTCTATCCATATAGTCCTCTCGCCGATAACTGATAGGTCAACAACAGACCTGAGTGCCCTGCCTATAAGCCTCTGTATCTCGTGAGTCCTCCCGCTAATCCTGCCTGTGCTGG
Organism: Nitrospirota bacterium; assembly: GCA_040756135.1. Taxonomy (GTDB): domain Bacteria; phylum Nitrospirota; class Thermodesulfovibrionia; order Thermodesulfovibrionales; family SM23-35; genus JBFLZS01. The sequence goes on from JBFLZS010000005.1 coordinate 56,327, forward strand.
ATTCTCTTATGATTCTCGTTTGAGTGGCTCTCGGAAGCATAGAGTACTCTGCTGTTATCCACCCCTTTTTCTGATCTTTTAGAAAAAGTGGGACCTTGTCCTCAATTGAGGCAGTACATAGCACCCTTGTATTTCCCATCGAAATTAGCACCGAACCTTCTGCAGTACTTATGAAATCCCTCTGGAGCTTCACATCGCGTATCTCGTTATTTTTCCTGCCATCAGGTCTCATCTATCCTCCGTCCTTATAAGTTATTAGATTTAACTGCTAATTGCCAACCGTTACTTTTTCTATATGCTCTATCTTCTGTCCAAGAAACCTCTCTCCGACCTCTATGAATCTCTCAGGGGAGTCGGTAACATAAAATTCCCTTTGAGGGTTTCTCCCCGTGTTATTCTTTAATTTGAGGTTGCTCAAAGTTCTTCGCACTTTTTTTACAGTTTCTACTGCGGAGTCTATGAGCGTTACACCATCGCCCATCACCTTGGATAATGTATTTTTTAAGAGGGGATAGTGAGTGCATCCTAAAAGTAAAGTGTCAATGCCTTTTCTTTTAAAACCACTTAAATACTTACGAGCAGCAAGGGTAGCTATCTTGCCTTCTACCCATCCTTCTTCAACAAGTGGAACAAATAATGGGCAGGGTTTGCTAATAACATGTATATCACTATCAATCTTTTTTAGCGCTTTTAGATATGTCCGGCTTTTAATGGTTGTTTCTGTACCTATAACGCCGATTTTTTGTTTCGCTGAAGCCTTGATAGCAGCCATTGCGCCGGGTCCTATAACACCTATAACAGGCACAGGACTCTCTTTTCTCATAGCATGAATGCTTATAGCTGATGCAGTATTACATGCAACAACAAGAAGTTTGATGTCCTTTTTAACCAAAAATCTCATACACTCTAATGAATATCTAATAACCGTTTCCGGTGATCTTATGCCATATGGAACCCTCGCAGTATCTCCAAGGTAAATAGTGCCTTCGTTAGGCAGCTCATTTATTATCTCTTTTAAAACGGTGAGCCCGCCTATTCCGGAGTCAAAAACACCAATTGGTCTGTCTTTCTTATCCATAACAAGTCCTTATTTAGAGTATGTCCATAAACTCAGGTTTTGTCATTCCCCGGCTTGACCGGGGAATCCACCCTTCGACATGCTCAGGGTGACAATTGTCATGGTGAGCTTGTCGAACCATGGATTCCCGCCTTCGCGGGAATGACGCATTTGAGTTGAAATCGGCATTTATGGACAGACTCTATTTAGTTTACACGGTTTATGGAGTTTTCACAGTTCATTGAGTTAAAAACCCAGCAAACACTATAAACTCAAGAAACTTTATAACCTTAACCGAATTCATGTGAAACCATGTCTTTTAGAGGGTATAAGAGATAAAGATGGCCTCCGAGAGTCTCTATCTCTTTCCCTTCTATGAGGACCCTTACATCCTGGATGTCAGATGTGTTCGATATAAGACTCTCGTATAATCCTTTAAGAAGAAGAATTTCTATAAGAGCATCGCCCTGAAAATTCCTCCTGAACTCATCCGATAGATCAACATAAAGTATCCTATCTGCATCTTTATACAAACCGAGAAGCCTTGCATCTCTAGGTATATTTGATACTGCTATGCCCGCAGGTCCTTTAAGGTATTCTTCTACTGCAGCCTCTGCAATTGCAAGTTGCGCGGTCCTCCTCGGGAGTCTTCTCTCTTCAATCCGAAGCCGATCACCCACGGGATAATAAATCCTTAAAGAAAAAAGATCTTCTGCCCCGGTTAATGTTCCGGCAATCTCTTCTCCACGCCTTTCCTTGGTAAATACCTTCGAGAAATAAAGATATCCTCCTGCAGCACCACCCAAAAAGATTAATATCAGCAATATTACACCGATTAGCTTTCTGATATTCATGACGAATTGTTTCCTGATAAAAACAATCCCCCCTTGCCCCCCTTTAGTAAAGGGGGGATGGGGGGATTTTGCAATATTATTTTTTTAAACTCATTCTTCATATAGTACAATCCCATTAATAATTGAATTTATCAGTCTCACTCTCATCTGCTGGTCATAAACTAGAAATCTTGGTGAGGGGAATTCGATCAAAACAGAGGGGGCTCCAGCAGAATTGAGTATAGGGAGGGACATCTCCCTGCGAATGACATCCACCTTGAACTCATCTTCTATCGCCTTCTCAATACTAACCGAAAAGGCCCTGCTTTTTTCGATATAGTTTTTCTGTCTCGATAAAAGGCTGTAAAGGTCAGCTATTTCATCTGAACCCTGCTCTTCAAACTTGGGATTATAAAGGACAAAATTCTCGGACATCGAAGAATGTAAACTTATAAATACATCCGGGCTTTTCTGGTTAACAAGGTTAATTCTATCAGCAAGCGAGACATACTGGTCAACCTTGCGGGTGAGGAAAACCCTTTTACCTTTCTTCGAAAGAACAGCATACAAATCCTTAGCCAGACTAAGGCCTATGTCCTTCTCGCTAACATCTCCATAGATAATCCCGAAATCATAGCCCCCATGGCCCGGATCAATGGTAAACACCTTAAAAGGAATTGTTAATGGTTGCTTTTCTGTTTGCACTTCTTGTTTCAGGATATCGAATACAACCCTTGATGGAGAGGAGAGTCTGAAAAATTTTACTTCGCTCTTTTCTTTAAGATTTACCACTAAAAACTTGTCCTTTATTACTACCTCAAATGGTAAATCTTTCTTAGCTGTTATAGTAAACGGCTCAGAGAATTCTATCTTTATCTGAGAGGTTGAAGCAGTAATTTTTGCGTTGTTTATAAGGGTTCCTTCTGCCTCAAACACAATCCGCATAATGCCTTCCTGTTTGCTGAACTTTAGCAAGACCTCTGTCTTTTTCTGGGCAGAGAGAGAAACTGCTATTAGTAATAATATAGATAAAAATAATAAAAATACCTTTCTCACTTGAAAATAGCCTTTCTATATCTTCAAATTTGGCAAAATATGCAATTAATATAATAACAGAATCATTTGGTTTCAAGCTAAAGTTGAGCGAAAAGGAACTTTTAGTATTTAAGGGTTAAGGCAATAGTCTAAACAGAATAATAAGAGACCTGACGGCCACAGTCCATTTTTAAAAACAAGCGTTCTCCTCAAATTGCTTGTATGCCGGTTTAACCATTCAATGTCGCTTTTTTTCAATGTCCCGTAATATGGCTCAAAAAAGGCTTTTTGCTCTGCCGGTGTACTCGGATCTTTAAATATCTATCGCCTTGATTAGTCTGCGAAGTTTAGGGAGATCTTTACGGGCAATGTTCCAGACGATTTTATAATCTATCCCGAAATAAAAATGGATAAGCTTGTCTCTCAGTCCTGCCAGTTTTTTCCATGGGATATCGAGATTTCTTGCCTTTAAATTCGCTGATATATTTTTGGCAGCTTCCCCAATTACCTCAAAGTTCCGAACAATTGCATCCTGCGTTTTCCGGTCTTTAAGGAACTTTCTGTATGTCAATCCATTCGTATAGGTGACAATCAAATCCATTGCTTCGACTATATCTCCGATAAAGTCCTTATCTCTTCTTTTCTTAGACATGGATCAGGCTCTTTTCGATATCTTCGGCTATATGCTTATATCTGGGGTTGTGAAAGCTGCTCTTATAGTGGTCAAAAGTTGCCAGATCAACCTTTCTGCCCAGTATTTCTTCAAGCCTATCGTTAAGAGAGAAGAATTCAAACCCAAGGGTTTCCTTGAGATCAACAAGTATGTCTATATCGCTTTTTTTCTTTTGCCTTCCTTTTGCATAAGAACCATACAGGACTATTCTTTCAACGCCATACTGTTCTTTAAGCTTGGGCAGTTCCTTCTTTAAAATAGCGATTATCTCTTCACGTGACGGATTAGATATACTTTTTTTTTGACTTTTCATCTCTTTGACCTCACTTCACTAATAATATCTATTGTATCAAATCTCCACTTCCACTGTTATGCTGGTATCAAAGCCGAATATATCGACCACTTTAACGCACGCAGTATATTTACCTTTGTTGGGATATTTGTCGTATTCATGATTTGAGACTGTCGGCAGCGAGCGCTCTTTTCTTGTGCGGTATGCCTGCCAGTGATGCTCAAAAGGTTGGCCGTCCTGATAGTCAAAATCCACAGCCCAAAAGTCTATAAAATCAAACCCGCTCTTGTGGGCTTTTTCTGAATCGAATAAGCCGAGGGGTTTTAAGCGGCTGGCGGGTTCGTCATAAGGACCAAAAATTTGATATTCATAATGAAGTTGATTTGTGAGTTTCTTTATGAATTTTTTTATCCGGTTTTGTTCTATATTGTATGCTGCTGTTTCTCCTTTAAATCTTAAGCGCATCCATCGGGGAATATCTTTTTCCAATGGCTGTTTTAGCGAGCATCTGAATATTACAAAGTTAAAATCTCTTAAGACTTTCGCCTCTATATAATCAATTTCTTCATCTATTTTTAAGTCAATTCCACCACCTATAATCCCTTGATAAACAATATTCTTAAGAATATCTCTTGGATCTGCTTGAGCTATCTCAAAATAAGTACCTCATTGAGGAATATTAAAGAGAGGTGGTTTAGAAGGAATTTTATTAATTGAACATCCAGGTAAATTATAGACCCAGTTATATTCATGGTCAATAAGGAATGTATTTGTAACATCCGTCCATTCACCTGTACGTTTAATTTTTTTCTCTTTTGTTATTTCATAAAAACGATTAGGATATAGAAATTTTAGATAATCAACAGATATTAGAGACTTATTCGTGATAAGTAAGTCAACTATTACTTCTGAACAACCATCAGGATAAAGTTTTATGAATTCAGAAGCATAATCGACTTGTAAACTGGCTTTAGATGAATAAATGTAAAAACACAAATTTCACTTTATCCGAACAGTCTTTCCAAAAGCCTCTTTTTGGAGGGATGTATAGAGGGGAACCCTCCCGATGAATTGACCCTTACAATGTGTTTAACGTTTTCAGCCATTTTTTCGGATTCCTCGGATAATTCAAAAAAACTTTTTTCGTATTTTTTATCTTTAAATTTTATAGCCACTTCTTCGTCCCTCAACATCACTATCCCCCCTTATTAAAACTTAATTAAATAAAGTTTATGGCACTCTAATTACTCACCAGCTTTAATTGAAGGATGGTTTTTGAAAAAAAGAAAAAATGTTTGAAGATACCCTTTCTTAATTATCTTTATTTTATAGCCAACCTGCCCACTGTTAATGACAATTTTTGTCAATTTGGTTACCAAATAATCTATATTTATACTCACATGATTTGCCATTTGTCAAGCTTTTTTATTAAATCTATAAAAAAATTACATAACTATAAAGATTTTATAGCAATATACGTGCCAAAATAACCATTCCTATAATAAGTGAATCTGCGACAAATTTATAGGGAAATTCATCTATATGACCCCAAATGCTTGAAAACATCCCCCTTGGGTTAAGGGGAATTGAGGGGGTTACTCTATTCCCTTAATTTCATCGAAGTAACTCCCCCTTCCCCTCTTAACCCAAGAGGGGAGATATTGAACCGTCTTGCTCCTTGAGCGAGATGAAATACTATTACCAATAATTTTGTCGCACACCCAAAGTAAGTTGCACGTTTATACTTAAAGGATGATTTGGTGTGTCACCCAGTGACAGATATCATGTAAATTATGTACGCTAACATATTGAAATATAAATATATTTTTTGGTGGAGGCGGCGGGAATTGAACCCGCGTCCGAAAGCACTACTCTCAGGTCTCTACATGCTTATCCTGCCTTTTAAATCTCAGATAATGAACCGCCGGCAGAAAGGCTTTCCATTATCCCATCTCCTTAAGTCTTGCCTCAAGATCAGGAGAAACCTCTTGAGACCAGCCTGCTTTATGACGCTGTCACCTGAAACACAGACAATTTCAGGGCAGCGTGCCGCTTAGTTAATTAAGCAGCGAGTGCCAGTTCGTTATTGGCGTTTGTGTTTGTTCCCGCCTTTTTACGTGGTGACGGAGCCACGACATGCTACCTGAGCCTCATAACCCCCGTCGAGCCCTTTCGCCCCCGACTGAAAGGTTATAATAATTATAACATATTTATCTACTCTTCATCACCCGTTCTATCGCCCTTTTTGCCTCCCTTTCTTTTATTTTCTCCCTCCTTTCATAGAGTCTTTCACCCTTTGCAATACCTATCTCGACTTTTGCATATGAATCCTTAAAATAGATCTTCAGTGGTATCAGTGTATAACCTTTCTGAAGGGATTTTCCCCTCAGACTCTCTATTTCTCTTTTACGAAGGAGAAGTTTTCTTATCCTTAGCGGATCATGATTCGTAATGTTTCCATGAGAGTACGGGCTTATATGACAATTAAGAAGAAATGCCTCTGAGTTCTTGATAATGACATAACTATCTTTCAGGTTGGCCTTACCTTCTCGTAATGATTTTACTTCTGTCCCCAACAGGACGATACCCGCTTCTAAGGTCTCCTCAATATGGTAATCGTGATATGCCTTTCTATTCTGGCAGACTATCTTCATTTGAAAATATCCAAATTCCAAATCTCAATAACCAAATAAATTCCAATAATCAAATTCCAAACAGTTTGGTTATTGGTGCTTGGTCATTGATTATTTTATGTTATACCCTACCCACACAAAAATATTTAAACCCCTTCTCCCTGAGCCTTAGCGGTTCATATACATTTCTCAAATCAAAGAAATATGGCCCTTTAAGAAGTTTCTTGAGTCTGTCAAGTTCGAGGTTTCTGAACTGGTTCCATTCGGTCATGATAACGAGTGCATCGGCACCTTTAGCAGCATCATAGGAATCTTTGCAGTATTTTATTCCAGATATAATTCTTTCCACTTCCTTCATAGAAACCGGGTCGTATACCCTGATGTTTGCCCTTTCTTTTAAAAGGCCCTCAATAATATAAAGGGAAGGGGCTTCACGGATGTCGTCTGTATTTGGCTTGAATGAAAGACCGAGGATTGCGATTGTTTTATCTTCAAGCACACCCATTGTATCCTTAATCTTTTTAATCATTAGTTCCCTCTGCCTTTCGTTGGCCCTGGCTACAGCCTTGATAATACCAAGCTCAATATTGTGCTTCTCCGCTATCTTCAAAAGAGCATTTGTATCCTTAGGGAGACAGGAGCCCCCAAAGCCAGGGCCCGGATGGAGGAATTTTGAGCCAATCCTCTGATCAAGCCCCATGCCCTTTGCTACCATATGGATATCTGCACCGACCTTCTCACAGAGATTCGCCATCTCATTGATAAAAGAAATCTTTGTTGCAAGAAAAGAGTTAGAGGCATACTTTATCAACTCTGCCGTCTCAATGTTAGTTATAACGAATGGTGTCTCTATAAGATAAAGTGGTTTATAAAGGTCTTTCATTATTGCGATTGCCTGCTGGCTTTTTGCACCTATCACAACCCTGTTAGGTCTCATAAAATCTTCTATTGCAGAGCCTTCCCTTAAAAACTCAGGGTTCGAAACAATATCAAAATCAATCTGTTCTTTAAGGTTCTTCGAAATTATCTCCCTTAACTTTTCACCCGTACCAACAGGCACTGTGCTCTTTGTAACAATTACTTTATATTCGTCTAAATGCCTGGCAATTCCCCTTGCAACCTCTTCCACATATTTCATGTCAGTATAGCCATCTCCCCTTGGAGGCGTGCCCACGGCTATGAATATCACGAGAGAGGAATTGACAGCATCCGCAATTTTTGTAGTAAAATTTAGTCTGCCCTGTTTAATGTTTCTCTTAGCAAGCTCTTCAAGCCCGGGCTCATAAAATGGGATAAGCCCTTTTTTTAACGCCTTTACCTTTTTTTCATCCTTATCAACACATGTTACAAATAGGCCAAATTCAGCAAAGCAAGCGCCTGTAACAAGCCCTACATACCCTGTTCCGATAATTCCAATATGCATTAATTGATCTCCTTTGTCTTAGTCAAGCATTCCCACGCATGGGGCATCTTTTACGATATTAAAGTTCTCCTTAATCATCTCACCGTATTGTCAAAACTAACCACAGAGAACACAGAGTTCACAGAGTTTTTTAAACCTAAAAATCTTTTTCTCTGTGTGCTCTGTGGTGAAATTCTTTTCATAATGAAGATGGCAGCAATTTAAAGCCTTTCCCGTGTTTTGTTCTGTAAACCTCGAAATCTTTATGATCAAGGGTAAAAATGGTCAAGATATTCTCTGCCTCTGCCAATGCTATTAGGCTTGCATCAGCGAAATCCATAGGAAGGTCCTGATATTTATTCATGAGTTCACGGCATCTTTTAAATATGCCTTTATCCATATTATAAATCCGCACGGTATCATCTTCTAATGCCTCCCATAAACCATCCTGTAAATACCACGAATAACTCAAAAGATATAGTGCCTCTGTAAGGACAGGAATTGTTGTAATGAGAGGCATTTTTAAGTTTTTCAAGAGACCGAGGCAGACGTTATGATGGGCATCATTTTTATCAAAGGAAGCAACTATGGGACCTGTATCAATGAGTATCAAGACCTTCTCCTGTGTTTTTCCTTTAACATTTCCCTCAATATCTCTTCATGTCTGATGGCAAGATCTCCTCTGCCACTGCCTGGCCATTTATCAATACGCTTTTTGATAAATTCATATAGATTCTGTTTTTTTTCTTCTATCACGGGTTTGCAATATTGTTTTATTGACCTCTTTATCACTTCACTTTTTGAAGTCCTAAGAAGCCTTGATGCCTTATCCAATAATTCCTCTGTCTCTTTATCCAGTCTTACACTTACAGGCATATCTTCCTCCTTTTGTAATACAAAAATGTATCACGTAACAGTTTACAGTGTCAAGACCAGACAGTTTGAGGAGACTGTATACTTATACTGTGTATTTTATAATAGGTTTATCCTTAAGAGACATTATAGAGATTACACCTTGGGAGGTCAACAGGACTTACAAATTCTGGGATAATATCGAAAGTATCCGTGACAATTCCAGAAGAAATGCCCTATAATTGCTTATAGATAGTTCAAGTATGAATAAAAAAAGTTTCAGTATCCCTGTCCTGACATATCACCATGTTAATCCGGAGGGGAATTTTATAAATGTAAAACCTCAGATATTTGAAACTCATATGAGATATCTGAATGAACATGGTTTTACTGCACTCCATACGAATGAGTTTTTTGCAATCATGAATGGTCAACAAATGCCGCATAAAAATTCTGTAATGATAACATTTGATGACGGCTGGCTTGACAATTGGATTTTTGCATTTCCTGTATTGAAAAGATACGGTATGAAAGCCGTGATTTTTGCAATCACATCCCTGATCACAGAAAAGGGGAAAAGGCAGCGAATAGATGAGGGGACTCCTTCGGGTTTACCATCCCACAAAGGATGCCAGAAAATGATCGAAGCGGGTCTTTCCTCAGAGGTTATGCTTTCCTGGGAAGATCTCAGAGAAATGGAGGATTCTGGCCTTGTAGATGCACAGTCACACACCCACACACATAAAAGATGGGATAAATTATATAACGACGATAAAATGAAACTCGATGCCCTTTATCAGGACTTAAAATTATCAAAAGAAACGATAGAGGAGAGACTTGATAAGAAATGCAATGCATTGTGCTGGCCATGGGGCATATATAATAAAGATTATATTGATTTAGCAAGGTCTTTAGGCTATGAACTATTATTCACAACAGAAAAGGGGACTAATACACCTTTAACAGAACCATGGAGAATCAAGCGACTTGGAATTGGAAATATAAGCCTTTTAACTTTGAGAAAAAAACTGTTTATCCATTCAAGGGATTGGTTAAGCAAAGCTTACCTGAAGATTTTTAAATAAAATGAGGATTCTTCATACAGAGTGGTCAGATGGCCTTGGTGGTCAGGAACAGAGGATATTGGTGGAAGTCATTGGCCTATCTGGAAGAGGGCATCATGTTGCTATAGTGTGCAGAGAACATGCAAAGATAAAAGATGAAGCAATAAAACACGGGATTGATGTATATACTTTACCCCTGAGAAAACCCTATGACATAGTAAGCATTTTAAATCTTTTTAAATTTTTAAAGGCTAAAGGCTTTGATATTGTTAACACACATAGTGGTGTTGACTCATGGATTGGAGGTATTGCAGCTAAACTCGCTAAAGTGCCAGTTCTTGTAAGAACAAGGCATCTAAATATCCCTTTAAAAAGAAGTATTTTTAATTTCATCCACTATCTGCCTGATATGTATATAACCTGCGGTGAAAACATGAGGGACAATCTTATAAAACGTGGCTTTCCACTTAATAAAGTGGTAAGCATCCCTACAGGTGTTGATAAAACATTTTTTGAGGTAAAAAAAAATCTGGAGGCTAAAAGCAGTTATGGGTTGGATGGAACTTCGATTGTTATCGCAAATGTCGGGATCCTCAGAAGGGTTAAAGGACATGAGATTACATTAAGAGCCGTCAATCTAATAATTGAAGCATTTCCTGATGCCAAATTCATGATTGTAGGAGATGGACCGAGAAGAAAAGAACTTGAAGGAATGGTAGATGACCTTGGTATTCGAGACCATGTTATATTTACAGGTTTTATCGGAAATATATCCGAGATATATTCATTCACGGATGTGGCTGTACTGAGCTCGTGGTCAGAAGGGCTTCCGCAGAGCCTTTTACAGGCAATGGCTGCGGGTATCCCGGTAGTTGCTACAAATGTTGGGGGGGTGCCAGAGGTTGTAATCAATGAGAAGACCGGCATTCTTGTTGAGCCGGGGAATTATGAAGCCTTTGCAAAAGGGATAATAAGAATTCTAAATAATCCTTCTCTGGCATCCAGATTTGCCGAGAGTGCAAGAAGTCTTGTAAGCAAAAGGCATTCGTTAATGCAAATGCTTGATCAGATAGAAGATATTTACAGAGACATATTAATACTAAAGAAATAGATAAACGAATGACAATTCTCCATACAGAAACCCTAAAAAAATGGGGAGGCCAGCAAAATAGGGTTCTGACCGAAGCTGTTGGTCTCAGTAAAAAAGGCCATAGGGTTATTATTGCATGCCACAAGGGCAGTATCCTTGCACAAAGGGCAAAAGAGGCAGATATAAAGGTGTATGAAGTTAATATGGTAAAACAGGCACACATGATAACCATTCCCGGGCTGATAAATATTATCAAAAAAGAGGGAGTAGAGATCGTCTCCACCCATAGCTCTGTTGATAGCTGGGCTGGTGGTATTGCAGCTAAACTCACGGGCAGAAAACTTTTAAGATTCCGTCATAACATCTACCCGATTGGTAGAGACCTTCTTACAAGATTGATCTATTCAATACCTGATAGAATTGTAGCTATTAGTGATAGTGTGAAGGATGTACTTATAAAAGGGGGATTTAATAGCAAAAAGATTATGGTTATCCCTTCATCAGTGGATACCGAGATTTTCAATCCTGAAGTAGAAGACCTTAGAAAGGAACTAAAAATATCTCCTGAAACAATAGTCATAGGCAACACCTCCACATTTACAGAGGTAAAAGGGCAGGAATTCCTTCTTCAGGCTTTTAATAACATATACAAAAATTTTCCTTGTATTTTATTATTTGCCGGTAGGTTGCGTGAACCTTTTAAAAACAAATATCTTTTACATGTAAAAAAAGAGCTAAGGGAAAAAGTCGTTTTTTTAGGTCACAGGGAAGATATACCGAGGGTTTTAAAGACTATTGATATTTTCGTATACCCATCGATACTGGAAGGGCTCGGCACCGCCCTTCTTGAGGCAATGGCAATGGAAAAACCTGTGGTTGTTTCAGACATCCCTACATTCAGGAATTTCATTGTAGACGGAGTAAATGGATTATTTTTCAAAGCCAAAGATCCAGAAGATATGGCTGAAAAAGTCCTTTCCCATATGGATATGGATAAAGAGAGTCTCAAAGAACGGCTTGGTAAGAATGCAAGATCTACTATACTTGAAAATTTTTCTCTTGATAAAATGTTAAGCCTAACAGAAGCTCTATACAGAGAGATTCTTAATGCCCGGTAGGTCAAGTTCTGCCATCTTGCAAGGACAGAGATATGAAATATCTTGAAAATGATATCGCATACTTTCACTATAATGAAGCTGTACTTGACTCTATTACAAGATTTTGTTTTCTCATAAGGGATAATCCTTTTTTTCTTAAACCGTTTAGGGGTATTAATGAAGAGATGAGAAATATTTTCCCGGTCAGAGATAAGGTAGTTCAACAGCCATTATATTTTTTTGATAGAACACCTGTTTTTTGTAGAGATGGACTTTTTCTCTTACCTACAGTAAAAAAAACGTTGCTGTTTTACGATGAAAAAAACGATTGCTTCTTAAAAATCATCCATCCCTTGACCTTTAAAAATAAAGTTTTTTCTTTGTTTTCAAATAAGGCTAAGTCTATATATTATCTTTCTGAAAATCTCCTTTCGAAAGGAATAAAAGTTCCCAAAATACTTACCTTCGGCGTTATTAAGAAGATCGGAAGCCCTTTTTTCATAATGGGGAGGGTCGATGGAAGATCTCTTCTTAGCATCCTTATAAAAGAAAAGAAAAAATTTCCTTTTGACATATATTTAAAGATTATAGATAGAGTAGCAGAGGTACATAGAATTGGTTACTGGTTTGGAGATTTGCGTATTTCCCATATATTCATGAAAAATGGAGATATATCTGGATTTATAGATATTGATAATATGAGGAAGAACATACCTTTCAGGCTCAGGAATCTTGCTAAGGACATTGCAGGATTGAATCATCCTGAACTTCCACTGTCAGATGAGGAAAAGATGTCTTTATTCAAGCACTATATAAGTAAGTTGGACATTAAAAAAGGAGAACATCTCTTACAGTTAGTGAAACACTATACAAATCGCAGATGGAACAGATAGGCATAATGGGAAAAAAGAGTGAAAGACCAAAAGAACCAATTATAAAAAAGAAGACATTAAATTATAGGCTTAATAGATTTTTAACCAATATTTTTAATTTCCTTTATAGAAAACCCTTGCTGTATCATGCATTAACTGCCGAAGAGTCTTTACAAATGCTTTTGAGAACTAAAAAGTCATATATCAGACTTGGCAACGGAGAATCAGAAATCCTTGTTGGACTGGATATGGCGACACAGGTATACGATAAATGCCTGAAAAATGCACTGTTAGAAATTATAAAGAATTATAACGATGATTGCCATTACCTCCTCGGTCTGACAAACTGGAGGCTGACAAAAAGCGTAAAGGAATTAAGATCAACACCAAAACAAAGTGCATTTAAAATATGGAGGTTTATGCGGTTTGTTTTCTGGAAATATCACATGTACAGAATCACCATGCCTTTTCTTGAAGCGGATATGTTTAGAGTGGGACAGGTAGGACTGAAACGAGAGCAAATATATGATTTGTGGAAAGATATATCCTATATTATAGTAGTTCACAATAATGAATCATGCTTTCGGCGGTTTCAGGAAGAACAGAAAAATAAAAATGTTTTTTTCATAAAAATTCCTGATAAAAATTTTTTCAGCACATTGCCTGAAACTCAGAGAAAAATTATTCAATTGATAAAGGACAACGGGATCGAAAAAGAAGGTCTCGTTATTCTTGTTGCCGCAGGACCAGGGGCAAAGGTTCTCTGCTATAATCTTTGCCAGAAAGATGTAGATTATCTCTGTTACGATATGGGAAATTTTTTCCATATGCACTATCAGGATTCACAACCAAAATGATATTCAACATCCTTCATGTTGTCAGCAGGTTGCCCGTTGGTGGTGTTGAAAACATGATATTTCGGGAAATAGTGGGATATGACAAAAACCGGTTTCATGCTTCCATATGCTGCATAAAGGAAGGCGAAGAGATTGCCATCCAGTTGAGAAATGCAGGGTATAATGTTGAGATATTGAATAGAATGAAAGACCATGGGTTTGACGTCGGCTTGATCAAAGACCTCTATACTATTATAAAAAAAGAGCGCATTCATGTGCTCAGGACCCACCAGTATCATGCAAACCTTTATGGAAGAATAGCAGGAATCCTTGCAAAAGTACCTATTATCATACCTACATTCCATAATGTCTATGAATCACCAGATAAGCCAAAACTTCATAGGCGACTCTTGAACTATGTCTTGGCCTTCTTTACAGACGTGTTGGTTGGGGTATCAGAAACTGTTGCATCGGATATAAAGAGATTTGACCGTGTCAATCCTCAAAGGGTTAAGGTAATATACAATGGGATTGACTTAAAGGATTTCCAAGTGGCTATTTCTAAAGAAGAAGCAAGACGTATGTTCAATTTGCCCCAGAATTCTACAATTATTGGAACCGTCGGCAGACTTACTGAACAGAAAGGCCACCGTTATCTTATAGAGGCAGCTTCTCAGATCAATAATGCCTCTATAATAGTTGCTGGTGACGGACCATTAAAGGAAGAGTTAAAAAGACTCGCTGATAAGACGGAGGGCAATTGCATTTTCATGGGTCGCATATGTCCTGAAAAAATACCGCTATTTTTAAGGTCACTTGATATTTTTTGTTTCCCATCTTTATGGGAAGGGTTTGGTATCGCCCTCGTAGAGGCTATGGCAGCAGGGCTTCCTGTAGTTACATCAGATATTCCTCCTCTTAAGGAGGTTGTAGATGATACAGGAATACTTGTCTCTCCAAAGGATACAGAGGCGCTTGCAAAAGCACTTAAGATGTTAATTGATAATCCATCTTTAAGGGGTCCCCTTGGTAACAAGGCAAGGGAAAGAGCAAGGATTTTCTCTATAGAAAACACAGTAAAAACCTATGAGTGTCTTTTTGAAGAAATACTGAGATATAAAGGACTTTCGTGATGCAGTATAAAATTCTTTTACTAAATCCACTCAGCAAACCCTGGAACATTGACTGGTACTACAAAAGCGGTTTTGAGAAGAACGGACACGAGTCATCCCTGTCAATTCGAGCTTACAACTCCTGCTATCTAAGTCATAAGGCTTGTAAGACAATACACACAGATCCTTCGAGGGAAAATAAATGAAAATACTACTCGTAGGTCCGGAGTTGGTTGAAAGAAATGACCAGTATGTTGAAGAGAAAAGCTGGTCGTACATGAAGGCATTCGAGCGAGCCGGGTTGAAGACAGCCTATTTTGCTTACATGCTGAAAGGCAGATTTGCTTTTGTTGAAAAAGACAAGCATTTGAAAAAAATTTCTCATTCCGTGATTAACAAAAGACTTCTCAGAGAAGTCAGACAAACAAGGCCGTATATCTTGGCCCTTTTCAAGGCAGGGCCGATAGAAGCTGACACGCTCTGGGAGATAAGAAAAAAAACGGACACAATAATAATCAATATCATGCATGACAACCCGATTGTTATGGGCAACTTTAGCGCTATTGCTCCCTGTCACTTTTATTTTGTAAAGGACACCTATGTGCTCGAATGCCTCAAGAGGATAGGGTTTAAGAATATATACTACCTGCCTCAAGGTACGGATCCCCATTTAAGAAAACCGATGCAACTTAGCGCAGAGGACACCAAAATATTCGGAGCAGACCTTATGCTCATGGGTTCAAGGTATCCTTATCGGGAAAGGTTCATTGAAGATCTTGTATCCTTTAAGCCGGTCATCTGGGGGAAGGAGTGGGCAAGAACCAAGAATCCAGAGATAATCAAGCTTTACAAAGGCAGATCAGTATGGGGCATCGACAAAACAAAGGCGATATGCGGGGCAGTAATTTGCCTGAATCCTCATCATCCCATTAATGACATAAAAGGAACACAAAGCCGGACCTTTGATATTGCCGCGTGTGGTAGTTTCCAGCTTGCTGAATTCAAGGAAGACATAAAGAATTTGTTCAAGATCGGAGAAGAGATTATCTGCTATCAAACCATCGATGAGCTCAAGAAATATATTCAGCATTATCTGGCTCATCCTGATGAAAGAAAAGAGATCAGTAATGCCGGCTATAAAAGGGTGCTGAAGGACCATACATTCGATAACCGAGTGCGTCAGATTTTAGATTTTGTCAATACATAACTTTCCTATTTTGGAGGAGTTATTAACAGTCTCATAATAGTGAGCACATTGATTTATAAAATCCCTCCTAACCTCCCTTTGTCAAAGGGAGGAATCATACCCCTCTTTGGCAAAGAGGGGCGAGGGGAGATTTTCCGAATAATATGAATTCTATTTTGAGACCGTTAATAATAATGTGGTATACATATGTATATGAAATA
This sequence comes from Nitrospirota bacterium, assembly GCA_040756135.1. Taxonomy (GTDB): domain Bacteria; phylum Nitrospirota; class Thermodesulfovibrionia; order Thermodesulfovibrionales; family SM23-35; genus JBFLZS01. Next base: position 72,582 of record JBFLZS010000005.1, read on the forward strand.
AGGATTAAACAGATGCAGATATGATAGAAAATACCTCTCTAATTGAAAAGATAAAAAATATCCTTGTGTTGATGCCTGAGAAACATATGGGAAATCTTGTGGTCTCTCTGCCCGCAATAATGGCACTAAAGGAATTTTTTAAAGAGAAGATTTTTTTTCTGGTGATAGATAGAGCTTACAAAGATATACTTGAACCACTAATCGGAAGAGAAAATTTACTCCTTTTCCCAAGAAAACAGCTTAGAGAGAATTCCTTTGCAAAAAAAATGAGAATTTTTTTTCAATTTTTGCATCAATTGAGAAGTACCTCTCCAGATGTAGCAATTGATCTCGAAGGAAGGCATGCTTCTTCGATGATGGCCTTTCTGTCAGGAGCCCCATTGCGAATAGGACGTTCAACAGCAGAAAGGCCATACCTTTATAACTTGAAGGTTGATCTTTCTACAGGAAAGCACAAGGTGTATTCCTACATTGAGATTGCAGCAGCGATTGGGGTACAAAGTGAAACTGTATCTTTTCGATTACAAGCATCTGATACACATAGGACATCCTTGAAAAGCGTTCTGTTTAATGAGGGGATAACAACAGATAAGCCTATTATCTCTATTCACCCCGGTGCAGGAAAGATTTATAAACAATGGGCTTCAGATGGTTTCGCTAAGGTGTCAGACTGGCTTTCATCTAAAGGCTTTCAAGTAGTTTTTGTAGGTAGCAGTGGCGATTTAAATAAGATAAACGAAATCTCGTCTTTTCTTAAACATCAATCATATAATCTTGGAGGAATGTTATCCATTGGTGAACTGATGGCCCTTTTTGAAATGAGTTCCTTATATATAGGAAATGACAGTGGCCCTATGCATCTCGCTGCTGCCATGGGCATTCCTGTTATTGCACTTTTTGGCCCTGGTATTAATAGTAGATGGCGTCCGCTAACTGAAAAGGCAGTCGTTTTAAGGGGAACAGATAGGTGCCAGAAATGCAAAGGTAAAGACTGTCAATACGATTTCAAATGTATAAGTACCCTTTCTTTTACTACTGTAAAAAAAGCAATAGAAAAAATAATTTTCCAGAAAATTGAATAAAAGAAGTGAAAAATAGGATTTATAGTATAGACAGGATTATCGAAGTCGGAATATACCTTTATATCATTTTCATGTTTCTATCAAAAGGTGAGAGTATCAGAAATATATTGCTCTTCACTATTTTTTTTCTCTGGCTTCTAACATTTAAAGAGAGAAAGAATAAAAATATATTAACAGATTCAATATCATTATTTTTTGGGGCTTTTATAATATCCATTGTTATTTCATCGATTTTTTCTATTGATAAATGGTATTCGATTAGTGAATTGCAAAAAGATCCTTTGAAATCTGTACTGTTATTCCCTGTCATATCAACAACTCTTACAAATGAGAAAAAACTGATCAGGCTGACCTATGTTTTTTTTGTTGTATTACTGCTAACTCTATCAGTGAGTTATTACAGCTATTGGGCGCTTAACCTTCCAATAATGAAGCCTGATATTCCGTTGATGCACCAATGGCATAATAGATTTGCTATCTTTCTTAACACTCTTATGCCTTTTTCTTTTATATTGCTGCTTTATAATAAAAGGTTAATCAATAAAGTTGGTATAGCAGCGGCACTTGCTGCTGGTATAGTTGCATTAGCTTTGAGCACTTCGAGGGGGGGCATAGCTTCCTTTTTATTAATGTTCATTATTTGGGCAATTTATTTTCTCAAAAAGAAGAAGGTGTCTGTGAAACCTATTCTGGGAGCTTTTGCTGTAGCGATTATTATTTTGGGTGTAGCAGCATTCTATGCTAAGCCAGAGATCAAAGACAGATTTTTAGATATTAAAAATGATATTAAAACTCTAAATTATAGAACAGTAATATGGAAACCTCTCATTTATGCAGCCAAAGAAAAACCTATTTTGGGCTGGGGTTATGGTACAGAAATATTCAGGAGTGATGAGCCCTTTAAAAAAACACCCTTTAAAGTGTCGCCGGTAAAAATGGGACATGGATTCAGACGCCCTGATAGTATTTTTATGAGTATACTTTTTCATCAGGGAATCACAGGTTTAATTCTTTATCTTTTATTATTGATTGTCGCAATAAAGACTTTCTGGGAAGAAGCGTTCAGCACACAACGTTTACAAAGTTATATCCTGATAGCTTGTACATCTGTTTTAATAAGCACGTACGGTCTTCATTCAATGATTGAAAATACAAGGCTTTTTTATTTAACTCTCATCTTAGGAGTTGGTTTAGCAGCAAAAAACTGCAAAAATGAAGATAGCCATTCTTAGAAAAAAATACACCTTTCATGGAGGTGCAGAGGGTTTTTCACAAAGCATTATAAGACAACTTGCAGATGCTGGCCATGAGGTTCATATATATGCCATGAAGTGGGATAGTAACCCAACAGCTAAAAACATCTATTTTCATAAAGTTCCAGCTATCACATTTAACTCCACCCTGAGAGACCTCAGTTTTGCCCTATCAGCTTGTAGACTCTTGAAAAGAGAACCATTCGATATCATCCAGAGCCATGACAAGACCCTCTATCAGGACATTTATCGTGCTGGCGACGGATGTCATATTGAATGGCTGAGGCAGAGATGGATAAGGGTAGGTCTTTGGGGAAAGTTGTCCATTATATTTAATCCATATCACTGGCTTATACTGAACCTGGAAAGATTAATTTTTAACGCCCATAGATTCAAAAAGATCATAGCTATTTCAGAACTTGTAAAAAAGAACATTATTGAACATTACAACGTCAATGAAGAGGATATAGAGGTAATATATAATGGAGTTGATCTGGAAAGATTCAATCCTGAGAACAAAGATCTTTATAGAAAAGAAATAAGAAAGCAGTATTCCATACCAGATGATACCTTTGTACTCCTATTTGTAGGTTCTGGTTTTGAGAGAAAAGGTGTTGAATCCCTTCTAAAAGCTATAGAACTTGTTCCAAATCCTTTAACACTTTTAATAGTGGGAAAAGGTTCGGAAAGGAGATATAAAGGTTTAATAAAAAAGCAGAGGGTAATCTTCTGCGGTCCGCAGAAAGAGATTCATAAATTCTACGCTGCCTCAGACATTTTTGTATTCCCTGCAATCTATGAACCTTTTGGAAATGTACATCTTGAGGCACTTGCCAGCGGTCTTCCTGTTATCACTACAAAACTCAGCGGTGCTGCTGAAATTATTAAAGACGGCCTTCACGGCTTTATAGTGCTATTCCCTGAGGATTATTCTGCTATAGCAGAAAAAATAAAATTCCTCATAGAAAATATTAAACAAAGAGAACTTATCAGTTTAAATGCCAGGAAGCTTGCTGAAGAATTTTCGTTCGAAACACACTTAGGAAAGGTATTAAATCTATACAAAAATATATAGTTCATTGTTTCTCTATTTCTGGGTTGAAGCTTCCCAGAGCTTAAGATATTTGAGAAATGTGTAATAACTGTAAAGTATTGCAAGTATTAACCCATGGATGCCATCCATAAATCCGAATCTTAAAAAAAACATCTTTAAAAAAGTAAATAATGGATGGAGAACCATCTTAATTATTCCTGGTCTTATACCTTTTTCTTTTAGTTCTTCTGCTGAAAGAGTTGAATAAATATCCATCTTCTTTATGTAATCGGAAACAGTATTATAAGTATAATGTTCTAATGGGCTTCTGAGGTAACCAACTTTTCCATCCACAACGACCTTTTCATGAACCCTTCTATTCTCCATTGTAGCCTTATTTTTCAGAAAAAGTCTCAGAGTGTAATCAGGCCACCACCCGCCATGTCGTATCCACTTGCCAAGAAAAAAGTTTTTCCTCGGGACATAAAAACCGCTGTACACCTCATTATTAACTGCATATGTTATCTCTTCCCTTAAAGTTCCTGTAAACTTTTCATCAGAATCTAAAATAAATACCCAGGGACCTTTTGCATGTTCAATAGCCATCTGTTTCTGTTTAGCATAACCTTGCCATTTTGCCTGATATATCTTGTCAGTATATTCTTTACTTATATTTAAAGTGTTATCTGTACTGAAAGCATCAACAATGACAATTTCAGCCACGTCTCTTATGCTGTGAAGCGCCTCCCTTATATTTTTTTCTTCATTCTGGGTAACAATGACAACAGAAACCGGCAGCATTATAAACTATCCAGTATAACCAATTTACACAAAAGCATTATATAATTCTCTATAAGTCGAATTCTTGGTAATAAGCTCCTCATGTTTGCCCGTATCCACTATTTCCCCTCTTTCAATAATCAGTATCCTGTCTGCATTCTTGATTGTCGAAAGTCTGTGCGCAACAACAATAGTCGTTCTTCCCTTCATTAATTTATCAAGTGCCTTCTGCACAAGAGCCTCCGAGACTGAATCGAGTGAAGATGTAGCCTCGTCAAGGATCAATATCGGAGGATTTTTAAGTATCGCCCTTGCTATGGCTATCCGCTGTCTCTGTCCTCCTGAGAGCTTCAGCCCCCTATCCCCTATAACTGTATCGTATTTTTCTGGTAACTTCTGTATAAATTCATCGGCATATGCCATTTTGGCTGCCTCTATAATGTCAGCTTGTGATACCCCTGATCTTCCAAAGGCAATATTTTCTTTGACGGTATCATTAAAAAGAATAATATCCTGACTTACGATACCTATGAGTCCCCTCAGCGAATGTATCTCTATTGTATTAATATCTATTCCATCTATAGTCACCCTGCCGCTTGAAGGAGTATAGAATCTCGGGATTAAATCAACAAGGGTTGTTTTCCCAACACCGCTGCGACCAACGATGGCTATAACTTCCCCGGGCCTTATCCCTAAATTCACATCTGTCAATACCGGAACATTATTTCCCGGAAAAGTAAAAGACACTTTTTCAAATTGTAAAGATTTTTTAAATCCATTAATTTTCACATGGCCTTTCTCTTCCTGTTCTGCGGTAATCAGTGTATCTATTCTTTCAATAGATGCCCTCGATTCCTGCAATGAATTATAGGCATCACCTATCTTCTTCACAGGTGAAAACATTAAATAAACAGCTGCAAGTATAGAGGCAAAATCGCCGGTTGTAATGGTTCCTTTAGCTACCATATTGCCTCCATACCAGAAAACAACAGCTATACCTACACCTGTCACTGCATCAATAATCAACTTGGTAAACTCCTTAAGCCTTACTACCCTTAAAAGTTCCCTGTAGTATCTCTGGTTTTCATTTCTAAATTTATCTTCCATTGTTTTTTCGCGATTGAAGATTTTGATTATCCTTGTCCCAAAAACGCTCTCACCGACCTTGTGCGTAAGGAATGATAATTTCCTCTGGGCCTCCTTCTTCTTCTTTTTAACAACCTTGCCAAATCTTTTTGAGCTATAAGCTATAAAAGGTAACAGGATCAAGCTCATTAATGTCAGATCCCATCTCCTGTATAAGGCAATTCCCAGAAGAAAGATCACTGTTGGCACTTCAACAATAAATGTCCTTATAACATCGGAAATCAAACTGTTAAGTGTTTCTACATCATACATAACCCTCGATATAATTACCCCGCTTGACTCTTTGCTAAAGTATCCTACACGAAGGTGAAGAATATGATTATATAGTTTATTTCTGGTCTCCCTCACTAACTTCATCCCTGCAGATTTCATCAGATATGATTGACCAAAACTTAAAAAACCCTTCGTTACAAAAAGCAAAAGAATACCTGCTGGAAGGAATTTCAGATATTCATATTTTTTCCCTATTAGAACTGTATCAGTTGCAGGTTTGACAGACCATGCAATTGCACCTGTTATACCTGAAACCATAAGGCTTATTAAAATACCAGCAAACATTCTCGGCCAGTATGGTTTTGTGATCTCGATTATCTTTTTAAAAATCTGCATTATTTCTATCAGATAATCCCCCATCCCCCCTTTACCAAAGGGGGGCGAGGGGGGATTATCTCTATTTTCTTTTACAATGCAATACAGCTTGTTTAATAGTATAAACAATTGCAGGATTATAAAAAAGAGACGGGTTAATATGTTATATTAATTTATGCTTGTTATTCCAGCAATAGACTTAAAAGACGGCAAGTGCGTCAGGCTTCTTCAGGGCAAGAAAGACACTGTAACAACTTATTCGAATGACCCTGCTGCTACTGCAAAGCAATGGGAGTCTTACGGTGCAAAACTGCTCCACATCGTTGACTTAGATGGTGCATTTACGGGTGATCTAAAAAACATAAATGCAATAATAAAAATCAGAAAGTCAGTGAATATTGCATTGCAGGTGGGGGGCGGTATAAGAAAAATCGGTAACGTCATAAACCTCTTCTCAGCGGGTATTGACAGAATTATCATAGGGACTGCAGCGATACAAGACCCAGAATTTTTAACAGATTCCTGCCGTAAGTATCCTGGCAGGATCTTAATCGGTATTGATGCAAGAGAAGGAATGGTAGCCATCAAAGGCTGGGAGGAGGTCACATCACTAACTGCGAGAGAACTGGCAAGGCGGTTAGAGATTGTAGGTGTAGCTGGGATTATCTATACAGATATATCAAGAGATGGCATGCTTTCGGGCCCAAATATCGAGGCTACAAAAGAAATAGTTGAAAATGTTAAGATTCCTGTAATCGCATCAGGTGGTATCTCTTCCCTGGATGACATTAAAAATCTTATAAAAATAAAGAATCTCTGGGGAGTGATAACAGGAAAAGCGATTTATACAGGTGCATTGGACATCAGAGAAGCTATTAAATTTGCAACGAGCTACGAGTGTTTGCCAAAAGAATAATACCCTGCCTTGATGTTAAAGACGGTCGTGTGGTCAAAGGCGTCAGCTTTATAAATCTGCGTGATGCAGGAGACCCTGTTGAAAATGCAAGGTTCTATGATGAGCAGGGTGCTGATGAACTTATATTTCTTGATATCACAGCTTCTCACGAAAAGAGAAAAATAATCTTAGACATTGTGGCGAAAACCGCGGAGGACGTATTTATGCCCCTTACGGTCGGAGGAGGCATCAAGAGCCTCGATGATATCAGAGACCTTCTTACCGCAGGATGCGACAAGGTCTCAATCAATACATCTGCTGTAAAAGACCCTTATTTTATTAGCAGGGCTGCTGAGAAGTTTGGGAGTCAGTGCATAGTAGTTGCGATTGATGCAAAGAGGGTATACGACAGTTTGCCCAACGCTACAGGAGAAAAGTGGTTTGATGATCCAACATTAAAAGATGTTTGTATTAAATTATCTGAAGAAATCCCCCCTATCCCCCCTTTTCCAAAGGGGGGTAAAGAGGGAGAACCATCAACTTTCTTATTAAAAGAAGGCGAGCCTCAAAAAAAATCCCCCCTTTTTATAAAGGGGGGTGAGGGGGGATTATCATGGGCAATCTCAACTCACGGCGGCAGAAAGATGAAGCTCATAGATGCTGTTGAATGGGCAAGAAAAATAGAAGGACTCGGAGCAGGCGAGATTATGCTTACCAGTATGGATAAAGACGGTACTAAAGACGGATACGATATTGAATTGACCCGTACGATATCAGAGGCTGTTTCTATTCCGGTTATAGCTTCGGGAGGGGCAGGGACACTGGAACACCTCTATGAAGCCCTCTCGGAAGGAAAGGCTGATGCAGTACTTGCAGCGTCAATATTCCATTACAGGGAATACACAATTAAGGAAGCAAAGGAATACCTGAGATCAAAAGGAATTCCTGTTAGACTTTAATCATATGTATGTTTATCTAAACGGAAAAATTGTGCCTTCAAAAGAAGCAGTGGTCTCTGTCTTTGACCATGGTTTTCTCTATGGAGATGGAGTTTATGAGACGATGAGGGTCTACGATGGTGTTATATTCATGCTCGGTGAACATCTCATAAGGATAAATCGTTCTGCATCAATGATAGGACTTACGATCCCCTTCGAGATGGATTCCATAAAAATTGCCCTTTATGAAACCCTCATTGCCAACTCTCTCAAAAATGCCTATGTCAGGTTGACCGTATCGAGGGGTGAAGGTCCGGTTGGTCTCGACCCTGAATTATGCGCAAAACCTACCATTGTGATCATAACGCAGGAACTAAAGGACTATCCGAAGGCATTCTATGAAAATGGTATAAGCCTTATTATTTCGGAAACAAGAAGAAACCTCAAAGAGGCAATAAATCCCCGTATAAAGTCCCTGAACTTTCTCAATAACATCCTTGCCAAGATTGAAGCGATAAAAAGAGATGCCTATGAGGCGATCATGCTAAATGCATATGAAAAGCTCACTGAAGGTACTATCAGTAATGTGTTCTTCTATAAAGATGGCACCTTATGTACGCCTTCTCTTGAGTGCGGAATACTTGATGGCATAACAAGAAGGATAGTCATAGACCTTGCCATTAGGGAAGGTCTGAAAGTAAAAGAAGGTGAGTTTACAAGAGAAGATATCTACTCTGCTGCAGAGGTTTTTATTACTAATTCAACACTTGAGGTCATGCCTGTCTCGAAATTAGACGACCAGAAGTACACTGTAGGTAACATAACGAACCTCCTGCATAGAGCATATAGGCAGGAAGTAAATGCATACGTGGCAAACGTAAAGGCAGAAGGTCCGTCTCTCTGGGGATACGAATAAAATCATAAGGTGTTGAATAATCAGCAGTTAATCACTATAGGTTTTTCTTCACACCGGGTAGAATCCCTTCCATTTGTCAGAAAGCTAATAGAAGATCATGACGTAATCATAATTGAAGAAGCTCCAAATCCAAGATTTGTAGATATGCTAAATGGAAAGCTCACTATTGAGGATTATCTCAGTGAAGAAGATACGCAATTCCCGGAATTCTCCCGTCGCATGTATAAACTCTTACAGGAATTTCATCCTATGGGCAAAAAGATCCTGCAGGTAGAGCCATACATGGAACGGCTCATGAATATCTATAAGATGTTTTCTGAAGGAGAAGAACCCTCAGATGTCCTCAAGATACCCGAGACAGGAAAGGTATATGAAGCCGAAAAAAGAGCTACAGGGGCATTGCTGCATTTTTACGAATCCTCCATGAGGAATTCCTTTCCCGAAACAATTGAAGCAGTTAAAAGGTTTGCCCGTGCCGATGCCGATAGGTTTTGCCTCAGGGATAAGATGAGGGCAGAGGCCATTGTTAGGATTCTGCCTGAAGATAAAAATGTCTATGTAGAAGCTGGCTCTATGCACATCTATCTTGAAAAAACCCTCATGCAGATATTAGGAAAAAGATGGCGAATCAGAACAGAATTCTCATTAGAGCCTGTCGTAAAGAAATTGACCGGGAAAAAACAGGTCATGCCACCTGGTGACCTTCTTACAGCACATTATATTCTTTGCAAAAAAAATAATGAAAGGTTTGAAACCCTCTTGGCAGCCAGAAGTCTTATCTACATTAAACTTCTGGAAAAGGAGGAAATGATCCCTTCAGAAGTAGAAAAGACCCCACATACTAAAGATGAGATAAGAGCGATTGAATTAGCTGATAAGCTTACCCTTATCCAATGTGAAGAACTTTATAAAAAGATAAGGTTCAGAAATCGCCATCAGGCCCTGCAGATAGTCCAAAACTATATCTCATCTCTTTCTCAGTGACCGGATAACCTTATTTTAAAACCTCACTAAGTTTCTCTCTGAATTTTTTGGGATGTGTTCCCTCCCAATAAATCTTACCACAATCACTACATATTAGAAAGGCATTGAAATTGAGAAAAACATATTCAGGGACGGAATCCTTTATTTTTGATTTATTTAATATCCTTGTAAGCAGGCCATTGCATTTAACGCATCTGCTAAGGGGATTAAACTGTTTTAATTTTAGTGTCTCTGTTACCTCAATGAGTTGTTCAAAAGGATCATTTGCCTTTATCAAAAGATAATCCTCAACCCCCTTTATCTTTATAAGGCGTGTGTCTCTTGTTAAGATAAATCGATCCTGTTCCCTGGCAACCCTGATAAGTCTGCTATCGCTTATATCGGGATAGTATAACGTGTCGAATCCTAAAAATCTCATCCATCTTGCAAGCCTGCCGAGCATAACATCTGCGATGAATTTCATTTGTCTTCCGCACTTTATTCAGGGTTTAGAAGTTTAATCCTCCTTTTATCCCGGCTGAGTTCACGGTTGGCAAGGAGGCCGATGATTATTATGATAATAAAAATGATGACAAGGTATTTCATTGAAAGAGTGTTCCGTCATTTTCCGATTATGACCTCAAAACTTCTGCTCCCTCCCAGATCATTGACAATCCATTCTTTCAAGACTTCTTCCTTGCGGGTATCCCAGTCGTATTTATAAACCCGTATCTTGATCTCTTTCATCCTTGGATCAGAGAGCGGTGTGTATTGTACATCAAAAATATTTCTACCATATCGCAACTTTCCGCCAGTTGAATAATTATAATTCATGTCCTTTTCGCCTTTAATCTCGTAAAGGTCTTCACCATTAAGCCTTACCTTGCCTTTATAGTTGAGGGAATAAATGTAAATCATAACATCATGCGATACGTCTTCCCCCTCCGGCATCATGACGTCTTGCTGCGGCGGCGATATAGACTCAGGGGCTTGAGGTATGGGAATCGAGGGAGATTCAGGTTGTGGCATTATGATGATCTTCTGGTCATGTGATTTCATCATTCCTTTCAGGAGGATCAAAGGTGCTATCAGAGATGTTCCCATAAAGGCAACAACGATAACAGGGACAGCAATATAACCGAGTGCGCTTATCCCGACCCATTTGAATTTTTCGCCTGTGGAAGGTGAGGGGGATATGTCACCCTTGATTTCCCTGAGGTCACTGTAAATCAGATAGATAAAAATCATCGTGAAAGGTACAAAAAGAACTGCTAATACAGGACCAATAAGAGGTATTATCCCTATGACAGCCGAAATGATCCAGAGGAGCAGAAGTCTGACGAAAACATCAAGAAAATATCCCCTGACGTATTCTTTACTCTTAATGATTGCATTTAACCCCCTCTCATCCTCATTGGCGAAGACGAATTGCGCAAGGGAGAACCAGACAAGAAAAATGATGCCCGGTATGAGAAGTAATAAAAAACCACCTGTGATGATAAAACCCACTACCATAGAAAGCCATATGAATGACCAGCATTTCTGCCAGCCTTTCTCGAGCGCATCTGTTATTCTCAGGTCTTTATTAACGACAGCAAATAGAAACGCGGCCATTCCCCAGAACATGCCTATCATCCCAATAGTCATTCCAAGAATGCCGCCTCCTGCAAGAGAGATTACTTTTGTATCAGGATACAGAATACTAATCATATATCCTGCTCCTAAAAATATCCCCAATGGTACAGCCATGAAAACGATTGAGAGGAAGTATAAAACAATTAAAGTGCCTACCCTGCTTTTAAAAATATCCCATGTTCTTCCGAACAGTTCGCCTATGTTTGACAGACCGGTTACTGTCAACTTCTCTGAAGGTATGACAGGGGCTATTTTCTGTGTGGGTTCTTCTTTTTCCTCTGATGTCTGTTCGTCACCGGGTGAGAATTCTCTGATTTCCCATGAGGGTTTTTCTTCCCGGGGTTCCTGCGCCGCCTTACCCGGTTTGATAACCCTCCTCTTCTGGATCTCAATATATTTTGGTATGTTAACTCTGCATTTTCTGCAATCATCTGTTGGAGGCTGCTCAAAACCGCACCTTGGGCATTTAAATTTTTCTTCCATACATCTCCCCCCTTCTGACTATGCCAAAAGGATATTCCTTAAAGCATAGTTTTAGAGTTGCATTCGCTGTCAAAATATCCCTTATTATTAAAATACCCTTATTTATTCAAAGTCTACCATAGTATTCATCCTTTGCCAAATATTATTGATCTTTGCAAATCCCGCTACAATTAAGACTATTTAGTGTCTGTGTATAAATTCAGGCATAATGCCTAAATGTCATAGTGAGCCTGTCGAACTATGACATAAAATCAAGCGGTTAGCCACCCTTCGACAAGCTCAGGGTGACAAAAATCATAGTTTATACACAGACTCTATTTAGTGTCTGTCCATAAAGTCGTATTTTGTCATTGTCCGGCTTGACTCCCGTATCAAGTACGGGACAAGCTTCCAATCCAGAAGTCTTTGAAAACACTGGATTCCGTCCTCCGACTTGATCGGGGGATCAAGTCGGGGAATGACTAACTATATAAATCATAATTTATGGACAGACTGGTTAACAAAACCGATAGCTCAACTTCTCATCTTCTTTCTTCCATACAATATGCCTCTGCCATCCTTCACCCCTTTCTGGAAAATCAGATCTGTAATGGGCACCAACGCTCCCCTTTCTCAAGATGGCTGCCTCTGTGATCAATTTTGATACTGTGAGCATATTCTGGAGTTCAAGTTCGCGCCTGATTAAAAAGGTCTTATACATGATGAATGACCATCTCTCAAGTTTATCCCTTGCTTCACAGAGAGACTCTTCACATCTTATTATCCCGACCCTCTGCCACATGAGCATCCTCAAGGTGGTTCTTATTTCTTCGAGTTCGGAAGTTCGAAGGTCTAAAAACTTGGAGGGAAGAATAAAACTTCTTATTTTCTGTGGAAACTTGGAGGGAAGAATAAAACTTCTTATTTTCTGTCTTCTGCTCTTCTGCACTTCTGAGCCATGTTTCAAAGCTGCCCTGCCTGCCCTTGCACCAAAAACAAGGCCTTCAAGAAGGCTATTTGATGCAAGTCTATTTGCACCATGCACCCCTGTGCATGCTACCTCACCTGCTGCATATAGTCCTTTGACGCTTGTAGCCCCCTCTGTGTCCGTCTTTACGCCTCCCATAATATAATGAGCTGCTGGAGAAACAGGGACAAGCTCTTTCGTAATGTCTATATTATATTGAAGGCATGTGGTGTAAATCCTTGGGAACCTCTTCTTTATAAATTCTGCATTTAGATGGGTAAGATCTAAATAAACATGGGTGCTTGATGTTCTGACCATCTCTGATATAATTGCCCTCGAAACCACATCTCGGGGTGCAAGCTCTGCATCGGGGTGATAGTTCTTCATAAATAGTTCGTTATTAATATTCCTCAAAACCGCCCCTTCGCCCCTCATCGCTTCACTTAATAAAAACCCAGGAGCAGACAGAGCAAAGAGAACAGTGGGGTGAAATTGCACAAATTCCATATCTTCAAGGATGGCACCTGCCCTGTACGCAATCGCCATACCATCCCCGGTTGCCACAGCAGGGTTTGTTGTTCTTGAAAAAATCTGGCCTGCGCCTCCTGTAGCGAGTATTGTTGCCTTTGCAAATAGTGCTATTATCTCTTTTTCCCTAACTATGTATGCCCCGTGACATTCTCCATCTCTTACAATTAGGTCTTTGGTAAAGGCAAAGGGGTATTTCTTGACCGATGGAAATGAGCGTACCTTGTTTAGAAGTACCCTCTCGAGTTCTTTACCTGTCGAATCTCCACGGGCATGGAGTATCCTTTTCCTCGAATGGGCTGCCTCCATTATGAAATCCAGTTTTGTCCCCTCTTTATCAAACTCAGCACCCCATGATATGAGTTCAGGTATCCTTTCAGGTCCCTCGCCAACAAGTATCTTTACGGCATATTCCCTGCAGAGGCCATCGCCTGCCTTCAATGTGTCTTCAAAATGAATGCCTACCTCATCCTCGTCACTCAAAGCAACAGCGATTCCACCCTGTGCATACTCGGTACTGCTTTCAGCGGGTCTGTCTTTTGTGACGACAAGGACGTTGCCATGGGGTGCAAGTTCTATCGCGGCCCTTAGACCTGCAACACCACTACCTATGATAAGAAAATCCACTATTTCTTTTTTCATATAGGAAGGATAAAGGATAAACTACTATAAATCAAGCAGCCGAAGATTATTTTATTTACTCGCCCTCTCCTAAAATTATCTCATGTAATGTCTTACTCAGTTCTTCGAGTTTATACGGTTTTGCAACCACTCCGCGAAAACCATACTCTGTATAATTGGATAATACAGGGTCATTAGAATAACCACTGGAAACAACGGCTTTAACGTCAGGGTCTATTTCAAGCAGTGTATTAATACTACAGCGAATGGATTTTTATAGACAAAACACTAAAAAATGTGTAATATGAACATTGGAAGGACGGAGGCGAAGCAATTACCGCACATGGCGGCGGTAGAGCGATGCCGCATATGGCGG
>JBFLZS010000006.1:0-80990 GCA_040756135.1 Nitrospirota bacterium
ACCTCCCTTTTCCAAAGGGAGGCATTACCCCTCTTTGGAAAAGAGGGGCGAGGGGAGATTTTATGGTTATACAATTTCCTATCATTTTTGGGACAATGTCCATTCTATTATGAGAACCTTAATATATCTAATTTTAACCCAAATTATGCAAGGATTAAATAAAAACACTCGTTATTTGTCATTTTTAATTTGTTTCAGAATCTCCTACCGTCATTTCCTTTTCATTCCTTAAGGAAGATAAAGTTTAAATTCAAATCGCCTTTTCTTCAAGAAAGGTTTATCCGGTGCAAGGGCTTGAAGATTATCAAAAATAAAGGTTTTAGAAATCAAGGGGATTTTTTGAACAGGGATTTTTTTGAACTTGACTTTATTTTTAACGAAAATTTATAATTTTTGTTCAATGGGAACTTATACCACATACCATCCACATAAGATCAAACGAAAAAGGACTCATGGCTTTCTTGAAAGGATGAGGTCTGCAGGCGGACGTAATGTCCTTAAGAAGAGAAGGACCAAGGGGCGTAAAAGATTGACTGTTTAAGACGTAAAAATTCTTTTCGCTCCTTAACAAAAAGACGGGATTTTCAGTTGGTCTTTAAAGAAGGTGTCACCTTCGCTTCAAAATATCTTGTCATGTATGCAAGGCCAAACGAACTTGATTTCAACCGTCTTGGCCTTTCTGTCAGCAAGAAGGTTGGGACTGCTGTTACGAGGAACAAGATAAAGCGCCTCCTGAGGGAGTCCATGAAAAGGCTTTTACTGGAGTTCCCTTTGAATCACGATTTTATCATTATCGCCAGAAAGTCCTCTGTAGAGGGAGGGCTTTGTGATTTTATTCGAGACATTAAGAGTTTTCTAACGAGGTTATTTTATGAAAAAAGTTCTCATATATCTAATAAGGCTTTATAGGTATATCATATCCCCGCTGTTTCCTATGAGCTGTAGGTTTACACCTACTTGCTCTGAATATTCGATTGATGCAATAGATAAATATGGTACCATTAAAGGATTTTATCTTTCATTAAGGAGGATACTGAGGTGTCATCCCTTTAATCCTGGGGGGTATGACCCTATAAACCCCGTTAGAAGGCTTGAAGATAGATCGGGGTCTTCTAACGGGGTAAAATGAAATGGAAAAGAGAGCCCTTCTTGCAATAGCACTTGCATTTATTATTCTTCTTCTTTATCAGTACTTCTTTATTAAACCTCAACCCCAGCAGGTTCAGAAACAGGCAAAGGTAGAGAAGAAGGAAGTACCTAAAGAACCTGAACAAGTAATGCCCGCAGAAATTTCGATACCTAAAGGCATACCCTCTGAAGAAAAAGAGATAAGGGTCGAGACTGAATTATATTCCACGGTCTTCACAACAAGAGGTGGGACAATAAAGTATTATGAGATTAAACCCTACAAGGACAAAGAGGGTAGAAACGTTGTGCTCCTTAAAAATCCTGGGTTAATATCCCCCCTCGGTATAGGTTCAAAGGACGATTTTGACCTGTCAGGTGTTAACTTCAGTGTTACAGGGAAAGATATAACCCTCAATAAGGATAATAAGTCAGGTTCACTTGTATTTGAATATGCAGATTCAGGACTCTCTGTTAAAAGGGTGTATACATTCCATAATGACAGTTACAGGATTGATATTAAAGACGAGGTCTCAGGGCTGTCTGACTACTGGATAACTATCGGCACTGATTTTGGTATCCATAACAATAAAGACACATCAGCACATATAGGTCCCGTACTTCTTAAGGAAACCGACAGGCTTGAGTTTAATGCAAAGAAACTGAATGAGACCCGGAGCTATAAGGAGGGCCTGAAGTGGATAGCACAGGAAGATAAATATTTCTTCGCTTCCCTTGTCCCTCTTACAACAATGGATGAGGCAAAGGTATGGAAGATGAAGGACTCTCCTGTTATTGCATTTAAGGGAAAACCCGGTATAAACAGCTTTATCCTGTATGCCGGTCCAAAAGAATATGACAGGTTGAAGGCTCTTAATGCGGGGCTTGAACATATTGTAGATTTCGGGTTTTTTTCTGTGATAGCTGTGCCCCTTTTCTGGGTACTGAAGCTTTTTTATAAGCTCATAGGAAACTACGGGTGGGCAATAATACTCCTTACTGTAATTATAAGGATACCTTTTATCCCTCTTGTTAACAAAAGTCAGAAGGCAATGAAGAGGATGCAGGAAATACAACCCAGAATGGCGGAGATAAGAGAAAAATACAAGAAAGATCCACAGAGGTTGCAGAAGGAGATGATGGAGCTTTATAAAAAGTATAAGGTTAATCCTTTGGGAGGCTGTCTTCCGATGCTTCTTCAGATACCGATATTCTTCGCACTTTATAAGATATTGCTAATAGCTATAGAACTCAGGGGCACACCATTTATGCTCTGGATAAAAGACCTTTCAGCACCAGATACACTCTTCGGACATATTCCTTCGTGGTTCCCTTTAATTGGGGGGTTTGCTATAGGCCCATTGCCAATACTTATGGGTGCCACCATGCTAATCCAGCAGAAGATGACCCCGACTTCCATGGATCCAACACAGAACAAAATGATGATGCTCATGCCGATTGTATTCACATTTCTATTTCTTAATTTTGCATCAGGCCTTGTCCTCTACTGGCTTATGAACAATATCTTCAGCATAGCCCAGCAGTTCTATGCAAATAAAAAACTCGCAAAAGAAGCAGCTTAAACTCTGCACCATTTTGTATGTTTGCTTCACGAATTTATGTCCAAATGATTTTCAGTTTAATCACCAATAACCAAATTCCAATAATCAAATAAGCTCCAATAATCAAATTCCAATTTCTACACTTGGTTATTGGTGCTTGGTTATTGGGTATTCTCATTTTATCTACGTTATACTATGAATATGTTTACAAATGATGATACTATTGCTGCAATATCTACACCACTTGGTGAAGGAGGGATAGGCATTGTCAGATTAAGCGGGAAAGATTCTATACAAATAGCAGAAAAAATCTTTAGTTCACCAAAAAATAAGACCCTGAAGGACTCGAAGTCTCACAGGGTAATATACGGCTATATAAGAGACCCTTTAAGCGACAAAGAGATTGACGAGGTGCTCATTACAATCATGCGTTCACCTTATTCTTATACAAGAGAGGATGTTGTCGAGATAAACTGCCATGGGGGTATGGTTGCCTTGAGAAAGACACTTGAGCTCGTCTTGAAACACGGCGCAAGCCTTGCAGAGCCAGGAGAGTTTACCAAGAGGGCATTTATAAATGGAAGGATAGACCTCAGCCAGGCAGAGGCAGTACTCGATCTTATAAGATCTAAAACTGATGAAAGCAGGAGGATTGCGATTGAACAACTTCAGGGTGGTTTGTCAGAAAAGATAACTGCACTTAGAGACAGGCTAACAGAACTCTGTGCGCATGTAGAGGCATACATAGATTTCCCTGAGGATGAAATAGAGACAGCATCAAAAAAGGATATGTTAGAGACGATGAAAGACATTGACAGAGAACTCCAGACACTCCTTAAGACTTATGAAGAGGCAAGATTTTTCAGGGAAGGGCTCTCAACAGCAATCGTTGGAAGGCCCAACGTAGGTAAATCGTCTCTTCTGAATGCACTTCTTAAAAAAGACAGGGCAATAGTAACAGAGAGCCCGGGCACAACAAGAGATGTAATCGAAGAATATCTGAACATAAACGGCCTTCCACTGAGGATTATGGATACAGCAGGGATAAGAGATGTACAGGATGTTGTCGAGAAAGAGGGTGTAAAAAGGAGTCTTCAGAGTATTGAGGATGCTGACTTGGTGATTGCGGTATTTGATCGTAGTGAACCCCTTAAGGAAGAGGATTATGAAGTTTTAGAAAAGATAAAGGACAAGAATACGATTGTTGTTCTGAATAAGTGTGATCTGCCGGCAGCAATTGATGAAAATTCATTTTCATCCTTCATAATTCATCCTTCATCCTTGATTTCTGCCATTAGAGGAGATGGGCTTGAAGGACTAAAAAATAAGATATTTGAGTCTTACCTCAAGGACTGGAAGGAAGAAAGGGAAGGAGTTGTTATCACAAACCTAAGGCACAAGATTGCAATAGAGGATACTAAGACATCACTCGACAGGGCCGTGTCCGCTCTGATAGAAAATCAACCCTTAGAAATCCTTGCACTTGAACTCAGGGATTCCCTTGACAGGCTTGGAGAGATCGTCGGAGCCGTCACAACAGAAGATATATTGAACAAGATATTCAATGATTTCTGTATCGGGAAATAGTATTCCACTTCGATAATCTTTCTCACGATTCCCCCCTCTTTGGCAAAGAGGGGGTAGGGGAGATTTTATAAATTTGTACGTCTCTAACACTATGCTATTAGGCAAATAAAAATATACGAAAATCGATTTCATTATACTATAATTTATCAGATGGGCAAACATGAGAAACTTCTTATTCAGATTCTACGTGGAACTTTGGATGCAAATATTGCTTTTGACGGATTATGTAACTTGTTGAAACATATAGATTTTGAAGAGAGAATTAAAGGTAGTCATCATATATTTACAAAGGATGGTGTTGAAGAGATACTCAACTTACAACCTAAAGGTAATAAATCAAAGCCTTATCAGGTTAAACAGGTTCGCAATGTGATATTAAAATATAAATTAGGAGAACAGAGAAATGAGTAAATATAAATACGAAGTGATAATTTACTGGAGTGAAGAGGATCAGGCATTTATTGCTGAGGTTCCAGAGTTACCCGGCTGTGCAGCAGATGGAGACACATATCAGGAGGCTCTTACCAATGTTGAGGTCGTTATACAGGAGTGGATAGAAACTGCAAAAGAATTAGGCCGCCCTATTCCTGAACCAAAAGGTAGATTAGTCTTTGCATAAGAGAAAACATTGAATACCTAAAAATTCTTTAAAATCAAGCTCGCCGGTGTGGTGGAATTGGCAGACGCGCCGGACTCAAAATCCGGTGGGGGCAACTCCGTGTGGGTTCGACTCCCACCACCGGCACCATATAAATTAAGCTATTTTACCTTCCTATCCGTAGTCCGCATCTCTTGAACATCAGCCTTCATCCTGCCATACTCCTTCGGTTTCCATCTGTTGTCACCGCCCATTTTGTGCGGCTTGCACAGCGGACATGAGCGTTTCTTCTTTTTCATCCTTTTTCTGTTTAATCCAAGCCCCATCAGATCTTTCCTTATAAATAATTACATGCGCACTCTATCTTGCCCCTCTGATCTGCTGCCCGAGCAATACGGACGGATAATCAATCCTGGCAAGAGATTCCCTTTCGCTTTCGTACGGCAGCCTTTCCCGTGGGACGGGATCCTCTGCCTGCCACTCTTTCTCGCCGATCTCATAAAACCTGTCTATCGCCTGCTCAATCACCTTACGGTTAATACTCCCGGCATCAATGACAATATGCAAACCTATGCCATATCTATATGAAGTATCAAGACTGAATGATTCGTAAATTACAGGAGGCTCATTGCGGGCTATCTCATTTTCCAGCTTTTCCCAATACTCTCTAAAAGATAGCCCGTTCAATTTCTCATAAATACGCACAGGGTTCTTTTTTAAAGTATAATAGCGCCGCCCGTCTTTATAATGTGAGAGCACTCTTTCAAATTTGTTTTCTTCTTCGCGCTCCTCGGGGGTCAGCTTGTCAAGCGTACGATCAAGTGCCATATCTCTTACAGCGTCCCAGAATGCCAATCGTGCCGTACATATGCTTGCATTCCAGATTGTGTAACGGTCACAGCCCAAAAAATAGAAATCGAACCACTGGTTGTAAAGGTCAGGACGATCCTCTTCCATTATCAGACGACTTGTAAATCGTCCGCCGTACAGTGGCGCTTCACAGCGAATTTTCCATCGTAGACGGACATAGAGTTCACGCCGCTTCCTCTGCGATAAAGCGACAAATGGACATGCCTGATAAAATCGTCGAGCTTTTGAGAGTGTTGATTTCATGACATTTATTATGCGCTTTTGGTCTGTACCCGTCAAAGGTCAGACAAATTTATTCCGGCCTTATGTTTCCCAATTTGATATAGTGCCGTCATGATCGACCTATCGAGTCATATAGCGACATGATGTCGATATGCTTTAGCCGTCCAGCGTGAATCAAGGCTCTCTCCTACCCCCCTAAATTATCCCCTAAATTACGTCCTAAAACCTTTATTTTTCAAAAATGCAAAAATATCTTTTAATATAAATGCGTTAGCTTTCCACGGCATACAAGTTTCAGAATCCCCGAAGGATTAGAGGATGGCATACAACCGGTCTATGCAGCCTTGATGAAAGATGAACAAAGAAACGATCTCATATTTGACGATCTTCTTAGCGCCCTCGAAGAAGGTTGTTCTCCTCTTCTTCTTACCGAGCGAACAGAGCATGTGGACGGGTTTGCCGAGAGGCTCAAAGGATTTGCCAAAATATTATTGTGCTTAAAGGTGGAACAGGGAAAAAAGAACGCAAGGCACTGGCTGAACAGATTGCTTCTATTCCTGATGGAGAAGAGAGGGTGCTTATCGCCACAGGAAGATATATAGGCGAGGGGTTTGATGACGCCCGTTTGGATACTCTCTTTTTGGCCATGCCGATTTCATGGCGAGGAACGCTTCAGCAGTATGCCGGCCGTCTTCACCGCCTGCATGACAACAAGAAGGTCGTCCGGATTTACGATTATGTAGATGTGAATGTCCCCATGCTCACACGCATGTATGGTAAGAGGCTTAAGGGTTATAAGGCAAATGGCTACTCGATTCGAGATGTTAAGGAATTAATCCCTGATTTACCATCAGGAGAATGAAAAAAGCATTGATCACCTTCGATCGTGCGATTTATCTTTATCCTGAGGAGATAAAATTATCCCGCCATATTCATTGATAACAGTAGAATATTTCGACCGCCGGGTGAGTTTGAGCTTGCTGCAGATCTTCCACATGATTATCTCTTTTCAAATATACTCATCACGGATTACAAAATGTCGCCACTGGAATTTCCATGTGAATAGGAGAACAGATACCTGTTTCTTATTGTGAAAGAGAGATAATTCTTTATTAGTCCGCCGCGTAAGAATCTGAGCATAATCTATTATTGAAGAAATTGCTCGAAAGCAAATTTATAAGCTAATAATTTTGCTTTTAGGCAAATCTATTATATAATAGATGTATGCTGAAGAAGAGGTATCTGACTCCTTTTATCGTCGAGGACCTAAAAGAGAAAATGGTCTTTGTTGGAGGGCCACGCCAGGTTGGGAAAACAACCCTTTGCCGTGATCTGATCGCAGTTCATTTCGAGAACCATGCATATTTCAACTGGGATAATAGAGCAGACAGAAAGGCCATCACATCTTCTTCCTGGCCGGGTGATGCGGAACTCCTTATATTTGATGAGATACATAAATACAGACAGTGGAAGGGTCTTATTAAGGGTGAATATGACAAACTGAAGGAAACATATAAGTTTCTTGTTACGGGTAGTGCCCGGCTTGATGTTTACAGGCGCGGCGGCGACTCATTACAGGGGAGGTATCATTATTACCGGCTTCACCCGTTCACACTATCTGAGATAGAGGGTATTAGCTATAAGATATCTGTCTCCGGCAAATTACCGATAGGAAAAGAATACTACCCGAAGACTCTGGATAGCTTAGATACTTTCGGGGGGTTCCCCGAACCATTCATAAAACAGAGCATGAGACATCTCAGGCGCTGGCACAATGAAAAGATTGAAAGGATGTTCAGGGAAGATATTCTGGATATCCGGGCGATACGGGATATCGGCAACATGAAACTGCTGAGCGACATGTTACCGTCTAAAGTTGGCTCCTTGTTGTCGCTAAATACTATTAGGGAAGATCTTGGCGTAAGCTTTCGCGCTGTCTCAGACTGGATGGATATCCTGGAGACATTTTATTACCATTTCCGGATATACCCCTTCTCTGCAAAAAAAATACGCTCCCTCAAAAAAGAGCCCAAGCTGTATTTGTGGGACTGGTCTGAAGTTGAGGATGAGGCTGCCCGTTTTGAAAATCTTATAGCATCCCATCTGCTTAAACTGGTGCATTTCATAACCGATTATGAGGGACATAAGGCGGAACTCTATTTTTTGCGGGACGTTGACAAGCGCGAGGTTGACTTCCTGGTAACCATAGGCGGCAAGCCGTGGTTCGCAGTCGAGGCCAAGCTCAAAGATACCGCCCTCTCACCGCACCTCCTTTATTTCAAAGAAAGGCTGTCTATCCCTTATGTTTACCAGGTAGTGAAAAAAACCGCCGTTGACAAGATCGAGAAAGGAGCAAGAATCGTTTCAGCCGGAAAATTCCTCTCCGGCCTGATATAGATAATTTCGGCAGGGGCAACTCCGTGTGGGTTCGACTCCCACCACCGGCACCATTGCAAAATCGTATCTCTTTGAGAAGCATATCCGTGAAGAGAAGGGCATTCGATTACCACTTACACATAGAACTTTACATTTTAACCTATTATCGTATCTGATGATTTCTGTAATAACACAACGGATTTTGAGGGTTGCAAAAGAATCTATTCATTAGCAACGCTGTAGTCCCGCCTACGCGTCTGATTGTTAATAGTAACCCTTAAGTTTGTCTAATACCAGATTGAAAAAGCAGTTACATCGCAATGTTTGTCTCTCTTGCACGGAGCGCCACCCTCCAATGAACTAAGAAAATAAAAATATCTATGGTGAGTATAATCGATGCCCGTGTCAGACCTTGGAATGCGTCTCTTCTTTCAGATTTGACTGCCTGCTGATAACTTTCTAAACGCTGTCTTGACAATTCTTCATCGGAAGGGCGTTGCATCTCCTTATCTTTTTTGTCATAACCGCATTGATAGTTCTTCCAAAACGCATCATTGCTTTGATGACGATTGTATTCGTGCGAACTCAAAGTAAATTCTGGATTTGAGATTTCGATAACATCATAGAGTGCGATTCCAAGCGCTATAACAAAACATACAATTGTTGCAAAGCATACGGCTAATGCATAGATCTCAAGAATTGATTTTTTCACGTTATCCTCCTTTCCCCTTTAAAATAGTGAGTGGAATTCCAATAATTGTTAACTTGCGCCTCAGGCGGTATACCATTGTGTGATTTTCTTTGACTGCTGTTAAGATTTTTCTTTAATTCATTGAACATGTTGTTCTGAATATATATTCTGATAGATGGATATATAAATCCTTTTTTACAGCGGAAAAAACATTTTGTCTGGATTTGCATAGCTTAGTATATTCCTCAAGATATTTAAAATCAAGGAAACTTCGATCGCCTCTCCCCTTTTTACATCTGTATCGGAATAGTGAAGGATTCCGCAAGGCTCGATGCCACCCTTTGCATTTATGTGAATACCGATCCCGCTTGTTGCCAGACATCCACCGATAGGCCAGATGTCGTTCTCGTGATCTATTGCGATAATCGGCAACGCATTTCTGGTCTCGACTACCTTCTGAGACAGTTTATGTCTTTGCTCTGGCGGTAGTAACATTGACATATCAGGTTTGTCTCCAACCGGTTTATAAGTGAGATACCATGCAAACAAGGCTCCTCTTCTGATCATTTCATTTACGAAGTCTTGTGACGTTACCATATCAAAATTACTGGGAGTTACAAGAACACTAATACCAAAAAGAACCCCCCTTTCTTTTAGAAGATCCATGGCATGAGTAATTCTTTGAAAGACATCTACCCCTCTTCTTAAATCTGTATCTTCGGAGCGCCCCTCCAGACTGAAAAGTATCAGGGCATTTCCTATTTTGGAGAGGAATTGAGCAATCGTCTCATCTATTAAAGTGCCGTTGGTAAAGATTTGGAAATAAGCATCGCCATGCTTCTCTAAAAGAGGGAGAACATCTCGCCGTAAGAACGGCTCGCCGCCTGCAAGAACAAACAGCTTTGTGCCCTTGTTTTTAGCGTCGGAAATAATCCAGTCAATCAGCCCTGTTTCCATATCATGGGGATCTTTTTTATGTGCACTGCATCCTGTGCAACGCAAATTACACCTGCTCGTCAGGCTGATGAAAATGGTCGGGGGAGTGATATTTTTCATGTTTCCTTTCAACTTAAGAAAAAGGTTCTTCAATATTCTTTCCCTGCAGACAAGATTTACCTCAGTAACAAATCTTTCGATGACCTTAAAGAATGGATGTGATTTATCTGATAAAAATATGTTTGCGAGTAACTGTATGCTACTAAGAGAAGTTAAGTTTTTAGTATATTGAAGCAGCGACAATAGTCTTTTGTCTCCAATTCTCATAAGTCTCAATAATATCTTCTGAAGCGCGATGTTACCTAAACGGTTCATATATGCTCTCTTTTATTTCACCTTGGAGATTCCCAGAAAATTCCTTTTTAAGTCTTCAAGGGTTAGCAAAACACTAACGAGTTTATCCATTGTCTTTATAAAGTCTTCAAGTTTCTTCAGGCGTTCTATGACCAGTGCTGTCTCCGGTTGTTTTGTCTGTTTGTGTATATCCTTAGCCTTTTTCAATCCATTGACTACTGAGGAAAGTGCCTGGTCAAACTCCTTTTTTTCTCGTTCCTTTAATACACCTTTCACGATCTTCCAGCAATCTGTCTCGGCTTCATAATAATCTTTTCTATCCCCCTTAACCCAGACAGGTCTGACCATGTTCCATCGCTCCAACGTTCTGATGTTAATGCTTACATTTCCTTTACTCGCCGAAAGCATCTCAGCCATTTCGTCCAGTGTCAAAGGTTTGAATGCGAGATATAGAAGACCATAGAGTTGTCCCATGATTTTACTAAACCCCCAAAAATCACTGATTCTTCCCATAGCTTCCATAATGCTCTCAGATACTTCTTGGAGCGGTTCACTCATATGATTTCCCTCCGTTTAAAATGTATCAAGCACCTCATTAAACGTAAAAACATCAGGGCCCCGAATCTCATATACTTTCCTTTCTGCTTTTTGGTTTTCTATGGCAGAAACAAATACCTCTGCAACATTCTTCACACTGACTGGCTGCCACCTATAATTGCCATCCCCAATAACAGGAATAAAGGGAGCTTTCCTGATCAGGTCTGCAAGGATATTGAAATTTTTATCCTCAGGACCAAAAAGCATAGACGGTCTAAAAATCGTGTAATTCAGGCCGGATGACTTAAGATATTTTTCAGCCCTGTATTTTGTTCTATGGTACTTGCTTTTGGCAGCGGGACCCGTACCTTCCGCACTCATGTGAATAAACTTTTTATGCTTGATAACTTTGCTGCTTCAATCATATTCTTTGACCCTTCATAGTGGACACTTTCAAAGGTATTGACACCAATTTCTCTAATTATTCCAACAAGATGTATAACCGCATCGCATCCAGACATTCCCCTTTCAAGGGAAGCAATATCCTGAACATTTCCGTAAACGTAATTTAGCTTGTCAGCGTAAGAACCCAACTTTTTTAAGGAGTTCTTATCTCTGACTAAAATAGTGGTTTCGTATCCACGTTTTACTAATTTGTCGACAATGTTTTTGCCTACAAACCCAGTCCCGCCAGTTACAAATACTTTCAAGATATATCTCCGTAACATTTAAACCTATAATCCCTTGATAATTCAAGGATTTATAAGTAAAATAAGGTAGTTACAGAGAGCGTAAAAATAGAGGGAAAATGATGATACAGAAGATCCTTTTACTATCTATTTTATTATTTTTAGCTTCATACCTTTCTGCGGCAGACCCTTATATTCAGAAGCGTCAGGCGATGGTGGAGAATGATATTAAGGGCAGGGGTATAAAGGATAAAAAGGTACTCGATGTGATGGGAAGGATACCAAGGCACCTTTTTGTAGATGAGGGACTGAGGAACCGGGCTTATGCAGACTATCCGCTCCCTATCGGAGAAGGACAAACGATATCTCAGCCTTATGTCGTTGCCTTGATGACGGAGGCATTGAGATTAAAACCGGCTGACAAGGTTCTTGAGATAGGCACGGGCTCTGGCTACCAGGCAGCAGTTCTATCAGAAATAGTCAAAGAGGTTTATACAATAGAGATAAGAAAATCTCTTTCAGACATAGCTACAAAGAGACTTAAAAACCTTGGTTATGTGAATGTCAAGGTAAGATATGCTGACGGATATTTTGGATGGGAAGATCATGCACCCTTTGATGCAATAATCATAACCGCTGCAGCGAACCATATCCCCCCACCATTGATCAAGCAACTTAAAGAAGGAGGAAGACTCATAATCCCTCTCGGAAGCACAGTCTATTATCAGACATTAACTCTTGTGACAAAGAAGAAAGGTGGCTATCTTGATGTTGAACAGATGGGATCTGTAGCCTTCGTACCCATGATCGGTGAGGCTGGAAAGAAAAGATAGAACACACCCCTCCGCCCCTCTCAAGAGGGGAATCCCCTCGCCCCTTGCGGGAGAGGGTTAGGGCGAGGGGGCCATCTGTTTGTTGTAATTAGTTCATTTTGTTTTCCTCAAAAAAAACTGCAAATTAATAAATGCCATTGCATACGTTAAGGCCCCTATCCAGAGGACAATTTTAAACCCGATGGCCATTGCTAACATGATAGATAGAATTGGTGCAAGGACTGAAAGGGAGCCGTTTATCGCCCATGCCCAGGGAATTAAAGATTCATTCCTCTCTCCCAGGATTTTCAAACCTGTAGGGAATGGAGTGCCCATAAGAAGGCTAAGTGGCATAAAGGTGAAGAATACAGAAATAATCTTAACCGGCATTGAATGTGGGGAAATGATATCAGAGATAGCTGGAAGGAGTATACTATAGGCAATAATGAGGAATGAGAGAACAATAGTCACAGAAGGACTCCTCAAGCCCGGAAACCTGTAACTTAAAAGACTTCCTATACCCGAGCCTATCAGTATTGATGTGAGGACAGTTGCCACTGCATAGGATGGGTTTTCGAGCGGGAGAATAATTTTCTGTATCAATGATACCTCTACAAACATAAATCCGATGCCGAGAAAGGCAAAATAAGGAAGGAACCCCCGTGCTTTGAAAAATCCCCCCATCCCCCCTTTGCTAAAGGGGGGTGAGGGGGGATTATTTCCGCGTCTTCTTGAAAAAGCAGGAAGAAGTATAAGAATAAGGCTGAAAAGCAGCACCTGTATGAAGACCGCTGGAAGGATATAACCTTCTTCAATGAAAAACTGCCATTTTTTCCCCATAATTTTATAAATTGCCTTTATGTTTTTGAGCTTTAGATAATAATGAAAAAATGGATTATCATCCCGAACAGGTCTTATATCAAAGACATAATGATCTACGAATGACCTTCGCATTCCGGAATTCAGGATGCTCTTAAATGCAGTGAAATATTCATTTGAAGGCATCCGGATATAGATATTTGCCTCCTCCTCTTTTATGCCCGGATAATGTATTAAATCAAACCACCTGTCTTTTGAAAAAACCTTTATAGCCTCTATATCATCAGGAGAGAATGGTGTTTTTTTTACGAGGATGCATATACTTCCCCAGCTACGAATGGCTGCAATCTGTTTTTCAATATCTTTTATCCCGAGCTTCTCCATAGAAGTAATAATAGTATTTAAGAGTCTCAATTCTATTCTCGGCGGAGGGAGTATAAAAAGGTTTATACTCAAAAAACCATCAGGCTTAAGATGGCCTATATATTCCATGAATGCCTCAACCGTAAACCTGTAGTTCTCCGATATTCCGAAAGAACCCTGAGGTACTGTCCCCATTAACGAGACGTCAATGATATCGAATCCCCCCTCACCCCCCTTTGCTAAAGGGGGGATGGGGGGATTACCTGACTTGAGCCATGACCTTCCAAGCCCGGACCATGTATTCTCGGAATATATGCCACCTGAAAATTCATTGAAATCTTTCTTGATGAACTTTATTAATAAGGGGTTGCTTTCAATTTTATATATGTTTGAAGAGCCATAATATTCCGCAACAACGGCTTGAAGACCTCCTTTCGGGTCGAGTATTAATACATCATCTAATCCTCTCCCTACTCCTTGAACCCCTCTGCATCCCCCTTTAATAAATAATCCCCCCTCACCCCCCTTTGCTAAAGGGGGGATGGGGGGATTATCCCTTTTCCAAAGGGTGGTATGGAGGGATTCGGGGTGAATACGCATCTCGTAAGGAAGTGCAGATGGCAGGTATTTGAGGAATGTCAGAGCTGCGTAAGAGGGACTTTGTACCCCTTGCGCAGTTGTTATGGCATTTATCTCGCCACCATCTATCGAAAACCCTATCTGTTCAGGGAGTGTATCGAGATACTTCAGGCTGAGTCCCGGTGCAAAACGCACCGCAGGGCTCTTAAATGTATCTATCCTTGAAAAGGGACTGAAATAAGTCTTTAAATATTCAGCATTAGGATATCTCAGGGCTATCTGGAGTCCCTTATATGGAGACATCCTGAGGTTAATAAATGCAGGATGAAAGACTATTAGAGAAAAATTTAGTAGCATTAGAATTAAAGAAATGATCTTCAGGTTTTTTCCACCAGCAACGAATGGTGCTGATAATGCAATTAAAGAAATTATAAAGACAGCCTTCTCAGGCCCCGATATAGTCATAAGATATAGAATACCCATAGAGCCTATGCCTGCTCCGAGAAGGTCTGCACCGTAAAGTAGTCCAGCCCTCTCGCTTATGCAGGAGAACGCTGTGGCGATGATCAACCCTGTAAAGAAAAAGGGTATCGAGAGTATTACGTAGTAAAGACCAACATAAAGTAATTGTGTCCTTGCCCACGGAAGCTTCACTGGATCGAAGGATATCTGGTTTGATAAGAGATAACTCATAGAAATACTGACCCCGAGCAACAGTGTATAAATGCCGATATTTGATAGGTTTTTGAGTTTTGAATACAAGGATAGAACTGTCCCGCTTGCACCGATGCCGAGCATTGCAATGCTTATTATCATAAAAGCGAAGTGGTACCAGAGAGAGATAGAAAATACCCTTGTGAGGGCTATTTCATATGCAAGGCTTGAAGACGAGCATAGGAATATTACAAAGAATATCTTCGGATACTTGATCATGCTATTATACTGAACGACATAAGTCTGCTACATTTTGTCATTCCGGCTTGTCCGGAATCTTTCTGTAAAAGAAGGATTCCCGACGCGCTTTGCTTGCGGGAATGACATGGAATTAATGTCGTTATGTATAAAAATATTATAGCTAAAATTA
Source organism: Nitrospirota bacterium (assembly GCA_040756135.1). Classification (GTDB taxonomy): domain Bacteria; phylum Nitrospirota; class Thermodesulfovibrionia; order Thermodesulfovibrionales; family SM23-35; genus JBFLZS01. The sequence continues at coordinate 15,205 of JBFLZS010000006.1, forward strand.
GATACCAATGGGAATGAAATTCGGGTAAAATATAAATATGTTGAAGGAAAGTTGTCCTGGAAGTAGAGAGATAAGAACACCTTATCCAGAAAATATAAAGTGTTTTTGGTGCGATACTGTTTCAGAGATATGGTCTGATGAGGTAGAGATTGTCTGCAAGGGATGTGGAAGAACTATATCTCGTGAGATGAAACCCACATGCCTTGAGTGGTGCCCAGCAGCAAAGGAATGTGTCGGTGTCGAAAAATATGAAAGGTTGATGAAGGTCAAAAAGGAATAAGATGAGGAGGGATTTAAAGGAATGGATAATTTAGAAAAAGAAGTCGTAACAATAATCTCAGACGTTTCAGGGTTTGATGAAGAAGAGATAACACCTGAGACGAACTTTTATAAAGACCTGGAGATTGATTCCATTAAGGCTATTGAGATTACTGTAGCAATTGAGAAAAAGTTTAAAATATCAGTGAGGGATGAGGATGTTCCGAATATTACGACCGTAAAGCAAGCAGTGGAATTGGTAAATAAACTATTGAATCTGAACCCTTAATATTTTTTAACCCTGTCAATTTTGAAATTATTAAGGGTCTCAAAATTGAATTTATATAAATCAGAAAATCTCCCCTTACCCCTCTTTGCCAAAGAGGGGTATAAATCCTCCCTTTGGCAAAGGGAGGTTAGGAGGGATTTTACAAAATAATGTAGTCATTATTTTAAGATTGTTAATAAATTTTCTTTAATGTTTTGGAAACAGGAGTATTATGCTTATTCTTCTATTCCGAGGGTCTTTTGTATTTTCCTTAATAAGAGGCTCTGTATCTGCATATCCTGCAATTTTTGTAAGATTTACCGGATTCAGTCCGTTCTTCTCCAGTTCCTTTTTTGCAATTAATGCCCGCTCTGTGGAAAGTTCCCAGTTGCTGTAAGTTGTTGACCTGTAGATTAGTGAATCTGTGTGGCCTTCTATAGAGACCGGGTTTGGCAGGGCTTTTATATTATCTCCGATTACCTGTAATATCCTTAGAGCGAGGGGCGTTGGTTTTGATGAACCGAGATCAAACATGGGCCTGCCTTCTTTATCTACAAGCTGAATGCGAACCCCGCCCTCAAATATATCAACAAGTAACTGGTCTTTTATATCACCGAGTTTCTCTTCTATTGCCTGCTTTATGATAGACTTAAATTCTTCAGGTGTTGCGTTAAAGTTCCCTGCTAATTCATCAGGAACCTTTTTAGCAGCTTCACCTGCCTCGTTAAAAACCTCACTTGATTTTTCCATAAAGGATTGACCGCTCTTTTCGAATATTGTAAAGTGCTTAAAATAGTGGGCAACCCTTGCCCTCTTTTCCGGAGCTATCATGGAAATGAGCCACAGAAGCAGGAAGAATGCCATCATGGCTGTAACAAAGTCTGCATATGCAACCTTCCATTGCCCACCATGACTGCCCCCCTCATCCCGTTTCTTAACCTTCTTAATAATGATCTTGGGTTCCTTCATTTTGCCCTTCCCCTCACAACGTCTTCCAGCTCCTCAAAGGTTGGCCTATCTTTTCCCGGTATTGCCCTTCTGCCGAACTCAACTGCCATCTGAGGTGGTGAACCTCCAACAAATGCCACCAGAGCTATTTTTATGACCTGAAAAAATACACTGTCTTCCTTTGCCCTGTGTTCAAGATTTGTTGCTATTGGTCCTACAAAGCCATAACACATTAATACCCCGATGAAAGTCCCCACAAGGGCTGCCCCTATGCTATGGCCGAGTACCGAAGGAGGCTGGTCAATCTTGCCCATAGTAAGGACAACACCCAGGACTGCTGCAACAATACCGAGTCCCGGAAGTGCATCAGCCACCTTTGCGAGGCTATGTGACGGAACCATTGCCTCATGATGATGTGTTTCGATCTCAAGATCCATTAAGTTATCGAGTTCATGAGGCGGGACATTTGTTGTGATAATCACCTTTAGGTTATCACAAATAAAGTTTACAATGTGATGATTTGTCATGACATTGCTATAGTTGTTGAAGATAGCGCTCTTATCAGGATTTTCGATGTCGGATTCTATTGATATAAGGCCCTCCTTCCGTATCTTTGAGAATAACTGGTAGAGGAGCGTTAGAAGTTCAAGATATTTTTCCTTGTTCTGGTTCTTCGGTTTCATAATGGAAGAAAGGTCTTTGACAACAGCGGTAATAACCTTTGGAGGGGAGGATATGAGAAAAGCGCCTATAGCAGCGCCAAATATAATAACAAATTCTGCTGGCTGGAAAAGCACATGAAGGTTGCCTTTTTCCAGCAAGAAACCGAATACTACAGAACATACGACCACTCCTATGCCTATAATAACGAACATATTAATAACCCATTTTCTGGGGAAGTTCTATGAAGAAGGTTGCACCCTTTCCCTCAGAGCTTTCGGCCCCTATGTTGCCTCCATGTTCGGCAATTATGCCATGGGATATGGAAAGGCCAAGCCCTGTTCCAGTGCCTGCAGGCTTTGTGGTAAAGAATGGATCAAATATCTTTGAGATTATATCTTGAGGGATACCTGGACCATTGTCAGAAATTTTTATTATTAACTTTTGATTTTCTTTATCAAAACTTGTTTTAAATGTGATCATGCCGTTATCTGTATTTTGTAAACCAATCGCCTGTTCGGCATTGAGAATGATATTGAGAATAGTTAGTTGTAACTGCTGGGAATCGACTAAAATAGTAGGGATTTCTCCGTATTCCTTAACAATCTCGATATTATTTTTCCTCAGCCAGTAAATTCTGAGATCTATAGTCCTGTCAATAAGATCATTTATTGACTCAAGACTCTTTGAGGGCGTCCTCTCTCTGGAAAAGGTAAGCAGGTTTTCAATAATCTTTTTACATCTTTCAGCACTATTAAGTATCTTTTTCAAATCCCTCTTAATCTCTTCATTCATGACCTTCATCATGAGAAGCTCTGTGTAGGTAATTATCCCTGTAAGGGGGTTGTTGATCTCATGGACAACTCCGGAAACAAGAAGGCCAAGTGATGCAAGTTTATAAGAATGGTAAAGCTGCTCTTTCATATTTATAAGCTCATGGTCAGAAGGGTTATCATCAATGAAGAGTATGTTATGCATCTACTTCCTCATGATCCCTCTCTGACGCTTGAGGATATGCTGGATTATTTTTTCCCTCACTTCATCATTCATATCAGAAAAATGTAAAGCGACTTCATATTTACCATCACCAATACTATTTGCCCTTACAACATTTCCATATGTAAGTATCCCCAGAGAAGGAGATGAAGATAGAAGTATTTTTATCTCAAGGACATCTCCTGTCTCGGCCTTTTCGTTCATTATAAATTTTATACCCGATTCGCTGATATTAACCTGTTTATTCTCGGCCTTTGTGAATCCCTCGCTCTCCAGTTGAAGCCTTTCCAGTATCATTTCCAGCTTATTGTTAATCTCGACGAGCATTTTCCATAGACCTAAATTTATTGTCTCATCAGGCACTTCCGTGTCTGTTATCTCGATATTGTATCCTGAAAATACCCGTGATTTTCTGCAAGATGGATCATACGTTACCTTCTTTGCTATTAGAGGGAGGACGTCATCCACTCGGAAATATCCACGTTTTCCTGACAATTTATTCTCTCCTGATTTAAGTTCCATATTTTTTACCCATTCCTGATGGTGTTTGTAAAAAGGCGCGGACGACCTCTCCGTCAAACTGGGTATTAGAGCATCTTTTCAGTTCTTCTATTGCATAGGCGTAGGTTCTTGATTCCCTGTACGGTCTTGAAGAGGTCATGGCATCAAAGGCATCAGCGACAGTGAGAATCCGCACTATAAGAGGGATGTCATTGCCTGCAATGCCGTCTGGATACCCTTTGCCGTCGAACCCTTCATGGTGATGCCGGATAAGTTCCTTTTCCTTCGGGAAAAACTTTATTGGCTTCATTATGTTATCTCCTATAACAGGGTGCTGCATTATCTCAGTCATTTCCTCATCAGAAAGCCTGTCAGGCTTCAGTAAAACAGTGTCTCTCACGCCTATCTTGCCTATGTCGTGCAGATAACCGCCGAACTTTATGACATCTTTATCATATTCGCTGAGGTTCATTACATCTGCAATCTCAAGGGAATACGAAGTGACCCTTTCTGAATGGTGTTTTGTATACATATCCCGGGCTTCGATACTGATGACCAGTGATTTCAATGTATCTATCAAATTGGAGTAAAGGACCTCATAGAGGGCATTGTTTTCTATCCTCAGGGCCGCCTTCTTAGCAAAGGTAAGTGCAAGGTATATCTCGTCATCCATAAATGTGGTTCCATCTGCCTTGTTTGAGACGTTCAATATTCCGAAAACCTCATTATTTATAGTAAGGGGAATTGAAAGGAAAGGAGAGGTAAGGGGGGTTCTATTAAGAGGGTTAATTTCCCCGAATGAGGCCATGTAATATTCTTTGGTTTTTATTACATTCTCCAGAAAATTGTTAGCAATGGGGATTTTTTTCCTACAGGGTCCAGTGGACCCTTTTATTTTTAGACAATCATTTTCGACAATGCCAAAGGATGTCTCCTTCACCATAAGGAGCCTTGATGTCATCTCCACAATTCCCTCATATATCTCTCTATTGTCATATAATCCATCGAGTTCAGTGCTTACGGACTGAAGAATACTTATCTCCTGTAACTTTTTGTAAAGCTCTGCATTCAGCCTTCCAATGGATGCCTCATAATCGCCTTTTATTGCGATGCTGCTTAAGAGTCTTCTCTCACCAATTATTCTGTCAGCTATTGAGATTACTTTATCAATCTTAAATGGTTTTGTTATAAAATCACAGGCGCCTTCCTTCATGGCGGTTATCGCAGTTTCTATAGATGAAAAGCCGGTTATCACAACTACAGGGATGAAGGGGTTAAAGTCTTTGGCCTCTTTCAACATGTCCATGCCGTTCATCTTTGGCATTGTAAGGTCTGTAAAGACGATATCGTATTCGTTGTTCTTGATCTTTTCTATCCCGTCAAGACCATTGAAGGCAATATCTGCCTTATAGCCACCAATATTGGATAGGATGTCCGAGAGGAAATCCCTGACCGTAGGGTCATCATCTACTATCAATATCCTTCCCTTAAAAACCATTACCTTTAACCAGCCTTTCCTTTAAGATGTCAGCTTCCTGGTTTGTCAGTATATTTATCTTCTTTAACCTTTCAATCCTTTCTATCCAGGCTGTCGTAATCTCGGGATTATTACTCCCGGCAACTGTCTTTATAAGATTAATGTCGCGATATGTATCCCTGAGATGTTTCTTTAATTCCCTGTTTTCATATATCAATTCTGACCTTTTAAATGTTTTTTCTGCGAGTATAAGCACCTCCTGAACCTTGAATGGTTTTGTCAGGTAATCATATGCCCCTTCTGTTATTGCTTCAATCGCGATATCCAGGGTTCCATAGGCCGTAAGAAGGACAACAGCAATATCGGAGTTGTTCCTTACGGCATATCTGAGCACTTCAAGGCCGTCAGCACCTGGCATTCTGAGGTCGGTTATAGCAAGGCTTATGTCTTCAACCCTGAGGATCCTTATGGCATCAAACCCATCTTTTGCTGCCACAACAGAGTACCCTTCCCTTGAAAGAAGGGAACCGATAACATCACGCACTATCTCGTCATCGTCTGCAATGAGTATCTTAAAGTCTTTTTTATCCACAAAGGGTTACTCTGAAATATTATTGTTTTCCGTTTCATTATAATTGCTTATATGTTGGGCTTCCTATTCTGTCTTCCTTATCCTTTCAAGCACCTCACTCCTGGCCTTTTCGAGGATATGTTTCTTCTTTGCCTCTGATGAGATGTTTACGACATCCTGTGGTTCTCCCCGTTCTTTCTCAAGTATGGTAGAAGGGTTAAGTTTTGAGACCCTGTTGTAAAGGCGGACTACCTCATTCACCTGAAAGGGAAATATGCTCATTTTATTTGCCTCCATGCAGATCTTAATTCTTTTAAGAGACCTTCTATATGAGCAATCCTTACAACATCGTTCTTTGCGTTTGCGATCGTGAGTTCCTTCAGCATGTAAATATATAGGTTCTGGAGATTTATCGCTATCTCTCCCCCCTCCTCCATATTAAGAGATGCAAGGAGTTCTTCTATAATGGCTATGGTTTTTGATATATAATGTATTTTCGGGGATACGTTCCCCTGATTTATATAAAATATAGTCTTGTGGAGATAATCTATAGCGCCGTCATAAAGCAATATTATCAGGTCAAGTGGGGTGTTTGAAGTGTTGACCAATACGTGCGTATAAGCATTATGTGCATGTTGGATGTTCATCATCATTTATTACCTCCAGATATTTTTGTGAACAGGTCCATTTGCTGGGTTACATAGGTATTTGTCCCCTGAAGCTGATTCAACAATTTATCAAGGGCGATAAATTTATTTCGAAGGGCTATTTCAGTCAATTGAAGTCTCCTATCCAGCTTTTCTTCATCTTCCTGGATATTCTCTACAGTCTGCTGATAACCTTCTTCCCTTGCAGGGATGATGGTATTTATATAATTGGACAAGGTTGATTCGAATGAGGTTGCCATCTGATTTATTATGCTTGTAACGTTATCTGCATCGCTCGAAATCGCAGTGCTCAGTTTTGAGGAATCAAAACCAAGGACTCCATTTTTATCATGGGTAATCCCGAGATATGAAAGTGTATTGTCCGTGTTGCCAGTCCCATATCTTGTAGTCGTTACTGATCTCAAAGCGCCTGCGAGTGTTACTAACGTTGAATCACCGGCTAAAACACCCGTTTGTGTGATATTGCCTTTAAGGCCATTTATTACGTTCATTGTGGAATTGTAGGCCGAAACAAATGAGCTGATCTTTGTTGTCAATGAACTACTATCCTCTGAAATCTGGAGTGTTAAGCTTGTAGCGTAACTGTCGCCCTTCAGGAGGTTTAAAGTAACACCGGTAATGACATCCGTAATTGTATTGCTCGACCTCGTAATTTCAAGGTTATTCACCTTTATTTTCGCATCCACTGCCGCCTGAGACTGCGTCATCTGCTGGACCCCTCCCGAGGGATTACCGCTTCCGTCATAAGATGCAGGATTAAAAGCAAGTCTCGATAAACCTGTTGAGTCTGTCTCTGCGGACTCTTCAAATATCCCATTGTTGTCCTCATCAACCTTTACTACAATTCTGTTAGATGCGCCTGTTGAATTTACAGCTAATACGAGCCTGTATCCTGTTCCATCGTTTATGATAGAAGCATTAACGCCGGCATTCGCATTATTTATGGCATCCCTTATGCCCGAAAGGGTATTGTTAGACGAATTTATTGTTATCTCTGCCGCAGTACCACTGCCTACCTGGATCTTAAGTTTCTGGGTTGCATAAGTGGTCAAATCAGCAACCTCACTGCTTTCAGAAGCAAAAATGGTAGAATAGATACTCTGGGCGGTTGCGATATTATTGATTTTTATATTATAAGTGCCTGCCGATGCGGAGCTTGTAGCACTTGCCGTCATAAATGTCGTGTCCGATACAGTCGCCGACCTGCCGATTAAGCCTGAAGCAGTCAGGTCGCTTATAGCACTCTTTAAACTGGTTACACTGCTTAATAGAGTAGCATAGGCACTTATCTTCGCCTGATAGGCTGCCTCTTTCTGCTGAAGCCTCAGCAGGGGCTGTCTCTCCACCTGCATAAGCTGACTTACAATAGAATTAATGTCAAGACCTGAACCGCCTGAACCTACCATATTTATTGCCATATAAGCACCTCCAGAAACTTCCTTTTTTTCTTAACGATTTAGTGTCTGTCCATAAATTATGATTTAAGTAGGCTGTCATTCCCCGACTTGATCGGGGAATCCACCCTTCGGCAGGCTCAGGGTGACAATGTCATCCTGAGCTTGTCGAAGGATGTCGAACCATGGATTGTCTGGTCAAGCGTTCGACTGAGCTCACGCCGAAGGCCGGACAATGACAGAAACCGATTTTATAAACAGTCTCAACTTATACCCTTTTGCTATAAAGGTCTTCAGATATTTCTTTCATCTTTTCGACCATATTAATAAATTCCTCAGGTGGTATCTGCCTGACTAAATTCCCTTCAGAGTCCACAATCCTGATAACCACATTCTTGTTATCGTCAATTGCAAAAAATGCCTTATAAGACTCTGCTTCAGGTGCCTTGACAGCCTCGGACTGAACAAAAACTGGTTCGGCCTTTTGTTCAACAGGACTGCCGGCATCTACTGCCCTCTTAACATTTTCAGGCTTTTTATTAAAGATCTGTGAAGTAAGTGGTAACCCTATGTCTATTCCCTTTATTTCCATCTTACTTTAAAAAGGGGCGGGAAATACCCCACCCCTTTTCCCCTTTTTGAGCCTTCTTTATCCGCCTCCAAGAAGTGCAAGGACATTCTGTGGCAACAGATTAGCCTGTGCAAGCATAGATATACCTGCCTGCTGTATTATCTGCAACCTTGTGAAGTTAGCAGTTTCAACAGCATAGTCTGCATCCATGATCCTTGACCTTGCAGAGATAACATTCTCACGTACATTTTCAAGGTTTGCGATGGTTGAAGTCAGCCTGTTCATAACAGCCCCAAACTCTCCCTTTCTTGATGTGAGTGTATCCAGGGCCTTCTTGGCTGCCAGCATGGTAACATTGGCATTACCAACATCTGAAACCGTAACAGCATTCACAGAGGTTGCTGTAAGGGAAATGGTTGTGCTTGTTGTCGCATAGCCGAGCGCGCCGGATGTGTCATTACTGTTAGTAGTCGCAGTGCTTGTAGTCAGGTCATCATTCAGGATTATCATACCGTTCTGGCCGGCAGAGACAGATACTGAAGAAGCAAAGCCCGCTGCAAATGATGAGCCACCTGAAGGTATTTGTGCAGCATCTACACTAACACTTACGCCTGCGCCTGTGGTATTTGCAAGCACTATCCTGTTATCCGAATTTACGAGCGCTGTAACACCTGTTTCAGAAGTCTTTGCATTAATAGCAGATGCTAAGTTAGCTGCTGCTGTCGCTATGACGGTTGCTGCGGTAAATGAACCGATTGCAATGCTGTTAATAGTTATATATCCTGAGTTAACTACTGTGGAAGCTGAAGCGGCTGCAACAGCAGAGCTGCCAACCATTGCATTACCAAAAGCAAAGGCTGTGACACCTGTTGAACCGGTGTACAAGTTAAGACGGTTTATTATGTTAACGCTGTTGTTCTGATAATCCGAACCTGTTGTAATGGCGCTGCCAAGGCCTACGCCATTCAGTGTTGCAGCGTCTGCTAACCCACCGCTGTTGAATATCCTTGAGGCCGCAACAGCCACATCAGTAGCTGTAAGGGAAGAGCTGTAGGTCGTGGAAACACCCATGCTTGTTGGTGCTACATTGGATGAGGATATGCTGATAGTCTCATTCACCTCAACGCCAACCTGGACAGTAACGGTCTTGATCTGGTTGAGGAACAGCTCACCATTGTATCTTGTCTGTGAAACTATCCTGTTCAGCTCTGCAACAAGCTGTCTGACCTCATCGTTCATAGAGCCTCTGTCAGTTGATGTGTTATAGCTTGATGCCTGGTTCGCCAGTTCGTATATCCTCTGAAGGCCGTTAATCATCTCATCCATGGCGCCTTCTGCTGTCTGGGCAAAGGAAACACCATCATTGGCATTCCTCATTGCAACAGATAGACCATTGACCTGTGTGGTCATCCTTGTGGCAATGGCAAGGCCTGCAGCGTCATCCTTTGCTGAGTTGATTCTTAAGCCCGAAGACAACCTCTGTATAGCTGTATTAAGAGGGCCTTCGGTTTTTCTCAGACTTCTCTGAGTATTAAGTGAAACTAAATTAGTGTTGATTACGAGACCCATTTTCCTTTCCTCCTTGAAATTCAGTGTTAGTGTTTAGTGTCAGTTCACTGTTCACTGCTCACTGTCTTTAGGCTTCCATGCCTATTTTCATTCTCTGCAGGCTCTACGAATCGTAGACTAATGCCTGCGGTACAAACTGGTTTAGGTCTTTTTGACACTCCCCTCCTTTCTGACCATCACCTCTTTAAGCTTTCAGATATTCTTATCGGAAGTTTTTAAAAAAAACTTTAATTTAATACAAACGCATTAAATAAAATCTGTCCATAAATTCAGTTTGCCTGTCATTCCTGCGGAAGCAGGAATCCAGAACCTATTGAAAACACTGGATTCCCGCATTCGCGGGAATGACGCATTTGAGTTGAAATCGGCATTTATACACAGACCTTACTTAGGAAAAACCTAAAGTTTTTATCATAAATAGCCGACAAATAAAAAATAGAGGCTCTTGCAAAAATGGCAATAGTCAAGAGGGAAGGTTATTGTTCAAGCTATAGATGTTCTTGATTTTGAGATTATTAGAGCAAATATGGATTAGAAATGCAGAAGAAATTGCGTGAAGCAGAAGAGCGGGCTGAACACAAGTGCGCAGAAGAGTCGCTCAAGGCAAGCGAGAACAAGTACAGGACACTGGTTGAAAATCTTCCACAAAAGATATTTCTTAAGGATAAGAATTCAGTTTATGTCTCTTGTAATGAAAACTATGCTCGGGATTTAAAAATTAAATCTGATGAAATTACTGGTAAGACAGATTACGATTTTTATCCTGAGGAATTGGCTGAAAAGTACAGGGCAGATGATAAAAAAATTATGGAGTCAGGGAAGACAGAAGAGATTGAGGAAAAATATATCAAAGACGAACAAGAGTTTATTGTGTATACGGTTAGAACTCCTGTTCAAGATGAGAAAGGTAATATCATTGGCATATTAGGTATTTTCTGGGATATCACCGAGCGCAAACGGATGGAAGAGGCCCTCAAAGGCTCTTATGAATTCATTAAAACTGTCCTCGACAACATAAACGATGCCATCTCAATCATAGATGTCCATGATTTAAGGATTGTCGCAGTTAACAGGGCTTTCCTGAAAGAGTCTGGACTGGAAGAAAAAGATATTATAGGAAAAAAATGTCATGAAATAACTCATCACAGGCATGATAGATGCACACCGCCTGATGATATCTGTCCTCTTACGGATGCCGTAAAAGCAGGCGAACCCAAGGTAGTAGAGCATGTACATTATTCTAAAGATGGCGAGAAAATATATGTAGAAGTTTCTGCATTGCCTATAAAAGATAACAATGGAAATGTAATACAGGTTGTCCATGTATCAAGAGATATTACCGAGCGCAAGCGGACAGAAGATATGCTTTTGCAGGGTCAGGAAGAGATGAAAATACTTAATGAATCCATTGAAATAACTAACATGGCACTTGATAAAGAAAGAAATGAGCTCCAAATTGCCATCGATGGAATCTCCCTGTATATACAACAAGTAGTGGCTAAAAAAGATCTCAGTGTGAGGTGTAGCAATCCCAACCTGAAAAGGTGCTATGAGATAATGCAGTGTGCCAAAAAAGATTGTCCCTGCTATGGGAAGGAAGAAATGAGGTGCTGGCAGGTTGCAGGTACCTATTGTGGCGGAAAAGTGCAGGGAGTCTTTGCCGAAAAGTTCGGAAACTGTGTTGAATGTCCTGTATTTAAATTTGCCACTTCAGACCCTGTCTACCAGATTGGCGAGCATTTTAACAACATGATGCATATACTTGATTTAAAGAACAGGGAACTTGAAAATGCATATACTCAACTCAAGGCAGCTCAATCACAGATTCTCCAGCAGGAGAAGATGGCATCAATAGGTCAGCTCGCAGCGGGGGTAGCGCATGAGATAAACAATCCGATAGGCTTTATATCAAGTAACCTCGGAACCCTCGATAAATATGTCATCAGGCTAAGCGAGTTCATCGATGCACAGTCTGAGTTTATAGAAGCTCTGAACGTAAAAGAGGCATTAGAGAAACTAAAGGAAAGGCGGAAAAAGCTAAAACTCGACTACATCACACAGGACATAAAAGAACTCATCAATGAATCCCTCGAAGGTGCCGAAAGGGTTAAAAAGATAGTGCAGGATCTGAAGAGCTTCTCAAGGGTGGATGAAGCAGATTATAAACATGCTGATATAAATGAATGTCTTGAAAGCACTATAAATATTGTCTGGAATGAGCTTAAATACAAAGTTACCCTGAGAAAGGAATACGGGGATATCCCTATGACAAAATGCAATCCCGGACAGCTCAATCAGGTATTCATGAATATCCTGGTTAATGCAGCCCAGGCCATTGAAAAGCAGGGGGAAATTATAGTAAAGACATGGCATGATAACGGTTATATAAATGTTTCTATCTCAGACACAGGCTGTGGAATACCTGAAGATAAACTTAGCAAGATATTTGATCCGTTCTTTACAACCAAAGAGGCGGGTAAAGGCACCGGACTGGGTCTGAGCATAACCTATGATATAGTGAAGAAACATAACGGAGAGATTACAGTCCAGAGCGAGGTGGGAAAGGGGACCACCTTTAATGTATTGATACCTGTTGTGGAAGGGAGATAATTATGGAAGAAGAGTTCAGAATCCTCTGCGTTGATGATGAAAAAAATGTCCTGAGGGCTATCGAAAGGATATTTCTTGACGAAAATTATGAAGTCCTTTCCGCCTCTTCAGCAGATGAAGGGCTTGAGATCCTGAACACCGGCAAACCTGTCCAGATTGTCATATCCGACTACAGAATGCCCGGGAAAAACGGAGTGGATTTCCTTAAGGAGGTGTGTGAGCGCTGGCCTGATACAGTCAGGATCGTGCTTTCAGGATATGCGGATGCCGCTTCTATAGTCTCTGCCATAAACGATGGGCAGATATACAAGTTTATACCTAAGCCGTGGAATGATGATGAACTTAAGGTCACAATATCCAATGCCTTTGAACGTTATTTTCTTCAGAAGAAAAATTTAGAACTTACCGAGGAACTCAGGAGAAGGAATGATGAGCTCAATGAGATAAATGATAACCTTGAGAAACTTGTCTCGGTGAGGAATGCCGAACTCGTGTTTCAAAATAAGGCGCTGATACGCTCTCAGAATATCCTGAATTCGCTCCCAATCGCTGTGCTCGGTATCGACACTGATGGAATGATAGTGCAGTGTAATGAGAAGGGGCTGGAATTATTCGGCAGATACTCGAGAAATATCATCGGGATGGACAGGAAGGATTTGCTACCGTCAGTGTTAAATGCATTTATTGAAAGGGTCTTTGAGAAAAGGGCTCTCTCGGGACATATCCTGATTGAAGGCACCGATATCAAGGTTAAAGGCATCTCCATGAGACAGCCTGATGGTCAGGAGGGTATTATTTTAACCCTTGACAAAGAGGACTGAGATGGCTGAGAAGGTATTATTTGTTGACGATGAGGAGAATATACTTAGATCCCTCAGAAGATTATTAATGGATGAAGACTTTGAGGTTATAACAGCTAATTCGGGGGAAGAGGCATTAGAGATTCTTAAGAATAACCATGATATCGGCCTTATCGTATCGGATCAGAGGATGCCAGGCCTGACAGGTGTAGATTTCCTCGAAAAGGCGAAGGAAATTGCACCTGATGCACTGAGGATTGTGCTCACAGGGTATGCGGATGTAAATGCTGCTATTGAAGCTATAAACAGAGGCGGGGCTTACAGGTATATAACAAAGCCGTGGAAGGATGAGGAGCTTATACAAGTCATAAGAGACGCAGTTCAGAGGTATTCCCTTATAACCGAAAACAAAAGACTTACAGAGATTATAAAAAGGCAGAATGAAGAACTAAAAAACTGGAATACCCAGCTTGAGGTTAGGGTACAGGAACAGACAATTGACATACAGAACCAGAATAAGACGCTCCAGGAATTAAATGAGCAGCTTAAAAGAAATTTCAGAAACTCTATAGAGGCATTTTCAGGCATGATCGAGATGCGTGATAAAACTGTGTCAAGCCACTCAAAGAATGTAGCAGCACTTGCAAGGCAGACCGCTCTTTCAATGTCACTGCCTGAACATGACATCAGCAATATCTTTGTGGCAGCCCTTCTGCACGATATCGGCAAGATAGGTATCCCGGATTCAATCCTTATGAAGGATACGGATACACTCAATGACTACGAGAGAAAGGAATATGAACTGCACCCGATAAGAGGACAGGTGGCAATAGATTCAATCGAAGGGTTTCAGGAAGTTGGCATACTTATCCGGCATCATCACGAGCGTGTTGACGGCCTTGGATACCCTGATGGTCTCAAGAAAAAGGCTATCCCTGTTGGCAGCCGTATTATAGCCCTTGCGGATGCCTTTGACAGGATAGCCAATAGCAGCTTTTCTTCTGCAAGAGGAAATTACGAAAAGATTATAAGTGAGATCGAGTTTTATCTTGACACAAAGTTCGATCGCATAGCATTTCAGTCTATGCGACCGATTGTTAAAAAACATATATCGTATGCACAGGGGTACCTGGATGAAGTTGAAATCCATCCTGATAAGCTTATGCCTGGAATGGTCTTATCACGTGATGTCAGAAGCGGAACAGGTTTGCTCCTCCTTGCCCACGGGGTTGTTCTGGATCAGAAAGTTATCAGGGGTCTACAACGTTACTATGAAATAGACCCTTTTAAAAATGGGATATTTGTTAGAAGAAATAAATGAGATAATTATTTAATAGGTATTTATATGATCGAGTACGATGAGTTAGAACAGAAAATGGTCATGAAGTTGGTCTACTATGGCCCTGCGCTATCGGGCAAGACCACAAATCTGCTCAGGCTTCATGACCTTTTAGCGCATGAGGGAAGAGGGGACCTCATGGTACTTGATACAAAGGATGACAGGACCATCTTCTTCGATCTGCTTCCATTTTTCCTTACTGCACCCAGTGGCCTGAAGATAAAGGTAAAAGTTTATACAGTGCCGGGACAGGTAAGGCATGATGCAACAAGAAAGGCAGTGCTTCAGAGGGCAGACGGCGTAGCATTTATTGCAGACTCCCGGTTGTCTGAAAAGACGAATAACTTTGAGAGTTTCGAAAACCTTGAGAAGAATCTTGCCATAGTCGGCCTCGAGATTGAGAAGATTCCCCTGGTTATTCAATTTAACAAAAGGGACCTGAAGGATATTGTCCCTGAATCTGATATAAAACATATATGGGGACCTACAGGGATTCCTATATTTATGGCATCAGCCCTTGAAGGATGGGGTGTTATTGAAACCTTCAGCAGGCTTGCCGATCTGACATACGACAGGATTGATAAAAGGTACGGGCTTGGAGAGAATCATGGTCTTGATAAAGAAACCTTTGTGAAGACGTTAACCCATAAGGCACAGGAGGTATGATCAGGTCAGGAGGCTGCTAAAGGAAAACAAATGGAAAAAGGACAAAATAATCCCGGTAATATCGAATATGTTATAGGTTCTGAAAAAACTCTCAAAGAGATAATCTCAGAAGCTGAGGTTATACCGCTTTTGAAAAGTGCTGTAAGGGCAGGGGCATCAAAGGCCATGGTAATCAATCCTGACGGTAAAATTATATGGACATACAGTAATCATATTAAAGACAGGACTGTTAGTGAAACATTAACATTGCCCCTCTATCTTGAAGGGGAGATTGTCGGTAACGTGGTTATCAAAGGTGACAGCAAAGAAAGGGACTATCTCAAAGGACTTTCAGGGATGTTACTTGATGCATTGAATATAATAATAAATAACAACTTGAAAAGGATGCTCACCACAGAGATACATACAACAGTAGTTAATCGGTCTTATGAGGAGCTTGTCGAGACAAACACCAGATTAAAAATATCAGAGGCCAGATACCGGGAACTCGCACAGAACCTTGAGAAAAAGGTTCAGGAGCGCACTGAGGAACTTAAACATGTTTATGCCAGGCTCCTGCAGCAGGAAAAAATGGCATCTGTTGGTCAACTCGCTGCCGGCGTGGCTCATGAGATAAATAATCCAATGGGTTTCATAACAAGCAATATTAATACCTTTGGTAAATACATCAGTAAACTCAAAGAGATGATCGAATTCTATAGAACAATAAACCATGACTCGAGTAAGGCAGAAAAACTTTATGAAAGATTAAAAATTGACTTTATCATGAATGATATACCTCATTTAATCAGGCAGAGCATAGATGGCGCTGAAAGGGTCAAAAAGATAGTCTCAGACCTGAAAGGGTTTTCTCATATTGATGACGCCTGCGAAACTATGATTGATATCAACAGAGAGATTGACAGAACCATCAGTGTACTTGCCCATGAGATACCTGAAGACGCCGGGATAATAAGGGACTACCATGAATTGCCTGAATTTATCTGCAATCCCGCACTCATCTGCCAGGTATTCCTTAACATTATCCTTAATGCGATTCAGACAAAAAGAGAAGGACTGAAACTCACGATATCTACAGTCTTCGAAGACGGCAATATCAGGATACGTTTTTCGGACAATGGGCCTGGCATTACAGAGGATCTCAGGAAACGGGTATTTGAGCCATTTTTCACAACCAAAGATGTTGGTAAAGGTACAGGGCTGGGCCTTACCGTGGCATATGAAATTATTACTGCATATGGCGGCACTATTGATGTAGAAAGCCTGCCAGGAGAAGGCGCCACTTTTGTTATACGGCTGCCACTAAAAAGGACACAAAAAATGATTCATGATACAGGATACAGAATTAAGAATAACCAGAATAACAAGCCTTTCATCGTGCATTATGGAGACATATGATGTCTAAGTACGCTGAACTATTCAGGAATTTAGCGAACAGCGAGCATCTGATTGCGTCTCAAGAAGACTCTACAGATGACAGCTATGATAAGAGGAAGGAAGGGTTTACCCTTCTCTTTGTTGATGATGAACTTAACGTACTTAATGCCCTGAGGAGGATATTTATTGAGGAGAATTATGAAATCTTCACAGCCACATCTGCTGATGAGGCACTTCATATAATGGAAAAAGAAAAGGTCCATCTGGTCATATCAGACCACAGAATGCCTAAAATGACAGGGGCTGAATTCCTTAAAGAGATAAAGCTGAAATGGCCTGAAACTATACGGATAATGCTTACAGGTTATGCTGATGTACAGTCCATCATGGGCGCTGTTAATGAGGGCGCTGTATACAAATTCATTACAAAACCTTGGAATGATGAAGACCTCAGGTTAACAGTAAGCCTTGCCCTCCAGCAGTACGTACTTATTCAGGAAAATAAGAAATTGAAAGAGATTACAAGGAAACAGCAGCTTAAGATAAAAAATTATTCCGCCCTCTTTGATGAAGATAGGGGAATTATAGGAAATATCCTTCTTAAATCAGGGGTAATAAAGAAGGAAGAGCTTGACAGGGCGACTGAAGAAAGATCGGGGGGTGAGTTGCTGGGCGAGACACTTGTAAGACTCGGCTTAACGACTGAATCAAGGATAGCCGCGGCACTCCAGAAACATCTGAATATAGAATATATTGACCTAAAAGAGATGCGCCTCAACCCTGAAGTTGTGAGATTTTTGCCGAAGGAACTCTGTGAGAAAAACCGGTTTATCCCTGTAAGGTTTGATAGTAAAAAGATTACCATAGCAATGGCTGACCCTTCAGACATCTTCAAATGTGACAATATCTCATTTATGACAGGGCTGAAGGTAATACCTCTTATTGCAACAAGCTCGGATATCTTGCTGCAACTTAAGAAGATTTATGGAGACATGAAGCAGGTACCTGCAGATACAGACACAATCCCTGAGATAGAACCACTCGATGAGATTGATATTATTATTGAGGAAGAGGAAAAGGAATTTAGCGTCCAGGAAGTTATCAGCTCCTCAGAGGTGCCCCCTATCATAAGAGTAGTAAATGCTATCATCTCAGAGGCTGTTCGCTATAAGGCAAGCGACATTCATATCGAACCCAAGACAAAATATACACTGATACGTTACAGAATCGATGGGCTGCTTCATAACAAGATAAAGATTCCATCCGACCTCCATCCTGCCACTATATCAAGGATCAAGATACTGGCCAAAATGGATATTTCTGAGAAGCGAAGGCCTCAGGACGGCAGGATAACAGTAAAATCAGGCACCAAGATAGTGGACATCAGGGTCTCTTCTATGCCAACAATAAACGGAGAAAAAGTTGTAATGAGAATACTGGACAAAAGTGCTGCTATAAGGATGCTTAATGATCTGGGAGTGCTTCCGGATGACCTTAAGAAGCTTAATAATGCAATTAAAAAACCCCAGGGCATTATTATCTCAACAGGACCTACCGGCAGCGGAAAGACTACAACGCTCTATTCCATATTGAATGAAATGCTCCAGAGCACAAAAAATTTTGAGACAATTGAAGACCCTGTCGAGTATTTCCTTGAGGAAGCCAACCAGATTTATGTCCGGGATAAGATCGGCCTGTCATTTGCTTCTGTACTACGTTCAACCATGAGGCAAGATCCTGATGTAATATTAGTGGGAGAGATAAGAGATTATGAGACTGCAGATGTGGCTTTCAAGGCTGCGCTTACCGGTCACATGGTTTTGACAACATTGCATACAAATAACTCTATTGCATCTATAACCCGACTGATAGATCTGGGTGTAAAGCCTTATCTTATAGCCTCTGCCCTTGAAGTTATCCTGGCGCAGAGGCTCGTGAGAAAAGTCTGCAAATACTGCAGGGTTGAGGTGCCCACGGATAGAGAGATGTTGGAGTTGTTAAAAATCCCTGTAGAGTCTATCGGAGAAAAATCCTTTAAGGGTTCAGGATGTGACAGGTGCAACCATTCAGGCTATCTCGGAAGGACAGGAATTTTTGAGGTCTTTATTATGGCTGATGATTTCAGACAATTCATCAGCAGCAACTATAAAGAGTCAGAATTGATGAACCTGGCACGGTTAAGCGGTATGAGAACCCTTATCGATGACGGGATAGAAAAAGTGAGGCGTGGAGAGACAACTATTGATGAGATCATCAGAGTTATAGGTCCCCAGACAAAATATGAGTATAGTTGCAAAAATTGCCAGAGGATGATTGAAGCGAAGTTTCTCTTCTGCCCCTACTGTGGATCATTCAAACAGAACTTCTGCAAAAACTGCAAGATGCCCCTTGAAGAAGACTGGAGCATCTGTCCGTTCTGCGGAGGTTCAATTATGATAGCAAATAGTATTAAATGAAACATATTCCTATCGAAGAAACAGTGCAAGGAATGATCCTTGCGGGGGATATTTTAAGTACAACCGGTCAACTTCTGGTTGCAAAAGGTACAGCGCTCAACGGGTCTGTGATAAAAAGCCTTATCCGTCATGGAATAAATAGGATACCAGTTCAATCTGAAGAAGATAAAATGGAGCCATTCTCAGAGGATGAAATATTAAAGGCAGAGGAGATATGCAGGGAAAGGGTGCTCGGGCGGTTTTATGAAATACCTTCCGACCCCATGATGAAGGTCTTATATGAGACAGCCTTAAGGATTGAAGCGATGGAGTATCTGAGATGCAGGAAAAAAGGATAGAAAAAATTATCAAAGGCATTGAAGACATTCCGACATTACCATATGTTGTATTTCGGATTAACAATGCATTGGGAAATGACTCTGTCACAACAAATGCAGTAAGCGAAATAATCGAGAAAGACCCTTCTCTTACATCAAGGGTGCTGAGGCTTGCAAACTCAAGTTATTACGGCCTTTCTTGCCGTGTGGATACTATTCCAAGGGCTATAACCGTTCTTGGTTTTAACACGATCAGGAACCTTGCATTCACTACAGAGGTGTTTAAAATATTTAATAAGAATATATCTTTGCCGCTCGATATCAAAGGCCTCTGGTATCACAGCCTCGGCTGTGCCATAGCCTCAAAGTCATTAATCCATAAAAATGATCCCATATTGGAGGAAAAGGTATTTATCTGCGGTATACTTCATGACATTGGGAAAATAATTATCGCTCAGAATATACCAGACCTTCTTGAGGAGGTTTTAAAAGAGATTAAAGATAATAGAGACCTTACGCTGTGTGATGCTGAAAAAAACATAATAGGGTATACCCATTCAGAAGTTGGGTCACTTGTTGCAGAAAAATGGCATTTTCCAAAAGAACTGTCAAACATAATAAGGTTTCACCACAGCCCTTCTCTTGTGAATCCATTTATTGACATATCAGATTACACTCTCCTGCATAATGCGGTATACGCCGGGAATCAGATAGCAAAAGCCATAGTACTTGGTAAAAGTACCGATGAAAGAGTAAGCGCCATTCACCCGTCAACACGGAATTCCTTCGGTATTTCTGAGAAGGAATTGCCGGAGACCCTTTTCAGGATAAAGTTGGACTTTGACAGTGTAGTGAATTCATGGGAACTGGAATGAAGAGCGCTAAAATCAAACCTTTAATAAATCTCCTGCAAAATTAATAAAATCTTCATCTTTCGGAAACTTTCCTACCCATTTGGCAAAGAATTTAACCCTGTTTTTCCAGTTTTCATCAGAGACGTCCTCTCCAAAAAATGTCTCTTTATAATTAAATGCAAGGCAATCAGGAAGATATCTGACCTTGATATTCAATTCTTTTGCCTTAAGACATATGTCAGGTTCTATCAGATGGTTGGCTATTTCTTCATCAAACCGTCCGATGGATTCGAATATTTTGCGGCTCATGGCAATAAACCCTCCGCCTACTGCATCCCTGTAGTTTTCATCTGAAAATCCCCCCATCCCCCCTTTACCAAAGGGGGGTGAGGGGGGATTATTTTCATTTCCCTTTGCGTCTCTTTGAGACATGAATGTTTCATTGTCTGTGTTCTGTGCTCTATACTCTATGTTCTGTATTTTATACGGCGTAAAATTGAAATCATACCCGATTCCAAGGCAGTAAGGAGTCATATCAGGATTCTTTAGCGGTAGACCAGCCACGCTGTTTTCAATTCCGTCAAGCAGGCCCTCATCCTTGAAATAGACTATGCCAGGCCTCAAAAAGATAAGGTATTCGCCTGATGCTGCCTCAGCCCCTTTGTTATATAGCAATGAAAGATTGTGTCCCTCTGCATCGACAATCTGCATATCACCTGAGATACCGGAAAGCATCCCCTTTATATTTTCATCATTTACTACAATCACTACCTCCCAGTCAGGATATTTGACATTTTGGGATAAGGAAGTAAGAGTTGCAAGAAGCACTTCAGCATCGTCCCCTGATGGGATAATAAAACTTACCCGTCCTGAGATATGCTCTTTGCTCTTTGCCCTTTGCTCTTTGCCCCTTGTCCCTTGCCCCTTGCCCCTTGCAGGCTGGCGGCTTTCGAATATATATTTCATTATATCTATTGCCCTTTCTATAGCCTTGCCATCAAGTCTATAAAATGATTTTCGGAGGTATTCCTTAATATTGTTCCCGATATGAGGCGGCACCCCTTCTTCAATTGTTCTATAAAGATTTGCCCAATTTCCAAGGGGCGACACAGATTGCGCTACTCCCATATCAACATAGTAGTCTTTAGTACCGTCCCTGCTCGGTAATGCAAAAAGAGGCCTTCCAAAGGCAAGTGATTCAAGGGCAAGGGTGGTTTTACCGAGGGTGACACAGTAGTCAGCAATAGCAAGGAGGCTGTATGGATCATATGTATAAAGCATAATGGATTCCGGTGAAAGATCCTTTATTATTCCCTCTGCCTTTTGATATGTCCCTAATAATGCATTGGGATGCCATTTAAATATAAATATTATTTCGTTATTTGTACCTTTAAAGAACTCGAACCATACCCTTTTGTCTATAACTGCTGCCCATTCAAGATCTAATAATACTACAACAATCTTTTTCCCCGCAGGTATTCCAAGCTCTTCCGTTACCCTTTTCTTATTTAATGGATTAGAATATGTTTTAATTGCATTGTCAAGATGGGTATTGCCTATAAATATCAGCTTGTCAATAGCACTTTTATGGCTGCCGAGCATATCCCTCGAGGCCTCTCCCCAGATAAGGTCGGCAGTTGAGTATTCTGTATGGGCGCTAAAACTCAACCTGCTTTCATGATAATCCCCTTCCTGAAAAGTTACATAAGGAATCCCATATTTAGCTGCAAGATGTCCTGTCAGTTTACCCCACCTGTTTCTTTCGTGGAGGGCAATAAACAGATCAGGCAACTCCTTTTCAATAAACCTTTCCAGACAGAAATATTCCTCAATTGCAGCGTTAAAAAATCTGCTCTGCTCAAAAAGCGACCAGTGACGGAATCCATCCCATTTAAAGCATCTCGATTTCCAGATATCAAGCAGCCGGGACAATGTGCTGTCTATTTTTTCCGCCGTAACATTGTCCATATAGTCAGTGAGATATCTAAACTTCTGGCCATTTTTAATCAGATCTCTTTCAAAAGGGTAATCGGCCATTGTAAGAAAGAATATCACTTCGGCCCCCCTTTTCCTGGCCTCTAATGCAACAGGCATCAGAAATTTTGTATGATGGGGCAGTGCTATTAAACAGGCGATCCTTTTCCTTTTCAGATTCATACCCTTACCTTTTTTAGTATGTCCCCTATAGAAACATCTGTCTTTTTAGCTGAAATACACAAACTGATAACCTCTAAAAGGACGTTCAGATTATTTATGAATGTTACACCATTGTGTGATGGCGTTTTCGGGAAGAGCGGGTTAAAAACAACAGCCACTTTATTATATTTAGAGGCAAATTGCAGGGGTATTATGTAAGAAGTGGAAATGATTAAGTCTGAAAGCATAAGGAGCGTAACCAGACTCCCATCCTCTGCTATAAAAAACCTGCCTTTTATCCTTTTCAAGTCCTCTCTGATGAGGTCATTTATTATCTGATCTTCTGACAGATCCCTCACGTGGTATCCCCTCTTTAAGAAGAATACCGTCTTTGGTGTATTTAATGAACCAAGTAACTTTAATATCTCTTTTATTTGAGCCCTGAACCTCGGGTGGTTTATTATTAAAACAACAAGCTCATCTGATGTTAATTCAATCTTTTTAATCTGTTCGTCAAACAAAAGGTTCTTGTAAACATCCTCAATGGTGTCCAGACAATAGCAATCCTTTATATCATTTAAAATAAAAATCTTTCCTTTCTCAATTCCCCTCTGTTCATAATATTGTCTCTCAAATTCGCTCTTAACAATAAAGTAATCTGCAATCTTTACGAAGAGTACAGGCGTGTTAAAAACAGGATAAATCTGCAATGCAACAATAGGGATTCCCCGCTCTTTTGCAAGAAAGATTATCGTCGAATAAAAGGCGTCACTTTTGTCAGGTGGAGGTTCGTCAAAGGATGGGAATGGTAATAACATGAGGTCATAATCGCCTTTGAGGTCAGGGAATGTGAATGAAGATATATGTCCCCTGAAATCATCAAAGGCTGCAACTTTCCATAGGCTCAAATCCGTATCAGGGATAAGAATGTCTTTTATTTGAGGGATAAAGATTTTAACGAGATTGTCCCTGAAGTCCGCCGGTATAACAAGCGGATTAGGGTCAGACAAAACCACATTAATGTTATTATTGTTTTTCCAGAAATTCCCGGTCTTTTCGAATACCTCATTGGAGTACGTTATAATATCAACCGTAACATCGGGACTCGCTATCCTCTCGGGTAAATACATAAGCCTTCCCTGAGTGGCAAGCATTTCACGTTCGCCAATGGGAAAAAGAATCCTCTTCACTTACTCTGCCCTCTATCTGCTGATGCCATAATATTCAATACCCGCTCAATATTTTTATTGCCGGTTTTCTCCAGTATAATTTTAACCTTATCCTTAATAACAACCCCATATATTGAATTCCTGTATGAAAGGGGAATAAGATTGTCGAATATCTCTTTTAATGTGGCCTCATTAACAAGTTCATAATTGTATTTCTTAATTTCTTCCGTATCAAATGATAAAAGATAAGTAATCAGAGTAACAAGCATTTCATCAAATCTCCGCTCGTCTAATAACAGAAGGCTCTTTAAAAACAACAGATCAATGTGATTTTCTTTGATTCTTAATCCTTCATCAACATAATTCCATACCTTCTGAGGGTCTTTTTCCTCTAAATTAAATCTTGCCAGGAGGGATAATATTTTTAGATAAACAGCATTATCATCCCTTTTAGCTTTATCCGGCACCTGAGAATATGCCCTGTGGAGGGACTCTACTGCAAGGTCGATCTGCCCAAGTTTTAAATATGAAAGGGCTGAATTATAATTGGCCTCGTAACTCATTTTCCTCCTTGTATAATATCTTCAAATTTTAATAGTGAATCAGCCTTGATAGTCCTTTTCGCCCTGTGTCCGATAACCTTCAGGATATTCTTCGGACTTATACCGGTTCCGGGCCTTTTCAGTGTCAGCATATCCCTAGTTATCAAATCATCTTTTTTAATATCAACTTTTGCCACAATGCTTTTTCTTGCCCAGTCCTTACTTTTCATCTCCCTCTCCGAAGGAACCTTATTACCGTTCCCGATAGCCTTTTCTATCTTTCTGATGCTATTGACCATCTCTATCAGGCCTTTATCATCACATGATACAAGACAATCCTGTGAACCCGGTGCATTTCTGCTTACTGCAATATGTTTTTCAATAATAGAGGCTCCGATTGCAACAGCAGCAAGAACAATATCATTGCCGATGGTGTGATCCGAATATCCTACAGGACATCCAAATTCCTTTTGCAATGTGTTAATAGCTCTTAAATTTATGTCTTCAGGTGCAGGCGGGTAACAGGTTATGCAATGAAGGATGATCAGACTATTGCTCCCTTCGCTGAGAAATATATCCACAGCATCTCTGACATCATCCATATCATACATGCCGGTGGAAAGGATTACAGGTTTCTTGAATTCAGCGACCTTTCGTAAATATCCGGCATTTGATACTTCTCCGGAGCCGATTTTATATGCAGGCGGATTAAGAGAACTATAGAAATCAAGGCTTTCTTCATCGTGGGCAGAGGCAAGAAAGATAATACCTTTTTTATCACAGAATTCCTTAAGATATTTAAAGGCATTATAGGGCAGTTCTTTTGGTTTAAGCCTCTCTATCCAGTCAGGTGCAACAGACGAAACAAGGTTTTCGGTCTTGAATATCTGAAACTTCACAGCATCAGCCCTTGCTATAACAGCCATATCAATCAGATGTTTTGCGATCTCAATATTGCCGAAGTGGTTAACACCGGCCTCTGCAATAATAAAAACGGGATTACCTGAACCAATCTTCCTATCGACGATTTCTACAACCTTCTTTAATCCTGGCATTTAATCTTCTTTTCTTCTCTTTTTAAGCAACCATTCAGCCATTTCCATGTCAAACATGTCATCAATATCAAATCCCTCAATATTATCAATCTCTATAGGAAATGATCTGTCACCGTAGAGAGAATCCTTTTCAAAGATTGTGGCCCTTTTAGATGCATAAAGATTTCCAAAAAAATAGACAGGAGGCGCTGACTGACTGTTAGGGCACTTCTTCTTCTCTTCAGGGAACATAAATGAGATTGTACCGTCCTCGTTTATCTTCCTTGCATTATAAGGATGATGCTTAAACGGCGCCCTTGTAACGGTCGTCACCGAATCAAAAGCTCCATTTTCTGAAAAAACCTTTATAGTTTTTTCGATATTATCCACTGTAATGAACGGGTATGTAGGCTGAATAGTAAGAATTATATCAGCATGAAAGCCTGTCTTATCAAGCTCACTAATCACATGCTTTATTACAGGCAGGGTCGGGGTATTGTCCTGGGCCAACTCAAAAGGTCTCTTAATAACCTCAACACCTTCTTTTGCAGCAACCTCTGCTATGGCATCATCCTCTGTTGATACAACAAGCCTGTCGATTAAAGAACTCTTTTTAGCCGTTCTCAGGCAATAGCTTATTAGAGGGATTCCGCCCAGCAGATAAAGATTTTTCTGTGGGATTCTTTTTGACCCCCCCCTTGCTGTAACTATTCCCAGTATATCCATTCAGGATTCCTTCTACTTAGTTATAGTATGTTCATAAACTAACTTTTGCTCTTTGTCATTCCGGCAGTCTCCCTGCTTACAATCTGCAGGGACTGGCTTAAGCCGGAATCCAGTGTTTTCAAAAGGTTCTGGATTCCTGCCTCCGCAGGAATGACAAGAAACCTGACTTTATGGACAGACACTGCTTAATTTCTGATCAGCCTTGAAATACTCAATAGTCCTTTCTATTACATAACGCTGGGTCAGATGCCACGCATCCCTTGTTGAGCCTCCTATATGCGGTGTAATAATGAGATTAGGATGTGTCTGCGCATACTGCACCAAAGGATGGGATAATACCCTGCTGGAAAAATCTGGCTCAAATTCGCCATCGAGCACATCCAGCGCAGCGCCTTTGATAATCCCATCTTCCAATGCCTCTATCAGTGCTTCGGAGTCCACTACCTCGCCCCTTGCAGTGTTTATGAGATAGGAACCTCTCTTAAATTTAGAGAATACTGCTTTGTTGAGAAAATATCTGTTTTCTTCATTCATCGGTATATGGACAGAAACTATATCAACGTCCGAAACCAGTTGTTCAATACTTTCAATCCGTTTATATGACCAATCATCATTATGTATAATAAAAGGGTCATAATAAGAGACCTTCATGCCAAATGCAGTTGCATATCTTGCCACTATATTGCCAAGCCTTCCAAGACCAACAATGCCAAGTGACATCCTCGAAAGCATCGCCTGCCCTCCGAATTCCCATCTGCTCCACTTGCCGTCAAGAACGGATTTAATAGCAGGAATTACATTCCTCGTGATATTGATTATCAACCCCATTGTCAATTCTGCGGTAGGAGTGATTATATCGAGAAATTCCTTTTCATCCTTTAATGAGATAACTTTAATACCCCTTGATGATGCAAGCTCAACATCAATATGAGGCACACCTGTTGTATTGGTTGCAATAACCTTCAGGTTAGGAGAAATTGAGAAAATATCTTCTCCAAAGTAGTAACCCAAGGGGGCAAATATAACAGATACGTCCCTCAAAATGTCGGCAGTAATAATTGACGGATTATCAAGGCTTATAACATCAAAATTATCGGATAAGAGTTTTAGGTTTTCTTTTTGATAGTTTAATATCTCAAAATAGAGGACTTTTCTCATATAGCGATATCCCTCTTAGTTCTAATAAATTCAAGATGTTATTCACTATTGCTTCCACGTCAAAACTCATTGTGCTATAAACCGACTTTGCAAGCTTTTCCTTCCGCTTTCCTAAAATATCTATGGCAACATCCACCATCATATCTGCGTTATCTACCCACGCCATCAGTCCTTTATCTATAAGATATTTATCATAGTGGGAAATAAATGACCTTGTTGAAATCGTCGGAGTGCCAAAATATGTGGCCTCAATATTTATCGTGCCTCCGCCGCCTATGAATAAATCTGCATGAGCAAGGAGATGCTGTATAACCGATGCATTCTCAAGGACAATGGCAAAAGGGAACAATTCTTTTAACGGTTTGCTCTCATACCTCGGGATAATAACATAATCGGCGGCTATTTCTTTGACCAATCTCATCAGGCCATCATAAAGTAAAGAATATCTTTCATTAACATAAGATGCCTTGAATTCTTCTTCCCTTACAACAATCAATGGTTTATCCAACTTTATATTTAGACCTTTTTCTATGTAGTCTTTATCAGGCTTAAAATTTCTGAGCCAAACATATGGATCAATGCAGTTATAACTGAATATTTGGTCTTCTTCCAATGCAAGTCTTAAAAATATCTCTTTTGGCACAATAAAAGGATGAAAAATGAATGTGGAAAGGGGAATTGTCAGTCTTGCCTGTGGTAAGGTTTTTTTAAAATTTGTGGTATGGTCGGAAAGCGGTATGTCATAAAAATTCACTATTGGAATGCCAAGCCCGAAAGCCACTCTGTTTGCGTCTACAGAACATCCTGAAATAAGGGCTTTTACTTCAAAATTCCGAAGTAATTCGCATAAAGCTACCTGTCTTTCAATGCTCGTGGATAATTTGTTTCTGAGCTTTTCTCCACCAAAACTTCCGATCTCAAAATATTTTAGACCATAAAGTGCTAAAAGTTCTGTAACTTCTGTATATCCTTCACTCATTCGAGCTGTAATGAGTATTTCATAATCGAAATCCCTAAATTTTTTGATTATGTCCTTTAAGAACAAAACAAATTTGGGAGTTACGATATCAAACCAGATTGCATCCATATTATCATTCTCAATTTGCTAATTGAAGTTTAACTTATACCATCTCGACAATATCAGCAAACTCCAGATATGCTGTTTGAGTCCTTTCTCACTCCCTTCATTTAAGAGAAATTCAATAAATTTATCATTAAAAAATCCGGTTTCTCTGTTAAGGTCTTTTATATCCTTTAAAAGTTCATTACGGAAATGTTCGTTTAACCATTCTATAAAAGGATAGCTGAACCCCTTTTTCCTTCTATAAACTATGTCTTCCGGCAAATATTTGCAGGCAATACTCTTTAGTAAATTTTTGTTTTCTTTGCCCACTCTTATCTCAGGGTCAACTCTGAACAATAGCTCAACAAGCTCGTGATCTAAACATGGCGCTCTTAATTCAACAGAGTTTGCCATGCTCATCTTATCCAATTTCATCATAATCACTTCGGGCATCCATATTTTAAGGTCGATGTAGGAAAACCAATATGATGGATGTTTTAATTCTGAATCTTCAAAAGCTGTCTTGTATCCATCAATGTAATTGAGGGATGAATCCACCGTTACATCTTTGAAAACATCACGGTTCAATAGAAGTTTCTTTTGACTATCGGTAAAGTTCTCGCCTATTGTTCTAAAGACGGGCTCGTCGGTTACAGTCCTATTGAAATATTCCCACTCTTTCGAAATACTGAAATTCAAAAGCAGATAGTTAAGTATAAATGTTTTTTGTGAAGCATTGAGGGATTGCTGAAGGTCGTAGTATTTTAAAAAATCATGATACTTATCATACCCAAAGAAAATCTCGTCGCTTCCCTCACCCGATAGACAGACCTTTATTCCATGCTCATTGACCAATCTTGAAAGAATATAGGTCGGAACACATGCAGGGTCATTTATCGGCTCTTCCAGATAATGGACTACTGAGTCTATGCTGTTGATAAAATCATCTCTCGACATTATAGTTTCATGATAATTTGCATGTATATGATCTGCGACTCTCTTTGCAAAATAGAGTTCGTCGTATTGCTTATGTTCGGTATAACCAACAGAAAAAGTATTAATAGGTTTCGTTGTTAAATTGCTGTAAAGTGCACTTACCATAGAGGAATCAATTCCCCCCGAAAGATAACTCCCAACCTCGACATCGCTTACAAGTCTATAGTGTACGGACCGTTTAAGATGTTCTTCAATACTCTCAAGAACTTCATCCTTATCATTTAAAAGAGGGGGAAGGTTCTTTATCGGGTCATAATATTCCGATATTGTTATGTTCCCGCCTTTAAAGATAAGCATATGTCCTGATTGAAGTTTGTGAATATTTTCAAACATGGTATTGGGAGGAAGGGAAGCCAAAAAACTCAAATATTGCAAAAGTGCATCTTTGTTGATACCGAGCGCTTTATCTATAAAAAACCTGATGGCTTTTATTTCCGATGCAAAAACAAAACTGTTTTTATAGAAGCTATAATACAGCGGTTTTTTCCCAAAGCGGTCCCTGCACAAAATAAGTTTCTTATTTGCCCTATCCCATATTCCAATCGCAAACATTCCCCTCAATTTATGTACAAAATCAATTCCATAATATTTGTAAAGATAAATTATGACCTCGGTATCGGTATTGCTTTTGAAGTTATATCCCAACTTCCCCAGATATTCTCTCAACTCCAGATAGTTGTATATCTCGCCATTGAAGGTTATCCAGATATTTCCTTCAGAATCTGACATGGGCTGCCTTCCATGTTTCGAAAGATCGATGATTGAGAGCCTATTATGCCCAAGGGTGATAAAATTATCTGAATATACTCCGCTGTCATCTGGGCCTCTGTGCTGCATTGATTTGAGGGCGCGATGGAATTTTTCCATGTCCGCCTTTTTTTCAGATAATATGCCTATTATCCCGCACAAAACACGTCTCCTATTCTATGTAGCAAATTCCCATTTTTTGCAAATCTTCAAATCTGGTAATTCTTCCATCTTTAACGATCTTATACCATGCCTCTCTCATCCCTTTCGACCATGAAATATCATCAAATACAACAATTGCACCCTTTGATAAAAACGGCTTTATGTGGCTAAAGTAATTTATTGTTGCCCCTCTGTCATGATGCCCGTCTATAAATGCAAAATCCACACTACGCATTTCCTGCAGAGTCTTTAATAACACATCCTGGAATCTGCCGACTACCTGAACTATATTTGAACATCCGGCTTTTATATAGTTCTTTCGTGCGATATCGGCGACAGGAGCTGCACCTTCAATGGTATAAATTATTGCATCAGGATTCCCCTTTGACATATAGATGGCCGAAAAACCACAACAGGTGCCAAGTTCTAAAATATTATTAGGTTTATTGTTTTTTACAAGAAAATATAACAGAACAGCCCAATCCCCCTTTAATCCTTGTTTGCACACATCTTTTGTTGAACGCGTTACGGGCCGGCCGCGATACATCTCCTCTTGTGATAAATTCATATTCGGTGAAACAGCGCCAAAGTCCATAAAACTCAGCTCAATATCAGCCGATATAATTTCGTCTCTTATCTTTTCGATCTCTGCAAAAATGACCTCATCCCTTTCTGTAATATTTATATCAACCATCGATAATGTCTTCACCCTCCTAAGATTTCACTGCAATAACGCCGATTCCACCTTCTGTGGCTGCATATTTCATAATGTCCAATTGTAAAACACTAACCCATTGACGGACTTCATCTTTTGTGTATTTTTTTGCTATTTTCGGGTAATACCAATCAAAATTCACCAGGTGGTTGTCTTCAAAATCACATCCGTCATTCCAGAAAAGTTTCAGCAAATAATAATATATAAATCTTTGAATATCATATTCTCCTGCCTTGATTCCGAGAAAGGGGATATCACGGCGCACTGTAATTTTTACATTTAACTTCGCCAAATCCATACCGAGTTCGGTCAATGGCTTCAGGAGTTGCCATGCCTTTCCTTCGGGCATATCTGAAACTATTTGTCTGATATATTCATCGGCCATATCCCTGATCGGTGCAGGCTTTCTGTAAACATCAAAAAAGATAATACCTCCTGACTTGAGTTTTGCAATTAGGTTTTGAAGGGCAGTAAAAGCATCTCCAGTATGCTGCAAAGTAGCATGACAGATAATCACGTCAAAACTTTCATCCTTAAACGGAAGATTAAATATATTCGCCTTAAACAATCGCAAAGTATATTTATTGCCCAGATTGGTTTTAGCAGCATAAATCGCATCGGAGAGGTCAGTAGCATAAATCATTTCAGGATATTGTCCAAAGATGTGCTCAACCCTTCCGCTTCCAATGGCAGGGTCTAAAACAGTCTTTCCTGATAACATGGTGCCCAATTCATCTTCTGAAATTTTGTATCGTGAAAAAAACAGCTCTTTTGAATATGATAACGATCCTTCCTTATGCCCGAACGGCGATTTGTTCCATTGGTAGCCGAAACCGCCAACTGTCTGCTTTATATCCATAGATGAATTTCCGGTTGCCAAAACAGTAAAATCAGGGATCCCCCGCTGGATGAGATAGTCAATACCGCATCCAGGACACATAAGATAGCCTCTTTCGGGATATTCCTCCGACAGGGTATGTTTGCATGATGGACATATTAAAATGTTTTTCATTTTTACATTCCGGTATGTGGTCCCCAGGGAAACACTATCTTATGGGCACACATCATGGTACAAAGCTGGCAAGATTTATTCACGACCAGTTCTATGGCCTGTAGTGCCTTATCCGTTGAAAGAAGACCATCGAGGTCACCATCGCAATCTTTAAGGCTACCCATGAATAATTCCGCTTTCAGGTCGCTGCATGGATAAACATTGCCATATGGATCAATAACTATTGCCCTGCGCCCCATATAGCAGTCAAAAAATGGAACTTCATTTTTATAAACACTCTTTGCCCACAACCACAGGCTTTTTCTCTTACCATCAAGATAGCCTATCTTCTGCAATGTTTCTTCAATGTATTTCAGTTCATCTTCTGTAAAATTCTTTGAGTTGACTATTTTCCCTACATTATCAAAATAATTTGTCTCCCTCGGAAACCCTATGTAATATCCGACTCCCATCTTTCCGGCAAAGTTTACAATCCATTCAATATCCCTGAAATTCTGCTTATAAGCAACAAAGACAAATCTGACTATTATGCCTAAATCTTTCAACAGCGTGGCTGTCTTAACTGCCTTTTGCCAGCCATCTTTTTTCAATCTAACCTTTGAATAATTTTCAGGTTGTCCATCAAGGGATATATCTACTCTGAAGTTTTGAGGTTTTACATATCTCAGGCATCCCTTGACCACCTCCAGATGCTTCTCTGGATACCAGCCGCTTATATTTGTATGGATAAAGGCTTCGGGTTTGTACTCACATATTAAACGAACCACATCCACATAATTAGGAGACAATTGAGATTCACCAGCCGTAAGTTCAAAATGTCTTGCGCCTTTCAGCGCCTCACACTGTAGTATCCTTTCAAACAGGCCGATGTCTATCTCCGATGTTTTATCAATAGTTTTTCTCCAAACATTGCAATTAATACACTCACCGGGACAAAAGAGAGAAACCATATAATGAACATCTTCAATATGATAGATTTGATCATTATTCATTTTTAATTGTCTCCATCCTATCATTCAGTACCCTGGCAGGATTACCAGCAACTATAGAAAATGGTTCAACATCTCTGGTAACAACAGAACCTGCCCCAACGACCGCCCCTTTTCCTATTTGAATTCCGGGCAATATCACAGATAAGGCCCCAATCCATACATCGTCCTCAATCACTATCCTCTCAAAGTAACACTCCTGAAACCTCATAGGGATAGAGATATCATCAAATCTATGCCCTCCGGAGGTTATGACAACATTTGGTCCGATCATTACATATTTTCCAATAAAAACACCTCCGCTAAATAATATGCTTGAATTATGATTTATAGAAGAATACTCACCAATAATACAGCATGGCGCAGGTTCGGAACCTCCCTGCAATCTGACACCGTCCCTTATTAGTACATTTTCGCCTATCACTACATTACCGCCGCGCGTTTTAATACTTACATCTTTTGATATGAACGAACCTTTCCCGATGGATATAAAAGATCTTCCTCTGAAAAGCACATTATTTTCTATATAAATGGGAAACCCTGCTTTTTTTAAAAAAAGTCCCTTAAGCATACCCCTTATTAATTTTATGTTCATGCTTATTTTATTTTTATAATCTTTTCCCACGGTCTCATTATTCTTAAGTCCGAAATTGAGATGTTATTCATTTTTTTAACTTTTAATTCCATTTTGCCTGCAAATTCTCTGTTAAATGAGCATAGAATTATCAAGACTTTCGGGTGTATAACATCTCCAATATATTCGGAGTTATAAATTTTGATATTGTTGTATATTTCTTTTCCATATTTTGCGGATGAATCATCAATGCAGAATAAAGTGTGGTTCAAAATATTATGGTTTATTAATCCAAAATCGGCCTTCAGTTTGCTGAAGACCCACATAAAGGCATTGCCTGTCCCATAAAAAATTATTTTAAAATCATCCCGGATGACAAGTTTAATAAGAACCTCTACTATATTCTCGAGATTTCTACGATACATCCTTAATTTATCCACCAATAAATCACGAGAGGAGAGCACTTTCCCCCCTGATTCGACAAAAGCTGAATTTTCCAGAATCACCATCAAATGACCTTCAAGGCCATTTTTCAGAACATTAATATTCATGTCCGCTCTCCTGCCGGCTTCCTTTATTGCATCGGAGCTAAAATAATTAACATGATCCGGAGTAAAACATTCGATATTATCTGATAAGTCACGAATAAGATTGGGGACTTCAATAAAGAGCAAGCCTCTGCTGGACAAGATCTTTTTAATGTCAAATAAAAACTGTAAGGGATATTTAACATGCTCAAGAACATGTCTCATTATGATTAAACCGAATTTATTGCTGAAAAGAGCGGCATTAAAAGGACTTTTAACCGTCACAACACTCGCATAATCCAAGTCCGATGGTTCTATCCCGATCACATTGAGATGTTTATGTCTTTGCCTTAATAAATAAAGCAGATCACCCCTATTACTTCCTATCTCCAGTACATTATTAATGTTCGAAAAATCCATATTCTGTGAGAGAAAATCAATGGTTTCACCAAAACCGCTTTCATAAGGGAAAGGAGTTATATTTTTATCCATAATTTGATATCTTTTATATATCTTATTAAATTTCTTGTCATAATCAGGCGAATTATAAGCCGAATCCTGAAATACAAATAAACAGTCACGGCAAAAACTGATTTTCAAATCCACTTTTATTGAATGCAATCCGGAAGACAAAAAAAAGCCAAAGGGCATGGCATTCCTTTCATAGACTTTTATCGTATCATTGCCGTTACATAAAGGACAGGTTGTGTTCATTTCAATTCATCCGGCTTTTCGATCAAATTTTTATATAATTTTTCAAGTTCCTGAGCCGCCCTTTGACAATCAAGTTCTTTTTCAACAAGATCTCGATATTTTCTTCCAATTTCATCTCTGTAATCTTTATTTCTTATTAAACTGTCCGCTATCTCTATATATTCTTCGATAGAATTAGCATGAACCTCTTTAAGTCTAAATTTATTCGCCTCCTCATGATCCGTTTCCATAGAAACCATTGGCTTGCCTTTCGCAAAAAATTCCATAGAGGCTGCTCCCATAGGGTTAGGAAATGAATCAAGGACTATATCAATAACATGGCCATAAATATGCGAGTTTATCTGCCCTTCAAAATAAACCCTGTTAATACATCCAGCTTGCTCAAAATACCTCGCAATCGGCTCTTTATCTCCGTAGCCGCATATTAAAAAAACAGTCTCCGGATTCCTTCTCAATATTTCGGATACGGCAAAAAGATAATCCTCTCTATTTACTTTATGAAGCTGCCCTATAAAACCGAGCAATATCTTATCCCCTGGGAATTTGCCTCTAAGATCACCGATTTTTTTAGGTGAAACCGGTGGATTTAATATCTCCGGTGCCATCAGATTGGGGAATTTAAAGTATTCAATTCCTGCGTATGGCTCTTCTGTCAAAACTTTTTTAGACGAGTGAACCATCCTGTAATCGAGATTATTCACACTCCAGTAAGGATCGATATGCGACCAATAGATCTGAACAGGAGCAACCCTTGAGGAGACCAAAAAATTGCCAATCTGTGTCCCTGTGGTGATGAATATATCTATTTCATCCTTGATGATCCGTTTTCTTAATGCCATTGCCTTTTCAAAATGTGAATAATATACGTTATTGAAAACTCCAAGTTGTCTGGAACTCACACATTTAATTCCCATAGATTCAATAGCATTTATTGTTTTCTCATTGTCACCCATCTTTTCTATGTAATCATAGCTGTAAACGTAAAATTCAAAATCGGAATTTTTTCTGAGCATATGACCTTTTAATAATGACAACAAAACAAATACCGGAGACGACGGATATAACTGCTGGTAAGCATACCCGACCTTTATTTTCTGATCCTTTTCAGGTTTTTTAATGCAAGGTTGTATTTCATGCGTCCTGCAATATCGAACAAAAAAATCGCTCATGGGCTTTTCTATATCATTATCAAGCCGCTTCCACGCCTCCAGATCTGAGCGGAGGTTGCCATAATAAAAACGAATAAAAAAACCGATATATAGAACAAGCTCTATGTTGTTCATTTTTATTGCTTCATAAAAGAGAGTCTTTAAGGGATCATAGAATTCTGCATAACATATTGGAGCATTAAATTTGCTCCAGAGTCTGAGTAATACAATTAAATTTCTCTTCTGAACCGTAATGGGTTTGTTCATGAAACTATCAGAAGAGAGAATCCCAGATCTAATAAAAATATTCATTACATCGTCAGGCGTGATATCCAAAATATCTATCACCTCTAAAAATTCTTTTGCGGCATTGCCAATATCCGCAAATCGTATTAAAAAATCTTCGAATCCTTTATTCTTGTTCTGATTAAAAATATCTATCAGAAAAATCAGGAATAAAATTTTTGCTTTACTGAAATCGTCTGCCTTGCTATATCTGAATAATAATCTATTTTTAATCTCGATCATATCTCTATGAGGAGGCATCTCTACTTTTTGTGAATCAAAAAGCGTATATAACCTAAAAAATTTCATGTCAAAGTTCAGCCTGTTTATAAAAATAAAAAAAATCTTATCCCTTAATAAGGTCAATGTTTTTACAAATTCTTTTTTAAAGGAAGGATCTTGAAGATGGACGTTAATACTGTCAGTCGCAACAATAAACTCATTTACCAACTTAAGTAAAGACGCCTCATTATTTATCTCGCAGAAAGATAATCGAATTTTTTTTAAAAAAATCCCTGGATTATTTTCAGAGATTGTTGCAGTGTTCATTTTGATCAGTACAGTAACCTCTTCTGAATTCCTATCTCAAAATCACTTAAAACCTCGGCAATCTTTTTTCCGGCCTGTCCATTACCATATAAATGATTAGATAAGTATTTTCCGTGTGCGACCTGTTTTTTTATTGCATCTTTTATTTCTTCTCTTCTGTAGTCAACATCAATAACATTCTCTGCACGCTCCCTGTAGTTCTGCCTTGTTCCTATATTTACAACAGGGACGCCAAGAAAGGCCGATTCCCTTATGCCGCTGCTGGAATTGCCGACTAAGACGGCACAGTTATTGAGGAGCTTTGCGTAATCCTCAAAAGCAAAATTTTTGAAAAAGTGTATATGCGGAGGATTATTTTTTTCTCTGAATACCCTTATCCCCCTGGATACCTCATCGGTCCCGGCATCCATATTTGGCCAGAGCCATATAGTATGCATATTTAAATCATTAACTGCGTGCAATGTTTCACGGACCTGAGAGCTTGCGTATTTATATTCGGTAGTAACGGGATGCTGGATTACAATGATATAGTTATTTTTATTTACTTTAAACAAAGAACCAACGCCGGCATATTTTTCGAAGACATCAAAATCAAGGTCAAGATTTATATTTTTTATAAGGTCAATGGTAGGCGAACCTGTTATAAAGACAGTATCCGGAGACTCACCCATTTTGACAACTCGTTCCGCACTTTTTTCAGTGGCAACAAAATGCAGGTGTGAAAGCTTTGTAATCGCATGTCTGATAGATTCATCTATAGAACCGGAGAGTTCGCCGCCCTCAAGATGGGCAACAGGGATATTCATATAACTTGAGGCGATTGCAACAGCAAGCGCCTCAAATCTATCTGCTATGGCTATTACGATGTCTGGTCGCAGATTTTCGAAAACCGTTGACAGCTCAACAACTGCCAGTCCGGTAGACTTAGCCATTGTTATAGGCTTTCCCCCTTCAACCAGAAAATGCACCATTTCATCTACCTTAAAACCATCCGATTCAATAATATTTATAGGGTTGCCAAATTTGTGGAGTATCACGCCTCCGCCTACCACAAGTTGAAGATCAAGGTCAGGGCGTCTTTTTATCTCTGTCATAACAGATTTCATTTTTGCGTAATTTCCTCTTACTGTGAGCACTATGCATATCTTCTTTTTCATATCCGTCTCCAATAACAATTTAAATCCATTTTGCCCTGCCCGTGATTATAATGTCATGATTTATATCCCTTTTATTTCTCATAACAATCTCCAGCATTCCAGCAATAACATCCTCTGTAAGATATTTCGGCTGCAATCCAAGACTTAACAAATTCGTATTCTTTGCATTGTAATAATGATCCTCTGCCTCTTTTCTGGGATTAGGATAATTCTGTACGGTCACATCCAATCCAAGGTTTTCAGCAGCTATCTTAATTTTTTCAGCCAATTCAAAAACGCTAAAAATCTCTGTAAACTGATTCATTACCCGAAATTCATTTTTATCAGGTAGATTCTGTATTGCAAGTCTTATGCATTTGAGTGTATCAATAATATTTATAAATCCCCTCTTCTGACCGCCTCTTCCGTAAATTGTAAGGGGAATTCCTATCACTGCCTGCGTAATGAACCGGTTTATCACCGTTCCCCAGAATTCATCATAGTAAAAATGGGGCATAAGACGCCCTTCGTTATCGAATTTACTCTCATCTGTTTCAATCCCGTAGACCGGGCCCTGATTTAATTCGGTAATCCTCAGGCCCCATAACCTTACTCCCAGATAAAGCATGTCACTATCCTGTACTTTGCTTAGATGATAAAACGACCCTGGCAGCTTTGGAAACGGGAGTCTATCCCTTCTATTATTCTTTTCTATATCTATAAAGCCTTCTTCAATGTCTATATTTGGAGTCCCGTATTCTCCCATGGTCCCAAGCTTTATAAGATGTATCTCCGGATTTGTTCTTCTTATAATATCCATAATTGTCAATGTAGCCTTAAGGTTATTCTGTATCGTTTCCCATGATGCACGATAGTTAAACATTGAATAAGGTGCAGATGCTATCTCTCCATAATGGATAATCGTATCAGGCTCAAATTTCCTTATTGTCCTGTAGAGAAAATCATGATCTCCTATGTCTCCAATATAAGCCTGAATATCATGCTCAGTAAAAATCCTCCAGATTCTTGTCCTTTCTTCAAGATCAGGACAGCTTCTCAATGGCCTGATGCCCAATTTATTGGATATACATCTTTTAAGGTAATTATCTACCACTGTTACCTGATACCCTGTATTAGAAAGATGCATAGCAGTGGGCCAGCCAAGGTAACCATCACCACCGAGTATTAATATTTTCCCTTTCATGAGTTAATGGATATCCTCAAGTAATCCATTTTTTGAAATATACGTTCTCAAATTTTCCTTACTCATAAAAACTTCTTCTGAAGAGATATATGGCTTATTGACGTCTTGAGAGATAATTCCATCATATATATATTCAATCTTGTATAAATCCCGGAAAGCGGGGAATATTACAAACATGTTTTCGAGTTCAGCAGCCCTGTTCATTTCTTCTGCAGACATAAGTTCCTCATAAAGTTTTTCTCCGGGTTTTTTACCTATCTCGACCACTTCTATATCATCAGGACTATACCCATATACCGGCGCTAAAATCTCGATCATTATATCTGCAAGGTCAGAAATCCCGATTACAGGCATCTTTGCAACAAAAACCTCACCGCCCTTTGCTATCATAGACGACTCAATTACAAGCCCTGCAGCTTCATCAACAGTCATTACAAATCTTGTCATCCTGTTGTCTGTGACCGTAACAGGACCTCCGTTTTTAATCTGCTTTTTGAATACAGGAACCACCGATCCCCTTGACCCCAATACATTTCCGAATCTCGTGCTGGCAAATATTGTGTTTTTGTCATAGCGTATTGTGTTTGCTGCAGTGATTAATTTTTCAGCCATTAATTTAGACGCACCCATAACATTCGTAGGATTCACAGCCTTGTCACTGCTGGTAAATATTACCTTTCCTATGTTGTTGACCAGTGCTGCCTCTATTACGTTCTGTGTTCCGTTTATATTTGTCTGGATAACATCAAATGGATTAAGTTCAGACAGAATTACATGCTTAAATGCTGCTGTATGAAAGACAATATCTACACCCCTTGTAATTTTAAGCAACTTGTCCCTGTCCCTTACATCGCCGAGAAAAACTGCTATTCTGGAGTCTCCCCTATGCTCATCGGCAATATAAAAAAGTTCTGCTTCATTGTTGTCAAATAATCGTATCTCCTCTGCCTCAGTCAGCAGCAAATGTTTGAGTAATGTCTTCCCAATGGTTCCTGTACCGCCTGTAACAAGTATTTTTTTTGCCCGAAAATTCGATTTATTTTGCATTTTCACTAAGTCTCTCTCGATCACTAAATTAAAGAAGCAATTACCATACCACCATCTATTGCATATAACCTATTGCAATATATAAGGTATTCTATTTACTTAACTCATTAGTTGCATAATTTTTTAATGTGGAACGCCTGAATGCCTGACAATAGTGCATTTGAATTCTATATATTATTGTGCAGCTAAAGTTCACCAAAAGTTAACATTGCCGTCATTCTCCGGCTTGACCGGAGAATCCAGTTTCTTCCTCTGGATTGCCCGATCAAGCCTGCCCTCGACTGCGATCGGGGGTCGGGCAATGACGATTGTCGGATAACAATATTTATGCAACGTTTAGGTTAATATTTGGCTTCCAAACAAATTGACGATTTGTAAAATTAACTGTCATAAAATTGACTTCTATATTCTCATTCACTTTCACCTGAAAATACCTCAAATCCCCCCTAACCCCCCTTTTCTAAAGGGGGGAGGGGGGATTACAAATTTTTATCATCCTTTGAGTCTCTTTGAGACATGAATGTTTCATTTGAAATGTCGCTGCAAGGGGTGAGACTGCATCGCCTGATTAAACCCTATCTATAACAACCTGTACGCCCCTCATGAGGCTGGCATTAAGAAGCAGGGGTCCTTGAAAGTTGGCTATCACTTTTCCATCCTCCACCCTTATGATAACGAGTGCGGCAAGGTCTTCCTCTTTTTTTAGTTGAAGATATTCCCTTATAGCAACATCGAGTTTTATTGAATAGTCAGGTAAAAAGATTGAAGGCTCTGCTACTATAAATGCGACATCGGGGTTGTCCACTGCCTGAAGCCATTTAAGTGGAGTGTCTTTGTAGTCCATCAATATATAACGCTTAATTTCAGGGAATCCAGGAATACCATCAGGAAAGTTAATAATTTTATCTTCGTCAATCTCTAATATCCCGAATCTTGACGTCTCAAACCTTACCATCCTATTTTAATGCCTCTTTTATCTTTTTAAACTCATCAATTGATAACAATGATGACATAATGTTTTCTGACTTTATTTTTTCGTATAGCTCTTTCCTATATATTCTGATATTGGTGGGTGCATCTATGCCCAATCTAACCTGGTTGCCCTTTATCTCTATAACTGTGATGGTTATGTCATCTCCAAGCTTTATGGCCTCATCTGACTTCCTTGTCAAAACCAGCATCCTGCCTCCTGATAATCAGGTTAAGGTTGAGGTTAAGGTCAAGGCTAAGAAAACCTCAACCTTAATCTGAACCTTAACCTATTTAAGAAAATCAAGCAATGACTGTGATAGCACCTCTGCTACTGATCGTCTTAATGCCTCTAATGCAACCTCTGTTTTGGATATCTCGCTGAAGACTTCTGTTAGGTCTGCATCTTCTGTATTTGAAAGGACTGTCTTCAGGTTCAGTGTGCTGTCGTCAAGCCTGTTTGTCTGGTCATCCAGGCGGTTTAGCCTTGCCCCGATACCTGCCTGGACATTTGTAACCTGGTCGAGGGCATTATTGAGCGGTTCGAGCAATGCCCGTATTCTGGAGATATTATTACTTTCCAGTGCCGAACTCAAAATATCGGTCATCTGGATAAAGTTGGAAAAACTGAAACTGTCGAGAAAAGTTGTATCATATGCGTCCCGGATATCAGCATTTATTGTTGTACCTGTCCCGGGGTAATAATGAGCATATTTGCCATCTTCATCAAGCTGAATCAACTCTGTTGAGCTGACAAAGAATTTATCGCTGGAGGTAACAGTTCCTGTGATAATGACGTCAAGGCCATCGAAGGTTATGGTACCTCCGGATACATATACACCTGTTGCAACTACTGCGCCTGTATTAACATTCTGTACAGAATAATTACCAGCTCCATCGAAACTGACTTCATAGACGTCCTTTGTCAGGTCAAAGTGATTTGATATATTTGCAGTAATATCTGCATCTGAGGAGTAATTAAGTGTAGAGGGTTTTAGGGGGTTAACACTGATCCGGAATATGTCACCTGCCTGTGGTGCAGAGAAGACGTCGCTGATAACAATATCTAAACCATCGAAGAGGATATGGCTGCCTGATGTATAAGTGGCACCTGATATAATAGTTGCGCCAGTATCAACATCGACGACATCATAGGTCGTTGGAGCTGTGAAGTTTATCTCATATTTATGAAAAGTAAGTGCTGTCCTGTCTGAAATAGATTTTGCCGTAACATCTGCTCCGCCGGTGTTGCCAGGGTCTGCAGAAGAATGGACGACTGAACTGAAGAAATAACTGAATGCTTCATCGCCCGGAATATTAATGGGCATTGATGCCCCTTTGTCTACTATTGTATTGATTATCCCTGAGCTCCCCTGATAGTCAAAAGTGGCGGCATTGAATGACTGAATGTTGGTCTTAAATCCAGAAAATATGTACCTGTCTCTGAACTTACTGTTTGCCATGTTCAGGAGATGGTCTCTGATCTGTGTTACTTCTTCTGCGGCAGCGGCCCTTGATTCAGCACTTTCTGTCCCTGTGACTCCCTGAAGTGCAAGCTCCTTTGCCCTGATTAAGGCATCTGAAACAGATGACATAATCTTTTCTGTGAAGTCTTGATGGGCTTCAGCTTCACCTATATTCCTTTTGTATTGTGCGTTATCGTTAATGCTCAGTTTGTAATCCATTGCCCTCATCAGGCCGATTACATTATCTGAAGGCTTATTTATTTTCTTTCCAGAAGAGACCTGATTATATAGCCCTGACATCTCCTCAAGATTCCTCTGAAGGGATCTTGTAAGCTGATTGAATATCATGAAGGATGTGATTCTCATAGGTTGAGTATGGTCTGCAGTAGTTCGTCTGTAACCTTAATCATCCTTGCCCCGGCTTCGAAGGAACGCTGAAACCTTATGAGATTTGCAGCCTCTTCGTCCAGAGAGACGCCGGATATGGACTCCCGCCGATTTTCAATTTCAGAAAGAAGGTTATCATCAAATTTCAGACTGTTTGAAGCTGCATTGCTCATGGAGCCTATACCGGAGACAATACCTCTATAATAATCCATAAATGTTAAGCTGCCGAGATCAGTTATGGCATTATCAGGCAATTGAGCAATGTTAAGGGCATTGCTGTTGTCACCGGGTAGATCGGCATCCGACGAAGCAGCAGCAACCTTCTGGGGATCAGTAATGGCCACCCCGAAATTGTCAATGGCATCCGTTAAAGGACTTATAGAAAATCTATCCGTTGAGGTGATTGCGCCTGTGATAACGACCTGTATACCATCAAAGGTAATGGGATTTCCTGAAACATATGCGCCTGATGTAACAAGTGCACCGGTTTGTTTGTTGTATACATAATAGTTGCTGGCTGCATCAAACGTTATATTATATTCATCAAGTGTTAATTGAGAAATGTCCGCTATTGTAGCCGTTATGTCCGCACCCGGAGAGAAATCTCGAGTAGAAAGCTGTAGGGGGTTAAAGAAATTATTTCCCGTAGTCCCATCAAGGCCATAGCCTGCACTGTGAAGGATGTTTATTTCTTTGGTCAGGGATGCGATGAGTCTTCGCAGACGACCCAATGTATTAGTTTCAATGTCGTCTCTGACTGCAATGATCCCTCCTAATTGGCCCTTCGTGATATTCCCGGTAATATTTATACCGTCAAGATAGAGGTCATTTTTCCCATCTTCATTTACCTTGATAGAAAGGGTGTTTGTTTTTTCTCCATAGACAAGGTTTCTCATGCCAACCATAACAGTCAAGGAACCATTATTTTTGTCTTCATATGAGGTAAATTCCACGAGGTTTGATAGCTCATTGAGGAGGTTGTCCCTCTGATCTCTGAGGTCATTTGCCTTTTCAGATTTGAGTCCTGCCTCTATCTGGGTTATCTTGCCATTTAATGCAGCAATATCCGATGCGATGGAATTAACGCGATCAACGATATCATCCATGTTTTCGTTTGTTTGGCTCAGGTTTTCGAGGATTCCTTGTTCCATCCTTTTTGCTGTGAAGACAAGGGTGTTTGCCTTCTCGATCAATACTATTCTCTGAGGCTGACCTTCCGGATTTGTAGCAACATCATGCCATGCATTGAAATAGTCCGTCAAAGAAGCTGAAAGCCCTGTATCGCCTGCCTCATTAAATATCTGCTCGACCTGGCTCAATGCCTGGTTAAGTGCATATGACCTGCCATAGTTCTGATACTGTCCGAGGAGCTGAGACTGAATAAACCTGTCGTAATATCT
This sequence comes from Nitrospirota bacterium, assembly GCA_040756135.1. GTDB lineage: Bacteria > Nitrospirota > Thermodesulfovibrionia > Thermodesulfovibrionales > SM23-35 > JBFLZS01. The sequence goes on from JBFLZS010000006.1 coordinate 59,360, forward strand.
CTTAATACCAGCGATTGTCACACCTCTTCCTAAATAGCCGCCCTTGACAGCAACAGGACTTGTTATTTCCAGTATTGCCTCTTGTCTATTGAATCCCGGTGTGTTCGCATTAGCAATGTTATGGCTTGTCACACTGAGTGCTGTCTGGCTGGCAAATAGTGCTGATTTACCAATATCGAACAAGCCGAATAGGGACAATTATGCCTCCTTTGAAAGGACTTTTCCGATACCTTTTGAATTTAAATTCATTCCAAATAAATCCAGAAAATTAGTAGCGTTCTTTATAAAGTTCATGGAACGCTCAATCAGTATCCGGTTGAACTCATTAAGCTCTGCAATGCCCTGTAATAAGGAAATTAGCTGCAACCTCAGTGTTTGAAAGGAAACGTCGCCGGTTAATTCATATAATCTTTGCAGATTTATGCCGCCTTTAATCCCATTTTCATCCGCGAATTTTGTTACAAGCCTTATTCTTTCTTCTTCAAGGAGCCTGAGTCTCAGGACTATGGTATCTTTTTCCTTTGAAATGGCTTCGCCTGCGACAGAATTAAAACTTATTAAACACTCCCTTTCCCTCTGAAGCACATCAAGGAGCATCTGGTAGTTGCTGACCTGTTCGATGAGAATACTTTTTATATTATCGCCTGTCTTCATAGTTCCTTCAGTATTCTCTCGGCAAGCTTCACAGGATCAACATTGTAATTGCCTGCTTCAATGGCCTCATTTACTGCTCTTACTTTATCTTCTCTAATCTCAGGCAGTTGGTTGATGGAAGCCAATAGCTCTTTTGCCTTTTGAGAGATATCGACCTTATCTGTTAAAACTGTCTTCCCCCGCTCCGGAACCCTATTCTTTCCCTCAGGCCCTGAAACCTTCTGGGTACCGGCGTTTATATCCTGACTACCTGAAAATTTGTCATGGATCTTCATCCCGACCTCCTGACAGAGATATTTCTTTTTTTATCGGAACTTTCCATAAATTCTTTAATCCTTATCGGGATTTGATTCCTGACTTACTAAGGAGTTCATAAGTAAAACCACATGCGATGCAAATTTTGTCATTCTCCGGCTTGACCGGAGAATCCAGTTTCTTTCTCTGGATTGCCCGATCAAGTCGGGCAATGACGATTATGTGGCCTTCTTATGGTCTTATTAGTATGCCTTCTGTTTTTTCAACAAGTCTACTTATACCTTTAAGTAAGGTATCTTGCAGTCCAAACCCCCTTTCGGCAAACAGTCTTGCAAGTTCCATGTCGAACAAACTCATGTATGTGTCTCTTCCCAGTCCGTCTTCTGATTCCGTGTTCGTTGTCTTCCTCATTGCTTTGATAAGTTCATATGCGAAGAGGGCCTCCATCTCCTTTGTAACAGCCTTTATGGCCTCGGGGTCATTCCTTCCCCTGTATTCTTCAATATTACGATGATAGTTGTAAATGCTATGTTGAATTTTCAATTAAAATACCTCAAATTGTTTATAGTAATCTCCCCTAACCCCTCTTTAAAAAAGAGGGGAATATTTGAGTTCTTAAAAGTCCCCCTTTAATAAAGGGGGATAGAGGGGGATTACTAAATTTCATTATATAATCTCCAGTTCAGCTTTCAGTGCTCCTGATGCCTTTAATGCCTGAAGGATAGAAATTATGTCTCTGGGAGTTACACCCAGAACATTTAAGCCCTTCACTATCTCTCCGAGTGTGACGCCTGAGACCTGGATAAGTGATGCTTTTTGTTCCTTTACAGTAACCTCTTTTTTCGGAACTACTACGGTTTCAGCCTTTTCAGGTGCAAAAGGCGGCGGTTGAGAAACCTCATACTCTGTCTTAATCTCGATTGTGAGGTTCCCATGAGCAATAGCAACAGGAGAAATCCTGACCTTATCTCCGATAACAACTGTCCCGGTCCTTTCGTTTATCACAACAATTGCTGGCACATCAACAGATACATCAATCCCCTCTACAAGTGTTATAAATTCAACAATCCTGTTCGAATATTCTGGAGGTATCCGCAACTTAACGGCAGAGGGGTCTATGGTTGAGGCATAATTGGAGTTTAATTCTTCATTTATTTTCTTTACAATACCTGCAGCAGTAGTAAAATCAGGCCTTTTTAAGAATATCTTTATTTCATTCCCGCTGCCGAGGACAAAAGGGACATCCTTTTCTATAATGACACCCTCCGGGATTTTCCCTGTCGTCGGGTGGTTCTTTTGAATGGTTGTGCCCCCTCCACCTCCCACGAAACCACCGATAGAGACAGGACCCTGAGCAAGGGCATATACCTTGCCATCAGGGCCCTTTAAGGGGGTGAGAAGGAGGGTGCCACCTTGGAGACTCTTAGCATCTCCAAGAGTTGATACCAGGGCATCGATCCTGGTACCAGGCTTGGGGAAAGGAGGCAGTTTTGATGTAATCATCACTGAAGCAGTATTTTTAGCCTTTATATCATTTGGTTCAACTGTTAAACCCATTCTCTGGAGCATATTTGCGATACTCTGCATGGTAGCAAGACCTTTATCTCCTGAACCATCAAGGCCTACGACAAGACCGTATCCGATAAGCTGATTCTCTCTCACCCCTTCGAAAGTAGCAATATCCTTTATCCTCTCAGCACGAACAACAGTAGACAGTAAACAGTGAATAGTGAATAGTAGAAAGACAGTAATAACTAATGAGTAACAAATCCCCCCACGCCCCCCTTTGCTAAAGGGGGGTAAGGGGGGATTTGACTTTTGACTTTTGACTTTTGACTTATTTAGAATGGCCATATGTTATCCAGTATCTTTACAAGCCAGCCTTGACCCTGTTTGTCCTGAATGATTCCGTCTCCTACAAAAAAGACCTGTGCATCTGCTATCCTGGTGCTCAATACTGTATTATCCACCTCAATATCATCGGGTCTAATCATGCCTTTCAATATGAGTATCTGTTTTTCATTGTTAATAGTTATTTCTTTCCTTGCCTCAAGGACAAGATTATTGTTAGGCATCACTTCAACAACCTTTGCCGTAATAGTTCCTACGAGTTTTCCTTCCCGTGTTGTTTCACCGCTGCCTTTGAAATCACTCTGGGCAGAACCTGCTACTTCAGGTGAAAACGTATAACCTTTACCATAAAAATTATCCAGATTGAGGTTGAGAGGCGCACCCAAAAATTTATCTACTCCGACATCGAGTGAGGATTGCTTGCTTGTGTTGGTATCTGCCTTGCCTGATCCCGTTATATTTTCTACAACCTTGATAGTCACGAGGTCATTGAGTCTTCTTGCTTTTACATCCTCATAGAGGCTTGCTGTATCACGCCAAAGAGAGTTCGTTGAAAACTTTTCTTCTCTCTCCACCTGGTGCACATATTTTGGAGGAGGTGCAGGAAGATCTTTTGTTGTAGCGCACGCAGAAAAGAGAAATAGGGCATGGAGCATAGAGCATAGAGCACATGCTTTCTTTACTTTTTCGCACTTAGCTCCTTGCTCCTTGCTCTTTGCTCTTTGCATCTTATAGCCCCACCTTGATAGTATTCTCATTTATGAGAAGTCCTTTGACTATTTTTTTGGAGGCAAGATTTATCGCTTTTACAAGCTTACCAACAGTGCTGTCTTCTTTCATTTCACCGATTGCGGCGATCTTTAAACCTTCGGACTCAACTAAAAGAGTTACTCTTTGTCCTTTTTTCACCACGGATGTTTCACTTACCATGCCTGAACTCAGTGGCATATTCGCAATGATTGAACGCAGCAAAGGTTTTCCTATAACCTTCTCAATATCTTTGTCTTTTAAGGCGCCATTCGGTATCTTTCGAACATCCATAAGCACCGTATACACATCATCTTCCTGAAGATAATAGCCCTTTTTGAATGCCCTTCTGCTTACGAGGATATGATCGTATGCCTTGATATTGGCAGTTGCTGTTATTTTCTTGCCATCTTCAAACTCCAGAACAAAGATTGTCTTTCCAGGAGGAGACTTTTTTATCATAATCTTCTCAATTTGTTTTCCGGGCATTTCGTTATTCACAGTAAGGTTATTTATATCGATCTCAGACCATGGATAATTGTTTCTGAGATATTCTTTCAGCACATCTTCAATACCCTGAGAAGAGGAAAATGCAATAGGAACAGAAAAAAACGATGCTGAAACCAATATGACAAGAACTGAGGATATTATTACCCAAATTGAGCGATTTTTTCGTGTCATTCCAAGCCCTTCGCTCTTTGTCATTCCGAGCGAAGCGAGGAATCTTACTGCTTTCTGATAAAGATTCCTCACACCCTTCGGGTGTTCGGAATGACAAATAAAACAAGACTTTTTGATAGAATCGCTCAATCTAGGTATTAAGATTTTGTTCATGACAGTCCCTTTATTGTTTCAGGCTATTCGCAATCTGAAGCATTTCATCAGATGCCTGTACAGCCTTTGAATTAATCTCATATGCCCTTTGACTGATAATCATATTCACCATCTCTTCAACGATATTCACATTACTCATTTCTATGTAACCCTGTGCAATGGTGCCGAGACCTTCTGTATCAGGGTTACCTGTTGTTGCCTCGCCTGAGGCAGCAGTAGGGGAAAACAGGTTTTTGCCAAGCGCCTTGAGACCGCCTGGATTAATGAATCGTGCAAGTTCTATCTGTCCAATTTCGGTTGGCGTAGTAGTGCCTTCCTGAGTCACTGAGACTTTCCCGTCTGAACTGACTGTTATGCTCAGTGTATCTGCTGGTATGGTAATGCCGGGTTCCAAAGGATAACCGTCTGAATTAACAACACGGCCTTCGCTGTCAAGTTTGAATGCACCTGACCTTGTATAAGCGATTTCTCCATTAGGCATTGTTACCTGGAAGAATCCATCGCCTTCAATGACAAGGTCAAGATTGTTGCCTGTTTGCGTAAAATCTCCCTGTAAGAATAATTTCTGGACCGCAACAGGCTTTACTCCGAGACCCATCTGAATTCCTGATGGTATCTGAGCACCTTCAGCAGATACAGCACCAGGCGTTCTCAAATCCTGATAAAGTAATTCCTGGAAATCTGCCCTGCTCTTTTTAAACCCGACCGTGTTCACATTAGCAAGGTTGTTGGAAATGACATCCATATTGAGCCTCTGGGCCTCCATGCCTGTTGCTGCTATGAATAAAGACCTTAACATTTATAACCTCCCTATCTCATTATTGATCTTCTCAGATGCTTCATCAAAGATCCGGATAGCCTTCTGAAAAGATTCAAACTCTCTTAATGTCTCTATCATTCTGACCATCTCTTTTATTACGTCAACGTTTGATGCCTCCAGATATGTCTGTTTCACACTGGCATTCGACTTTGTACCGCCCTCCTGCTTGAAAAAGATACCGTCACCAACCTTCGAGAGACCGTCAGTGTTCGGAAATTCCACAAGCTTGAGGGAATCAATAACTATCCCGTTTACAGCAATATCTCCGGTAATACTTATCTCTACTTTTCCATCAGGCAATCTGACAGGTCCGCTACTGCCGAGCACTTTGATGCCGTTATAAGATGTCAGATAACCTTCACTGTTTCTCTTCATATCTCCTCTTCGTGTATACAGATTTCCTTCCAATGAGATAAATCCGTTGCCATCTATAGCGATATCAAGTGAATTTCCTGTCTTCACTAATTCTCCTGCTGAAAAATCTGTCTTGAGTGACGAGATATTACTCATTACCCTCCCGTCGGGCTGAAAGACGAAGGTATCTTTGGGTATCAGATAATCCTTGAATGAGATATTATCCTTTTTATACCCTGCAGTAGCTGCATTAGCGAGGTTCTGTGAGATAACCTCCATCTGAGAATGTTTGAGGACAGCTCCGGAAAGTGCTATGTAGATTCCTTTATTCATTGACAAAATACCTCTGCAAGCTTAATGCCAGTTTTTTTAAAATAATTGAAGTCAAATAATTCCCATGAAATAGACATTAACCTGAAAATCTCCCCTAACCCCTCTTTGCCAAAGAGGGGTTTACACACCCCTACACCCCTCTCAAGAGGGGATTATTCCTCCCTTTAGCAAAGGGAGGTTAGGAGGGATTTTATAAATATATGTAGTCATTATTATAAGACTGTTAATAAAAAGAGAAGTAATAGGAGAAAATGCCTATTGACTCTATTCACCTGATTATCTTTAAACTTATATTTCATCTCGTTCGGCAATTAGTCGCATTTCTTTCTTCTGTCATTGCGGCTTGTCCGCAATCCTTCTTTAAAGAAAGATTCCCGACAAGCGGGAATGACAAACAGTAGTGAGCAGAGTCAACAAGCATTAGGAAAATTATAAAATGATGGGGCAAATATTACCGATTGGGAAATTTTTTCCAATCAGATGACTCAATTAGCATGCCTTGATCTTGATATCGTCCTGAGATTCTGTATAAGTTCAACCTCACCAACAGGAATATCAAGTATATCTGCTATCTCATGACTTTTCATTCCCTTTTTACTGAGTGATACTATCTCATCATGTCTGCTAATACTCTGTGAGGTGATATTGAGTGCCCCTGCTCTCTCAATAAGGGTTTCGAGTGTCTTTATCTTCTCATCAACTGAAGCCTCTATGGATTCTAAGACCTCAATCTTCCTGTTCAAACGTTTGAATATGATATCCGCAATCTCTTTGACTTCAGCAAGTTCGAGTGCAAGGAGATATTTGTCTTTGCACTTATTTTTTTTGAAGATGTTATACTTTAATGTCAATCTTTCTTTCTCCTTTTTCAGATTCTTTTTTCTGTTTTTTCTGCTTTTTCTTTGAAGGCAAGCCAGTATTTTCCCCTCTTCTTATAAGCGGTGTTTCGTATATCCTGTTAGTAGGTTCTACAGGCATATCCCCCTCTTACAAATAATTGTATCATCAAAACTAACCACAGAGAACATAAAGAATTTCACCACAGAGCACACAGAGAAAAAGATTTTTAAATTTAAAAAACTCTGTGTTCTCTGTGGTTGGTTTTGATAAGTGGTGAAATTCTTTCATAGGTATTTTTAAACAGAGTAATAATTTTGACACTTTTCAGACTCATTATCGCTATAGCCTGTGTAATAGTGTCAATATTTTGACGAACTCTATATAATGCTGAACTTACAGCCTTTAATACAAACATATTAAGTAAAGTGTCATGCTGAACCCTGAAAGTGTCATTCTGCGTTTGTATTAGTATTCCCGTTATACAGATGCTTTGAATAAGTTTCTTCATTCCAGAACCACCAATAATCAAAAAAGCAAGGATTATGCCTATGGTTTATATTTTATATTAAACTTCACTGCTGTCCAAAATAACCTATAAAGTTCATCCATTAGATATTAACATCTCGATTTTAATAATTTTTGTACAGATCCATCACAATTTTTTGAATTCAGGTTGCCTCTTTTTACCAATGTTGTCAAGAATGACTACTTCTTTCGTCATTCCAGCGAAAGCTGGAATCCATGCGCATAACAATTAGAAAATGCAGAAAATACTGGATTCCTGCCTCCGCAGGAATGACACCTTAAAAGTCAAATTTTATTTTTTATTCCTTTTCTATTTTCTATATGCTGTCCAAGAAATCTTATTTTTGGACAAGCATGATTACAATTTGGCATTTAATTTGCTTGTTTTTGTCACATGAATACATAGGATTAAGGATTAAGAATTAAGACAACAGAACGATTTTCTGAGGAGGGAAAAAGGTATTGCATACTAAGGCAATAGCAGTTAAAAGGAAAGAAATCGAATGCAAACCAGCAAAGAAATCTTTCAAAGATATTGAAGAAAGGTTTAGAGCACTTCATAATTGTATCTCTTACTGTATCTATGTTCATAATTTTGAAGGGAAGTTACTTGATGTTAACAATGCCACGTTAAATCTGCTTGGATATTCAGAGAAGGAAATCTTTTTTCTTTCTGTCAACTCTCTTTTTGCTGAAGAACAGTTACCTGTTGTCAATGAACTCATTGAACAGATTAAACAGAATGATTTTCAAAAATATCCTGTCGAGTATGCATTAAGAAAGAAGAATGGTGATAATGTATGGGTAGAAGCAGAGGCTTCCCTCATTTCCCATGAAAGCAAGCCGTATGCGATTCAGTGGATAGCGAGGGATATCACCTCCGGGAAAAAAAAGATGGAAGAACTCCATGCCCTTTCGCTTATTGATGATCTTTCAGGTTTGTATAACAGGCGAGGATTCCTGACATTGGCAGAGCAGCAATTGAAACTCTCTTATCGGACAAGAAAAGAATTATTGCTGTTTTTTGTAGATGTGGATAATTTGAAGTGGATAAATGATACATTTGGTCATCATGAAGGTGATAAGGCGTTAATTGATACTGCAAATATTCTTAAACAGACCTTCCGCGATTCAGATATAATCGCACGCATCGGTGGAGATGAATTTGTGGTTTTAACAATAGATAGCTCCAGGGCCAATTCCGGGGTTCTCATAACACGTCTACAGAAAAATCTAAAGGGGTGTTCAGCAAAAAATAGTCGCAGCTATCAGCTTTCAGTGAGTATTGGTATAGCATTCTATAACCCGGAATCCATCTGTTCAGTCTCTGATTTACTGGCTTCTGCAGATAAAATGATGTACAAACAGAAGCGGGATCGTTATCACGTTTTTGAATCCCGGGATCAAACAGATCCTAACCTTTTGCCAAAAGCTGTTGCTGTATAGACCTCCAGAGAAATAGTTTAGAAAAATATATCAGTAATTGATAAAATATTGCTAAACCTGGGTAGGGAGAGGAATGAGCAGGAGTATTTCAAGAGAAATACTTGAACGAAAACAGATAGAAAGAGCACTCCGGGAATCCGAGGAAAAATACCGGAACCTTATCAACAATATCCCCTTGGGGGTTTTTAAGGCTACTGCTGATGGCGATATTTTATATATAAATGAAGCCTTAGCAAGATTACTTGAATACGAATCACCTGAAGAATTACTGACGGAAGATATCACTTCACGATACAAAAACCCGCAGGACAGAGAGGCTTTCATTAAACATCTGAGGGAAAATAATCATGTCAAAGATATGGAATTTGAATTCCTTTCAAAGACAGGGAAAACCAAAAATGTGCTTCTCGGTGCAACAATCCACAATACTATCATAACCGCGACGGTAATGGACATCAGCGAACGCAAGAGGTCTGAGGAAGCGCTGCGAAAGAGCGAGGAGCGGTACAGGAGTATGGTGAATGCAGTAACATCCTATACCTATTCAGTAGATGTTAGAGAGGGGCGTGCAATCTCTACATACCATAGTATCGGCTGTTTTCCGATCACAGGTTACTATCCTGATGACTATGAAGCCGAGCCGTATCTCTGGCATTCTATGATTTACCCTGATGATAGAATAAAGGTCGAAGAATCAATCAAAAAGGTTCTGTCAGGTCATAAAGTTGATCCTCTTGAGCATCGTATAATCCATCGTGATGGCAGAGTGGTATGGGTTCGTAACACCATAGTGCCTCACTGCAATGAAGAAGGGCAGCTAGTACAATATGATGGTCTCATCGAGGATATTACCGAGCGGAAAAAACTGGAGACGCAGCTCATACAAGCACAGAAGATGGAGGCTGTCGGAACCCTCGCAGGGGGCATCGCCCATGACTTCAACAATATCCTCACCGCAATCATAAGTTATCTCAACATCCTGCTTATGAAGATGGGGGAAGATGATCCTCTGAGGACTTATGTGAATAAGACAATTGATTCTTCTGAAAAGGCCACAGCTCTTATTCACAGCCTCCTTGCTTTCAGCAGAAAGCAGGTCATAAACCCAAAACCCATGAATGTAAACAATATTATCCAGAAGGTAAAAAACCTCCTTATGCGGCTCATTGGCGAGGATATCGAACTGAAGACTTACCTTGCCGATAGGGATTTAGTGGTCATGGCAGATGCAGATCAATTAGAGCAGGTATTGATGAACCTTGCCACCAACGCAAGGGATGCGATGCCTGACGGAGGCACTATGACCATAGGAACAGACATTAAAGAGATAGGAGATGAATTCATAAAGGTTCACGGGTACGGAGAGGCAGGCGAATATGCCGCGATGACAGTTTCAGACACAGGTATAGGCATGGACGAAGAGACGAGAAAGAGGATCTTTGATCCGTTCTTTACAACTAAAGACGTGGGAAAGGGTACCGGCCTCGGGCTTGCAATGGTATACGGAATCATCAAGCAGCATAATGGCTATATCACCTGTTATAGCGAGCCCCGGAAAGGCTCGACTTTCAATATATATCTGCCTTTGATCAGGGCAAAGGTTGAAAAGACAAGGTCAAAAGCCGTTTCTGCCCTCGGAACAGGCACAGAGACAATCCTTCTGGTGGAGGATGATGCCGAGGTGAGGATGGCCGCAAAGGAGATTCTTACAGAGTCGGGTTATAAGGTAATAGAAGCAGTGGATGGAGAGGAAGCGATACAGAAATTCAATAAGAAAGGTAACAGAGAGGAGATTCAACTTCTTATACTTGATGTAGTCATGCCCAAGAAGAACGGGAAAGAGGTCTACGAAGCGATAAAAAAGATTAGATCCGATGTTAAGGTTGTTTTCATCAGTGGCTATCCTGCGGAAATTATCCATAAAAAAGGGGTCATGGAAAACGGGTTAGATTTTGTCATGAAACCCTTTTCGCCTCATGATCTCCTTAAAAAGGTGAGGGGGGTGCTGGATAAAAAGGATATGAATTTTTCATGAAAAGAAACTTTCTATTTCATGTTGTGCTGCGCACAACCTTTCGCCAAAGAATAATATATCATCATCCGTAAGTGAAAATTCAATAAGAAGTATATCATGCTCCTCCGTCCATATCCCATCATTTTCTGCTCCTGGGGAAAACCTGCTGGACAAGGCCTCTGCAAGAGACACAATCGAAACAGAATCTTTATATTCAATTGCCAGTGAAGGCTTGTGGTGGAATTTTATTACCGAGATGATTTCAGATGGAAGATTACTTTCTAACGCAAACCATGCGCCTGCATCTGCATGAGTACAGCCGAAGATCTCTTTTTCCCTTTCAAGCATTTCATCTCTATTTTTAATCTCAAGAAATCTTTTGCGATCCATCCTGTAAAAGATAATCCTTCCGATATCGTGGAGCAAACCTGATAGAAAGCACTCCCTCGGACATGTCATGCATATTCTTTCTGAAATGACTTCAGAAAGAAGTGCAACCTCATACCCATGGCTCCAGAGCCTCTTAATATTAAATGAACCATAACCAGGGAATATGTATATAATGGTCAACCCGATGGCTATGGATTTTATTCTCTCATAGCCGAGAAATATTATGGCCTGTCTTATGTCTTTTATATCTCCTGAATGTCCAAAAAGGGTGGAGTTCGCAACCCTTACAACCCTTTCTGCCAGTGCCTGGTCATGGGAGATCAATCTGTAAAGTTCCCGAGTTGATGTATCCTCATCCTTGAGGACGGAAAATATCTTTCCCATCAAGGCTGGAATAGTTGGCAGCGAATAAAGACCTTTTATAAATTCTTTTACATCAACGGAGCCCATCTCATCCTTGAATGGTCCCGCTGTTTTTGGGAGCTAAGTCATGGCAATAACATTGAGAAGAGAGTGCCTCATACCCAAAAAATTCATCATCATAGATTGAGGGCTCTTCCTTCTTTTTATGACTTAATCCCCACAGAAGATCTACCACATAGACAGCTATATGCAGTACCCACCTCATATTTTTTTATCGGAATATATTTCGAGAAACTTTAAGAAAAAAAGCAATTCAAAATTAACTCTGCCCGTTAATTTCGCTCCAGAGGATGCTGCGATTTCTTCCTGTTCTCTTTGCGTGATACAATGCCTTATCAGCCCTTTCAATAAGTTCCTCTTTTCTTTTACCATCATCAGGGCATGTAGATATCCCGATGCTGACAGTAACCCTAAAGGTTTTATTTTCAGCAGAAAACGTTTTATCCATCACGGCCTTTCTTAACCTCTCCGCCATATTCAACGCACCGCGTGCTCCTGTGTTCAAAAGGATTACCGCAAACTCTTCACCACCATACCTGGCAGAGATATCAATATTTCTTATGGTTTTTTTGATCACATCTGCAACAGCCTTAAGCACCGAGTCCCCTACCGGATGACCATAGGTGTCATTTATATCTTTAAAGTTGTCTATATCTAAAATAAGTATTGACAGGGGCTCAGAGAACCTCTCAAGGCGACTGAATTCCTGTGATAGTCTTTCCTGGAAGTGTCTGTGGTTGAAGATGCCTGTAAGCCCGTCTGTTATGGCCAGCCTTTCTATCTCCGCATGAAATCTTGCATTTGCAATGGATGTTGACGCCTGATTACCTAAGACCTCGAGAAGCTCGATCTGGTAAGGGTTTAATGCATTCGTTTTCTCTGAAAGGAATGTAAGTATGCCTAAGAGATCCTTCTCATAAAGCAGTGGCAGTGCAAAGACAGAGCCTATATTATCTGTTTTGAAAGGCATGATTGGAGCACGATAATCTCTAACATCGGAAAGATAGAAAGGCTCCTTATTTTTCACTACTATATCGAGTAAAGTGCCCTTAAGATTAAAAACCTTCTTCTCACGAGGTGGCAGTCCTATCTGATGTAATATCTCGAATTCCTTCCCTTTTGCCATAAAGAAGATAATCTCTGAGGCTACAATCCTATATGCACCTTCTATCAAGCTTTGTACTATAACATCCACATCGAGTGATGTGAGCAGTTTTGAACTCTCTTCATTCAAAACCTTCAAAGTGGTATAAGAACGATATATCTGTGGATAGACACGTTCTCTACGGAGTATCCTCATAATCTGTTTTGAGAACATCTGAAGTGTATCGCTATCAGCAGTGGTGAATGCATGAAACCTCGCACTGTCAGCAACCACAACGCCGAGCGGGAAGTTACCATCCATCACAGGCACTGCAACTAAAGAAGAAAACTTGTCTTTCTTTAGATAGCCAACGTCAATTTTTTTTCTACCTATATCGGATAAAATAAGAGGTTTTTTATCTTTAATGCAGAAATATATAAGACCCTCATCCGAAGGTATGATGCCGTCTGATTCCTCTGTGGAACATCTCAATCTCAGGCTACCACCTGAACTCACGAAGAGATTTACAGAATCAGCGAATATAATATTTTTTGCAACCATGAGGAGTTCTTTAATCTCCTCATCTGGTCTAAACATAGATCCAAGATAATGAGATATACCCTTTTCATCACTAAAAGACTTTATCTCATCTAATCCCGCCGTCCCTTCTTTAAAATCCCCCTTTAGTCCTCCTTTAATAAATAATCCCACCTCACCCCCCTTTAGTAAAGGGGGGATGGGGGGATTATCTCTTTGCAAAAAAGGGGTAGGGGATTTGTTTGTTTTTTTCATCTTGTCTTTAAGGAACAAAGATAGGATTGCAGTTGAGGCAAGAAATACAATAAATGTTATTTCTTCAATGAGTTTTTCTCCATTCATAAAATTACTCAGCTCAAGAAAAGGGATTAATAGCAATAGAGAGACTATGGTTTTTAGTCCATAGAATGCTGTTAGATATAAAATAAACGGGAAATAGACCATTCTGAGCCAGGGTATGGCAAATGCCTGTGCTGAACCTGCAATGAGCATCAGGAGAGAGAAGAGGAATTCAATAGAATAGTTCTTATCTTTTCTTAATATATAGAGGATGACATAGAGAAAAATTGTAGAAGAACTGAAGAGGAACCAGAGGCCCCTTCTCTTTAAAGGAAATTCCAAGAGCAGTCCAAGATAGGTGAGAAAGAGAAGTAAAAAAGGGATGCCCCTTTTTAACCAGAGGCCCTGCCTCTTTTTACCTCCTCTTCCTTGAAGAATTTCCTGTACAGGATTTCCCACTCAGTACTTCCCTCGGCTATCTTTCTTGAAAATGACTGAAGTTTCCTCCTGACAACTGAATCGATCACTTCACCTACCTTCAGTTCCGATATAATGGTTCTTTTAATCTCAGCCCTTACCTTGCCTTCTTCCTCGATTAATTCAACAAGTCTCTTCTCTATGAGCCCTTTGAGGAGCATATGGCTCAGGTGTACGATCTTCTCATCAGAGAGCATCATAAAACGAGGTTTCTTTCCTTTACCAATTTATGCTTTGTGAGTTCAAAAAGCTTCCTGTAGTCTAAGTGGCCTTGCTCTATTTCAGAGGAATGTCTTTTTAACAATTCTCTGACCTCTTCATTCAGCCTGTCCTCTAAGGTAAGTTCATACAGGATGAGATCTTCTATCTCTAACAGGAGCTTTTTGATAGGTATGGTCGGCTTAACGAGTTCTTTTGATATGATATTGTCTGCTATCTTTTTTGCTAAGAGAGGAACCCATGACTTCGGGATCCTCATCCTATTTTTCCGCAAAGGCAAGCAATGCTATATTCCTTGCCCGCTTTATAGACTCGGTCAGTTCTCTCTGATGTCTTGCACAGGTACCTGTCATCCTTCCGGGAAGTATCTTTCCCCGCTCAGTAAGATAGCTCTTGAGGACCTTGATATTTTTATAATCTATGTACTCTATCTTTTCAGAACAGAACCTGCAAAACTTTCTTCTCTGAAATCTCTTCTGTTGCAAGTTAACTCCCTTCTCTCAAATTTTTACCTAAAAATACTCAAATCCCCCCTAACCCCCCTTTTCTAAAGGGGGGTTAGGGGGGATTACAAATTTTCATCGTCCTTTGTGTCTCTTTGAGACATGAATGTTTCATTTTTCAAAACGGCTCTAAATCTGTAGTTTCCTCAGGTGGAACAATATCGCCTTCCCCCATTGAGGTGTCCACATCAGCGGATTGGCTAACTCCCCTCCTTGAAAGGAACCTTACAGATTGCGCAATGACCTCAAACTTACTCCTTTGCTGTCCATTAGATTCCCATCTTCTTTCCTGGAGTCTGCCCTCAACAAGCACTGAACTTCCTTTGTTAAGATATTTACTGCATGATTCTGCCTGTTTCCCGAAAACCACATTATCTATAAACATTGTCTCCTGCTTCATCTCATCAGACTGTTTATACCTGTAGTTTACCGCAAGCCTGAAAGAGGCCACAGGCGTACCTTGTGGGGTATACCTCAGTTCGGGATCTTTTGTAAGGTTGCCTATGAGTATTATTTTGTTGTACATCTAAACTTCGCTCTTCTGCTCCGCAGGCTCTGAAACAGCCTCAAACTTTTCAAGATCATGTACCTGTTTAGTGCTGAGCTTTAGGATTATATATTTTAGTACAGCGTCAAAGACTTTGTAGAATCCCTCTATCTTTTTGATACTCGCAGGTGGTATCTTATAATATAAAAGCACATATAAACCCTTTTTCTGTTTATTAATCTCGTAAGCAAGCTTTTTCCTTCCCCAGATGTTTACCTTAAGTACCTCTCCCCCTTGACCTGCAATAAGTTCTTTAATCTTTGTAATGGCTGCTTCAGCTTCTTCATCACTAAGTGTCGCATTTAGAATAACGATATTTTCATATACATTCATTCAACATATCTCCTCGGAACGTTGATTAATAAATCTACGTTCCTTGTTGTTATTTTCAGCCCTTTCTAAGGAAAAGAAACTTTGTTTTTATAACATACCATACAAAATAAAATCAACTCATTTGCAAAGTAATATTCAACATTTTTTGCTTTTTTATCAACATCTTTGCATTTCCAAAAAAACTCTTGAACCTATGGTATCTAACTTTTCAAATCCGAAACTTCATTGCGCAGCCACCACAAAAGCCACAATCCTGGCAGGGCAGTGAGAAAGGTTATAAAAAAGAAACCAGGCCAGCCTATTGATTCAACCAGATAGCCAGATGTGGGAGCTATAAAAATCCGGCCGAGAGCAGCAAGGGATGATAGCAGTGCATATTGTGTTGCGGTGTAGCGATGATTGCACATTGCCATAAGGAGTGATACGAAGGCTGCGGTGCCCATGCCACCGGCCATGTTTTCAAAGGCGACTGCAAAAACCAACATCCCATAACTTTTACCCATCCATGCTAAAAACATAAATGACAGATTGGACACCGCCTGTAATACGCCAAAACCCAGCAAGGAACGAAAAAGTCCAAGCCGTACCATCAAGGTGCCACCAAAAATCGCACCTACAATCAGTGAGGCAAAACCGAGCCCCTTATTTATAGTACCTACCTCGCTTACAGAAAAACCTATCCCTCTGATAAGAAACGCAGTGGTCAGGGTACCTGCATAGGCATCTCCTAATTTATAGAGCACTATTAAAAATAACAATGTTATGGCAGAGTTTCGTTTAAAGTAATTCTCTAAAGGTCCCAATACAGCCTCTTGAAGGCTATGCGGAGGAACTATTCCCCCTTCTGGTTCAGATCCCAGAAGTATTGATATTATTCCTACTGCCATTACACTGGCCATTAATAAATATGTATTTTGCCAACCGATATGATCAGATAAAATAAGTGCCAGTGCACCCGAAACAAGCATTGCGATGCGATAGCCCATGACAAACACTGCAGCCCCTACTCCTCGTTCCCGTTCATGTAAAACATCAGTGCGGTATGCGTCAATCACTATATCCTGAGAGGCAGAGGTGAAGGCAACTATCAGGGCAAGAACAGCTACTATCAGGGGAAGTTGCTGTGGGGAACTGAAGGCCATCGCAGAGATACCAAGAATAAGACAGAGTTGGGTAATGATTATCCAGCCACGGCGTCTTCCGAGCCAGGGAGGCACAAAACGATCCATAAGCGGTGACCATAAGAACTTAAGCGTATATGGTAATCCTACAAGTGCGAATATTCCGATTGTACGAATATCAACGCCAGCTACAGTCATCCATGCCTGTAAAGTTCCACCGGTCAACGCTAAAGGGATACCCGAGGAAAAGCCAAGAAATGTTATAACAGCAATACTCCTGCTTCGGAATACCTGAAGATAATGGGAAATATCAAGTTTCATATTATTTATTAGTATCCTGGGGAAAATATAAATTGTCGATAGTCGATATTGACACTAAAATACCCCTCTTTGGCAAAGAGGGGTGAGGGGAGATTTTATGAATTATAAATGTAACCATTTATTCTTAAAATCCCCCTTCATCCCCCTTTTCCAAAGGGGGAGTGCATGACCTTTTTATAATCCTTTGTACTGACATGTAGGTTTTATAACAAACCTTGCATAATTCGGGTTAAAGGTTCAGTCTAACAGGAAGCCGGCCTTTAAAATCTTCTTCTCCCATTAAACACTTTATGACAGCCTTTTGTGCCTGCTCTGTCGCATCGTATGCAGCAACAAGAATATCAGCCGCATTAAAATCGCGTAAAACGTAGGGGCTTCCAAAGGAGATGACAATGGAATTTTTCGCATCTTTGATAAGTTCATTAATCCGATCCTTTTCATTCCCCGAACTCCCCTTCCACGCAGCTATGCTTGTAAATATGGCAAATGTAACTGTGCCATCTAACGATCGCAACCTATCCTCCTTTAAAATCCCCTCTTGCCCCCCTTTTCCAAAGGGGGGTGAGGGGGGATTTGAGTCATTAATTATAGAGACGTCCTTGAAATAACTCCTGAAAGGGGATGAATCAAAAAATTTATCGTCACCTGCAAGTACGACATGAATCTTGCTTTCATCTAAAATTGGCAGTAGACCAGGTGTACTTTTTACAAGTGTTACAGACATAGCAGTAACTTGTGATGAAAGCATTTTGTGCCTTTGATAATCAATCTTACCTCCCTTTAATTCCCCCCTTTCTAAGGTGGTAGTTGTATTTAGAAGGTTTACCTTTGTCTTTAAAATTCGCTTTACTGCTGCATCTATCTGTTCCCGGGCAATATCTTTTGATTCAACTGCGTATAGTATTTCCTTAACGGTCAGATCAACATTCAAAGGGTGCAACAATATATCAGCCCCTGCCTTTATGCATTTTACGGGGACATCTTCGATGTTTTTCAGGGCATTCATATTCAGGGCATCAGTTAGTATTAGACCATCAAATCTTAGCTTTTCCCTCAATATGCCGGTAATTATCTTCCCTGACAAGCTTGCAGGTTTATAATCAATGGCCGGGATACTCAGATGTCCAATCATGATACTGCTGACCCCGGTATTAATAGCCTCTTTAAATGGCAATATATCTACACTCATTAAATCATCATAAGATTTATCTATAACGGGAAGTGAGATATGGGAATCTATGGCTGTGTCTCCATGTCCTGGAAAATGCTTGGCACAGCTTATGAGTCCTGAATTCTCTAAAATTCCTATATATTGTGAGCCAAACCATGCCACATCTTCGGGATCGTCAGAGAATGCCCTCGTACAGATAATCGGGTTATCAGGATTTAGATTTACATCCAGAACGGGGATGAGGGGCATATTTATTCCTATATCCTTCACTTCATCTGCTATAGCCTTTATTGCATACTGGAGGATTGAAACATCTTCAGGTCTATCTTTATCAATTGCTGCTGCCAGAGCCATCTGGCATGGGAATATGGTGCTATCCTTTATTTGCTGTCCCACCCCATGTTCGATGTCCGATGCAATAAAAAGGGGTATCTTTGATATTGACTGGATTTTATTAATAAAATACTTTATTTCGTCTTTTTTACCACCAAAGACTATAAATCCACCGATACCCTTTTTTACGAGTTCGAAAATCTTTTCCTGATAAGACCCCGAATGGATACCCTCTCCATCAAGCCTGCCTATAATCAATTGATATATTTTTTTTTCTAAAGTATTTGGGGCAGGTATATAATTAGTTGGCATGGGAAAGTTTATCAAATCACTGTCTATAGAAACAACAGCTATTAATAAAGTCATAAGTATAAATATAAAGACATTGATTACAAAATCCCTCCTAACCTCCCTTTGCCAAAGGGAGGGAAAGTCCCCTCTTGAGAGGGGTGCAGGGGTGTGTAATTCCCCTCTTTGACAAAGAGGGGCGAGGGGAGATTTTTCAATAATAAGGCATTACTTATGAACTCCTTAATATATTGATTATATTTTTATAAGCCTGTGCGATAATAAACCTATGCTACTAAGAGATTTAAAAGACTACGGCGGCTCTCCGCATTTAATAGAGGCCCTGTCTTCTACAGGAATAAAAGAGCTTTATCCGCCCCAGATACTTGCTTTGGAGGCAGGTCTATTAAAAAAGCAGGATTCGTTTGTAGTGGCTGCCCCAACCGCTTCAGGCAAAACCCTGATTGCAGAGATGGCTGCATTGAAGGTATTTTTTGAGACTGGCGGGAAGGTTATATATCTTGTGCCTTTGCGGGCTCTTGCGAGGGAGAAATACGAAGACTTCAGAAATAAGTATAGAAAAATAAACATGAGGGTTATGCAGAGTACAGGAGATTATGACAGCACCGAGCCATGGCTTCATGAAGGAGACCTTATCATAGCTACAAATGAGAAGATGGACTCTCTCATAAGACACCGTGCTTCATGGCTGAGGGACATAAACCTTATTGTAGCCGACGAGATACACCTTCTTGGAGATTCCCATAGAGGGCCAACCCTTGAGATTGTCCTTACCCGCTTGAGGTATGTGAACCCGGACATCAGGCTTATAGCACTTAGCGCAACAATCCCTAATGCATGTGAGATTTCAGACTGGCTTGGGGCTGGGCTCGTACAATCAGAGTGGAGGCCGGTGCCCCTGAAAGAGGGTGTATATTTCAATGGTGCTGCAATCTTTAATGATGGCACTTCAAGGTGGATACCTAAAGAGAGTAAATTAGATGTAGTTGACCTTGCCATCGAGACCATGAGGGAAGGCGGGCAGGCATTGATATTTGTAAATACAAGGAAGGCAGCAGAGGCAGTTGCCCGAACTTCAGGAAAACATATATCAACCCTCCTCTCGTCGGATGAAAAGGAATACCTCGAGAAATTATCCACTCAGGTCTTGGCAGTGTCACCTGAGCCAACACGTATCTGTAAAAAACTTGCCGAATGTGTAAACGAAGGGACAGCATTCCACCACGCAGGCATCAACTATTCACAGAGAAAATTCATAGAGGATGCCTTCAGGGCTAACAGGATAAAGCTGATAGGAGCAACTACGACACTGGCAATGGGTCTGAATCTTCCATCAAGGAGGGTTATTATCAGGGACTGGTGGAGATATGAATCAGGACGTGGAATTAAGCCCATACCGACCATCGAGATAAAACAGATGGCAGGAAGGGCTGGAAGACCCGGTTTTGACAACTACGGAGAAGCAGTCCTCATAGCTCGAAATAACAAAGACGAAAGATATCTCTTTGAAAATTACATCAAGGGAGAGCCTGAAAAAATAGACTCCCAGCTTGCTAACGAATCTGCCCTGAGAACCCATATCCTTGCATCAATAGCAGGTGTTTTTACAAGAAACAGGGCGGAGTTAATGGATTTTCTTGAAAATACATTCTTTGCACATCAGAAAGGGACTGCATACCTCACCCCCATAACTGATAAGATAATCGAATTTCTTGAGGAAGAAGGAATGATAGTCTTTAAAAAAGGCAATCTTCTTGCCACAAGTTTTGGCCGCCGCATCTCCGAGCTGTATATAGATCCATTGACAGGGGTAATACTTAGAGATGCCCTGCGTGATCCGAAGGAAAAAGAGACATTCGCTCTACTGCATATGGTAGCCCGCACACCCGATATGATGGTCCTCACATTGAGGAAAAAAGACAGAAATGAAATGCTCGATATTTTTTATGCACATTCCGACAGCCTCTTAATCCCTGATGAAGAAAAATATCCTTCTGATGAGATACTCTCTGAGTTAAAGACCGCCTCTACTTTGATGCAGTGGATACTTGAAAACCCGGAGGATAATATAGTTGGACACTTTGGCATAGGACCCGGCGACCTGAGGACACTGATTGAACTTTCTGACTGGCTCCTTTATTCAGCCTCTGAGATAGCCAGACTCTTTAATATAAGGGAAACTCTGAAGAGTATTTCTCAATTGAGGGTAAGGGTCGAATATGGCGTCAAGGAAGAACTCCTTGAGCTTGTCAGTCTGCGCGGGATAGGAAGGGTAAGGGCAAGAAACCTTTATAACTCAGGATTCCAGGGTCTAAAAGATATCAAAAGTGCAACAGTTGAGGAAATCTCAAAGGTTCCCACATTAGGCAGGGCCATTGCAGAGGACATAAAAAGACAGGTAACATCTTAGCAAAGGAGTTTTTAACCCGAATAATGCAGACATTGTTCAAAAATTTATTTAACTGATGAATTATCGAAAATATTTTTATATGTTCTATTGATAAAAATATTCGTTATCCCATTCGTTAAAGGTACACTAAGGTATCGAAAAATAAATTTTTGTATCTTTCGTATTTTAGTTGAAAAGGCTTCTGGATTCCCCGATCAAGCCTGCCCTCGAAGGTTGTAATCGGGGGTCGGGGAATGACGTTTTTAATTGTAAGCAGTTTGTCATTCCCGCGAAGCCTGTCCCCGCAGGTCTTAAGCGGGGAGCGGGAATCCAGTCATTTATGATTTTCAACTTTTTTACGAAAGAACCAAATTTTTTCACAACACCTGCATTATTTATTAACAGTCTCAAAATAATGTATACATTGATTTAAGAAATCCCTCCTACCCTCCCTTTTCCAAAGGGAGGAATAATGCCCCTCTTTGGCAAAGAGGGGAGGGGGGAGATTTTCTGAATAATGTC